>NZ_JABCQN010000007.1:0-141766 GCF_015244665.1 Gluconobacter japonicus
TATCAAGGTTATCCACACCACAAACCCACAGTTTCCCTACACATTCAAACCTTACACACACTTTCCATTCACAAAACAAAACTAAAAAACTAAAAAAAAAACGCCAGAAAATGCATTCTGACGTCTCTTTTTTCTCAAAGTTCCTTATTCGCCCCAGAAAGCTGCCACGCTTCCTGAAAGCGCAGTCTCGTTGCAGGGCCCATACGCCCCAGACCGCAGGCTTTTCTCATTTCCCCAAGGGCGTTCTCTTCATCCAATCCCTTGGCACGGAACTCATCAGCCAGTGCCTTCAGCATTTGAAGCGGCAGTTGAGCTGGATCGATGCTTTCTCCTGCAGCCGGACGACGGAATATAACAAGGCCATAAGGCGCTTCCTTCGTTTCCCAGAAGAACGTCCCAACTTCTTCCTCTGTACGCCCCAATGTGGCCGGAACGGCCGTAAGCACTCGCTCGCGAATCTGGCGACCGGCCCGAGCAAACCCATGAAGTCTGGCAATCTGCTGGATCAGAGCTGTTTCATGAACAACACCTGATTGTTCGATAGTCTGACGGATCAGATTTTGGAGCGTTGGCAGATAATCCTCATCTCCAAAGCGGCTTCCATCAGCGACCGCACAAATCTCCCCGTCTGTCTCACTCTCAGCCTTAACAACGTCCGCCGCCTGTGAAGCATCCACCGCAAAGCCCGCATAAAGGACCGGTTCTTCATGCACGCCCTCTGCCAACTGCGGCTCGGTAGCTTCGGACAACTGACACTCTTCGATTATGGGCGCACGTTCTGTCCTGATGACCTCAAGCCTCTGCTTCAAGGCCTGATCCAATCTTTCGACTTCCCTGGATGCATTCAACCACCAATCAGTGGACCAGACTCTCAGGATCACCCATCCCAAAGTTTCCAAAACGGCCTGCCGCAATCTGTCGCGATCCCTCGCAGTGGCGCTCCGGTGATAGGTCGCGCCATCACATTCAACACCGGCCAGGAAACATCCGAGCATGTCCGGGTCCACAACACCCAGATCAATCCGGAACCGGGAAACACCAATCTGCGGACGGACGTCCCACCCGCGCTGCCTCAACAAAGCTGCGACTTCCAGTTCGAAACGACTATCCGCCTCTCCTACTGATCCCTGATGAAGACCCGTCAGAGCGCCTGCACCATGTTCGGCAAATGTCAGGAACTTGCGGAGATGCAGCACGCCCTCGGCAGAGCTTCTGGAAGGGTCGATCTGTTCGGCCCGGAGTGACCCGAACACGACCAGCTTTTCCCGCGCTCTCGTGACAGCCACATTTAGACGTCGTTCACCCCCTGCCCGGTTCAGCGGCCCGAAGGACACATACGGAGCGCCTTTCAGTTCAGGGGCGTATGTCAGAGAGAAGAACATGATGTCCCGCTCTTCACCCTGCACATTCTCCAGATTCCGGATCAGGACTGGCTCTGCACACTCTTCGCTGAAGAACGGGACAAGAGACGAATCCTCCCTCTGAGCCTTCTCAAGGAGATCCGTGATGAGGGTCTGCTGCTCTCCATTGAACGTCACGACACCAATGGATTTTGCGCCGTCACTCTTCAGATGCGCCACGACAGTATTCGCCACCGCACGCGCTTCGGCAGGATTGGTTCGGCTTCCACCACGTTGGTAATTGCCGTCCTCCACAAACCTAAATGAAACGGCCTGATCCTTCGTCACGATTGACGGGAAGGTAATCAGATCCCCGCCGTAATACTGAATGTTCGAGAAGGCGATCAGGCTCTCATGCCGGCTGCGGTAATGCCATTTCAGGCTGATCTCCGGCACACCAGCCGCACGACATTCATCGAGAATCGACTCCATGTCGCAAAGCTCACCGTCCTCTTCCTCGTTCTCACTCCGGGAAAAGAAGCTGGTCGGTGGAAGCTGCTTTGGGTCTCCCACGACAATGACCTGTCGCCCGCGACCAATGGCACCGATGGCATCCCATGTCGGGATCTGGGAAGCCTCATCGAAGATGACGAGATCAAAAGGTTCACTGTCTGGCGGCAGATACTGCGCCACAGAAAGAGGGCTCATCATGAAGCAGGGTGTCAGCGCGCGAACCGCCCGCGGCGCCACGGAAGCCAACTGACGAATGGGCATATGACGCGCTTTTTTCTGCGCCTCACGATGGATCATCACATATTGTGCATCCTGCCGCCGCGTCTCTTCGCCGGGAAGACTGCCACACAAACGCGCGCGGATCAGACGTTTAGCCAGACCCGCAGCATCTTTATCCCACGCCCGGAATTGCCCGATCTGCTCCTCGTGAGCAGCAGCGACAAAACCCCGCAGTCTCGGTTGCTCATCAACGGCCGCCGCCAGCCACCATCGAGCGTATGCTGCTTCCAGAACAGCCTGAAGACTTTCCGCAGCCACGCGCTCTGCAAGCAACGCATCCACTATCGGCGCAAGACCCAGATGTTCGGCCTCATGGCAGGCTTTACGCCAGGCACACCAGTCTCGTAGACCGCGCCCCTGTTCAATCCAGCCGGAAAGGCGCTGCCCCAGACGGCTCAACCAATCCCCACCATCAGGTTCAATGGCCAGAACATCACTGCCCGCCAACTCGTTCAGTGTTTGCATGTCCGCGCCAGCTTCCGAGAAAGCCTGCTGGAACACCGATATTTTTTGCCCGACTGGGCCGCTCTCGGCCAGCAGGTCTCGCCCTTCTGTCAGAAGCTCGCGGAGATGACGCCGTACGGACAAAAGCCCCGAGACATCCGGAACACAACTGGCCAAGGCCACCCTCATTTCCGTCCCCCAGGCCAGCGTCGCTTCGATCCTGGCGAAATCTGTAGAAAGCCCCTGCCACAATGAACCCACATGTTCGCGATGCAATGCCGCTGTCAGAGACTGCTCCAGCGCGGACAGTTCAACCAGGCGGCTAAGTTCGTCCCCCAGATCTTCCGGCAAGGCCCCTTTTGCACTGCCCTCCAACTGTCGGCGAACCGCTTTCTGAGCACTGCGTCGGGACAAAAGCCATTTTTCTTCGGAGTCTTTCCAGGCGCGCTGGAGTTCAGCCAGTGGAAGCGTTTTTGCCTGTTCCCAATCGACCGAAAGTTCATGCACCAGACTGCGATGTCGAGCGACACGACTCTGTTCGGCAAGAACAGGTTTTACATTTTCCGCTGCATCGTCCGAGAGCGCCCAAGCACCAACTGCAGCTTCAGGTCGGCGGATCAGCTGACACAGGCGTTCAAGGCGCTGCAGAAATACCCATGAAAGAGCGTCCCCCGCGAGGCCCAGAGCGTGACAAAGCTCTCTTGCGACCTTGGAAAGACTTTCCGCCTGCAATTTCAGTTTCTGCGCCTGCTGAAGCAGTTGGTCCTGCCAACGGGACGTCCAGTCTTCCTGCTCGATCCCTGAAAGGCGCGGTGACAGCGCCTCTCTTCCAAACCGAAGATACAGACTGGAAAGAAGGCTCGTGACGCTCTTCAGGCGTTCCCAGTCTTCCTCCGTGTGAACTTCCGGGCCAGCCCAGTTGAGCGCAATCGGATAAGTCCCGTTTCTGTCCGCTTCCAGCACAACACCAATAGCCCGATAGGGCGTCCAGCCATTTCGCCATCGGCGGTGAAGATCATGCACATACGCATTCAGATCCCGCCGGACCGCCATGAGGCGACTTTGAGCGGAGGTCCATTCAGCCGCCGAAAATTCCTCCCGCACGGACTGCACCTGCTGGAACTGCTCCAGGACGGCTCCGCGGCCTGCTTGAGGCGAAAAAAGGTCCAGACAGAACTCACCCAGTCCCACAGAGCGCAAACGATTGCGCACAACCTCAAGCGCGGTCCGCTTTTCCGCAACGAAGAGAACCGTTTTACCGCGTCCCAATGTGTCCGCGATAATATTAGCAATCGTCTGGCTTTTACCGGTTCCCGGCGGCCCGATCAGAACAAAATTCTCACCCGCAGCCGCCCGGGCCACAGCCATAAGTTGGGAAGAATCTGCTTCAAACGGACACAGAAGCGATGCCTCATCCAGCACATCGTCCAGCGGCGACGCTTCATCAAACATCGCTTTCGGAAAGGCAGATCCAGCGTCCTCTGTTTCCGACACGCCATCCAGAAGTCGGCTGGCCACCGGATTGATCCGCAATGCTTCCTGACGTTCCTGCAGATCCTTCCACATCAGGAATTTTGCGAACGACAGCGTCGTCAGGCAAACGCGTTCCTCAACTTCCCATTGCGGGAGCTGGCGGATCTTGGCCCGGAAAATATCGAAAATTCTCCCGACATCCAACCCGGCTTCATCATGAGGCAGTTCGCCTTCAAGCTCCGGAAACCGCATGGCAAAATCCTGCCGCAGAACTTCCAGAAGGCTGCCGTTGACCCGACTTTCATCTGTATGCGCCCGCAAGCGGAAAGGCGCGTTTACGCTGCTGCGCTCCAGAATGACCGGCACCAAAATCAATGGTGCCCGAGCCTTGCGGTCTTTCCCGCGCGGCTCCCACACCAATTCACCCAAGGTCAGGAAAAGCGTGTTCGCGCCTCCCTCCTGCTCAGCCGCTTTCGCCTTGCGATAAATCTCGGTCAGGGCGAGCTGAAGTCCGGCCTCTTCACGCGCTACCAGAAGTTCGCCATGCTCCAGCGCTTCTGCCGCTATCGTACGATGCTGATCGTCATGATGACGGTGCTGATGGATGTTCGCACTTCTGGGGTCCGCCCCATCCATCAGTTCTGGCCGTGCACGCAGCCTGAGAGCAGGCTTGCGCTCACCTCCCCGCATTTCTGCAAGGCGATCTTCAAGTTTCCCCGGGTCCGCACAGCAGATTTCGATAATCTGTTTCTCAGAGCGAGGAAGATTCAGAAGCCGGCTACGGCCTGAAATATCCAGAAGCCGCTTGCACCAGCGTTCCAGCCGACTCTGGGGCGTATCTTCCTCGTCATGATCTCCCAACTCTTCGCGAAGAGCCGGGGCTGCCTGCAACAGCGGGGCAACAGTCTCTTCGGCCTGATCTGCTTCAGGTGTCTCTGCTGCCACTACAATCTGTGAAAGCGGACGAATACGACGCAAACGTGCGCGATGGATATCAATAACGTCTTCGAATTTTGAGGACTCTTCCCCGTCCTGAAGCTGGGCCAACCCATTCTCACAGGCTTTGGAAAACGTCGGACAGGCCGCGGCGGTCACAAAGGTCGTCTCAAAAACACAGACATCATCAAGGGCCACACGATTTCGTAGGCCGGGCAAGTCCTGCAGCACAGATGTGCCGGACTGCTCGCGCGACAGCCAGAAACCTGTAAAGGCATGACCTTTAAGCATGATCAGCAAAGGCCTCAGCCCGATCGCTTCCAGGCAGCCTGCGAACAGAAGGGCCGTATCCAGACAGGTTGCCAGACGCTCCTCGACAATCTGGGTTGGAAGGCGAACCCGTTGCCCATCTTCTACAAAAGACGCCGGTGGGCTCACATAGGTAATCTTCAGCGCGGCAATTGCACACCAGATGGCCTGTGCCTGTTCCCAGGCGCGTTTGCGACCGCCCTGATACCCCTCAAGTGACGGCGACTGACCTGCTTCCTGCAAAAGAGCAGAGGCCGAACGAAGAATTTTTGCCACGGCCGGATCATTAGGAAGAACAAAAGCCGCCAGAAGGTCCGGTAGCCCCTGCAAGCCACCCCATTCGCTCCGGCAACGCACCGTCAGGGGAAAAACACGGTCCAGAAGTTCTTCCCGAGATCCATCTGGCTGGATTTCAGAAACTCTCAGCCTGACTTCTGCCCGTGCCGCCTCACTGAGAGACGCAAGAAACGCGCCATCAAGTTCAACATCCAGACGATCTATCGTCTGAAACTGTCCGGCCCCTAGAGACTGTACCCGCCAGCATGTGGGACGCAGCACACTCGGCTGACAATCCAACGTAATTTCGAGATCCCTGAACTCACGATCCGAGAGATTACGAAGAGAAAGCTCCAGCAAAACCGGAACACTGTTTTCCCAGAGGGCACTACTGACGCTCTCTCGAAGAACCGCATTCAGTTCAAGACAGGGTTCAGCAGGTAGCTCTGGTGTTGCTTCTGTCTCTGGCACAGAGGCCTCTTCCGTCACGCTTTCAATCGACTGCGGAGAGGCAGGAGCCAGATCTTCAGTCAGGATTGCAGTCTCAGGAGAGGAGTCCGTCATTACGCGCCACCATCACTCGGTAAAGTTCGGAGGAGCATACAGGAAGGTGCCAGACAAAGAAAAACCCGCCCAGTCAAACTGACCAGGCGGGTTTTCTGTTATTCAAAGATGATGAGCTCGGCCTTAGACCGAAGCATCCCCTCCAGCCGCTTCCAGTTCTGCGCGAACGCTCTGGATTTCACGGCTGAGGCGGTCATGCGTATCAACATCGTTCGGCTCGATCTGGGCCCATGTGGTCTCCAGATCGCGCAGACGGTCACGCGCTTCATCGGCCGACAGTTCGCTCATGAGCTGGGCGGAATCAGCCAGAATGGTGCAGTGCTCTGCGCCCATATCTGCGAAACCGCCGCTCACGAAGTAACGATCGATAATCTTGTCGCCTTCGTACAGGGCAACAACGCCACCACGCAGCTGAAGCATCAGCGGTGCACGGTCCGGCATGGCTGCAATATCGCCCTCCATGCCCGGGACCACCGCCATGTCGACCTGACGGTCAACAAGGCGCTTTTCCGGGCTGACGATCTCGATGCGTAGGGGCATCAGGATCAGGCCTCCTGCTTCATCTTTTCGGCCTTGGCGATGGCCTCGTCGATGTCGCCAACCATGTAGAACGCGCCTTCTGGCAGGTGATCATATTCACCGTTCACAACAGCCTTGAAGGAACGGATCGTGTCTTCCAGTGCCACCAGCTTACCAGGTGCACCCGTGAAGACTTCTGCCACATGGAACGGCTGGGACAGGAAGCGCTGGATGCGACGGGCGCGGCCAACGATCTTCTTGTCTTCTTCAGACAGCTCATCCATGCCCAGGATCGCGATGATGTCCTGCAGACCCTTATAGGTCTGGAGCGTCTGCTGAACCTTACGAGCGATGTCGTAGTGTTCCTGACCGACGATCTTCGGATCGAGCGAGCGGGACGTGGAGTCCAGCGGGTCAACAGCCGGATAGATGCCCATTTCTGCGATCGAACGGTTCAGAACCGTCGTGGCATCAAGGTGAGCAAAGGTCGCAGCAGGTGCCGGATCGGTCAGATCGTCAGCAGGGACATACACGGCCTGAACGGACGTGATGGAGCCCTTCTTTGTGGACGTGATGCGCTCCTGAAGGGCGCCCATTTCCGTTGCCAGCGTCGGCTGATAGCCCACGGCGGAAGGAATACGGCCCAGCAGGGCGGACACTTCAGAGCCAGCCTGCGTGAAGCGGAAGATGTTGTCCACGAAGAACAGAACGTCCTGACCTTCTTCGTCACGGAAGTATTCCGCAAGCGACAGACCCGTCAGGGCAACGCGGGCACGTGCTCCCGGCGGCTCGTTCATCTGGCCATAGACCAGCGCAACCTTGGAGCCTTCCGTGGAACCGTCTTCACCGATCTTGATAACGCCGGCGTCCTGCATTTCGAAATACAGGTCGTTACCTTCACGGGTACGCTCACCCACACCTGCGAACACGGACACGCCACCGTGTGCCTTCGCGATGTTGTTGATGAGTTCCTGGATGATAACCGTCTTGCCAACGCCAGCGCCGCCGAACAGACCGATCTTACCACCCTTCAGGTACGGGCAGAGAAGATCAACGACCTTGATGCCGGTCACGAGAATCTCGGAAGCAGCAGCCTGATCTTCGAAAGCCGGGGCCTTACGATGGATCGGGAAATGCTTGTCGCTGACAATCGGGCCACGCTCGTCAATGGCTTCACCAATGACGTTCAGGATACGGCCGAGGGTAGCCGGGCCAACCGGAACCATGATCTGCGTGCCCGTGTCACGGACTTCGGCGCCACGGCTCAGGCCGTCCGTCGTGTCCATGGCAATGCAGCGAACCTGGCGCTCACCGATTTCCTGCGCGACTTCCAGAACCAGCGTTTGATCGCCGTTCTGAACATGAAGAGCGTTCAGGATATGCGGGAGGGTGCCTTCGAACTGCACATCGACAACCGGGCCACGCACCTGCGTGACACGACCGACGACATTGTTTGCAGCCGGGGCAGAAGGGTTAAGAGTCTCAGACATCGGTTCGTCTCCTGCGTGATCTCAAACGGCTTCTGCGCCGGAGATGATCTCGATCAGTTCGTTGGTAATGTTGGCCTGGCGTGTACGGTTGTACTTCTGGGACAGACGGTCGATTGCCTTGCTGGCGTTCCGGCTCGCATTGTCCATGGCAGTCATCCGCGCACCCTGCTCACCTGCTGCGCTTTCCAGAAGAGCAGAGAAAATCTGCACCTGGAGATTGCGTGGCAGGAGGTTGGCCAGCAGCGTAGCCTCATCGGGCTCGAATTCGTATTGGGCTGCATCCGCAGACGTGTCCACGTTGTCATTTTCCGCAACAGACAGCGGCACCAGCGGAAGCTGAATGGCAATCTGCGACATCGCATTGACAAAGCGGTTGTAGATCAACGTGCAGCGATCGATTTCGCCAGCCTCAAGCATGGAGACAATTTTCTTGCCCACATACTCAGCCTTGTCGAAGCCGACATCACGCCCTTCCGTACCAGCCACACGCTCGACAACCAGATCCGGATATTCCTTCGCAAGAATATCCGCACCTTTGCGACCAACCGGCAGGAGACGAACAGTCCGACCTTCGTCCTGCAATGTGCGGATCAGCTGACGCGCACTTCGGACGATATTGGCGTTGAAGCCACCGGCCAGACCACGATCAGACGTCAGGATCACCACAAGATGAACCTGATCCTTACCGGTTCCGCCCAGAAGCTTAGGCAGGCTGGACACATCTGACCCACGACTTGCCGCTGCCAGTTCCGCCATCATGCGGCCCATGGCCTCAGCATAGGGACGAGCCGCCTCAGCCTGGGACTGGGCGCGTCGCAGCTTTGAAGCTGCGACCATTTTCATGGCGTTCGTGATCTTGCGCGTCGATTTGACGCCTGTGATCCGACCGCGCAGTTCCTTCAGCGAGGGCATGGACTATCCTCAGGCTGCAAAGCGCTTACCGAAAGCTTCCAGCAGCTCCTTGAGCTTGCCTTCCGTCTCCGGCTTGATCTGGCGATCGTTGCGGATAGCCGTCAGGATGGAGGCGCCAGCGCCACGCATTTCTGTCAGCAGGGCAGCTTCGTAAGCCACAACCTTATCCACAGCAACCGGATCGACATATCCGCGTGTTCCGGCGAACAGAACCACAACCTGCTCTTCAACTGGCAGCGGAGACGTCTCGGGCTGCTTCAGGAGCTCAACCAGGCGTGCACCACGCTCAAGCTGCTTGCGGGTTGCTGCATCGAGATCGGAAGCGAACTGCGAGAACGCAGCCATTTCACGATACTGAGCCAGCTCCAGCTTGATCTTGCCAGCGACCTGCTTCATCGCCTTGATCTGGGCGGCAGAACCAACACGGGACACGGAACCACCGACGTTCACGGCCGGACGGATGCCCTTGTAGAACAGATCCGTCTCAAGGAAGATCTGACCGTCCGTGATGGAGATCACGTTCGTCGGGATGTAAGCAGCCGTATCGCCAGCCTGCGTCTCAATGACTGGCAGAGCCGTCAGGGAGCCACCGCCATTGGCGTCGGACATCTTGGCAGCACGCTCGAGCAGACGGGAGTGCAGATAGAACACGTCACCCGGGAACGCTTCACGTGCCGGCGGACGACGCAGAAGAAGGGACATCTGGCGATAGGCGACAGCCTGCTTGGACAGGTCATCGTAGCAGGCCAGAGCATGCATGCCGTTGTCGCGGAAGTACTCGCCCATGGTGCAGGCGGTGTACGGTGCCAGATACTGCATCGGGGCAGCGTCAGAGGCCGTAGCAGCCACAACGATGGAGTATTCCATTGCGCCCTGTTCCGTCAGCGTACGAACCAGGTTTGCAACCGTGGAACGCTTCTGACCGACTGCAACATAGATGCAGTACAAGGACTTCTTCGGGTCGCCTTCAGCATTGACCGGCTTCTGGGCGACAATCGTGTCCACCAGAATTGCGGTCTTGCCGGTCTGACGGTCACCAATGATCAGCTCACGCTGGCCACGCCCGATCGGAACCAGGGCGTCAATAGCCTTGATACCCGTCTGCATCGGCTCGCTGACCGACTGACGCGGCATGATGCCGGGAGCCTTGACCTCGGCGCGACGGTATTCCACGTCCACCAGGGGGCCACGACCATCGATCGGGTTACCGAGACCATCAACAACGCGACCAAGAAGGCCCTTGCCAACCGGAACTTCGACCACAGCCTTCGTACGAAGAACCGTGTCACCTTCACGGATTTCGTCGCCGTCACCGAAAATCACGACGCCAACATTGTCAGCTTCGAGGTTCAGAGCCATGCCCTTGAGGCCGGTTCCTTCGAACTCGACCATTTCGCCAGCCATGACATTCGTCAGGCCGTACACACGAGCAATGCCGTCACCGATCGACAGGACCGTGCCCGTCTCGGAAACGGTCTCGACCTTGTCGAAAGACGCGATCTGCTGCTTGAGGATGTCCGAAATCTCAGCGGGACGGATATCCATCACGCGGCTCCCTTCATGGCGTTCTGCAGGCGGGTCAGGCGCCCGGCGATCGAAGTATCAAACAGTGTAGAACCGACACGTACCGTCATGCCACCGATCAAGGAAGCATCCGTACGTTCGATCATGGACACGCGGCTGTAGCCAGCTTCGGCCAGACGGGCCTGAAGCTGGCTACGCTGCATGTCTGTAAGAGGTTGTGCGGAACGGATTTCTGCAACGGTCTCGCCACGAAGGCTGGCATCAAGAGCCAGCACGCCATCCAGGATGGCAGCGAGATCAGCAAGGCGACGGTTTGCGGCAATGACGCCTACAAAACGACGGACAGCATCCCCAAAACCGAGCTTCTCAGTCAGGGCGCCAGCGACTTCGCTGGAGCGGTGTGCATCAAGGCGAGAATCTGCAAGGAATGTCCGCAGATCAGCGCTCTGGGAAATCGCATCGCGAAGCCCCTGAACCTGAGCCAGGACGTCAGAGAGTGCTCCCTGTTCCGAGGCATAGTCGTAAAGCGCCCGGGCATAGCGTTGAGCCAAGCCCCCTGTGGGTCCCATCTGCGGCACCTGTGTCACCGTCACACGCGTGTTCCGTCTCACTTTTCCGCCGCAGGATGCGGCCGGAACCGGCTTATCCGGTCCCTTGCTTCCAAATCCGTATAGGATCAGGCACACACGACCCTGCACAGGATTCGTCTGAAACCCGGTCCTCCACTTGGCGCCGCCTCTAGCACGCGATCACGATCAAGCGCAACCGAGAGGAGCCCGCAAACCGATCCCTGAACTACACATGTTTGCATTTTTCGGGTTCTGCCTGCCGTTTTGGTTCGTACAAGCACCATTGGCCATATCAATTTTCCATATGACACTTACCACCGCCACGCACCGACCCCGCCAAGATCGCTAACCAATACTGATGGCGCGATGTATTTTATGCACTGCAATTTTCCCGCCTCCGTGAGGAGACCTCGCCCCCTCAGCGGACAAAATATTGCCCACACGGACACTTCGGTTCCACGAGTGTGACGACGCGGGTGAAACCGTCCAGGTCAAAGGCTGGCATCGCCACATGGAGCTTTACTTGACCCAAGAATTGTTCGGAAATGCGTGCAAGACACAACCTGGGCGTCACCGGCTTTCTCAAAGCCTCATGGCCATGCAGCCGGAAATAAGAATTAGTCCTACTTGTCAGGCAACTTACACAGCCACGCACCGCCTTGGCTACGCGGCAGGAATCAAACAAATTGTCAGGAGATGGACCTTAATGGAGCGGGCGAAGGGAATCGAACCCTCCTCAGAAGCTTGGAAGGCTACTGCATTACCACTATGCTACGCCCGCCCTTAGGTCGCCGGTGTCATACTCCAGTTTTCGATGTGTCCGCAAGAGGGGAATGTCGGAAATGAAAATATGATACCATTTTCACTTCAGGCCCTTGACTTTCATCTCCGAACATTATCTTTTCCGCCCACTGTCGTTGGCGTATCATGTAAATGATCACGCACGATGATAGGGGCGTAGCTCAATTGGCTAGAGCGTCGGTCTCCAAAACCGAAGGTTGTGGGTTCGAGACCCTCCGCCCCTGCCACCCCGTTTTCCCGGATGGCTTTTCCGGCACCGGGATGCGGATTTTCATTTGATTCGAGGACGATGGTGTCGGTCACTACCCCGAAAGACGAGTCGCGGAAGACGGCGCCTCACAAAAACGGATCCGGCTTCAATCTGGGCACGTACCTCAAGGACGTGCGCAATGAGGCAAAACGGGTTACCTGGCCTACACATCGCAACACCCTCATCACGACGGGTGCGGTGCTGGCCATGGTTACTGTGACCTGCATCTTCTTCTTCATCGTGGATCAGGTTATCGGCCTGGGCGTCCGCGAACTTTTTGGCGTTGGAGGCTAGGTCCGCACCATGGCAAAGCGTTGGTACGTTGTGCATGTCTATTCCGGCTTCGAGAAAAAGATCGCGAGCCACATTCAGGAACAGGCTGCACAGAAAGGCCTGTCTGACCATTTCGAACAAATTCTTGTTCCTTCTGAAGACGTGACCGAGATGCGTCGTGGCCGTAAGGTCAATGCCGAGCGCAAGTTCTTTCCGGGCTACGTTCTCGTAAAGATGGAACTGACGGACGATGCCTGGCATCTCGTCAAGGACACTCCAAAGGTCACAGGCTTCCTCGGAACCCGCAACCGTCCGACACCTATTACTTCTGCAGAAGCAGACCGGATCATGAAGCAGGCTCAGGAAGGTGTGGAGCGTCCGCGTTCTGCTCTGACCTTCGAGATCGGCGAACAGATCCGTGTGGCCGATGGCCCTTTCACGTCCTTCACCGGCATGATCGAGGAAGTCGACGAAGAGCGCCAGCGTCTCAAGGTCAGCGTTTCCATCTTCGGTCGTTCGACCCCGGTGGATCTGGACTACAATCAGGTCGAAAAGCTCTAGGCTTCCACCATTGTAGTTTGCACTGCACAAAAAAAGGCTCCCACCCGGGAGCCTTTTTTATTGGATTATATACGAAAGTCTCACTTCACAGGCGCTGGCAGCGCTCTTACTTGAGCCGCAATCTGGTCCGCCAACACGGACAGCCCCTGACTCAAAGCGGCAGTCAGCTTCACCGTGTCTTTGTCCACCGTCTCAGAAGACTTCCAGACGAAGGGCTGCGTGAGAACCGGGCCAATCATCTTTCCAGCAGGATGCACTGACAGCATTCCCATGATCAAAGCATGCCCTGCCGCATCCGCTTCAAAATTACGAACCGTCACTTCGACATAAGCTGACGGCGTTGTTGTCACCGCATCGTCCTGAGCAAACACGGTCGTCCCCGGCAGACGCTGAGCCAGATCGGTCGTCAATGTGTGAGCGATCATATTCGGCAAAGCCTCGCTCCAGCTATCCCCCGATGCCAGTTTGGTCTGATAATCCTGGTTTGCCCTGACAATCGTATCGCGATCCAGACGCATCGCAACCACGGGTGTCCGAACCTCAACAACTGCCGGGCCTCCCATCTGGGAGGCTCCCGGCAACGGGGCCAGGGTATAAAGCTTTGGATCACTGTTACAGGCAGACAAGCCACCCATCAAACCCAGCATGCACCCTGCAAACAGCAAACGAGTAGAAGAAGACGAAAACTGTGCCATGGGTCAGTTCCTGCGGCCGGTAATAAGTGCGGAAGGATGGTGGTCCAGATAATCTGTCAGAAGACGCAGGGACCGAGCCATCTGTGTCATCTGGGTGATCATCCCCTGAAGGCTGCGATGAAAGTCCGTATCGCCACCATAGGCTCCAAGAAGAGACTGGGCGTTATTCATCGTCCCCTGCAGAGATGCCAGAAGCTCCGGTAGGTGCTGGTTGGCATTCTTGGTTAGCGTATCCAGATGCTGAAGAGAATTGCGGAGCGCTACGAGAGACTGCGTCACTTCACGACTGTTCAGTCGCCCGTCAGCATGAGCAATCAGATCATTGACGTGCTCCCCGATCTGGGTGAGCGGCATCGCAGCAATCTTGTCCGTAATCGTCGAGACGGAATCCATAATGCCATCAACCCCGCCTGGCTGGCTCGGCATGATTGCAACATCGCCTTCGTAGGTCAGTGCCAGAGGAGGGGCATTCTTGACGAACTGGAGCCCAATCATGGACTCTCCCGTCAGGAAGCTGGCACTCTGCACCGATGCTCGCATGCCATTAGCCACAAAAGCCGCAAGATATTCCTTGGCCTGTGCGAGTTGGCTCTCTTTCCATTCCGGCATCATACGCTCGGGTTCGATCTGCATTTCCACCCGAACGCGCGGCTTATCCTGCGGCGAAGGAATCTGCAGCTTGACGGCCGTCACCGTTCCCACCTGCAACCCGAACATGCTGACTTGGCTACCGGCTGCAAGCCCCTTTACAGACGTATCGATGTAAGTGGCGACACGCAGGCGCTGATGATAACGCGCGCTGTCTGCGTCTTCCTGACTCGTATACAGCTTGAAAACGGAATTGGCTGGCGCGACAGGCGCTGCAAGCTCCCGACGACGATCAGGCAACCCGAAGGCAACACCGCCAGAGAACAGCGCCTGAATGGACTGCATCTGCACCTTCAGACCACCGGCACCGAGCCCAACCTGAATACCCGACACATTCCAGAACCGACTGTCTGTCCGCAGATAATGGTCATAAGGCGCCTTGACGAAAACCTGTATGACGATGGGCCCCTCTCCGCCGGGAGGCATCGTGTAGCCAAGAACTTCGCCAACAGGAACATCACGGAAGAAGACTGGAGCCCCCTGCCCCAACGAGCCGAGAGCAGGTGACACCAGCCAGAATGTCGTTCCCGGCTGATCCGAACGTACTCCAGGAACCGACTCAAGACCCCGGAATTCAGTTTGGTAATGCCCATTGGGCGTTCCAGGATCAATGGCGATGTAGGCACCGGAAATCAACGTATCCAGACCTGTGATGCTCGCTCCGTTGATCCGAGGACGAACAACCCAGAACCGTGTGTTGTCTGTCAGGATATGAGCGCTGTTAGCGTTCATCTGAACTTTGACGTTCACATGCCGCATGTCTTTGCTCAAGGTAATTTCCTGAACCGTCCCCAAAGTCACAGCTTTATTCTTCACCTGCGTCTGACCTGGCGTCAGCCCGTCAGCCGTATCGAAGGTGATTGTGATTTCCGGACCGCGCGTCGCAAAATGCTTCCAGGCAAGCCATCCGG
Source organism: Gluconobacter japonicus (assembly GCF_015244665.1). Classification (NCBI taxonomy): domain Bacteria; kingdom Pseudomonadati; phylum Pseudomonadota; class Alphaproteobacteria; order Acetobacterales; family Acetobacteraceae; genus Gluconobacter; species Gluconobacter japonicus. The sequence goes on from NZ_JABCQN010000007.1 coordinate 15,288, forward strand.
AGATGAGAATTGCCAGCACGGGAATCAGCAGGATCAGAGAAAAGCGGGTACGACGCACCGGAGCTTCCTCCGGCAATGCCGGCTGCTGCCCGCGATCATTTCGGGAATCGCTCACGCGCGTTCAGACTCCATATGAAGGGTATCGGAAGACGGGACAGGCCCATCAGGAATCGGTGCATCCGGACGAACCTGCCCAGCAGCATCCTCAGGCACAGACTGGTTCAGCCCGGCCGCATCCCACATGCTTCGCGGATCAAACAGTTCAACCGCAAAAATTGTGAGAATGACCACGAGTGCAAAACAAATCATGCCAGGGTCGGCTGTGACATTAGCCAGAAAAGCGAAATGCACCACAGCGCAAAGAATAGAAATCATGAACACGTCGATCATCGACCATCGGCCAATGATATCCACCAGGCGATACAGTTTCCCAAGCAGCGGAAGCTGCCAGCGAGATCTGAGCTTGGTACTGATAATCATGAAGCTCAGCGCCAGAATCTTCAGAACCGGTACGGTAATGCTGGCAAACAGCACCAGTAGCGAAAGCGGTATCATTCCCGCCTGCCAGAGCTCAATCACACCACTAATGATCGTACTCGGCGCACCGTGCCCCACTTTCGTATAAGTCATGACGGGCAGCATATTTGCCGGAATGTAAAAGATAATGCCCGCAACCAGAAAGCAGCTCGCAGAGGCCAAACTCTGGCGCTTTCTGCGGCGAAGGATCTGGTCACAGCGAGGACAGTCCCCCATATCCGCTTCCTGCGGAACCGCGTGGTCGAAGGCTACGACCAACCCACAGGCATGACAGGAGAGCATGTGTTCGACCGGAGGCAACGGGTCTTTATGCGCATCGAGTTGCGCAACGTTCAGCACCTTGCCGCGGTGACCATCTACCCTTTTGCGCAAATCCCGATTGTTCCAGATCAGCTCATCATCAAAAGTGGAATCCATCGCCGCCATGGTCAGCATCAGGCCACCAAGAAGATAAACGCCCGGCTGTAAATCTACGAGAGCAAGGTCAACCAGCTTGGTATAGGCGACGAGCACACCCAGAACATACACTTCCACCATCGACCAGCCTCGCAGACGGTCGTACCAAGTCAGAAGTCTAGGGGTCCAATCCGGCATATGAGGCCGCGAAGCGCCGTAAAGAACAGCCGCCATTAGAACAATCACAACGCCGGGCATAGCCAGTGTTGTAAGCCCCACGAGGAGGCTCATGGTATTATACCCTTGGTAGCTCAGCTCTATCGGGCCGGACATCAGGGCGACCGTGTTTTCCCGCCCATAAACATTCAGAGTCATGAGCGGACTGATCAACAAAGCCACATATAAGGCAGCAGATGCCACACAGAACGCCGCAGGGGCCCCAATGACTGATGTTTTTCGTCGGCGGACAATCTGTGATCCACACCGCTGACATTCCGCCAAAAACCCGGGTTTTAGCTTCGGAACACGCTGGAACAGGCCGCAGACCGAACACTCATGCAGCCCCTCTACAACGTGAAGAGAGTCGTGAGGCTTCTGGGACGTCCGGGAGAGATTGACGGCATTTTGCCAGAGGCGCTTGTGAAAACGGTCAGTCATGACGCTCCTACCCTAGCGCATGGAGCCATCAGAGGACAGTGCAGCACGCAACATCATGGCTTACGCATCAGGATGCGAAGATCAAGGTAGGACCATTTCGTACGATTTGCACGCTGCGGAAGGATTATTTTTGAAATAATATGACAAAATTCAGCTATTGCAACACTTGGCACTGCTAGAGTGAGGCTGAATTTTTGAGGAAGACCTCGATGGTGCCGGAGAAGAGATTCGAACTCCCGACCCCATCATTACGAATGACGTGCTCTACCAGCTGAGCTACACCGGCGCTACCATCGAGGTAGGCGCGTTCTAGCGGACGATTTTTTTCTTTGCAAGCCCTGAAAAGGGAAAAATTACTCCCATTTCGTGAAAACGTCGCTGCTTTGCCGCAGAGTTGGGGAAACCGGCCCGCCTAGCCCGCGTACACCTGAAACGGTAACGCACTTTTCAGGAGGCATCATCATGCCACGCGGAGATAAGTCGGCCTATACGAACAAGCAGAAACGACAGGCTCAGCATATCGAAGAAAGCTATGAAGAACGCGGCGTTTCGGAGAAAGAAGCCGAACGCCGCGCCTGGGCCACCGTCAACAAGGAAAGCGGTGGCGGCAAGAAAAGTGGTTCAGGTCGAAAGAACCACCCTAAGACATAATGCCCTTCAGGCTGCGTCCCATGCCGCACGCGCGGCATCGACACCAGCACCACGCGGCAGGCTGACGCCCTCGCCCGCGAGCACCGCCTCGAAGGCAGCGAGCGTGAGCAGTACCTTATGCTTCTGCGCATTCACGCCCATGGCACCGATCCGCCAGATTTTGCCTGTCAGCGGACCAAAGGACGATACGATTTCGATCTCGAAATCCTTGCGCATCAGTTCCCGGACACGCGCATTGTCCACACCCTCTGGCACCCACACACCTGTCACATTTGCCATGCGCGTTGCATCGTCACCATAAACACGCAGGCCCATCGCCCGCAGTCCGGCCACCATGGCGCGCCCAGCCCGGGTATGACGCTCAACCCGCGCCTGCACACCTTCCTCGACCACAATCCGGGCTGCCTCACGGGAGGCATAGAGCATGGAGGTCGCTTCGGTGTGATGGTTCATCCGGGCCGGAGACCAATAGTTCATCAGCATCGCCAGATCGAAATAGTTCGACTGGATGACCGGTCCATCGCCCTGTGGCTGACCAGTCGCAATCCCGGCCTCATCGTGGCGACGACGCAAAATGGCCTTTACGGCACGGTCAGAGAGCGTGATGGGCGCGGAACCCGGCGGCCCACCAAGGCATTTCTGCAATCCAGCCGTAGCGACATCGATGTTCCACGCGTCCGTCTTGAACTCCATGCCGCCCAGTGTTGCCGTCGCATCCACGTAGAACAGTACGTTATGGCGACGGCAAATGGCGCCAATTTCCTCGAGCGGCTGGGCTGTCGTTGTGGACGTATCGCCATGAACGGCAGCGACCAGTCCCGGCTTGTGTTCAATGATCGCCGCTTCAACTGCAGCCGGATCGACAACCTGCCCCCATTCAACATCAATTGTGCAGGGAATACCGCCACAGCGATGAACGATCTCGGTCAGCAACAGACCGAACCGGCCAATTCGCGGAATCACAACTTTCATGCCCGGCGAAACCAGCGACACCAGAGCTGCCTCAATTGCGGAACGGGCGGAACCATTGACCAGCAGCGTCCAGTGGTTCTTCGTCTGAAAGACTTCCCGGTACAGCGCCATGGTTTCGTCCATGTATGCCGTCATTTCCGGGTCCATCTGCCCAATCACATCCGTTGCCATGGCCCGCAGGATACGCGGATGAACGTTGGCTGGCCCAGCACCCATCAGTAGGCGCGAGGGAGGATCAATCTGGGAGTAAGTCAGGCTCATGACTGGAATTCCTTGACGAAAGCAAGCAGGGCGCGGTGGGCGAGTTCGACATCCTCCACAAGCACCGTTTCATCCGGATGATGGCTCAATCCACCCGGACTGCGAATGAACAGCATACCCATCGGACAAAAACCCGCCATGGCCATGCTGTCATGACCCGCACCACTCAGGAGTTGGGGGGCAGGCTCACCCGTCACCTTCTCAATGGCATGAGCAAAACGACTGACAATTTCAGGAGAGCACGCGGATGCTGCAAGATGTTGTGGTGTCGTGAATGACACCTCCAGCCCACGACGTTCTGCAATCCGCCGGATATCGGACCGGATTTCTTCGGCCAGACGATCCCGAATCTCGTTAGACCCCGCCCGCATATCCAGCGAGAACCACACGTCGCCCGGAATGACGTTGGACGTATTGGGAGTAACATCCATCTGTCCGACCGTCGCGACCTGATTGCCAGAGCCAGAAGCGCCTCGCTTTTCAACGGCCAGAATCATCTCAGCTGCGCCCGCCAGTGCATCGCGACGCAGCAGCATCGGTGTCGTGCCGGCATGATCGGCCTGCCCTTTGACAATTACACGCTGCCGGGTCTGCGCCGCAATGGCCGTGACAACACCGAGGGGCCTGTCCGCCGCTTCAAGGCATGGACCCTGCTCGATATGCGGTTCGATGAAAGCCAGAATGTCCTCTGGCCGACGCGCAGCATCCTTGAGCCGAGCCGGATCAAGACCATAGGACACCATAGCGTCCGCAACTGTCATGCCCTGAGCATCCGTCACACCTTGCGGCACGGCGTCAATCAGACCCGTCATGGCCCGCGAACAGATCATGGGAATGGGAAAGCGCGATCCCTCCTCATCCCCGAACCCGATGACTTCAATCGGAAATGGCAGACGCACATCGTTTTCACGCAATGCGGACACCAGTTCAATTCCGAGCATGACACCCAGATTGCCGTCAAAAGCGCCTCCGTTCCGGACAGTATCCAGATGGGAGCCGATAACGAGCACTGGAGAGGCCGGGTCCGTTCCTTCATAACGGCCGATCAGATTGCCGACCGCATCCTGCCGCACAGCCATTCCCGCCTCTTCCATCCAGATCTGGACCTGGCCGAGCGTATGCCGATAGGATGTTCCGAGCCAGTAACGGAAAAGTTGACCAGCGTCCTCGCTGAAAGGGGGTTCAACAAGGGTGCGGCACCGCTGAACAGCGCGGGCTCCATGGACTGTCATTCTGTCTCCGCCAGAAGGAAATCATGTTTTGTGCGAACTGTGCGCTCATAACGGCATCAGATCAAGTTGACCGCGTGATAAAACTGCCCTCACATATTCGCATGAAAGATCAAACGTATCTTGATCCCATGCATCTGCGTTCATTTCTGGCTGTCGCAGAAACCCTGCATTTCACGTCTGCGGCCCAGACGCTCGGTTTCAGCCAGTCCACCATCAGTCAGCATGTCAGCCGGCTTGAGGAACAGCTTGGAACGCGCCTACTTGCTCGCAGTACGAAGGCTGTAAGGCTCACGGACGACGGGATGGCCCTTGTCTCGCTGGGCCAGAGACTGTTGCAGGTTGAAAGCAACCTGTTTGCCTATTTTCGGAAGGGAATCCCACGCGGCACGATTCGTCTGGGCGTCACGGAAGACCTGCTCCTGACGCGATTTCCCGAAATTCTGGGAACGTTCCGTGCCGCTCATCCGTCCCTTCAGATCACCATGATCGTTGGCCTCAGCGCGTCGTTGACGCGCTTGTTGGAAAACAACGAAATCGATCTGCTTTGTGGAATGCGTCGGTCGTCCGAAACGCATGGCCAGAAGCTTTGGACGGAAGAATTGAGATGGTTTGGACCGGAAGAGACCCTGCCGGAAAAAGGCGTATCCCTCCCCCTCGTGACCTTTCCTGAAGGCAGCGTCACGAGGCGTCTTGCCATTGAGGCTCTCAATCGTGCTGGGCAATCTTGGCATATTGCTTTCACCAGCAGCAATCTCAGCGCCATTCTTGCTGCGGTGCGCGCTGGCTATGGCGTCACAGCCCAACCCAGCTTCCTTAGCGGAACCGAGGGCCTCTCCGTCTACCAGCCTGACAGTCTACCCCCTATTCCAGACGTCGATTTTATCGCCGCGACGCGTCATCAAACAGCACAGGGGCCGGAAGACCTCCTGATTCGAACGCTGTGTGACCACATTTCACGCCTTCGTCCCATCCCTCTCTCGTGACGGTATTTCCCATGCAGACACCCAATTCTCTACGCGGGATGGTGACATCTCCTCACCATCTGGCCAGTCAGGCAGGCCTTGATGTTCTGAAAGATGGCGGTACGGCCATTGAGGCTGTGGTCGCAACTGCCGCGGCCCTGGCCGCTGTCTATCCACACATGACTGGTCTCGGCGGGGATGGGTTCTGGGTAATTTCATATCCCAATGGAAAAACGATCGCGATTGATGCGTGTGGTCGCCTCGCGCGCAACGCAACGCTTGATCTTTATGCACAGGCTGGACACAGCATCATTCCCTGGCGTGGTGGTCTGGCAGCAAATACGGTTGCGGGAACGGTCTCTGGCTGGGAAGCCGCACTGAGGGAGAGCGCAGGACATCAGCCCAATCTGCCTCTTGAGCGGCTTCTGCGCGATGCCATTCATTATGCCAGCACAGGACGCGTGGTTTCCGAGAGTGAAGCGGGTCTTCTCAAGTCAAAACAGGCTGAACTGTCTGGTGATCCAACCTTCCGCGCCACCTGCCTTCCGGGGGATGCCCCATGGGTAGAAGGAAGCATTCAGACATCTCCTTTCCTTGCCGCAACGCTTCGCAGCCTTGTGCAGCATGGCCTAAGGAGCTTCTATGAAGGCGATCTGGCAAAGGGGATGGCCGCCGATCTTGAAGTCGCAGGCAGCCCTCTCCGTCTGGACGACTTTCTGACTCATCAAGCCGAAGTCAAAGCCCCTCTGGAAGTCCAGACTTCTTTGGGCACGCTTTATAATATGGCGCCTCCCACACAGGGCGCAGCGTCGCTGTTAATTCTGGCCCTGGAAGACCGCCTTTCCCACCATAAAGGACCGGAAACCTTTGAATATCTGCATGGGTTGATCGAGGCCACCAAGCAGGCCTTCCGGTATCGCAATCGCGAGATTGACGGACGCTCTACCGCTGAAGCCGACATTCGCGCTCTTCTGGCAGATCAGAACGCCTTGGAAGGCATGGCAGCCCGTATTTCGATGACCGAAGCCTTCCCCTGGACCGAAGAAACCCAGTGGGGCGATACGACGTGGATGGGCGCGATTGACAGCAACGGCGTCGCAGTCAGCATGATCCAAAGTCTGTATTTTGAGTTCGGTTCTGGTGTGATGCTGCCCCAAAGTGGTCTGTTCTGGCAGAACCGCGGTTCATCTTTCCGCCTCAAACCCTCAGGCTGGAACTGCCTGCTTCCGGGTTCCAAACCATTCCATACCCTGAATCCTGCCGCTGCTCGCCTGAAAGACGGACGCACAATGGTTTACGGAACAATGGGTGGGGAAGGACAGCCACAGACGCAGGCTGCCATTTTCAGCCGATATGCACGCTATGGGGTGCCATTGCAGGAGGCCATTTGCCGTCCGCGCTGGCTGCTTGGCCGGACATGGGGCGAAGAAAGCACGTCCCTGAAACTGGAGCCGGGTTTTGCGCCGGAGGTCGTACAGGCGCTCCACAAAGCTGGTCACGTCATTGAAGAACTTCCCGCTCTGTCCTCTGTCATGGGACATGCGGGTGCGATCGTTCGCCACAGCAATGGACGTTTTGAAGGGGCGACAGACCCGAGAAGTGATGGGGCTGTCGCAGCCTGGTAAAATTGGCAGGAGAGCCGCCTCAATGACGGCTCTCTTTTTAATCCTCAGACCAGACGAGCAACGGCGCTGCCGTCCCGTTCCAGGGACTCGCCCAGAGCCAGAAGCAGGTCTTCCCGGCCAGGGCGTGCAATAAGCTGTGCTCCCAACGGAAGGCCCGCTGTCTTCATAGGGACCGTCAGAACCGGGAAACCCGCCAGTGTAAGGGGTTGGGTATAAAGCCCAAGGTTCGCGCGTGCCGAAACCATCTTGCCGCCCACCTCAATCAAGGGCTGATCGAAGCGCGGCGCTTCCCCCACAACGGCTGGAGCCAGCAGGATATCCGCATCAGCAAAGGCCTCATGCATCCGGGCACGGAACCAGTTCCGCAGACGATGGGCCTGAAAAATCAGGGATGCGGGCAAAAGCGCGCCTGCCAGAAGGCGATCGCGAACGGCGGGATCGTAATCCTGTGCCTGGGTGCGCAACCGATGCAGATGAAGAGCCGCACCTTCCGATGCACTGATGACGAATGCCGAAGCCCGCGCACGGGCCACTTCCGGCAGTTCGACTGTTTGTGTTGCACCCAGACGCTCGCCCAATGCGTCCACAGCATCTGCCATCGGAGCCGACATGTTCTCCGCGAACCATCCGCCCAGACGAGCCACTTTCAGCGCCCCGACATCGACAGGTTCACTTTCAGTCTGAGCCAGTGCTTCGAAACAGGTACGCAGACCGCTCGCACTGTCGGCAAACGGGCCAACAGTGTCGAGGCTGGCGACAAACGGATAACTCCCCTCAATAGGAAGCCGTCCCTGCGTCGCACGCAGTCCCCAGATTCCGCACAGCGAAGCCGGAACACGAATAGACCCGTTCGTGTCGGATCCCAGCCCCAGCGAGAACAAACGTGCCGCCACGCCTGCGGCGGACCCACCCGAAGATCCCCCCGCCAGATGATCCGGCGCGTGCGGATTCCGCGTAACACCATAATGGGCGTTGTCTGTTGCAAAGCCGTAGGCGAACTCGTCCATGTTCGTCAGCGCAACAGGAATGGCGCCAGCGTCAATCAGGCGCGCGACAAGGGCAGCATCCCGCGTGGCAGGCGGATCATTGGCCAGAACTTTCGATCCGGCCGTTGTCACCTGACCGGCCACATCGAACAGATCCTTGATCCCGAACGGCACACCTGCCAGCGCTCCCGGATCACGACCTTCCGCAACAGCAGCGTCCACCGCAGCAGCCGCTGCCATGGCACGATCCGTCAACGGTCGGGTGACGCAATTCAGGTGCTCATCGCGCTGGGCAATATCCGCGAATACAGCCTTGGTAACTTCAGTCGCAGAAATGTCACCACCCCGAACCTTTGCGGCGATATCCAGCGTCCGGAACTGCAGACCGCTCATGGCTCGTACTCGAAAGCTGGCTCAAGCCGGTCGGACAGGTCCATGCCCTCAATCAGCGTCGCGTACGACCGTAGAAGGTCAAGGTTTGTACGCACCCCTTCATGAAATTCGGTAGGAATCTCAAGCCTGTTAGCGGCGGCAAGGACCTTGATTTCGGTATCTTCTGACAGGCTCATGGCGCCACTTTCGCTCCTTCAGGGGCAATTTCAGGATATGTCTGCCATCAGGGAAACATGGGCAGCGAGAATTTTCCAGCCGTTCTGTGTACGAAACCATGTCTGACTCTGACGGCCAATTTTCGTGCCACCCTTTCGCTGGAACTCCAGATCCACGACAGCAGCATCCTGACCGATCGTTGTAATCACACGCCGCAGAACATCCCGTGGGGGCGAACCGCCGGGCCGCTTCTTTCGGAACTCACGAATTTCCTCGATACCGTACAGATTTTCGCCAACGCCGTAACGCACTGTCTCTGGTCCAGCGTAAAAGAGATCATCCAGCGTCTGAAGATCGTTTTCTCCGAGCGCCTTTTCATAAAGATCAGCCAGAGGCTCAACTTCCGCTACAATCCGCGGATCATTCAGTGTCATCGCTGTTTCCTTCTGCATGCCCTGCAAGAACAAGCTTGTGCCCGCGTTCCCGCAAAGCCTGAACCTGTCCCGGGTCCAGTTCCGTATCCGTAAAGACGCAGGACACCTGGTCCAGATGCCCGACCTTGTAAGTGGACCGACGCCCGAACTTCATGCTGTCTACGAGAAGGAAGCACTCTTCCGTACGCCGCATCATGGCAGCGTTCAGGCTTGCTTCCTCGCCATCCGGAGTCGAAATTGTATCGTCAGGCTGTACGGCACTGGCACCCAGAAATACTTGATCAAACCAAAGATTTTCGATGGCCTGCTCCGCCAAAATCCCCACAAGGCTGCGGTTTGCATGACGCAGACGGCCACCAAGAAGAATCATTTCGACGCCTTCAACTCCACTCAGCGCCTCTGACACCGTGATGTTGTTAGAAAAAACCGTCAGGGGCATCGGGTCGATCCGCAGACGCCGGGCGAGCTGCAATACCGTCGTTCCAGCATCAAAAAAGACCGCCGAACCGCGCTTCAGACAGGAGAAAGCCTCATCCGCAATAGCGCGCTTATGATCCAGAGCCTGATTTTCGCGGGTTTCAAACGCTACTTCACGATCAACGGACTCGGCGAGGGACGCCCCACCATGTGTCCGGATGACAATACCCTGCTCTTCCAGTCGCTGGAGATCACGCCTGATCGTTGCAAGCGATGCATCGACCTGCTCAGCCAGTTCGTGAACGCCAGTCATGCCGTTCAGATAAAGATAGTGACGAATCTGCGTCAGACGGTCGGAAGCCAAGGTCGCTCTCCCCTGTGGGCCATGACGCAGCCACTCTAGTCACGCTCAGGCTTTTTGGGAAGCACGCATGAAATGATCGAAATTGGAACATTTCGATCACAAAGATGACTTGACATGACCGCGTTGCGACCGGTCATATCGGAAAAGGATCAAATGGCCCCGGAAAGTTTTGCCGTGACTGAACCCTGTATCGCAGCGATTGACGGTGGCGGCAGCAAGACCCTTCTTGTGATGCTCAACTCTGACGGCACAATCGCCAATGTTGAGCAGACCGGTGGCACAAATCCGTTCGATCAGCCGCTCTGGCGGGAACGCTTGACGGGGCTGCTCAAGTTACTTCCCACCTCGACACAGGCCGTTGGTCTGGGACTTGCAGGTTACGGTGAAAGCGCAACACTCTGCTCACGACAAGAAGACGCTGTTTCGGAGAGTCTTGGCAAAATCCCCTATTCCCTGACGAACGATGTGGATATGGCCTGTTCCGCTGCTTTTGGTGGCGAACCGGGGGTGCTTGTTCTGTCTGGCACTGGTTCCATGGCCTGGGCCTCGGATGGGCGAGGTCAGCATTGCCGCGTTGGCGGATGGGGAAGCCTGTTTGGCGATGAAGGAAGCGCCTATCAGATCGGCCGCAATGCCCTGACGCTTCTGACCCATATTCTGGATGGCCGGAACACGCGGGATTTCGCATTTCTGGAACCATTCTGTATGGCCATGGGTCTGCCCTCGGATCCAAAGCTCTGCACCCCTGCCCTTCTTGAGTGGTACGGCAATCTGGAGCATCCGCGTTCCGCCGTTGCTGCCTTGGCACGCCATGTTTCGACATTGGCTGAAAACGGCTGCACACCCGCCGCGGCCCTTCTGAATACTGCCGCAACCGAACTGGCCGTACATATTCGGGCGGCACGAACCAAAATGCCGGACGTAGAACTGCCCTGGAGCTACGCGGGGGGCACGCTTCAAAGTCCGTTCCTGCGCAACGCCATCGCGGCGCAGTGCGGTACGCCTGTCTCTCCGCTTTTACCTCCTATCGGCGGCGGTCTCCTGACTGCGGCCCGTCAAGCTGGATGGACGCCTGATGCGTCCTGGATCACATCTCTTGCCCGTACGCTTGGCGCTGCGGGACTTGGCTCCTGAAAGGCTATCTCATGAACGCTACCGAACGCGGTATTCGCGAACAGTTTCCCCTCTGGAACAAGGTGGACATGCGGGATGTCCACCCGGACCCTGAAACCGTAACGGTCGTTGTTGGCTGTGGCACATCAGTCCATATTGCAGACTCTATTGCCGCCAGCCTGAACGCACACGGAGTGTTCTCCCGCGCTGTCGCTGGCAATGAATGGACCCGTCGCCCTCAGGATTATGTGCCTTCGCGCATTCGCCCGAACATTCTGGCGCTTTCCCGCAGTGGTGAATCCACCGAAACCGTTGCCGCTGCCATCGAAAGCCGCAAGAACGGACTGCACGTCACAGCGTTCACCTGTGCGGAAGACACGAGCCTGGAAAAAAACGCGGACGAGACCGTTCTGGCTAAAACGCACGCTGAAGAAGGAATCGTCATGACGGCATCAGCCAGTCTGATGCTGCTGATGGGCCTGCGTTATGCGGGTATTGCCGTTACACCGGAGACGACGAAGGCTGCCGAAGAGCTCCTTAACGAGGCCGACCCACAGCTCAAGGCGCTGATCGAAGGTCGGTCCCATTTCGTGTTCCTGGGCGCTGGTGCGCTTTATGGTGTTGCACGCGAAGGCTCCCTGAAGCTTCAGGAAATGAGCCTGAGCCAGACGGAAGCGCATCACCCGCTGGAATACCGTCACGGCCCGATCAGCCTGATTGATGACAGCTCACTCGTCGTTTTCCTGTACCATCCTGACACGCTGGAAGAAGAGAGCATTCTGGCCAAGGATCTGATGGCCAAGGGCGCACGCGTTCTCGGCCTCGGCGGCCCCGGCACAGTCTCGCTGTCCGTGAAGGAAGGCGCAGATGTCCGTCCGTTGGTGGTTCTGCCCGTGCTTCAGCTTTTCGGTGAATATGTCGCGCGCTCCAAGGGGCTTGATACCTTGGCACCGCGTCATCTCACCAAAGTTGTGACGATCGCCTGATCATGAGCATTTCCCCCTTCCTGAACCTCGTCAAACAGGCCCATGACCCAGCCGTTCCCGCGGCACAGCGCAAGGGTTTGGCCTCCGTCTGCTCCGCGCATCCGCTAGTGCTGGAAGCCGCATTGCAGCGCGCGGCCAGAACCGGTCGGCCTGTCCTGATCGAGGCGACCTGCAATCAGGTCAATCAGGATGGGGGTTATACTGGCATGACCCCGGCAGATTTCCGGGATCTTGTTCTTGGAATTGCCACTAAGGTCGGCTGCCCGGAACATCTGGTACTATTGGGTGGCGATCATCTTGGCCCCAATCCATGGAAAGCCCTGCCCCCGCAAGAGGCCATGGACAAGGCCCTGACCATGATCGAAGCCTTTGCGAAAGCGGGCTTCGTCAAGCTGCATCTCGATGCCAGCATGGGCTGCGCGGGCGAACCGGTTGCGCTTTCCGATGAAACCGTTGCCGAACGCGCCTGCGCCCTTGCACAGCGCGCCGAAAGCGCGGCTCCCGGTCAGGCCGTCTATATCATCGGAACAGAAGTGCCTGTTCCAGGCGGTGCGGCTGAGGCTTTGGACCATCTGGAGCCGACCTCTCCGGACGCTGCCACTGCAACACTTCAGATTCACGAAACACTGTTCCGCCGGGTTCTAGGCGATGACGTCTGGAGCCGTGTGATCGGGCTTGTCGTTCAGCCGGGCGTGGAATTCGGTGTGGAAGATGTCGTGATTTACGACCGGCCACGCGCGCAGTCTCTTTCGGCAACACTAAAGCGGATGCCCGGCCAGATCTTCGAAGCCCATTCTACCGATTATCAGCCCCTCCTCGCCCTGCGCGCGCTTGTGGAAGACGGCTTCCTTCTCCTGAAGGTTGGACCGGGTCTGACCTTTGCCCTGCGTGAAGCCCTATACGGGCTGGACAGCATCCGCTCTGTCCTTTTGCCGCAGCAGGAAAGCCTGCGGGCGGTCATGGAACGGATCATGACGCAGCAGCCTGCACAATGGCGTGGCCATTACGAAGGCACCGAGGGCAAGCTCGCCATTCTCCGTCACTATGCCTATAGCGACCGCATCCGCTATTACTGGCCTCAGCCTGATGCGGAAGCGGCTGTTGAAACGCTTCTGCACCAGCTTGAGGAAACAGGGCTGCCAGATCCCCTTCTGAGCCAGTTCCTGCCGGTGCAGTACGAAAAAATCCGCGACGAACTGCTTCCACGGCATCCGCGCGACATCATTCTTTCCGCAATCGACACAGTTCTTGGCCTGTACGATCAGGCCTGTGGAGCCGAAGTGACATGAACCGTTCCCCGGACAGCCTGACTGGCTCATACGGCCTTGGTCCACTTGGTGTTGCCGCCGCCATCTTCTTCATGATGGGTTTTGTGACCTGGCTGAACGGGCCGCTGATCTCATTTGTCCGGGTTGCGTTCTCCCTGGGAGACGTCAGCGCCTTTCTGGTGCCTCTGGTCTTCTACCTGTCGTATTTCCTGTTCTCCATTCCCGCATCATTTGTCGCCCGGTCACTGGGTTTGCGCCGTGGTCTATCCGGGGCTCTGGTTTTGTGTGCGGCGGGCGTGGCTCTGTTCGGGCAATTCGTCTCCATGCGCATTTATGGCGGCGCACTGGCCGGACTTCTGGTGCTGGGTTCAGGCCTTGCACTGATGCAGGTCGTCATCAACCCATTGGTCAGCCTGCTTGGCCCTTCGGAACGCGCTGCCCAGCGTATCGCCATCATGGGTGTTTGCAATAAATTCGCAGGCATTTTGGCGCCTATCGTACTGGCTACAGTCGTTATGGGCGATATCGGAAATGTCGCGGAAAAAGCACAGCTTGCAGCAACGCCAGAAGCGCGAGACGCCATTTTGAACAGCTTCGTTCATGCCATTTATGCACCGTATATGAGCATGGCTGTTGTTCTGCTGGTAGCTGCGGTGGGCGTGGTTTTCTTTCCGCTCCCAGAACTTCAAGCCCCGTCCCTTCCAAGCGTGAGCGGAAGCAGTGAGAAGATCTTCCGGCCGCATCTCGTCTTCGGCATTGCGGCCATGTTCATCTATGTCGGCATCGAAGTCATGGCCGGTGACGCCATCGGGACATACGGGCAGGGTTTTGGTCTTCCACTAAGCCAGACCAAGTTCTTCACCTCTCTGACCCTCGCCGGAATGCTGACGGGATATGTGGCCGGGTTCGTCGTTGTCCCACGCATCATTACGCAGGAACGCTTTCTTGAATTTTCATGTATTGGCGGCTGCATCCTGACCATTGCGGCCTTCCTGACGCATGGTTACCCCTCGGTGCTTTGCGTTGCTTTGCTCGGCGCCACAAACGCCATGATCATGCCGACGATCTTCCCGATTGCCATTCGGGGTGCTGGCCCATGGACACCATTAGCCTCGGCCCTACTCGTCATGGCGTATAGCGGTGGCGCGATCATTCCGCAGATCTATGTTCTGCTGAAGCCTTATGTCGGCTTTCAGGCGATGTTTGCACTCCTCGTCCTGCCATCCTATCTCGCAGTTCTTTTCTACGCTCGCCGTTACGGACAGACGGGCCTCCTGCCACTGGACCAGAAAAAATGACCTCTCATCTCGATGGTAACCTCGTTCTCCGTGATCGCATTGTCCCGGGACGTGTCACCTTCGACAGCCATATCCGTGATCTGGAACCTCTGAAAAACGCTGGGAAGCGCTATATTCTTCCCGGCTTCATTGATGGGCATGTTCATGGTGGTGGCGGCGCTGACACCATGGATGGTGTTGAGGCTATTGAGACTCTGGCCCGCTTTCATATGGCCCACGGCACAACCACCATTCTGCCGACAACCATCACCGCTCCCTGGAATGACGTCATGAACGCTCTGAGGGCTGTGGCAGAAGTCTGTCAACGCGGCATCGAGAATGGTCCGCGCATTCATGGTGCACATCTGGAAGGGCCATTCGTCAGCCCGCACAAACTTGGTGCACAGCCTCCATTTGCAATTCCCCCGTCTCCCGACAAAGTTCAGGACGCGATTGCAACGGGATGTGTTCGTGTCGTCACTCTCGCCCCTGAGCTTGAATATGCCGAAAGCGCAATGCGCAGTTTCGCTCAGGCTGATGTACGTGTCAGCCTTGGTCACACGACAACTGACTATGATGGGGCGGAGCGCGCTATCTGTCTGGTGTGCGGTGCTGGCGGCACGATTGGTGCGACGCATCTCTTCAACGCCATGTCTCCCATTGAAGGGCGCAAGCCTGGTCCCGTTACGGCGCTGATGTGCAGTGACACGGCTTATGCCGAGATGATTTTCGACACGCATCATGTTCATCCCGCCAGTTTCCGTCTGGCATCACGCGTGATGGGAGATCGCCTTCTGTTCGTAACAGACGCCATGCGTGGCACAGGTGAGCCTGAGGGACCAAGCAGTCTGGGTGGACAGGATGTGCTCATTCAGGATGGTGTTGTTCGTCTGCCCGGCGGCTCTTTGGCGGGCAGTGTGCTCACACTCGATCAGGCCTTGCGCAATGCCGTACAGGCCGGAAAGTCTCTGCCGGAAGCAGCAAAACTCGTCAGCACCAATGCGGCAGCCTATCTGGGACTGCATGATCGCGGCGCGATTTCTCCTGAGCTTTTGGCAGATTTCACGATTCTGGATGAAAATCTACACGTTACGGAAGTCTGGGTTAACGGAAAAAGGGCCCACTGAAGCCTTCACCGTCATCGTTCAATCAGCAATCTGACCGGATGATCAAAACAAAATCAAAAAAAGGAACGAATCTGATCGTTTTTGATTGACAACAATTTTACACAATTCATACGCTGCTGATGTTCCGCAACCGTTACGGGATCGCGGTCGCCCTCAGATTTCATGAGCAGCCGATGAACAAAACCAGCTTCCGCATCGCCCTCCTGTGTTCAACTGTCGTGATTGGGGCCGCCAGCGAATACGCAGAAGCCCGTACGTCCCATACGCAGCGGGCTCACACTGTTTCCAAAAGTTCAGCACCTCAGACGGGCACCAAAGCCAAACCTGCGCTCCGCCACAGTCCTTCCACCCTTGAAGCCCGTAGCGACGAAAGCGTACACGTCACTGGCGCAGCCTATGGAGACGGTGTCAGCAATACGACGCCCGGCGGTGGCCTGATGCCGGTGCAGACTGCGCCCCGTTCACAAAGCGGCATCACCCGCGACTTCATTGCGAAGATGAGCCCGACATCGAATGTTCAGGCCCTGATTGGGAATCTGCCTGGTGTTGTAACCTACAGTCAGGATCCTCTGGGCGTTTCCGGTGACTCCCTGAATATCCGCGGCATGAACGAAGAGCAGATCGGTTATCTTTTTGAAGGTATTCCGATTGCCGACCCCATCAGATATGCCCCTTATACGGGTACGATTGTTGATACCGAAAATCTGGGCTCCGTGACAGTTTCGCAGGGCTCTCCGGATGTTGATGCTCCGCTCTACAATGCGGTGGGCGGCCAGATCACGATGTCGGAAATCAACCCCAGCCATAAAGCTGGCGGTTATCTATCCCTCACTGGCGGAACGCACAGCACAAACAAGGAATTCCTGCGCCTTGAAACCGGCGAGATCGGTCATACCGGTATTCGCGGCTTCGTTTCCTATTCCCATATGTCCTGGAACAACTGGCGCGGTCCGGGTGGTGGTACCCGCCATCATACCGATGCAAAATTCATCAAGGAGTGGGGCGACGGGAACTCCGTTTCCGCCGTGTTTGGCTATAACGCGACCAAATATACGTCCTATATGAACCCCACGATGGCAGCTTGGAACAAATACGGCCGCAGCTATAACTATGACGGTCACTATACGCTGGGTGATGCCAATTATTATGGTCTGAACCAAACCATCAACAACGCCATGACCGTCATGGCACCATCCCATTTTACCCTGAGCAATCATCTTAAGCTCAATGTGGCGCCTTATTACGTCCATATGTTCGGACCTTCCGTCTGGGGTCAGAACATCAGCAGTACCAACAGCTATTTTGGGACGGGAGCAGCAGGTAACCTCAACCTTTCCAATCTCACGTCCGATGGAATGGCGACGACACAGGCTGTTGATCCCTGGAACCAGAAGTCTTCAGGTCTGAACACGTCTCTGGTCTGGTCCACGAAGTACAATACGCTGACATTCGGCTACTGGTACGCGTACACCCAGCATGAAGAACTGGCGAATTACATTCAGACCGACGCTCAAGGCAATTCTGTATCCGGGTTCAACAATGACCCTATCCGCGTGGCGGATGGCCGGATTCTGACGCCATGGGATCTGAACTTCAAGCAGCAGTCCAACACGCTGTATCTGGCAGATACCATTCATCTTCTACATGACAGGCTGCAAATTACCGGCGGTTTCAAAGCAACCATGCTCTCCCGTCAAGGAACAAACCTTGTTCCGGGGGCAGACCCTTACAAAAACGCCAAGAACTACTTCGAGCCGATGCCGGAGTTCTATGCATCTTACAAACTGACGGACCACGACCAGATCTATATCAACGGAACGACCGCCTTCCGTGCTCCGGGCTCGGTAGAAGTGTACTCCCAGCTTTTCGATCCATCCTCCAGTACAGCTGTTGAGCAGCCGGGCAACCTGAAGCCTGAATATTCAATTGGGGAAGAAATCGGCTATCGCCATCATGGCTTCTATAATGCTGCAATTTCGTTCTTCAATTACAACATCACCAATCATCAGGTTACGTCCTACGGCTATCTCCCAGGGACCAACAGTCTTGTTTCAGAGCCTCTGAACGTGGGGGGCGAAACAGCGCGTGGCGTACAGGCGGAACTGGCACTCGGTAACTGGCATCATTTTAGCCCGTATCTGTCCGGCCAGTATCTGCATGCCACGATCGACAACAATTACAATGCCGGATCGGATTATCTGCCGACTGCAGGAAAAAAAGCGCCGAGCTCTCCGAAATTCACAGGCTCAATCGGATTGCGTTACGATAACGGCACGTTCTTCGGGAATTTTGCGCTCCGTTATGTGGATACGCAATACACAACATTCATGAACGATCAGTCCCTTCACTCCTACGTCACATCCAACATGACGTTAGGGTATCGGATGCAGAAGCTTGGTCCAGCAAAACACCCAACCATCCAGCTCAATCTGGTGAATCTAGGTGACAACAATTATCTCTCCGGCGCATCCAGTGCGACCGGAAATGCCAAAGCGACCAAAGGCGTCTATGGCAGCACGATCAAAGGTGCCAGCCCGGTTTATGTTGTTGGTGGTGGCTTTGCAGCTCTGGTGTCCGTGTCCACGGGCTTCTGATTCTGCTCCTGCGCCTGCTCTCTGGTATTTTCTGTATCAGAGAGCAGTTTGTAGTGGGTCTGATATCTGTTCAGATTTCTGCTGGCGGTGCCAGCCGATAAATGCCGGCCTGCCAGGGCTTGAGATCTGGCAGGACGTTCCCGGCTGATGCGGACATATTATCCAACAGCACTTCTGCAATCTTCAGCCCGTGAGGCAGAATATAGTGCTCGGTTTCACCGCACATATTGATCAAAACCAGAAACTGCTCGCTCCCTAGCGTCCTCGTAAAAGCGATGACGGAAGGATGATCCGGATCAATATCTTCAAAATCTCCGTAAATCAGAGCTTTCTGGCTGGCGCGAAGCTGAATTAGCGCCCGGTAGTAGTTCAGAATGGAGGCAGGACTAGCACCCTGCTGCGCGACGTTGATATCGGTATAATTGGGGTTCACACGGAACCACGGTAAGCCTGTCGTGAACCCGGCATGATCCGAGGCATCCCACTGCATAGGGGTGCGGGCATTGTCACGACTAATTCTCCGCAGACTATGAAGAACCTCTTCAGCAGGCATTTTCCCGATGCCAACCGTGTTGTTCCAGATCCCTTTTGCGTTGATGTCCTGAAAATCCTCTATTCCATCGAAATGAATATTGGTCATGCCAATTTCTTCACCCTGATAGATATAGGGCGTCCCGCGACGCATAATCAGGAGAGTGGCCAGCGCCTTGGCGGACGGGCCATGACCTTCTGGAGACGGATCGCCAAACCATGACACGGAACGTGGGTTATCATGATTTTCCAGAAAAGACGTTAACCAGCCATCCGGCCCTGAAGAGGTATCTTCTCCTCGCAAAACCGCTTTCAGATCTTTGATCGTCCAATCCTGTACCCGCCAGTCATGTCGGCCAAGGCGAACAATTTCGAAATGGAACACCATCGTCAGTTCGTTGCGGGCTTCCGAAACGAACGCAGGTGTGTTCTCAAAAGACACGCCAAATGCTTCCCCAACCGTCAGCAGATCACGACCGGCAAGAACTTCACGGTGCATGTCCTGAAGGTAATCATGGATTTTGGGACCTGTAACATACACATGCTCCAGGCTTTCCATTTCGGCTAATGTCAGATCCCGCAGTCCTGGGAGTTTTGAGATGAAACAGATGGAATCCATCCGGAACCCAGACACTCCCTTGTCGAGCCAGAAGCGCATGATGTCATACACTTCCTGACGGACCTTGGGATTTTCCCAGTTCAGATCAGGCTGTTCCTTGGCAAAATAGTGCAGATAATACTGCCCGCTCGCCTCGTCTTTTTCCCAGGCAGAGCCTCCGAATATCGATAGGTAGTTATTGGGCGGCCCATCATCACGCCCATCGCGCCAGATATAGAAGTCACGGTAAGGATTATCCGGCCCCGATCGGCTTTGGCGAAACCATTCATGCTGATCGCTGGTATGATTGATGACCAGATCCACAATTAGTTTCATTCCCCGCTCATGCAGGCCTGCAACAAGCCGGTCGAAATCTTCCATAGTGCCCTGGAGAGGATCAATCGCTCTGTAATTACGGATATCATAGCCGTTATCGACATTGGGCGTATCATAATGCGGGGCCAGCCAGATGACCTGCACCCCAAGGGATTTCAGGTAATCCAGCCTGTCTATCAAACCGGGGAGATCGCCTATGCCATCACCGTTACTGTCCCTGAAAGACCTTGTGTACACCTGATAGACGACAGCTTCTTTCCACCATTTTTCCTTCTGCGACGTATTGGTTTCACTCGCTCTCAAAGCCGTCACGGAACTGTTGGAAAAATTTTCGGCAAGATGTTGCGACATCGGGATCGTCTCCTGGCGGATAGACCCGTTCAACGCCCTGCCTCAGGCAACTGTTCCGATCTTGAGCGCGAAAGAAACAGGTAGTTTCATAAAAGGCCTTGCTTGACAGATGCTCTTCAAAACCCTCTGTCTCTCATCATGAGGTGACCTGAAAAAGGTCTCCACACATTTTTTTGACCTGACCTGCGGAGTTTCCATTCCTGATGTCCAAGTTCCCGACATCCGACCTGCTGAACAGTCTCCCAGCCTCCGAGCGGGACTATCTTCAGGATTACCTCCGCCAGTCTGCTGAAACCATGGTCGCCTTTTCCAAGCATGAAGCCTGCGCGGACATGATGGCGGGCATTGCTTTAACCATCACCTCCGCACTGGAAAAAGATGGAAAACTTCTGGTAGCCGGTAACGGTGGCAGCGCAGCAGATGCCCAGCATATTGCTGGCGAATTCACGGCCCGTCTGATGTATGACCGTCGCCCGCTTGCTGCCATTGCTTTGACGACGGATACGTCCGGTCTGACGGCCATTGGAAACGATTACGGTTTTGATCATGTCTTTTCCCGGCAGGTTCTGGCGCTAGGGCGGAAAGGCGACGTCTTTCTGGGCATTACGACCTCGGGCCGCTCCCCGAATATCGTACAGGCTCTCAAAGCCGCGCGTTCACAGAACATCACAACCGTCGTTTTCACCGGCGAAAACTGTGTCGAGCTTCCGGATGCCGATTTCGTCCTGCGTGTTCCGTCTGGCTGGACACCTCTGATTCAGCAGATGCATATCGCAGCAGCCCATATTGTCTGCGCTCTTGTAGAACGCGCTCTATGCCCTCAAACGCCTAACGTATGATTTCGAGAGTTACGCAATGCGTCCTGCTTCTTCCAAACATTGGAGAAGCCCTGCGCTCTTATGCGGGACAGTCGTTTCTCTTTCGCGTTCTCCGGGATTATCAGCGCTTCGGCATAACTGATGTTACACTACTCACAACGGCGGGAACATCAGACTTTCTCCCATGCCTCCATGAGAAACTTCCTCTACAGGGGACTCTGACAACATACACTCTTCCAACCTTCACGGTTGAAGCCTTGCAGCAGGTTGCCGCTCTGCTGCCGGAGACGTTTTTTCTGGCACGAGGAGACCGTCTTTGCGATGGCGCTGTCTTCCCGCTGCTCCCATTGATGACCGCACATCTGGAGACGCCACGAAGTATCGTGGACCCGAATGGGACACCAGCGTTGACGCTTCTGAGCAAACAGGCACTGAGAGCTGTACCAGACTCGGAATCCCTTACAGATCTGCTACACGCATACAGCGAGACGATTTCCGTAGCCTCCCAAGTTCTATCACCGGACGCCCTTCCCTTCTCTGCCTATCCATTGCACCGCCCTGCGGTATTTCTGGATCGGGATGGAGTGCTGAACTACGATCACGGTTATATCGGCGCGCGGGAACGCTTTGAATGGATTACCGGCACGTTTTCCGCTCTCCGCCGAATTGCCCGCAGTGGGCACCATATTTTCATCGTTACCAACCAGTCTGGCGTGGCACGGGGATATTATCGCGAAGATGACGTCAAAAGCCTGATGAGTTGGGCTATTGCCTCTATCCGATCAGAAGGGGCCACCATTGATGACTGGCGATACTGCCCTTTCCATCCCACCGCACCGGTTGAACACTATCGACAGGACAGTGAGTGGAGAAAACCTGCCCCAGGAATGATTCAGGATTTGCTGATGAAATGGGATGTCCATCCTGCCGACTGTTTCCTGATCGGCGATCAGGAAACCGATCTTCAGGCCGCTGCAGCCGCAGGCATGCCGGCCTATCAAGTCACGTCGGAAAAAACTCTTCTCGACTGGACGATGGAATTGTTGCCCTGAGACTTCAGGATCGAATGCGCCACCGCCAGTCGTTCAGAACTTCCTCAAGCGTATTTTTCCACGAAATCTGAGGCGTCCATCCTAAAAGCTGTTCCGCCTCCTGCGGATTACCCTGCATGTTTTCCAGACCTGAAGGCGCAGGATGCGTCGGGTCAATCCGAATCTCTGCCTTTATATCCGCCAGCTCCATCAGATCACTCAGGATAGAATTGGCAGTCCTTGTCTGACCACTACAGATATTCAGCACCGTGCCATCAAGCGGCGGCTCCGGGAGCGCCAGAGCGTCAATATAAGCATCGCAGGCATCGCGGACATTCAGGATATCATAACCAGCATTCGGGTGGCCGAGGAGGATGTCAGACTGTTGATGCGCTTCAATACGCGCGACCTGAGCCGCCAGAAATGGGAGAATGGCATTCGCATCCTGTCCACTTCCTGCCTGGGTGAAGGGACGCATCCGAACAACATGCAGACCTTCCTTTGCAAGCATTCCCACGGCCATATCAGCCGCTGCCTTGCTTGCGGCATAGGTGTTCAGCGGTGCGACTGTCGCTGTCTCATCCAGGGGTTTATCCTCTGCAAAAGACGCTCCGTAAATTTCGGCGGACGACACAAAAACAAAGCGGATATGCCGTGCATGCTGCTGAAATGTTTCAGCAAGATTCATGGTGCCATCAAGATTCACCTGCCAGGCATGACGTGTATCCTGACTGGCTTCCAGAACGGATGACACTGCCGCCAAGTGGATGCAGGCATCCGGCCGGGTATCCTGAACAACGCGCTCTACAGCCTCACGGTCCAGAATATCCATTTGCCCCTCGATCAGCACATGATCTGGAAGGCGCTCTTTCAGACGTATTTTCAGGTGCGTCCCGACGAACCCATGACCACCGGTGAGAAGAATACGCATAACCGCTTTCATCCTTGCCCAGGAGAAAAACGGATCGCTCTACAGGTTATCAAAATGGGTTTTTTCAGAACGGACGGCATGGATCATTCTCCTTTGCAGGCGACCAGACGACAGCAAAAAGGGGCACGGCCGTTCCGCCATACCCCTTCTTTCGACCACATTCCGCAAATGGGCAAGAGACAAGCTCCAGCCCATTAGAAGAGCTTAGTTTCCAAGCGTCCGGTCAACTGAACGCCCTGCCTTCTCGATCGGCCCCTTTGGCGGGTCTACAGTGTCACGTACTTTTTCACCAAACGTCCGGTGATGTTCACAAGCCGTCAGCGTGACACAGGACACAGACAAAGCAAGAAGAAGCAGAATTGATTTACGCACTTAGGTCATCCTCCGCAGAGCGAATTGAAGCCTTAGAAACGGTCTGTCATGCTCCCGGTTCCCAATTGGAGTTTTTGCACCCCAAACAGCCTGCCTTCAGTTGCTCAGAAACGATTTTTTTTCGGGGAATATCGTTTTCGATACGGATATTGAATGTGGATATTTACATCTTCACAAATACCCAAAAACGCGACTTAGAGGCTGAAATCCTCTCGAGTTAACCTGTTTTTTACAAAGCTTATGGTTGGATACTTCTGTTCGGAACAGGCGGAATTATCCCACACATGTTGCTTCCATCTCGTAGTGTTATGCGCTGTCTGGGCCTAGTGAGCCTGCTCCCGGCACTGTCTGCCTGCAATTCTCTGGCTCAATTGTCGGAAGTAGGCCGACCACCCAGAATGACGTCCATCAGCGATCCCACATTGGCAGCCAGTTATCGCCCTGTGACGATGCCCATGCCTCCGTTGAGAGCCCCCCCACCGGAAGCTTCAAGTCTGTGGCGTAGTGGAAGCCGCGCCTTCTTCAAAGATCAACGGGCTTCCCAGGTTGGAGACCTGGTCACCATCATTGTGGACATTACTGATAATGCTGCCTTCAATAATGGCACGACAGCAAATAGAGCGGCTGATGAGAAATTTGGAATCCCGAATCTATTTGGGATCAAGGGAAAAATTATCAGCGCTGTAACGGGTGCCGACAGTCTCAATACAGCCAGCAGTAGCGACAGCAGTGCGACAGGCAAGATCATCCGCAACGAGACGGTCACATTGCGTCTGGCAGGAACCATTACGCAGGTTCTGCCAAACGGAAACTTCGTGGTAATGGGCAAACAGGAAGTCCGGGTAAACAGCGAACTGCGGGAACTCGGCGTGAGCGGCATTGTCAGACCACAGGATATTACGGCCGACAATACCGTAACCCATGACCGCATGGCAGAAGCACGGATTTCCTACGGCGGCCGGGGCACCATCACCCAGATCCAGACTCCGCGTTACGGACAGCAGGTCATGGATTCAATCTTGCCATTCTGAACAAAAAAAAGCGCCGGGATTCCTCCCGACGCTTTCCATGACCCAAGATCACAACTGCCGTCAGTGAGCAGCAGGACGAGACAACAGAAGGGCCCAAAGCTCTGCAACGTCCTTTGCAGGACCATTACTCGAGACACTTTCAAACGTCTTAATGGCTTCGGCTTTCTGCCCAGCATCCATCTGCGCCATACCGTATTCGACTTGTGCAAGATCCGGATAGCGCGGGTTCTTGCCAAGACCAGTCTTCATCAGAGCAAGGCCCTGATCCGCCTGACCATTCAGCACAAGATTGTACCCCGTCGTCAGGGCTGGACCTGCAGTTGGAGCTGTAGACGCCGCAGCGGCAGCCTGCGCCAACTGAGCGCGATCAGCTGCAGCACGCTGAGCAACGAAAGCGTGGAATTTGGCATCAGCTGCAGCTGATGGGCCATTCCCCAGAGACTTGTTGGCGTAACCCTGATTGAGCAGGTTGAGTGCCAGTTGGGAAAGACCCATCTGTACAGCGCGCTCGCCCATATCCTGATAATCGGACGGATCTTTCAGGACGCCAGTCGCTAGACGTAGGCGCTCAACATAGAACACGAGCGGGGGTGCCAGATTTGGGTTCGCCACCAGATCATGGATCAGAACAGCCCAATAATCAGGCTTGGAATAGTATTTGGCCAGAAGAACATAGGCATGCGTCTTTGCGTCCGCATCCTTCAGATTCGTGTAGGCCGTAGCAAGCATCTGAAGCTGGTTCTCAGCGGGCGTCTTGCCAGCTTTGATCGTGGCATCCACCTGCTCCTGAGCCGCCTTGGCCGTACCCTTCCAGTCGCCCTGCAAGTAATAGCACTGGATCAGCATGGTTTGCATGCGGGGATCCGGACCATGTTCTTTCAGGTAACGCTCTGTCGGGGGGATGGCAGCGGCGTATTTCTTGGCGCTGTAGGCCATCGTCGCCTGAGCCATCAGCATCTGGCCCTTGGCCGCCTTCGGCGTGCGGGCGCTGTTGATGAGAACATCATATGCTTTCGTCGCAGCGTCCACATTACCGGACTGAGCTGCAACTGCCGCACGCATCTGGGCAATCGTGTAAGACTCGTAATCCGTCTTGCCCTTGACCGCATCTGCAGCATCTACCGCAGCCATGGCCTTATCGTAGCTCTTCGAGGCAAGAGCACTCTGCGCCTGCTGAAGATCCTTGCCGACAGCTTGACCCAGCACATCGTCTGCATGGGCAACAGGCCCAGCAATGAGAGCGGTACCAATAGCGCCAGCCAGCAGAAGGGAGCGGGCGCCCAGACGGCGGTTAAGGGACAAAAACACGAATTACTGTCCTTCCATGAACTGATCCAGACCAACGATACCCAGTTTGGTCACGCCAAGACGCTGTGCATCAGCCATGACGTGGGCAACTGTTTTGTAGTCTGCAAGACGGTCAGGGTGAATATGGACTTCAGGCTGGTCACCTTCTGCAGCTGCGGCTTCAAAATGGGCCTGCAGTGCTGCTTCGGACGTAACCGGTTCACTGTTCCAAGAAATGCTGTTGTCGTAGCCAATGCTGACTGTAACCAGCTTGGGCTGCTCGGTGGATGGCGGAGGATTGCCCTGGGGCAGATCAATGGCCACCGAGTGAGTCTGCAGCGGGATGGTGATGATCAGCATGATCAGCAGCACCAGCATCACGTCGATCAGCGGCGTGGTGTTGATATCGACGATACCTTCGTCTTCGTGCGTGCTGTCCGATCCGACGCTCATGCCCATGACGGCGGTTCTCCAAAAGGGTGACGTAAAAGAGGGTGCCGGCCCGTTTTCAGACGGACCGGCAAAACCTCAGTTCGAGTGAGGCTGCTCGGTGATAAAGTCCACATGGGCGATACCGGCTTCCTGAGCGGTAGCGACCACCTGGCCTACTGCCAGATACTTGGCAGCGCCGTCACCGCGGATCTGAACCTGCGGCTGCGGCTTCTGCTTGGCCACCTCAACGAGGCGGTTCAGCAGATCATCGTGTGTCTTGACCGGGGTGGTGTTCCAGTAAACCTGACCTGTTGAGGTCACAGCCAGAACAACGTTCCCCGGCTTGGTCTGTGTCGGTTGATTCGCATCAACCGGCAGCTTGACCTTCACTGAGTGTGTGGCAACCGGGATGGTGATCAAGAAGATGATCAGCAGCACCAGCATGACGTCGACGAGGGGAGTGGTGTTGATTGCCGACACCACTTCGTCGTCACCGCCGCCTCCTCCGACGTTCATTCCCATAGTATCAGACCCGCTGGCTGGTGGTGATGGTGGTCGGCGTGTGATCTTCCGGAGCAACACCGTGACGGAAGCCACCG
This sequence comes from Gluconobacter japonicus, assembly GCF_015244665.1. Classification (NCBI taxonomy): domain Bacteria; kingdom Pseudomonadati; phylum Pseudomonadota; class Alphaproteobacteria; order Acetobacterales; family Acetobacteraceae; genus Gluconobacter; species Gluconobacter japonicus. The sequence goes on from NZ_JABCQN010000007.1 coordinate 42,013, forward strand.
ATCAGAACGGACTGGACGTCAGCAGCGAAGTTGCGAACGCGGTCCATGGCGCCCTTGTTGCGGCGAACCAGAAGGTTGTAGCCGAGAACAGCAGGAACAGCCGTTGCAAGACCGATAGCCGTCATGATGAGGGACTCACCAACCGGGCCAGCAACCTTGTCGATGGAAGCCTGACCGGCAATGCCGATAGCTGTCAGGGCGTGGTAAATACCCCAAACCGTACCGAACAGACCAACGAACGGAGACGTGGAACCAACCGTACCGAGGAAGGCGAGGCCGCCCTGCAGACGGGTGTTGATCGTATCAACCGCACGACCGATGGACATTTCGGTCCAGGAATGCAGATCGATGGCATCACGCATGGAGCCTTCGTGATGTTCAGCAGCAACAATGCCGGTCTCGGCAATGTAGCGGAACGGAGAAGATGCCTTCAGGGAAGCTGCACCCTGCTGGACGGAAGGCTTGGTCCAGAATTCACGGGATGCTTCCTTGGAAGCCGCAAACAGACGGCCCTGTTCCAGGAACTTCATGACCATGATGATCCAGGTACCAGCGGACATGATCACCATGATGATCAGAACGCCACGAGCGATCACGTCACCATTGGCCCACAGGGCGCCGAGGCCATAAGGGTTGCCCTGAGGAGCCGGAGCTTCCGGAGCAGCGGAGGCGCTTTCACCCGGGGTCGCAGCAGCAGCAGGCGCCTGGTCAGCAGGAGCCGTTGCCGGAGCCGACGAATCAGCAGCCGGAGCGTCGCCTGGCGTTGCAGCAGGGGCGCCAGCATCGGTCGGTGCGGAAGCAGCCGGAGCAGCAGACGGGTCTGAAGGAGCAGCCGGCGGCGTGGCGGACGGGTCAGCCGGTGCGCTCTGATCAGCAGGAGCTGGCTGGGCGTAAGCAATAGCCGGAGCGATCGCACCCGAGGCCAGGGCCAGCGTCAGGGCCATGGCGCTGGCCCGGACGGCGCGCGCCTTCGTCGGAACGGCAAGAGCAGGAAGGCGGAACAGTCTGGTCATGAACTCCATATCCTCGTTAGAGATGCCCGTTTTCGGAGCTGTCTGGGGTGCCGGCCATATGGGGACCGGCCCTTTCCTGAGCCCCTCCGGATCCTGGGAAACCGGAAGGACAATCTTATTTTAGACTACTGGCTGACGGATCAGTCGTCGCCCATCGTAAAGTCGACGTGCAGAATGTGGTGATGCTCGGTGACCGGAGCGCCGTTGACGACGGCAGGCTGGTACCGGGCCCGACGAAGGAAGTCGAGCGCACTTTCCACAAACTCGTGACCACCCGTTGAGCTGACGATCGAGCAGTTCGCCGTGTGACCGTTCGGAAGAATATCGCAGGAAGCCGTGACTTTACCTTCGCGGTTCTCTTCCTGTGCTTCTTCCGGATATTCCGGCTTTGCACCGTTGATCGGCGACGCACCAGCCGTGTGATCTGGAACTGCCGGAGCTGGCGGGCCCTGCGGAGGAGCCGGGACGGGCTCAGGTGCAGGCGTCGGGCTCGGCGGAACCGGATGCGGCGGCTTGGCATGCGTGACCCGCTGGATCGCCTTTGGCGGCGGCGGAACGCTGATCTTCGGTGGCGGAATATACGGCGGCGGTGGCTGCTCCATCTGCGGCGGTGGCGGCGGCGGAGGTGGCGGAGGCGGCTTGGGCTGCTCCTTGATCACTTCCGTCTTGATGGGCGGCTTTTCGTGGACGAGTTTGCCCACAGCACCGCTCATGAGCGCATAGATTACCGCGCCCATAGCCAGCACGGCCACGACGATCGCGACAATGTAGTCCGTCGGCTTGCGCTGCTGTGCGGCGTAGCTCTTCATGTCGTAACCTTCTTACCCCTCACTGACACCGACAATCGATCCACACCTTGAGAGTGTGGAATCTCGATCTTGTGTTGCATCGAGTTCCCTCACCTCACGGACGTGTGATTCGTCGCATGTCGTGAGAACATACCCGATATGCTGATTGGGCAGCCTTAGGGCCATGGTGTCAAGCTGATTATTGCCTTTCCCGAAACGAAAAACTCTCATCTTTCGATCGTTTGGCACTAATAAATGCGCGTGAAGGTGCGAAAAAGTACACTTTTCCGCTTCTTTTCTGCCCTGAAAAAATCAAAATCCTCAAGGCATGTAACAGAATTATAACAAAAAGGCTGGAGCAGCGTATTCGTTACGCCACACCAGCCTTTTGGTTTCATTTTAATGCGCGACGGACCGTCACTGGGCTGATGCGCTTGCTTCCGATCGTGTTGCACCCACTCTCTGGGCCAGAGAAGCAGACATGAAGTCATCCAGCGCGCCATCCAGCACAGCGTCCGGGTTACCCTTCTCCACGTTCGTACGCAGATCCTTGACCAACTGATACGGCGCCAGGACGTAGGAGCGGATCTGGTGGCCCCAGCCGATATCCGTCTTGGCCGCTTCTGTCTGGGCAGCCGCGGCTTCACGCTTTTGCAGTTCGGCCTCGTACATCCGGGCTCTCAGCATTTCCATTGCCTTGGCACGGTTACGATGCTGGGAGCGGTCCGTCTGACAGGCCACCACAATCCCGGTGGGAATATGAGTAATACGGATAGCCGAGTCGGTCTTGTTCACGTGCTGACCGCCCGCGCCAGAGGCACGGAAGGTATCGACACGAAGGTCCGAATCGTTGATCTCCACTTCAATGGAATCATCGACCACCGGATAGACCCAGACAGAGGCGAAGGACGTCTGACGACGGGCAGCAGCATCAAACGGCGAGATCCGCACGAGGCGATGCACACCAGCTTCCGTCTTCATCCAACCATAGGCGTTATGGCCACTGATCTGGATGGTCGCAGACTTGATTCCTGCCTGTTCGCCTTCACTGCTTTCAATGAAGGTGACCTTGTAGCCGTGCTGTTCCGCCCAGCGCGTGTACATGCGCAGGATCATTTCCGCCCAGTCCTGGGCTTCCGTTCCACCTGCGCCGGCGTTCACTTCAACGTAGCAGTCATTGGAATCTGCCTCGCCAGAGAGAAGGCTTTCGATTTCGCGCTTCTGAACCTCTGCGGCCAGTCCGCGCAGGGTTGTGATGGCTTCCTGCACCAGATCCGTGTCGTTCTCCATTTCAGCGAGTTCGACAAGTTCCAGAGTGCCTTCGACATCCTGTTCAATCTGCTGGACACCCTCGATCTGATTGGCAAGCGTTGTCCGCTCACGCATCAACTTCTGGGCAGCATCCGCATCATTCCAAAGGTCTGGGTCTTCCGCGCGGTGGTTCAGTTCCGCAAGGCGTGTTGTAGCGACATCCCAGTTAAAGATGCCTCCTCAGCAGTGCCACCGACTGCTTGATCTGTTCGGAGAGCGCTTCGGTCTCGGCCGACATAATAATTCCTCCATTCCATCGAGGTGATGTGGCTGCACTCAGTACAGACCACCTACACCAATGTCACCATCAGAGGGAGCAGGTTTCTGAGCCTGCGCCTTGGGATTGGACGTCGGACCAGCACTCTGCGGACCAGCATCCCCCATATCGCTCTCGGAATCGGAAATAACGGTATCGGCTCCCGTATCCGCTGCTGTCAGCGCTTCCGTACCGGCGCCGAAGCCATGCAGAGCCACAGAGGCACCCGGAACCTGATCCGCCTTAAATCCGTCCGTTGCCGTAATGCGACCTGTATTATAGGACGCCAGCGTAATATCCGCCGGGACCCGGAAATCGAGCCTTGGACGATTAGCCAGCGCGACTTTCATGATCTTGTTCCAGATCGGGCCAGCGATACGACCGCCATCTGCATTTTTGCCAAGCGTCTGCGGCGTATCGAACCCAACCCAGACGACTGTCACGATATCCGGCGAGAAGCCTGCGAACCATGCGTCGTGGAAGTCCTGACTGGTGCCTGTCTTGCCTGCGATGGGTCGATCAATTCCGACGCCCGCCATACGCCCCGTACCGCGGGCAATTACGTCCTGAAGCATGGCCGTGATCTGATAGGTGCTGGCTTCGCTTGCGAGAACAGGACGCGTATCGGTGAGCGACGGAACAGACACGCTGCCGGGAACAGGCTGCGCAGGCTGGACCGGGGTTGGCGGGACTGTCGCAGGCTGGCCATCCGGCGCTGTTGGCGTGATCGTGGGAGATGCAGGATCCACCGGCGGCGCAGGCGGGGCCTGCAATGTTGTGCCCAGTGTCAGACCGGGTGCGCGCCAGACGATATTGCCGAGACGGTCCTGAATATCGTCCACCAGCGTAGGGGTAACGACATGGCCGCCATTGGCGATGCTGGCATAGGCTGCCGCTTCCTTGAGCACCGTCGTTTCGACCGCGCCCAGAGCAGCGGGGAGCACATGCGGCATCTGATCCACGAGACCCGCCTTGATGGCCGTATCCGCCACAGCCTTCATACCCAGATGGGCAGCAACACGGATGGTCACGAGATTCCGGCTCTCACGTAGCGCGTCATGAAGGGTTGTTGGGCCCCAGTTGTCGTGTTCGTAGTTCTTTGGGTGCCAGTCTCCATAAGACACCGGCGAATCATCGAACTTCTCGGAAGGGGAAATCCCCTGCTCCATGGCCGTCAGATAGACGAAGGGCTTGAAAGACGAACCCGGCTGACGCAGCGCCTGTGTCGCACGGTTGAACTGGCTTTCGTGGAAGGACCAGCCACCGACAAGGGCCAGCACGCGCCCGGTGCGGACGTCCATCGTCACGACAGCGCCTTCAACCTGCGGAATCTGACGTAGGGCAGCGGAACCGCTTTCCTGCGGTTCGATCATGATGACATCGCCAGCGCGCAGCGGGTGCATCCGTCTGGCCCAGGAGAGATCCGTCGTCAAAAGTGGACCGGTCTTTGAGACACCCTCTTCGATCCAGCCGACTTTGGAAGCACCAGGCAGCACGACGCCCAGCCGCCATTCACGCAGCATTCCGGCGGGGGCCGAGACCCTGTTCAGGCTGTCTTCCCACCCTTCAGCGTCAATTCCGTCCAGATGACGAACCGGGCCGCGCCAGCCACTGCGGCTGCGGTCATAGTTCATCAGCCCTTCATGTAGCAGCTTCGTGGCTGAAGCCTGAAGGGGCTGATCCAGACTTGTATGGATCTCAAGGCCCCCCTGAAGGGCCTTGTCTTCGCCATACTGGCTAATCAACTGACGACGAACTTCCGCGCCGAACCATTCGGAATCCGGAAGAGGACCAAAACGCTGCTTCTGCTGCGGAACCAGAGGCTCTTTCTTGTCCTGCTCTGCCTGCTCGCGGCTGATGACGCCGTTATCGGCCATCAGATCCAGCACGATGTTCCGGCGCATCAGAGCCGTTTGCGGGTGCAGGAACGGGTTGTAATTCGTCGGGGATTTGGGAAGAGCAGCCAGAGAGGCAGCTTCCGCATCATCCAGCTGATCGAGCGGCTTATTGAAATAGGTCTGGGCGGCGGCGGCGACACCGAAGGCACCGTTCCCCAGATAAATGCCGTTCAGATAGATTTCGAGAATCTTGTCCTTGGACAGGACCTGCTCCATCTTCATCGCCAGCAGGGCTTCCTTGATCTTGCGATCAATGGTCAGGACGTTGCTGTTAAGCAGCATGACCTTGGCGACCTGCTGCGTAATGGTGGACGCACCAAGCGGGCGACGTCCGTGACGGGCGAACACGTCCGTCATGCCGGCACGGGCAATCGCCATCACGTCCACACCGCCATGGGTGTAAAAGTTATGGTCTTCCGTGGACAAGAAGGCGCGCTTGACTTTGTCCGGAATAGCGTCAATTGGGACGAAAATCCGCCGCTCATTGGCAAGCTGGGCCATCAGCCGTTCGTCAGACGCGTAGATCCGGCTGACTGTTGGCGGCTGGTAAGCCCGCAGGCTATCCACGCTTGGCAGATCAGCCACAAGTTTGGCGTATGTGGTCCAGCCGAGCACACCCACGCCCGCAATGCCAACCAGCCCAACGCCGGCAACAATCGCAAGAGACTGGCGGAAACGACGGAAACGTGGCCCACGGGGCATACTGGCCCTGGGGTCTTGCGGATTACGGGAGCGAATGGAACGGCGCGTCATGAAATCTGCATAGCACTGAAACGAGCCGTTCGTCGCCCCCGCTGAAAAGGGTCATTTTGTGACGGTTTTCAGCGGTTCATGATCATTATGGTCATGCGGCGGTTTTCTGCCAGACGTCCTGACCTTGCCGATCCAGCGTAGCGAACTCTTCATCATTAAGTTTCAGGGACGCTGCCCGGACATTGGATTCCAGATGTGCTCTGCTGCCTGTCCCCGGAATAGGCAGAATGACTGGCGAGCGTTTGAGCAGCCAGGCAAGGGCAATCTGGCCCGCATCTGCACGATGCCGATGGGCGATCTTGTCCATGTCGGTGCCCGGTTTGGCGAGTTCTCCGGCAGCCAGAGGTGCCCACGGGATGAACCCGATGTTTTCCTTGGTGCAGAAATCCAGCACGTCTTCGGACTTGCGGTCCACAAGATTGAAGCGGTTCTGAACGGTAGAGACCGGAAAGTATTTCTGCGCGAGTTTGATGTCTTTCACGCTTACTTCCGACAGGCCGACATGCCGGATCAGGCCTTCCTCGCGAAATTTGGCGATCGCCTCGAATTGCTTTTCTGCCGGACAATCCGGCCCAATGCGATGAAGCTGCCAGAGGTCTATGCGTTCTACGCCCAGTCGTCGCATGGACATAAGGACACACTGTCGCAGATAGTCCGGATTTCCGACTGGTTTCCAGATATCCGGGCCGTGCCGGGTCAGGCCGCCTTTCGTGGCGATGACCATCTTCTTGTAGGGATACAGCACTTCGCGGATCAGGTTTTCTGAAACGAAGGGACCGTAGGAATCCGCTGTGTCGATGAAATCCACGCCGAATTTTGGAAGGCTTTCAAGGGTCTGAACCACTTCCTCATGGTCTGGTGGTTCGTCCCAGATGCCCTTGCCTGTGATGCGCATGGCACCAAATCCGAGGCGATGGACCTTGAGGTCACCACCAATGAGGAACGTACCGGACTTCTTTGCGTCAATCGTAGCCATGGACTCTTTCCTTTCCGATGGACGCGGGATTCAACAACGCAAAGGCGGAAGGGTTGCAGTCAACTATCCCAGCAGGCGCCCGACCATCCGGGCCGTGTAATCCACGACTGGAACAATCCGTCCGTAATTCAGACGTGTCGGCCCGATGACCCCGATGGCACCCACGATTTTCTGAGCCTCATTCCGCGCGGGGGCCACAATCATGGACACGCCGGACATACCGAACATGCCGCTCTCGCTGCCGATATAGATCCTCACCCCTTCCGACGCGTCTGCGAGTTGCAGAAGCTGGAGCATGGTTTCCTGGGTTTCGAGATGATCGAACAACATTCGGATGGTTGTCAGGCGCTCGATTTCAGTGATGTCTGCCAGCAACTTGCCCTGACCGCGCACGAACAGCGTTCCACCATCCGCGTCCCATGTGGCGAGGCCGCTCTCAATCACGCTGGCCGTCAGAGCATCAAGTTCATGACGGTTGGCATCCATTTCCTTGCTGACCCGCTCCCTGAGGGTGCCGAGCGTCAGATCTCCGAGATGGGCGTTCAGGTAGTTTCCCGCTTCAACCAAGGCGGAATGTGGAAGGCCGGGCGGTGTTTCGATAATCCGGTTTTCCACCTGCCCGTCAGAACTCACGAGCACAACCAGAACACGGCCCGGACCGAGGGCAACGAACTCAATATGCTTGAGGGTGGCATCCGATTTTGGGGCCAATACCAGCCCTGCGGCTGAAGACAGCCCGGACAGCATGGAGGACGCTTCCGCAAGCGTCTCCTGATAGGAGCGACCGTGGATGTCCAGCCGGCTGTCGATATTGGCACGGTCTTCTTCCGTCAGGGCACCGAACTGAAGAAGACCCTCCACGAAGAGTTTGACGCCTTTTTCTGTCGGTAGGCGCCCTGCGGAAACGTGAGGGCTGAACAGCAGGCCAGCCCGTGCGAGATCAGCCATGACGTTGCGGATCGTCGCAGGGGACAAGGCTGGATTGAGGCGCTGTGCCAGCGTTCGGCTGCCGATCGGCGCACCTGTTTCGACATATTCCTCGACGATTTCCCTCAGAATCGCAGCTTCCCTGTCCCCAAGCCCGGAAGGAAAGGAGTTCGACATGCGGAAGAAGGAAGGGTCAGGTCTCATCATGGTAAAACTGTATGTCGGGGCTGGAAGCGTTCTCGTCAAACGCGGTAGAGGCAGGACTCGCTTCTAAGAGAGGATTTTTTCGCATGACAAAGCGTCCGTCTGGCCGCGCCAGCGACGAAGGTCGCCCCGTATCCATTGAGCCAGGCTTCGCCCGACATGCGGAAGGGTCTGCGCTGATCCGGGTTGGTGGAACGGAAGTGCTTTGCACGGCGTCGATTGAGAACAAGGTGCCCCCTTTCCTACGCAACAAGGGACAGGGCTGGATCAATGCCGAGTATGGCATGCTGCCGCGCGCCACGCATCAACGCGGACACCGGGAGGCCTCCAAGGGCAAGCAGTCAGGCCGCACGCAGGAAATCCAGCGGCTGATCGCCCGTTCCCTACGCCCCTGCGTCAATCTGAAGAAACTGGGCGAACGGACCATCACACTGGACTGCGACGTGCTGAACGCCGATGGCGGGACACGCTGCGCGTCCATTACCGGTGCCTGGGTGGCGCTTTCCCTGGCGTTGCGAAAAGCTAAGCTCACTTCCGTCATCACATCACAGGTCGCCGCTGTTTCCTGCGGGTTGACAGAGGCCGGAGCCGTGCTGGATCTGGATTACATTGAAGACAGCGCAGCACAGGCCGACACGAATTTTGTTCTGACGGCCGAGGGTGGCATCGTGGAAATTCAGGGTACGGCGGAAACGTCTCCCTTTCAGGACCATGATTTTTTTGAACTGCTACGCCTCGCACGTCTTGGCACAGCCAAACTGTTCGAAGCCCAGAATGCTGCACTGGAGACCCTGTGATGCGTCGTCTGTCCCGTGGATCAAAAATCGTTCTTGCCAGCCACAATGCCGGGAAGCTGCGCGAATTCTCTACCCTTCTGGCAGAAAGCGGCATTACGGTCGTGTCTGCTGGGGAACTGAACCTGCCGGAACCGGAAGAAACGGCTGATACGTTCGTTGGTAATTCCGAAATCAAGGCTCTTGCTGCGGCGCGAGCTTCTGGCATGCCCGCATTGGCTGATGATTCCGGTTTCTGTGTTTCCGCATTGGGCGGCCAGCCCGGCGTCTATTCAGCGCGCTGGGGTGGACCGACCAAGGATATGAGCATTGCCATGGAGCGGGTGCATCGGGAAATGGGCGATACGACCGATCATGGTGCGTCTTTCGTCGCGGCCCTCTGTCTTGCATGGCCGGATGGAGAAACGCAGTCGGTTGTCGGTGAGTGTCATGGCCAGACGGTTTGGCCTCCGCGCGGGGAACAGGGGCATGGCTACGATCCCATGTTCGTACCAGAAGGCGAAACGCGGACTTTTGCCGAGATGGCTGAGAGCGAAAAGAACGCCCTCAGCCATCGTGGCCGCGCTTTTGAACTGTTTCTGAAGGCGTGCGTGGAAGGCTGAACCGCCTCCTATGTAACAGGAGACTGGGGTTCTTCGTGAGGCCACAGACGATAGGGGCCTTCCGAACAGATCTCCATGGACATCATGACGGCTGTGCTGCTGGGGGGACAGTCGAACTCCAGCAGGGCTTTGCCACTGGTCCAGCGTGTCAGAGGGCTTTGTTGCGGGCCCCACCCCTCTGCAGGGCAGGATGTCAGGTGGGTGGTGAGACGATGGGCACCGAATTCATCATAAAAAGTAAGATCCCCTATCAACACCCCACGGTTTTCAAACCGGCTGAAACCACTTTTTAATCGGGAAAGGATCCAGAGACGCGGTGGAACTTTGGGAAGCATGAACAGAGCATGATGTCCCTGCCAGCGGGCAGGACGAATAAGGGCTCCATCCTCCAGAAGAAGATGGAGGTCAGGGTCAGGCGTTAAGTGCTCGATAGCAGGCATGCGCTCTTTCCAAGCCATAGGGGATATGGCTTTTTCTTGCGGTCGAGTGCGCAAATCTCAGACCGGTGACAGTTCTGTTGCAGATCATGGGTAAGGTTATCCGATGGAAGGCTGTCATTCTCAGCCAGCATCCGGGTCTTGCCCACTCCGCAGAAACGAGGCCGTCCCGGAGTGGAAACGGCAACGAGGGATATAAAACAGAAAACTGCTATCGTAAAAGGTGCTCCTGTAACGATTCTTACTGAAGATTAATGACATTTCTACGCAATCGTTATTCCTGATGATCCATGTGAGAGCGGCTTCTGGTCCGTTCAAAGTCGGACAGAATGTCCTTCAATGCACAGGACCATGACTGACCAGAACGCCGCGCTGCCAGACCTGATCCACCTGATCGATATCGGCAATGGTTTTGTCTGGTGCGCCTCGCACGATGAGCAGATCGGCCCGACGCCCCGGCTGGATCACGCCACGGTCGTCCAGTTCCAGAAGTTCTGCGGCATTTCCAGTTGCAAGATGGATCGCTTCCAGAGGGGTCAGCCCCGCTTCGACGGTCAGAGCCAGTTCACGATGTTCGGCAAAGCCCGGCAGCCGCGTGGGAGCGGCGCCTGAATCCGTGCCGAAACCGATTTTCACACCAGCACGATAAAGGGTGAGCAGGTTCTTCTGATTCAGGACAACAGCCTTGTGGGAAGCTGCCGTGAGAGGATTAGCCTGTGTTTTCTGGCGCCATTCGGCATTGGAAAGCTGAGCCATGAGAACCGGGTCAATCGCGGCGGCGACGAAGGGAATATTGAGCAGGTCCGGATGCTCGGCGAAAAGATAGTTTGCTTCATCCAGATCCAGCGTCGCGATGTACCAGACACCTTTTGCCTTCATGGCGCTGATGAGCGCCTGATCGACTGGTTGATCCCGGACGCCATGGGCCAGAATATTGGCCCCGGCATCAACGACGGCCTTGGCAATATCGAGATCGTGGATATGTACAGCCACCCGGGTGTTGTGTTCATGGGCCTCGTCAATGACGGCGCGATAGATCTCCGGCGACATTTTGGGAAGCGTCTTGCCGTTCGGGACGCCATTCCGGAAATCATCCACCCACAGCTTCACCAGATCCGTATGTTCCGCAACCATGCGGTCCACGTCTTGACGGGCTTCCTGCGGCGTTGAGGGGCGATAGACCTGATCGGGACCAAGACCTTTGACCATCGCTGCCGGAGGAGCGCCATTTGGCGCGCCAATCCCCTGATCCACGCCAAACAGATCGGCTCCCGGATTTTTGCCAGCGTGCTGCTCTTTTCGGAGATCGTCGAAGAGCGGGGAACGGTTCAAACCCAAGGACGTCACGGTCAGGACACCGTAGTCACTGTATTTTTTCAGGGCTGCGAGAATGTTCTCACGGGTGTAGTTGTCGCTCCCGCCAGACGTTCCCTTGATGATGCCGACATGACTGTGATCGCTGATGAGGGCGGGCAAAAGCGTTTTGCCACTCAGATCGACATGCTGTGCTTCCGCCGGAGCAGGGCTTCCAACGGACACGATGCGCCCATCGTTAATGACCACCGTGACGTTCTCGCGAACCGGGTCGCCCGTTCCGTCAATCAGGCGGGCATGATCGAACGCCACGGGTTCGGCCTGTGCCGGGAGTGCCAGAAATGTAGCTGGCGTGGCCAGAAGCAATCCGGCAAAGGCGGAACGAAGTGTCATGATGTGTTTCCCTCAGCAGCAGTCAGGCTGAGGGGAAACGTTCTGTCATGCAAGAAAGACCCTTACACTCTCGCAGATGTGAGCGAAACTTCAGCCTTCGAGCGACTGAAGTTCGAACAGGCGGCGATAGATACCGCCGTCTTTCGCCACAAGTTCGGTGTGGGTGCCGTCTTCTTTCAGTTCGCCACGGCTGAAGACCAGGATCCGGTCCAGTTCCATGACGGTTGAAAGACGATGCGCCACGACGATGACGGTGCGGTTCTTCATGAGGCGACGCATGGCCTCCTGCACAAGAGATTCCGATTCCGAATCAAGACTGGAGGTCGCTTCATCGAAGATCAGGATTGGCGCATCCGCAAGGAACGCACGGGCGATAGCGACGCGCTGACGCTCACCGCCAGACAGCTTCACACCGCGCTCACCGACCATCGTGTTGTAGCCTTCCGGCAGACGCTCAATGAAAGCCGCCGCATTGGCCTGACGGGCTGCTTCCTTGATCTCCTCCAGAGATGCACCGGGTCGGGCATAGGCAATGTTTTCCGCGAGCGTCCGGTGAAACAGGACCGGCTCCTGCGGCACGATGGCGATGTGAGACCGCAGGGAAGACTGCGTGACCTGCGCAATATCCTGACCATCCACCGTGATGCGTCCGCTGTTCACGTCGTACAGGCGCTGAAGGAGTTTGGTCAGAGTGGTCTTGCCTGATCCGCTGGGTCCAACGAGAGCCACCCGTGAGCCGGGTGCAATATCAATGTTGAGATCCTGATAGAGCGGTTTATCCTGTCCCGGATACTGGAACATGACGTGCTCAAAGTGGATTTCACCCTGCGTGAAGCGGGCCTCTTCCGCATTGGGCGCGTCCTGAATGGCGGAATCACGGCGGAAAATAGCGATGAGTTCTTCCATCTCGTTGACGGAACGCTGCACCTGACTGACCTGCTGTCCCAGATCCCGCAGATAGCCCTGCACGAGGAACATCATGGTCAGCACATAGGCTACATCCCCCGGGCCAGCCTTGCCCTGCCACCACAGCATGACGGCCAGACCGATCATGAGCATCCGCATCACGAGAGAGGCCAGCGCCTGAATGTTGGCGCTGTTGGTGCCCCGGAGCCATGTACGGAGCGTGCGCTCCCGCCAGCCCTGCACAATCGTATCCAGCCGTTTCTCTTCGCGGAGTTCTGCACCGAACGCTTTGACCACCGGATTGCAGGTCACGGAGTCTGCGATGGCGGCACCCATCTTCGTGTCCCATTCATTGGAAGCACGGGCGCTGGGAGCGACGTAGCGGAGGGTGAGATTAATCGAGAGCCATGCGAACAGAACGACCGACACCGCCAGAACGGAGCCCATGAGCGGCGAGCGGAACATGAGAACGGCCGTTGTGCCGCCAAGAACCATGACTTCCGGGCCAATCATCAGCAAAAGTGTATCGTCCAGCGTATCAATCGCCCACATGCCACGGGTCAGGCGGCGGACGGTTGAACCGGCAAAGGTGTTGGCGTGCCAGTCCGTGGAGAACCTCTGCACCCGCTCGAAGGCCTGATTGAGCACCTTGTGCATGATCGCAAGCGTGAGGTGCGAAATACCGACGAAAGACGAGCGACGCCCGTACAGGCCGATCAGGCCCAGCGCGATCAAACCCCCAACCATCAGGAAGGCATCGTTGCGCAGGCTCAGAAGCTCATCGGTTTTTGGAATCGTCGGCCCGGCGGCATGTTTGGAAATATCCGAGACGAGACGGCCCGCCAGAATCGGTGTGACGACATCTGCCAGTGTGGCGAGGGCCACACCGGCCAGTGTCCAGGCAAGCAGGACCGGATGTGCCAGCCAGCGGCGGCAGACGAAGGACAGGACTTCTGTAAAGGAAACGTCGATTTTCCGGCCTTCCTGTTTCTGGCCGGTAAGATGCGTAGAGGTATCGGACACGAAGAGCTCCGCCGTCTTGTCCCTCAAGGACAACGGCCTGATGGCATGAAATTTTCAGATGTTTGGCGTATCTTGCCGGACAGTCCCGATCAGACGCAACAGCCCGCGCGGAGTTTCAGCCATGACAGACGCCCCCAGACCCATGAGCAAGGCCGCGGCCAAGACTTTCATTACGGCTCTGGCCGAAGCCAACCCGGATGCGGAAAGTGAGCTGATCTTCCGCAATACGTTCGAGCTTCTGGTGAGTGTGGTGTTGTCTGCTCAGGCGACGGACAAGTCCGTCAACAAGGCGACCAAGGGGCTATTTGAACGCGCGCCCGATCCGAAAAGCATGGCAGAACTCGGGGAATCCGGGATCGCGCAGTACATCAAGACGATCGGCTTATGGCGCGCCAAGGCTCATAACGTGGCTCTGCTGTGCGAGCAGCTTCTGGAGCGGCATGGCGGGGAAGTCCCTGCTGATCGCAAGTCTCTTGAGGCGCTGGCGGGTGTCGGGCGGAAGACGGCCAATGTGGTGATGAATGTTGCGTTCGGGGCCGATACCATGGCGGTCGATACGCATATCTTCCGGATTGGAAACCGAACTGGCCTGGCACCAGGGAAAACGACGCGGCAGGTGGAGGATGGTCTGGTCGCGCGTATTCCCAAGGATATGCTGCGACCAGCCCATCACTGGCTGATCCTGCATGGGCGTTATGTCTGCAAAGCCCGCGCACCTGAATGCTGGCGCTGCCCGGCAACGCAATGGTGCCTGTATCCGGACAAGCGTCTGACACCACCACGGACCAAAGAAGTGGCCTGATCGGAACTTATTCCGCCTGAGCCAGTGGCAAATTGGGCATGCCGTGCGAGCCAATGGCTGGCACCCATGGACGGTCTCCCCGCCAGATTCGATCCGAGATCAGGACAAGCGCGCCGTGACGGAGAGACACGGCATAGGCGCCATTCTTCCAGACCGAGAAACGGTCAATGAACGGGACGCCGGGGCAAGCATTGCGGGCGGGCGATACGCTGATGAACAAACTGACGCCCTGACAGTCTTGCGCAGAAGGGGGGACTGCTCCGTCTGACGGATCTTTGGTCCGTAGAAGAACTGTCTGTCCTTTGACAGTCATGCGACAAAGGCCCTGGCAGTCTGGAGGCAAGCTCCCCGCTGGAAGTGCCAGAGCCTGCTGCCAATCCTGAAAGGTCAGGCGTTCCAGACTGCTATGGGGGCCAGCTTGCAGAACGCCGTCTGCCCGAACAGCGATCAGGCCGGCATCAGACGAGACCAGAATATCCGGTCGTGGGGCCAGCCAGATTGAAAGCAATCCTATTGTAATTGGCACAAGTCCGGCGAGGCGCGCGCGTCCTTTCCACAGGCAGAGCAGGCACAGACCCAGAAGAATAATGAGGAGTCCCCCGCCCGGCATGTAAGGCACGGGCTCATGCGCCATCGGAAACGCAGCGACGGTTCTGGCGATGGTTTGAACGATCCGGATGCCCCATCCCATGATGGTCAATGGAAGCGCGGAGGCATGGATCGGCATGAGCAGCAGGGAGATCAGTCCGGCAGGCATGATCCAAACGGCCGCCATTGGGACCGCAAGAAGATTTGCCAGAACGAACCACGGCTGAAATGCCCCAAAATGCGCCATGCTGACTGGGAGCGTTGCCAACCCTGCGAGCAGACTTGTCAAGGACAGAGCAGTCAGGTGTGACAGGATGACACGCCCTGTTCCTCCCTCGCCTCTTAGCCTCGTGAGGGGGTCGCGAAGAGCTTCGTACCCCGCAATCAGACCCATCACGGCAGCGAAGGACATCTGGAAGGACACATCCAGCACCGATACCGGCGAGACCAGCAGAATGGCGAGCGCGATAATGGCCAGAGACCGCATGGACAGAACGCGCCGCCCCGTCAGCAGGGCCAGCGTGACCAGAACCGCCATGCCCAAAGCTCGAACACTTGGAAGATGAGCACCAGTCAGCAACACATAGCCGGTCCCGAGGGTCAAACCCGTCAGGGCTGCAATCTCCCGACAGGGCCAGTAAAGGGCAAGGCGTTCGGATACTGTCAAAAGAGCGCGGACGGAAACTGCAACGGCGGCCATGACCAGCCCCAGATGCAGACCTGCAACGGCAAGAAGATGGGCCAGGCCCGAAGCGGAAAAATCCTGTCGGGTTGTGGCATTGATGCGCCCGGTTTCGCCGACGAGAAGAGTGGCAGCGATGGCGCCCGTCTGACCGGGAAGTATCGCTTCAACTCGGGCTGCGGTCTTCTCCCGGAGTGTTTCCAAACGGGATGAAGACTGACTGTTCAGAATACTCAATTGCCCGAGCGCATATCCGCTTCCTGCGGTCCCGGAAAACCATGCTTCCCGCTGAAGGTCGCGTCCTCCGGGGAAAGAGGGTGGAGATGGAGGCCGGAGCATGGCCCGGATCTGGATAAGGCTTCCGGGTTGGGGAACGGCAGGATCATCGTCCCGGAGTTTCAGCCTGAGCGTTCGTTTAAGCGGTGCCATTCCGGCATCTACGGGCGTGTCGAATGTAGCGTGAGCCAGAATGATCCGCCGCCCTCCTTCGTCGTCATCGGAATGGGGAGGGAGACTTTCCAGAGCAAGAACGCGCCCCGTGAGAATTGTAGCGTGCGTGGGAAGGGCAGGCATTGGTGACTGGCGTTCCGTCTGCCATGCGGCATCGAGATACCCACCTGTGAACGCGAGAAGCAGAAACGCTCCGAAGCGTAAAAGAGGCTGGGTCCGGAAAAACCACCCTCCTGTTCCCGCCATCATGAAGCCGATCAAAACAGGCCAGACTGGCGGCGTGAAACGGGGCATGAGAAATGCAAGAGCACCCAGGGCCATTACGACCGGAAGCCACCCGAACAGGCGTCGTCCCTGCTCTACCATGATCCGCTCAAGCCCAGAGACAGGCGGATAAATGTCTTCTGACGCGGGAAAGAACGTGTTTTCCTCAGGCAGAAAAGGATCGTCAGGGTGAATAGGACTGGGCACGGCGCGACCGTAACGGATTTTCGTTCGTCAGGCGCGCGTGTTTTCAGCGTCTCTTAATGATGAAGGTGCAGTGCACTTCGAAGACCAACAGCATCACGTTCCAGTTCGAAGCCCGTGCTGCCCGGCTGGAACAGTTTTGCTGTGGCCAGACCACCTGTCACAACTGGATCAAGTCCAGCGGCATAAACAAGGTCTTTGACCTGCAATACTGCCGCTATGTCGTCTCCTGCGATGGGAACGGCCAGTTTCGGGTCTGGCCGGTGCGCTTCGGCACGCAGCGAGACCATGTCGATGGAATTAAAGGCCCGCACTATATGTGCGGACGGAAAGTAGCGCTGAGTTGTAACGCCTGCCCCATCCCGCAATGCCACATCTGCGATCCATCCATCACGCCCGATGTAAGGGTTGGCGACGTCGATTACGACCTTATCCGTCAGCGTTCTGTTCAGATCGCGTCCCAGAGCCGGAATGGCTCCATATGGAACAGCCAGAACAACGATTGATCCGAAAGCCGCCGCCTGCGCCGGGGTCCCTACGGAGGCCAATGACCCCAGCGACGCGGCCAGTGTCGTTGCATCTGCCAGTGTTCGGGCAGAGACCATGACCTGATAGCCAGCCTGCACCCAGAGCGTCGCCAGAGTCCGCCCGACCTGACCGGCGCCAATAATACCGATTTTCGGTAACGGCCGAGGCGAATCGGCCATTGCCGTTCCACTGACGGCAGCCAGTCCTGCAACAGCGGCGAGGAAGGGGCGTCTTCGGAGCGGGAAACTTCTCATGAAGGGTGCCACTCGCGTGAGAGTGCGCCGCTTTTACCCTGTACGGGGTCTGTCATCGGGAATGGCAGGGACTGGATCCGTGCAAGCTGTTCGGGTGTAGGCGCAGCGCGCAGGATGTCAAAGTCCTGCTCGGGGGGGTACGCACCGATCACGGTGAAATCGGCATCGGAGCCCAGATTGCAATGACCTGTCCCGGCCGGAAGAAGTGCGATGTCTCCTCCTCGCACCTCCACCGTCCTGCCCGAGGGGCCTCCCAGCATGAGTCGGGCTGCCCCATTGGAAAAGCCGAGAACTTCGTGACCAAGGCTATGATAGTGATGGAAGCTATAAACGCCGTTCCGCCACCGGGAGGGCCAGCCATTCCGGTTGAACAGATCTTCGTACACGCTTTCACGCCCCGATCCGGCCTCCAGGGCGTTGCGATACACGATGACAGGCAGACGGGAGTTGTTGGGCACCCAGTCGTTGCTGTGAAGTGTGAAAGCTTCAACACGCGCTGTGCTGGCGGAGGCCTTGCGGATGCGGCCATGTCCCATCGTCAGGCCCATGCCGGCCAGCATCACATTGAAATCACGCCTGTCCATGCTCGCCTCCAGCTCGGCCACTGTTGAAAATCCTGTCCTCAGGATAGGGACCCGACGAGCGGTGCAGGAAATCACACCCGCTTGAAAAGCAGGGATGCCCTGCATGTAACAGCCTTGTGACACCTGACTGCACGCCCCAGAAAAACAACGACACAAATCATCCCAGAATGATGCGGATAGCCCCTCCCGCACGAGCGTGATATGAGAGCCGCATGACGATCCGTACGCGCTTTGCACCCTCGCCCACGGGCCTGCTGCATGTCGGCAACGCCCGCGCTGCCCTGTTCAATTTCCTCTTCGCCCGCCACCATGGCGGTGAGTTCCTCCTGCGGATCGAGGACACCGACAAGGAACGCTCCACGCAACGCGCGGTGGACGTGATCTTTGATGGTCTCGCCTGGATGGGGATCACGGCGGATGAGGAACCCGTCTTCCAGTCCGCCCGACAGGACCGTCATACGGAAGTGGCATTGGAACTGCTGGCCAAAGGTCAGGCGTACAAGTGCTACTGCACGCCCGAAGAACTGACCGCCATGCGCGAGAAGGCCATGGCTGAGAAGCGTCCGCCCCGTTACGACGGCACATGGCGTGACCGTGATCCATCCGAAGCGCCGGAAGGTGCGCCTTACGTTGTGCGCCTTAAGGCGCCGCGTGAGGGAGAGACGGTCATCAAGGATCTGGTGCAGGGCGAAGTTCGTGTCGCCAATGTGGAGATGGATGATCTGATCATCCTGCGCTCCGACGGCACGCCGACCTATCTGCACGCTGTGGTCTGTGACGACCATGACATGAACATCACCCACGTCATGCGCGGTGACGACCATCTGACGAATACGTTCCGTCAGGCCATGATCTATCGCGCCATGGGCTGGGATCTCCCGCAGTTCGCTCATCTACCGCTCATTCACGGTCCAGATGGCGCCAAACTCTCCAAGCGTCACGGCGCACAGTCCGTCGTGGATTTCCGCGAGGAAGGGTATCTGCCGGAAGCCCTGTGCAACTACCTGCTGCGTCTGGGCTGGGGTCATGGGGACGCGGAAATCCTGTCCCGCGAAGAGCAGATCAAGCTGTTCGATCTGGATGGCGTTGGTCGTTCCCCGTCCCGTATGGACTATGTGAAGCTGGCGCATCTCAATGGCGTCTGGATGCGTCAGGCGGATGATGAGCGTCTGACCAATGACGTCATGGAGCGTCTGCAGGGCCGTGAAGGCGTTGTCGCGGATGACCGCACGCGGGCTCGGGTTCTGGCCATGATGTCCGGCCTCAAGGAACGTGCGAAGACGCTGGTCGAACTGACGGATAACGCAGCCTTCGCAGGCTTCACCCTGCCCCTGACCTTCACGCCCAAAGCCGAGAAGCTTCTGGACGAGAACGGCCGCAAGGTTCTTGAAGGTGTTGGGCATGACTTGGCCGCGCTCCTAGACTTCACAGCGGAAGCGATCGACGGCGCTCTTCGCGCCTACGCCGAGAAGAACGAATTGAAACTCGGCTCCGTTGCCCAGCCTCTGCGCGCTGCCATGACAGGATCCACCACGTCTCCCGGCATTGACCTGACACTGGCCGCTCTTGGCCGTGACGAGGTTCTGGCCCGTATTGCGAGTGTGCTCAGTGCCTGAGCGGCCATCCGTCCCCCGGCATCTGCTGGGAATCGAGGGGCTGACAGCGGGGCAGATCACCCCGTTCCTCGATCTGGCGGAGAGCTATGCGCTCCTAAGCCGTTCCCGGTCCGCACCGCGTGAAGCGCTGCGGGGCCGGACGGTCATCAATCTGTTTTTCGAAGACAGCACCCGAACCCGCACCAGTTTCGAACTGGCAGGCAAACGCCTTGGGGCGGACGTCATCAACATGACGGTCGCCACCAGTTCGGTGAACAAGGGCGAGACGCTGCTGGATACGGCTTCCACGCTGAATGCCATGCGCTGCGATCTTCTGGTCGTGCGTCATGGTCAGTCCGGTGCACCGGCCCTGCTGTCCCAGAAAGTCGAAGCCAGCGTTGTGAATGCTGGCGATGGCACCCACGAGCATCCTACGCAGGCCTTGCTGGATGCCCTGACCATTCGCCGTCATTTTGGACGTCTGGAAGGTCTGACAATCGCGATCTGTGGCGATGTTGGCCATAGCCGTGTCGCACGCTCCAACATCCATCTCCTGACGGCGTTGGGCAACTCGGTGCGTCTGGTTGGACCGCCGACTCTACTCCCGGCCGCCATGGCAGAACTTGGGAATGTCACGCTCTATTCAGACATGGATGAGGCCCTGAGGGGCGCGGATGTTGTGATGTCCCTGCGTCTTCAGAAGGAGCGCATGGGCGCTGGCCTTGTCCCGAGTTCCCGCGAGTATTTCCGGTTCTTCGGACTGGATCGGCGGCGTCTGGCGCTAGCGAATCCCGGTGCGCTGGTCATGCATCCCGGCCCCATGAACCGGGGTGTCGAGATTGCATCTGATGTTGCCGATTCGGACCAGAGCGTGATTGCCGAGCAGGTGGAAATGGGTGTGGCCGTGCGTATGGCCGTTCTGGATCGCCTGTCCCGGGCACGGATACCACTATGACGATAACTGTTTTTGAGAATGTCCGCCTGATTGACCCTGCCTCCGGTCGGGATGGCGTAGGACGCCTGACGGTTGAAGATGGCCGTATTGCCGCTATCGACAGCCCGGAGACGCCTGACGGGGCATGCGTGATTGATGGTCAGGGAGCGGTTCTATGCCCTGGACTTGTGGACATGCGTGTGGCTCTGGGCGAGCCGGGCTTTGAATACCGTGAGAGCGTCAAGTCAGGCGCGCGGGCTGCCGTGGCCGGCGGAATCACCACCATGGCCGTTTTACCCAACACCTCTCCGGCAATCGACAATCCGGCTCTGGTGCATCTTCTGAAGGTACGCGGTGAAGAGACGGGCATGGTCTCCATCCATCCTTACGGCGCGCTGACGCGTGGCTGCGAGGGCGGAGACATGGCAGAGCTGGGTCTGTTGCAGGACGCCGGTGCCGTAGCCTTCACGGACGGCACGCGCGCTATCGCGGACGCCAAGCAGATGCGCAATCTGCTGTCCTATTCCCGCTTTCTCGATGCGCTTGTTGTGCAGCATCCGGAAGAGCCTTCTCTTGCAAAGGGTGCCTGCGCGACCGCAAGTGCGTTAGCTGTGCGTCTGGGTCTGCCGCAGGTTCCGGCCGCCGCTGAGGCGATCATGATTGCCCGTGATCTGCGTCTGGCGGACATGACGGGTGCCCGTCTGCATTTCGCCCATGTTTCCACCGCTGAAGGGCTGGATCTGATCCGGTCGGCCAAAGCGCGAGGCATCAAGGTGACGTGCGACACGGCGCCTCCTTATTTTGCCATGACGGAAGAGGACATCGGGGATTTCCGTACCTATGCGAAGTTCTCTCCGCCTCTCCGTTCCGAATCGGATCGGGCTGCTGTCTGTGCAGCGCTGGCTGATGGAACGATTGATGCGGTGGCCTCTGATCACGCCCCTGCTGATGCGGATGACAAACGCCTCCCCTTTGCGCAGGCGCGCGCAGGCGGAACAGGGCTGGTTACGCTTCTTGGCGTTACTCTCGGCGCTGGCCTGCCTTTGATCGAGGCTCTGCGCCTTGTGACCTGTGCTCCGGCCTCCCTGCTGCGGATTTCAGCCGGCACGCTGGCCGTTGGTCAGGATGCGGATCTCTGTCTGTTCGATCCGGAAGCAGTCTGGGAAGTTCGTGCTGGCGAACTACCGGGGCGTGCTCAGAATACGCCTTTTGATGGCCAGAAGTTAAAGGGCCGCGTGCTGCGGACCTTCCGTCGTGGTGTTGAGGTTTTCACGGCTGAGGGGCTGGCATGACTCTGTCTCATCCAAGCCTGCTCCTGATCGCTGCGATTGCCTATGGCCTTGGTAGTATCCCTTTCGGACTGATCCTCACGGCAGCGACAGGCGGCGGAGACATTCGCCAGATCGGGTCCGGCAATATCGGCGCCACGAATGTTTTGCGGACTGGCCGCAAGGGTCTGGCGGCTGCAACGCTACTGCTGGATGCACTCAAAGGCGCACTGGCCGTGTTTCTGGCTCTGCGACTCGGTGGCGATCAGCCTTCACTGGCAATGGCCGTGGCAGCAGTCGCTGTTGTGGTCGGGCACTGCTTCCCGGTCTGGCTTGGATTCCGGGGGGGCAAAGGTGTGGCGACCGGCCTTGGGACAATCTGGGTTCTGAGCTGGCCTGTCGGTGTGGCCTGCTGCGTTGTCTGGCTGATTGTGGCGCGTCTGAGCCGGATTTCCTCAGCCGGAGCCTTATCCGCCTTTCTTGTGGCTCCCATCCTGATGGTGGTCACGAAGGGTCAGGGCATAAATGCCCCGATTCCGGTTGCAACAGCTCTCATCGCGCTGCTGATCTGGGTTCGGCATTACAGCAATATTGTTCGTCTGCTGACGGGCAATGAACCACGCGTGAACGCAAAAACGAAATCTTCCTGACTTTAAGGGATCGTTAAGGATTATTGGGTAGGAGCGAAAACATGACGACGTTTTCCGCTCCTCCGTTCCGGATGTCTGATCAGGACCGACTCGACGCGATGCGGCTTGCCCGGACGCCTGGCGTTGGGCCGATCAATTTTTCCCGACTGCTTTGTCAGTATGGCAGTCCGACGGCAGCGGTCGAGGCGCTTCCAGAACGGATACGTCAGGCTGGACGGCTTGATCTTCCGGTTATTCCTTCTGCTGCCCAGATGGCTTCTGAAGTCGAAGCCCTGCATCGCATGGGCGGAGACGTTCTGATTCGAGGCGATGCGGACTACCCTTTGATGCTGTCTTTCATCAAGGATGCACCGCCTGTCCTGTTTGTTCAGGGTGATCCTGCCAAGCTATTGCTGCGTTCAGTTGGCATTGTTGGCGCAAGAAATGCGTCCGCAGCAGGGATTCGCATGGCGGAAAGCCTTGCTGCCGAACTGGCGGATTCGGGCATCTGTGTTGTGTCAGGTCTGGCACGCGGCATCGATTCGGCGGCTCATGAGGCGGCGCTTTATCCGGGCCTGACGACGGCTGCCGTCGCCGGAGGGCTGGATCACGTCTATCCCCCCGAAAATGCGAAGCTTCAGGCCAGCATTGCAGAACGCGGATGTCTCGTAACGGAAGCGCCGCTAGGAACGATTCCCCAAGCCAGACATTTCCCGCGCCGGAACCGGCTGATTGCGGGGATTTCGCTAGGGTGTGTGGTGGTGGAAGCGGCTCTGCACTCCGGCACGCTGATTACAGCCAGTCTGGCTCTCTCCTATGATCGGGAAGTGTACGCCGTTCCCGGCTCACCACTGGATCCACGGTCTCGTGGCGGAAATGACCTTTTACGACACGGAGCGACGCTCACGGAAAATGTGCAGGATATTCTTTCGTGCCTGCCTTCGGAACTCCCCGACCCCCTCCTTCCACCGTGGATGAAAAGTCGGCAGAGCACTGCGCTTTTCCAAGGCTTTTCAGAACCTTATG
The DNA here is from genome assembly GCF_015244665.1 of Gluconobacter japonicus. NCBI lineage: Bacteria > Pseudomonadati > Pseudomonadota > Alphaproteobacteria > Acetobacterales > Acetobacteraceae > Gluconobacter > Gluconobacter japonicus. Next base: position 65,416 of record NZ_JABCQN010000007.1, read on the forward strand.
CAGCGTGGAGCATGGACGCGTCAGAGCCATGGGAAGACCCTGATCTGGTCCTTGAAAAAGTGCTCCCGCTGCTTTCTGTGATACCGGTAACAGTTGACGAGGTGGTGCGCCGCTGCCAGTTCTCCGTTTCGGCAGTACTGTCGGTGCTTACCGAGCTTGAGCTTGGAGGTGTCGTTGAGTTCGTGCCCGGCGGGCGCGTGGCGTTACAGCCGAACAGGAAGTGACGCGGAAAACCGGAGTGGCAATGACAGACGTTGTGGTAGTCGAGAGCCCGGCAAAGGCCAAGACGATCAACAAGTATCTGGGAAGCGGGTTTACCGTTCTGGCTTCCTTCGGTCACGTGCGGGATCTGCCGCCAAAGGATGGCAGCGTCCGCCCGGACGAGAACTTTGCCATGAGCTGGCAGACGGACGACCGTGGCTCCAAGCAGATCGCGGCCATCGCCAAAGCGCTCAAAGGGGCCAAGAACCTCTATCTTGCCACTGACCCGGATCGCGAAGGAGAAGCCATTTCCTGGCATGTCCGCAGTGTTCTGGAAGAAAAGAAACTTCTGAAGGGAATCGACGTCCATCGCGTCACCTTCAACGAAATCACGAAAGCCGCCGTTACGGCCGCCATGGCTGGTCCCCGTGAGTTGGACCAGCCGCTGATTGACGCCTACCTGGCCCGACGCGCGTTGGACTACCTTGTGGGCTTTACGCTGTCGCCGGTTCTTTGGCGCAAGCTGCCGGGCAGCAAGAGCGCTGGCCGTGTGCAGTCCGTAGCGTTGCGGCTGATCTGTGAGCGTGAAGCGGAGATCGAGGTCTTCCGGCCCAAGGAATACTGGACCGTCACAGGTGGCTTCAACACGCCCGCCAAGGCGGCCTTTCAGGCGCGCCTGACGCACCTCAAGGGTAACAAGCTTGACCAGTTCGATCTCAATAATGAGACACTGGCGTTTGAAGCCCGCGATATTGTGCAGGCCGGTCAGTTCACGGTCCGGTCCGTTGAACGCAAGCGGACGAAGCGGAACCCGCCCCCGCCATTCACAACCTCCACGTTGCAGCAGGAAGCCTCCCGCAAGTTGGGCATGAGCGCCCAGACAACGATGCGTACGGCCCAGCAGCTCTATGAAGGTGTGGATCTGGGCGGTGAGACGATCGGTCTCATCACCTATATGCGAACCGATGGTGTCACGATGGCCAAGGAAGCCATCGGGGCAATCCGAGGACATATCGGCAAGGCTTTCGGGGACGAATACGTTCCTGACTATCCGCGTGCCTATTCCACCAAGGCCAAGAACGCTCAGGAAGCGCATGAAGCCGTGCGCCCGACGGATGTTTTCCGGACGCCCGCACAGGTTGCTCATGCCCTGTCTCCTGAGCAGAAGCGGCTTTATGAACTGGTCTGGAAGCGCGCTGTAGCCTCCCAGATGCAGTCTGCGGAGCTGGATCAGGTCGCAGTGACGCTGGCAGATGCAAGCGGCCAGACGTTGCTGCGCGCTACAGGGTCGACAATCGCGTTTGATGGCTTCCTGAAGCTCTACATCGAGGGCCGGGACGATACGAAGTCCGAAGATGAGGATGGCAAACTTCTTCCGCCGATGAAGGAAGGGGATCGCGTCTCCACCACAGGTGTGGATGCCGAGCAGCACTTCACGCAGCCACCGCCGCGATATTCTGAAGCATCTCTCGTCAAGAAGATGGAAGAGATCGGGATCGGACGTCCCTCCACCTATGCGTCTGTTCTAGGGGTTCTGCGGGATCGCAATTACGTCCGCATGGATGCAAAGCGTTTCATGCCGGAAGATCGTGGGCGGCTGGTGACAGCGTTCCTGACGTCCTTCTTCGAACGGTACGTCGATACGGGCTTCACGGCCTCTCTCGAAGAGCAGCTTGATGACATTTCCGGCGGTCGGGCAGACTGGCACGATGTCATGGCAGCTTTCTGGCATGACTTCTCCGCGGCGGTTGCTCAAACCAAGGATCTGAAAATTTCAGACGTCATTGACGCTCTGGATGAAGATCTGGGTGCACATTTCTTCCCACCAAAGGAAGACGGGTCCGATCCTCGCGTCTGCACGTCCTGCGGAACGGGGCGTCTGGGACTGCGTCTTGGCAAGTTTGGGGCTTTTATTGGCTGTTCCAACTACCCGACCTGTCAGTTTACACGCCGTCTGATTGCGGACGATGGAGATGCTGAAGGTCTCAGCGATGGTCCCAAGATTCTGGGCCAGGACCCGGAAAGCGGTGAAGACATCACGGTTCGCCGTGGGCCGTGGGGACTATATATCCAGAAGGGTGAGCCCAACCCGGAAGACAAGAAAGCAAAACCGAAGCGGACGACCATTCCCAAGGGGCTGGATGGTAACACCATCACGCTGGAACAGGCTCTGGGACTGCTTTCCCTTCCCCGATTTGTTGGCCTTCATCCGGAGACCGGCGAGAAGATTGAGGCTGGTCTGGGCCGCTTTGGGCCTTATGTGAAGATGGGTGCGATTTACGGCACGCTGGACAAGGATGATGATGTCCTGACCGTTGGCCTGAACCGCGCTGTGGACAGTCTGGCGAAGAAGCTGGCGTCCATTCGCAATCTGGGCGCGCATCCGAAGGATGGCGAACCGGTCATGATCCGCAAGGGCCGTTTTGGCCCTTATGCACAGCATGGCCAGCTCATTGCCAACCTGCCAAAGGATCAGGGGATGGATGACGTCTCCTTGGAGGACGCCGTGGCGCTGCTTGCAGAAAAGGGGAAGCCCCTGAAAGGTGCAGCAAAAAAGAGTCCGGCCAAGAAGACCGCAGCCAAAACGACGAAAAGCAAAAAATCTGCTGCGACAGATGCAACTTCTGAGGACGCGGCGCCTAAAAAGACAACAAAGCGCGCCACGACAAAAACTTCCAAGGCCACGAAAACAACCACTTCTGCAACGAAGAAACGGAAAACGGCGGCAGACCCAGCCTCCGGGGCCTGACCTCTTTCTTCAGGAGGGTGTGACCCGGCTGCACTCTCCTGAACAATGTCTTCTGTGTGTCTTTACCGGGGCTAAAGTTTGTGGCGTGGTCTCATGATGGAAGGGCTGAAAAAGCGCTTTTGCTGACCCGCCTTCGAGGACCTCGTTCTTGCGCCACGCCGCACGCTACTTTTCCCTGTTTCTGTCGCAGTTCTGTTCAATGACGCGGCGCCGGACCCTTGCCCTTGGCCTGACAGTTCTGGCAGCGGGAACGTCTTTTCATCATGGCTGGGCGCAGGGTACAGCATCGACATCTGCGGGGGCACCTTCCACAAATCAGGCGTTCTCTACAGGAATGACCCGGGACGTTCTTTTTGCGGCTTTGGGCTTTCTTGGTCCCAGAACCCTTGAGGCTCATTCGCCGCGCGAATTCTGCATTTGGGGCTTGGATGGCCTGACAGCCATCGACCCGACGATTGCCGTAACGGACAATCCGGCAGAAGATCATGACAAGCAGCATATTCCCGAAACACTGACGATTACGCAGGGTCAAACCCTGCTTTTCAAACGAATCTTTCCTGCGGATGAAAGCCGGTCAGGCTGGTCAGACCTTGTGACTGCGGCCATGCAGTCAGCTTGGGAACACTCATCAACGATCCGCGATGCAGGGGCTGATGCGCTCCTTCAGGGATTTTTTGATGAACTATTCAACCATATGGACCCATATTCGCGGTATCTGGGCCCCACCCCAGCCATTGCTGACCGCACCAAACGGACCGGCCAGAGTGGCACTGTCGGCCTGACGCTTGGGTCAAAGGGCCATGCGATCATCGTGACGGCTGTCAATGCGAATGGACCAGCCTGGGAAGCAGGCGTGGACACGGGTCAGCGGTTGATCGCCGTGAACGGACGATCTACCCGAGGTCAGTCTCCTGAAGTTGTTCAGAGCTGGCTTGAAGGCGAAGACCGTACGTCCATTTCTCTGGCGCTCGCTTCTCATGGGCAGCAGCCTGCGACGTTGAAACTGCGTCGGGCACAGGTTCCGCCTGAGACGGTTTTTGCTTCGACGGATGGGCCCTATACCCTTCTCCGGATCACGTCTTTTTCGATCCAGACAGCCGAGGAGATCAGCCAGTACCTCGATCAGGTGGTTGAAGACGAGACGCCTGACGGACAGTCTTCTGCCAGAGCAAGAACACCCCTGAAACGGCCTGCAGGAATCATCATTGATCTGCGTGGAGATCGGGGTGGGGTGCTTCAGCAAGCCGTGACGGCAGCGGCCCTGTTCCTTGATCATGGTGTTGCAGTCACCACGCATGGACGAGATCCTCAGGCCAACCATATCTGGGCGGTTCAGGGTGGCGACATGACCAGCGGTGCACCGATTGTCATTCTGGTCGATGGGCGAACGGCCAGTGCGGCTGAAATTCTCGCGGCGGCACTTTCGGATCACCGTCGGGCTGTTGTGGTGGGAAGCGAAACTCTGGGCAAGGGGCTGGTTCAGGTCATTGGGCAAATGCCGAATGGCGGGGAACTGTTTGTTACCTGGAGTCGGAATCAGGCCCCACTTGGATGGCCCATTCAGGGGCTGGGCATCATGCCTCAGGTATGTACTTCGCGAGGGGGTGACGATCTGCATGGACAGCTTGCTGCCCTTAAGGGAGGGACGGCTCCTCAGGCTGCTGCCGTGCAAATGGCAAGAGCCGCCCGCTATCCGGTCCCAGTTTCCCGGATTCTTGACATAAGACGTCATTGTCCGGCGGCGATCGGGACGGATGCAGACATGGACACGGCGCGGTTCCTGCTGTCTTCTGCAACGGCATACAAAGCAGCCCTAGAGGCTGTTCCTGACGAGAACACCGCACCTCTGCATTAAATTTTTCAGGAATGGACGAGATATTTTCATGGGTGCACGTTTGAAAACAGGGCTTTGGGTCCGCGCCGTTATTCGTCGTATTTCCTCGGATGGAACGTCCGCCATGGTTCTGAAAAAAGGCGATGAAGACGCCGGAGCTGTTCTGATTGTTCTGCGAGACCGGGAGGACAATATTGCTGTCCTGCGGGAAAACGGCTCTGACTGGGTTCGCGCCGATGTTCAGAAATCTGGTCTGGAGGAATATCTGGAGCGTCAGCGCCGGTATGATCCAGACCTCTGGTTGATCGAGCTTGAAGTTCGGACTGTAGAGACTCCGCTGGAACGGACACTGGGGTCGCGCCGTGCCGATCTGGACGTCATGCACTGAACTGTGGGACGGAAGACACAGTGAGCAACGAACCTGCCCACTGTGAAACTTCTGCGTCAGCCATTAAGAACTGGTGCGCGTTGCCATTCCCGGCACTTTCAGCAAGAAGACTTTCAATTGGGTTGGTTGGAGAGAAATGACATGATGCAGCGATCCGTTGTCAGAACCTGGCTTGCCCGGGCCGGGCTCACTGCTGGCGTATCGATGCTGGTCATGGGGGCTGCGCAGGCCCAGCCCGTTAAGGGCCTGTATATTTCAGGTGCAGGTGGCGCGAGCTTCAATCAGGATCAGACAGTTCGTCTTTCTCCTGTTTTCCCGAGCGGTCGCGACCATTATCAGGCAGGCGTCACGGGAATCGGAAGTGTTGGCTGGGGTCTTGGAAACGGCTTCCGTGTCGAAGTTGAAGGCAATTACCGCAACAATCGCCTCCAGCAATTCCGCAGCAGCCTGTTCCCGTCTTCCGTCGGGGGACGTCAGCAGCAGTACGGCGTGATGGCCAACGCGCTGTTCGACATGGATATCGGCCAGTCCTGGGTTTATCCGTACTTCGGTGCAGGTATCGGTTACGGCTGGCAGGCCATGAACACCTATGTCCGGGCACCGAACGGCGCATTCGATCAGCATACTGGCGGCACGGCGGGCAACTTCGCCTATCAGGGCATTTTCGGTCTGTCTTTCCCGGTTCCGTGGGTTGTTGGCCTATCCGCCACGACGGAGTATCGTTTCTATTCCCTGCTCGGACCGAACGGACACCACGCGACAGCTACGGGCGTTTATGGTGGTTGGGATCACAAGCAGGCTTACGGTTATTCTGAAGGCAACCGGAATACCCGGACTGACTTCAACCACTCCCTGATGCTGGGCCTGCGTTACGAGTTCAATCCTGCTCCGCCGCCAGCCCCTCCAGCTCCTGCTCCGATCGCCGCTCCTGCGCCCGCTCCAACACGAACCTATCTCGTGTTCTTTGACTGGGATTCGGCGGCTCTGAGTGACCGCGCAAAATCTGTTGTTGCAGAGGCTGCAAAGAACTCCACCGCAACGCAGATCACGCATATTGAGGTCAACGGTTATACGGACAGCTCTGCTGCACAGCCGGGCCCACGTGGACAGGCTTATAATCTGGCTCTCTCGAAGCGTCGTGCTGAAAATGTGAAGGCAGAATTGATCCGTGACGGTGTCGCGGCTGGCCTGATCGTGACGCAGGGATACGGTGAAGCGCATCCTCTGGTCGCGACTGGCCCGAACGCCCGTGAGCCGCAGAACCGCCGTGTGGAAATCGACTTCAAGTAAACTTCTGGCCTGACCAGACGACAAAAGCCCTGCCTTTTTCTACAAAGGCAGGGCTTTTTTTATGGTGTCTTCAAAAACAGGATACAAAAAAAGCGAGGGTAGAACCCTCGCTTTTCCATAACGTCAGGCGTCTTACTTCTTGCGGCGGGCTGTCGTGTGCCGAACCGCAGTCTTCTTGGTAGAGGCTGCGGCTTTCGGCGTCGGAGCAACAACAGCAGGCTTGGCAACAACCACACCCGTTGCATCGACTGTCGCATGCACCACAAGATGCTCGCGCTTCTTGCCGCCACCCGGGATCAGTTCTGCCGTAAACGTATCCGCACCAGCGTAAGCAGTGGCTGGGGTGTAGTTGACGTAGGTACGGCCGTCATAATTGTAGAGGAAAGCCTTGCCGTGGTCCGGTGCGGGGCTCACGCCAAAGGAGGCATAGCTGCCAGTGCCAGGCTTCTGGACGGAAATTGCGCACAGGCCGTCATCGCTACGGACTGTCATGTTCACGCTCATCGTGCCGTCTGCTGCGGTGGTCACTGGCGAGACATGACAGACTGCGGAGACCTTCTGGTATCCGAAAGGATTCGGAGCCACAGAACGCTGGACAATCGGCTGCTGGGCGCAACCGGAAAGAAGCATGGAAAGGGCAAAAGCCGATCCCAGGGTAACGACGGAACCTCGCAGGCGCACGGTCAACTCCAACGCTCGTGACAGATGATGCCGCGCTTCCCGCGGCAAGACAGACGTTCGGATGTAGAACAGGACGAAGCATGGTGAAAGACTGTCAACCATCAGGAAAAGCACTTTGACGGCTTTTTATGCCCATAGAGCAATAAATTACAGTTGAGTGCGGCTGCGCCCATTTTCCGCCACGAAATTATGTTGCAGGTAAGTAGTTTGCTGAATGTTTCTCACATTGAGTTTCATCTTCCGCGGGCCGCAAGCCCGGATTATGCTGTCTGTCTGTTTCCGGCCAAATGTCCCGGCCTTGTGGAGTCTGTCGATGTCTTCGTTCTTCCGTCGTTCTTTTGTTCGTCTGGCGGGTGCTGGTCTGGCCTGCACCACACTTCTTGCTGCTCATCCGTCCTCAGCCTTTGCTGCGGAATGTGGCAATTCCCCTGCTCATGAAGCTTTCGACGTCGCCGGCCTGAAGTCCGAGCTGATGGTAACAGCCCTCTCCTGCAAAGCCCAGGACCGCTACAATGCGTTCGTCGCCAAGTTCCGTCCGGCCCTGATGGATGCGGAAACCCGTCTGGATGGCTATTTCCGCACAACTTATGGGCGTCGCGCTCAGGCTGAGCATGATGATTACATTACGCAGTTGGCCGACGTTCAGTCCCTTGGCGGCCTGAAGTCCGGTACGGTCTTCTGTGAGCAGCGTGAAGCCATGTTCGATGAAATCGATGCGCTTGAGACTGGTGCTGACCTTGCTCACTACGCTGAAGCGAAGGACGTGGCACAGCCTGCTTCCTACGAGAGCTGTGCAGCCCCTGCCACGGTTGATCGCCGTTCGCGCCATGGTGTGACGAAGAGCACCACCACGCGCCGTACGCATCGCGCCTGATCTGCGAAAACATCGTCGTTCTGCCTCATCCGGAAGCGTTCGCTTGACGTTCCGGACCGGGGCGGCGACAACGCAGACATGAGCGATCTGTTCGAGTCAGGCAAAGCAGGAAACACCAGGGCGTCCAGAAACCGTAAGGACGCTGCTGGCACAGAGTATGGCGCACAGGACATTGAAGTCCTGGAGGGGCTGGAGCCCGTACGCCGTCGCCCTGGAATGTATATCGGCGGGACGGATGATAACGCCTATCATCATCTGGCTTCCGAAATTCTCGATAACGCCATGGATGAAGCCGTGGCGGGTCATGCCAGCAGCATTGAGATGCGACTGGAAGGGCCACGCACTCTTATGGTGCGGGATAATGGTCGAGGCATCCCAACCGACCCTCACCCCAAATTTCCCAAGAAATCCGCTCTTGAAGTGATTTTCACGACGCTTCATGCGGGTGGCAAGTTCTCTGGCAAAGCCTACGACACATCTGGCGGTTTGCACGGTGTGGGCAGTTCGGTTGTCAATGCGCTTTCCGAAAAGCTGGAAGTTGAAGTCGCACGGGATCGCCTGCTGTATCGACAGGAATTCTCACGCGGTATTCCCCTTGGTCCGCTGGCTGAGGTCGGAAATGCCCCGAACCGACGCGGCACTACGGTCCGCTTCACGCCGGACCCGGAAATTTTCGGGACTATCCATTTTTCCGCCGCGCGCCTCTATCGGCTCTGCTGCTCCAAGGCGGCGCTGTTCCGTGGTGTGGCCATTCAGTGGAAGTGTGAACCAGACCTTATCAAGACCGGTGACGAAACTCCTACTGAGGCTCTGATCCAGTTCCCAAATGGGCTGGAAGATGCGCTGACAGCGGAACTGGGGCCGGACCCAGCGCTTCTGACTCCCCTTTGGGCGGGTGAAGCTGAGCTCCCCCTTGCTGCTGATGGCCGGACAGGCGGCAAGGTAGAATGGGCAGTCGCTTTCCTTGAGAGCGGCAACGCGTCTCTGGTCTCTTACTGCAACACCATCCCAACGCCGCAGGGCGGCACACACGAAGCGGGTTTCCGTGCGGCACTCGTCAAAGGCTTTCGGGCATGGGGCGATCAGCGCAAGGTCAAGCGGGCAGCAGCCATCACGGCTGAGGACGTTCTGGGATCCGTTGCGGCCAAACTATCCGTGTTCATCCGCGATCCGCAGTTTCAGGGACAGACCAAGGACAAGCTGACCAATCAGGAAGCCTCACGCCTTGTCGAGGGCGCGCTGAGGGATCGAATCGATCACTGGCTGGGTGGAAATCCCCAGCAGGCTGACAATCTTCTAGCCTTTATGATCGAGCGCGCGGAAGAACGTCTGCGCCGCCGCGAGGTCAAGGAAACGGCCCGCAAAAGTGCCACTCGCAAGCTTCGCCTTCCTGGTAAGCTGACCGACTGTACGCGGGAAAATGCCTCCGAGACGGAACTGTTCCTCGTTGAGGGCGAATCCGCCGGTGGTTCCGCACGGCAGGCGCGTGATCGTGAGACACAGGCCGTTCTTCCGCTTCGTGGCAAAATTCTCAACGTGGCGTCTGCCACGGCTGACAAGCTACGGGCGAATCAGGAACTGCGCGATCTGACGGAAGCGCTGGGGTGTGGGCTGGGATCGTCATTCGACATCAGCCGCCTGCGCTATGGTCGTGTCATCATCATGACGGATGCTGACGTAGATGGCGCACATATCGCTTCTCTGCTCATGACGTTTTTCTACCGTGAGATGCCGGAACTGATCCGTCACGGTCATCTGCATCTGGCGCAACCGCCGCTCTATCGCCTGACGCATGGCGCAAAGACGATCTATGCCATGGATGATCTGGACCGGGATCGTCGGATCAAGGCGGATTTCAAGGCCAACGCCAAGGTGGAAGTGTCCCGATTCAAAGGGTTGGGTGAGATGCCTGTGAAGGATCTCAAGGAAACCACAATGGATCCGTCCCGCCGGACTCTTTTGCGCGTTATAGCCCCGCCCGAGGATCGGGCGCTCACCAGCGAACGCGTGGAAAGTCTGATGGGACGCAAACCGGAACTTCGTTTCCGCTTCATCCAGGAACATGCCCGTTCTGTTGAAGATCTCGACGTCTGAATGTGAAGAGCGGTGTGCAATCCGTTGAAAAATACGGTCAACTCAAGGCTGTAGGGCTTTTGATCGGGGGGATTTCTTCCTTCCAGATCGGGGCCACCCTGGCCAAGGGGCTTTTCCCGTTATTCGGCCCGACCGGGATGGTGGGGCTGCGTGTCTGTATGGCGGCGCTGATCCTTCTGGCAATCTGGCGCCCCACCCGCATGACCCTGACGCCTGCGGCCTGGAAGCTCCTGCTGCCTTATGGTGCGTCCGTCGCGGTCATGAATTTCTGCTTCTACGTCGCACTTGTTCGGCTTCCGTTGGGCATCGTGGTAGCGTTGGAGTTTACTGGCCCGCTGACCCTTGCCCTGACCGGGTCGCGCCGCTGGTTGGATCTTTGCTGGGCCCTCTTTGTCATTGCCGGCCTGTATCTGCTCCTTCGCCCTGAAACAGCGGTTGTGCCGGGGACTCTGCACCACCTGGATCTGTTCGGGATCTGTGCGGCACTACTCAGCGGTTGTGGATGGATTGTCTACATCCTGACGGGGACACGAATGGGCAAAATCCTGGATGCCGGGCAGGCCACAACGCTGGGCATGACCACAGCAGGTATCCTGTTGCTCCCCTGCCTCATTCCGACAATCCCGACCGTCATTACCCATCCCTGGCAGGGAGGCGCTGCCCTGAGCGTAGCGGTTCTGTCTTCGGCTGTTCCCTATATTCTGGATATGATGGCGATGCGTCGTCTGAAGCCGAGGGATCTGGGCATCCTGCTCAGTATGGAGCCAATGCTTGGAGCTATTTCAGGCTGGATTTTCCTAGGGGAAGGTCTGTCTGCTGCACGCTGGATGGGCGTGCTGTGTATTGTGGTTGCGTCGCTCGGGAACGTGTTGACGGCCAAAAAGGTCGCTGCTCACTAACCGTCGGAGAGCAGTAAGGTGCTCTCTTCGCGAGATTGCGTTTATCCATCCGGCTTATTTGGAAAACACCCGATATCGTTTGTCATAACTTTCTCATGGTAATGAATCTGTAACGTGACGTAAGTGAGAATAATTATCATTTACGGAAAGATAGATGACAACGTTCAAGACGACGGCCCTTGCGTGTGCAGGTCTTTCTCTCCTTGTGAGCAACACAGTTCAGGCTGCTTCCGAACAGCAAAATTCCATCACAGATAGCCAGAACCGGAAACCGTCTTCCGCAAAAGCTTCTCATAGAAGTGAGCATATTCATGTTCATGCGGACCCTCACTCCTATGCCGCAACTACCAGCAGCATCGCGGACAAGCTTCCGACGACATTCCTGCAGCAGACACAGACGACCAACGTCGTCACGCATCAGGTCATTGAGGACATGACGCCCCAAACCATGGAAGACGTCGCGAAATATGTGCCCGGCATCTCCATCGGCAATAATTTCGGCGGGACGCAGGATGATCTGATGAAGCGCGGTTTCGGAGCCACGGATGATGGTTCCATCCTGCGGAACGGCGTACGGATGCCAACAGGCCGCAACTTCGATCTTGCGACAACCGAACGGGTTGAGGTGCTGAAGGGACCTGCCTCCCTGTTTTACGGCATGCAGGAGCCGGGGGGCGTTATCAATGTCATTACCAAACAGCCACGCAAGACCTGGGGTGGCAGTCTTGGAACCACATGGTCTTCCCTTGGCGGTGGGTACGGGCAGGCTGATGTTGGGGGACCACTGACGAGTGAACTGAGCTTCCGGCTGATCGGATCTTTCAAAAACGAAAATTACTGGCGGAATTTCGGTTCGAACCGACAGAAGCTGGTTACCCCGTCCCTACATTTCGAACGAGGCCGTTTTACAGCCGATCTCTCCTATGAATGGGCCGAATATGACAACACTCTGGACCGGGGTGCCGTCTTCTCGAACGGTCACGCCATCAGCGGTCCCAGCAAACGACTGGATGAAAGCTGGGCACGCTCGTTCGGAGACCGACATCTGCTGGCGACAGGTTTCCAGTACCGCCTGACCGAGCATGACCGCATTCGTCTTTCCGGTGGCTGGAACCACGACAACTACCACGACAAACAGGCTGATCCTTCCGCCTACAATGCTGTGACCGGTGTGCTAACGCGGCGTTATCGCAGCAATACAGGCACGATACGTGCCAACGGCTATGTGTCTCTCGACTACATTTCCGATCATGTGCTGTGGGGCATGAAGCATGATCTTGTTGTGGGAACGGATTACGAAAACCGCCAGCAAAATCAGGGGGCTTTCATTGATGGCAGCCGACAGGGCGGTTTCTATCCCTCAAACCCCGTGTACGGGATGCTGAAGCCGGTTGGCCCGGTCAATGTTAACAACAGTGACTGGCGCCAGCATATCAACAATGCCTCTGGCTACATCAAGGACAACATCCATCTGGGTCATGGGCTGATTCTGGCGCCAGGGCTACGCTATCAGTGGTTCCATATTACTTATGGGGGTCGTCGCCCCTATGTGCAGACGACCGATTCTTCCTACACGAAACCCCTGCCCTTCGTGGCACTGGTTTACCAGCTTGGGGAAAACGTCTCATTTTACGGAGATTATTCCCAATCCTTCATCCCAAACCAGCTTGATGCCGGAAGTATCCTGGAAGGCGGGTACAAGCCGACCATGGGGCGTCAGTTTGAAGTTGGTGCCCGTTACCAGAACCGTTTCCTGACGGCTGATGTCGCACTCTACAACATTCACAAAAAGAACGTTCAGCAGTCTGCCGGACTGGATGACTCCGGCAACACAATCCAGCGCCTGGCTGGACTGGTTGGGTCCAAGGGCATTGAAGCCAGCATGACAGGAAAGCTGACCCGTCATCTGAGCATTCTTGCCAACTACGCTTTCACTTATGCCCGCATCCTACGCGATACACCGGCGGATGAAGGAAAGCTTGTCGCCAATGTTGCCAAGCATACGGGAGGTGGATACCTGACTTATGAAACGCCTCTTCCCTGGCTCAAGACAACCATGCGCATTGGCGCTGGGGCTCGGTATGTCGGTCGACGGGCGGGAGATCTGAACAACACGTTCTGGCTGCCAGCCTATACAACGGTTGATGCTTTTGCATCGTGGCATACGGGGCGCCTGCTGGGTCACGACACGTCTCTTCAGGTCAATGCCACCAACCTTGCCAACAAAGCCTATTTTGTCTCTACGGCAGGTACGCCCATGCGCGTTTCATGGGGGCAGGGCCGAACCGTCCATGTCGGGATTGAAGTCGGCTTCTAAAGAAAATCTGGTGTGTTCACCACACCAGATCATAGTCCGATCAAACGCTCTCGGCGACCCAGTTCCGCTTTTTGGTCGCCTTGCCAATGCCAGGATTGAAGCAGTTGCAGGGATCGAGACTGCGATAATGCTCTATCATTTCTTCCGGTGCGTCATAGAGGTGACCGACGTTATGCTCGGCTGGATATCGTGCCCCGCGCGCGTCCAGCCCTGGCAACATGGAATGTTCCACGGCCATGGCATTGTAGCCTTTCTTCACCACGTAATCCTGATGCATCACATGGCAGAAAAAGTGACCGTAATAGAGTTTGACAATGATTTTGTCTTCGATGTCCTGAGGCAGCGCCTCAAACCAGTCCTGGTCATTCCGACGCAGTGCCACATCAAGCGCCACAATGTCTTCTGCCGTCTTTGAATGGATGGCCCGATAGCGGATGGCGGCTCCGGCTGCTGCAAAACGATGCAGGAAGGCCAGCTTTCCTTCTTCTGGCGTACAGGCGAAGAAATCCCCTCCCGTTTGTGAGCGCCAGTTTTCCAGATAGGCTTTCACGGGTGCGGCCAGCTCGGCAGAGACCTTGAGCATCAGATGATGTTCGAAGCGGTCCCGGAACTCACACATCCGGGCGGGAAGCTGCTTGGGGATGATCTTGCTGAATGCCTGAAGCAGCAGATCGCTCAGATGGCCAGAAATACCGGGAATACGCTGTACGGCAATGTCGAACCGGGATTTCATGCCGAAGAACGTCGGCAGGAATCGCGTCCCCATATAGCGAATGATGGCGGTTGTATCCTTGCCATACACCTCGGCGATGTTGAACGCATCGCGATGAATGTATTCGCCCGCAATCGGCAGTTCATCGAAGCTGGTCAGGATATGACGGCGCAGGTCTTCAAGGTCATGCGTGCTGTTGGTGCCGATGTAGAACACGGCCGGGTTTCGGTTGGCCTTGAACGTATCGAGGCGAACAGCAAAGACCACCAGCTTGCCTGCACATCCTGCGGCTTCATGCCAGCGGTTCGGGTCCGCATTGAAGCGCGCTGGGGTTTCGGCATCCACGTCCCGGACGTGCTGGGCATAGCCCGCGTCATGACCGCGACCCGCGTTCCAGTCGATGGCATTTTCAGGAAACTGCCCGTTCTGCACGGCGCACAGGATCTGTTCTGGATCACCGTCCAGCCGGATGCCCAGATGATTGACGAGATGCAGCTTTCCATCTGCTCCCATCTGACCGAACAGGGCCATTTCCGTGAAAGCCGGCCCACGCTGGACAAGGGCGCCACCGGAATTGTTGCTGACTCCCCCCAGAACGGAGGCACCGATGCAGGAAGACCCGATCACGGAATGCGGTTCACGACCGATCTTGGCAAGTTTTTCTTCAAGAGCGTGCAAGGAGGAGCCTGGCAGACAAACAACCTGCCTGCCCTCACCGATCAAATGGATACCATCCAGTCGGTTCGTGCTGATGATGACGATCTCGCGGTCATAATCATTCCCGTCCGGCGTAGAGCCACCTGTCAGACCCGTATTAGCGGCCTGCATGATGATGATTTTTCCGCTCTCCGCACAGAGCTTGGAGGTTTTCCAGAGTTCGACAAGATTTCCCGGCTGAAGAACGGCCAGAACGTCTCCAAGGCCGAAACGGTAACCTTTGCGAAAACGGTATGTCGCGTTGGGCTTGGTGAGAACGTGGCGTCGGCCCACGACCGAGCGAAGAGTGTCGAGGAAAGCCGCGTTATCGCTGGACGTGGTCGACATGTCTGGAATGTTCCTTATGCCACAGACAGCCCCGTAGAATTAACCACAGGGCTGTCAGGGCGTGTTGAGTTCAGAGGTAAACATCTGTCGAAAGGCAAAGCCACAAAACAAGCCTCTGCAACGCGTATCGTCCATGCCTCAGGTCAAAGACGCATGTCACGATTAAGAGAGGATTATGGCCGCTATTTGATACGCCCGAACAGCCGCTCGATTTCGCTCCGCGTCAGCTTCAACCAGGTTGGGCGACCATGAGAACAGGTATTGGCGCGGGGCGTGCGTTCCATTTCCCGCAGGAGCGCATCCATTTCTTCAGGTTTCAGGCGTCGTCCGGCCCGAATACTGCCATGACACGCCATGCGGGCCAGAATAGCATCCAACCGGTTGGAGAAGCTGTCCGTATTGCCAGCCTCAAGGTCTGGATCATTGGCCAGTTCATCCGCGACATCCCGCAGAAGGCCCTGAACATCCTTCGTCCCTAAAAGGGCGGGAACGGAGCGCAGCAATACGCTCCCCGGTCCGAAAGACTCCAGATCCATTCCCAGTCGGGACAGGTCTTCGGAACGTGCCAGCAGCGCCTCTGCCTCACGGCGGGGAAGGTCAATGACTTCCGGCAGAAGAAGCGCCTGCGAACGAAGCGCTCCACTGGCGTATTGTTCCCGCAGACGTTCATGCGTCAGACGTTCATGCGCGGCGTGCTGATCCACAAGAACAAGATCACCATCCGGAGCGACGGCAATGATGTAGGTATCGAAAACCTGTGCGACGGAGGCCCCCAGCGGAAAGGCTGGGTCCAGATGTTCCGGAACAGGCTGAGGCGGACGCGCGGCAGGGGTAAATCCGGCGTCCTGCTCTGCAAACCCTGAACGCTCAGTCTGCGGTATCGATGAAGTAGAAGGGCGAGAAAGTGAAGGAGCAGCAAAAGGAAGTGTGGCCGGAGCATCAGCGCGAACAGGCGGATTGACCGGCACGTCCAAACGGGGCGGATAGGAAATGGATGGGCGCGAAGGACGGATGCCGAAGCTGGCATGAATACCGCCGCCACCGCTGGAACCATGTCCCAGGGCGCGGCCCAGTCCGCCAATCACCAACGCCTTCACTTCCGCTTCGTCTGCAAAGCGCAGTTCCGTTTTGGCGGGATGGACGTTCACGTCCAGCCGTTCCAGCGGCACCTTGAGGTGGAGCGCCATCACGGGAAAGCGGCCACGCTCAATGACAGGACGATAGGCGACACGGATCGCCGTCCGGAGCATAGGGTCTGTCACCGGGCGATGATTCACGAGAATGAACTGGCCCGATCCGGTCGCACGGGTTTTTGCCGGGCCGCAGGCAAAGCCGGACAGGCGGATATGGCCCCGTTCTTCGTCCAGCGGAATCAGTGTGTCAGGCGTTGTATCGAGAACCGCAGCGGCCCGGGCGACCGGGCTTTGTTCTGGCAGATCGAACAGAAGCTTGTCGTCCAGAATAACCCGCATGGCGCACTGCGGTGCGCTCAGAGCCAGTCTCCGCATGACGGATTCGGCGTGACTGTTCTCGACGCGTGCGCTTTTAAGGAACTTGCGACGGGCGGGTGTGGCGAAAAAGAGGTCTGTCACCACGATCCGCGTCCCGACGGGGCCAGAAGACGGCTGTGGTGGCGTGATGATGCCGCCATCGACACGGAGACACCATGCCGTATCGGCCTCGGACGTGCGGGAGGTTATGGACAGCCGGGCACTGGCGCCGATGGAAGGGAGTGCTTCCCCGCGGAACCCGAGCGTACGAATCTGGACAAGCCGTTCGTCCTGCAATTTGGAGGTACAGTGACGCTGAACAGCCATTTCCAGCTCTTCAGGCGTCATGCCGCAACCATTATCGGTCACGTCGATACGGTCTGTGCCCCCTGCGCGTAATGCGACGACAAGGCGCGTGGCCCCGGCATCAATCGCGTTTTCGACAAGCTCCTTGAGTGCCGCCGCAGGACGTTCGATGACTTCACCGGCCGCAATCAGGTCAACGACATGACCTGAGAGGCGGCGGATAACAGGGCGAAGAATTGACGATTTTTCAGACAGGACTGTGTCTCACGATCCTGGAGGAACGTGCTGTCTTACAGCACGCCCAGAAAATGCGTGGCCTTTTTCTTGACCGTCGGTGTGGCGCCTGTAGCGGGATTGCGCCCCAGAGCCGAGTTCTCACGGATACGACGGTTTTCGGCGTCTCCATCCACAACAGAACCAGCCTGACCGCCCTTCCAGAACATCAGGTTATCAACGAAACCAGCGTCGGCTGCTCCAAGTTCCGCATTGTTCGGCGCATTGGAGGCCTTGTCCGCTTGACCAACCAGCGCGGACTGACCGCTGCTGTTCTCACCTGTGATCGGGTGGAGAGCCGTATCAGGCGAGAGGGTTTCCAGCGCCTGCATACGCGGGCTCTCGTCCGGGCGATGGGCATCATCAGCGCCCGGAAGCTGCATTTTCTCTGAAGGCGGCATGGAGAGCGGTGCACGCGTCGTGACGGTGTATTCGTCCGGCATGTAGCGTTCCATGCCGAAGGCGCGCTCCAGATCACTCCCTGAGCAACCGGACAGCATCAGGCCAAATGAAGCGATTGCACCCATCTGTACGCTGAGACGGGCAACTGGAAGACGGTTACGGCGCATTGAGGGACCCTGGGACGCGATCATGATGGGATAGTCCTACAGTCCGCGCCGCGTGGGGGCAAGCTCCGCTTGTTCAGCGCGGCTGACTGTTACGTTCAGCAAGAAGGGAGTCGATCAGCCAGACGGCCACGCCGCAGACGATACCGGCATCCGCCACGTTGAACACATACCAGGACCAACCAAACGCATGCGCGTGCAGAAAGTCCACGACCGCGCCATAGCGCAGACGGTCAATGACGTTGCCGATAGCACCGCCAGCAATGGCGCCACAGGCTCCGGCCACCAGCGTGCGGCGGGTCTTCGTCATGGTCCAGACCAGCAGGCCGACAGCCAGCAGCGAAACCGTGCAGAAGACCAGTGGGCCTTTGCTGCCCAAGCCACCGAACATTCCGAACGTCACGGCATGGTTCCAGACCATGGTGAAGTTCAGGAATGGCAGAATCTGGACGGACCCTTTCTCTGGCAAATTATAGCCGTAGAGAATCCAGTCCTTGCTGGCCTGATCCAGAACGAGGACCAGAACCAGAAGGGCAAGCCCCAGAACAAGCCGCCCCATGCGGCTCATACCTTCCTGCCAGAGGGACATCAGGCACTCACCACGCTGACGCAGCGGTTGCACAGATGCGGATGTTCAGTGTTTTCACCAACATCAGGCAGAACCTTCCAACAGCGGGCACATTTGTGACCAGGCGCACGCTCGACCTGCGGCCCCCCGTGAGCCGTCTCGCCAGGCAGCAGTTCGATCTCTGCATGGGACGTAATGAGCAGTTCAGCCCAGTCGACCCCCGTGAGAGACGCGGCTTCTTCCTGCGAGATCGGCAAAGTGACACTGGCTTCGAGGGAAGCTCCGATCGTACCGTCACGGCGGGCTGTTTCCAGCTCTGTCGTGACAAGGCGACGATAGGCGCGGATTTCGTCCCAGTTTGCACCAAGTTCCGGGTTATTCCACTCAGCATCCGGTTCAAAGAACTGCTCCAGATGGATGCTGCTTTCTTCACCGAAACGGGCGTTCCAGGCTTCTTCCGCTGTGAAGACCAGCACCGGAGCAAGCCATGTGCAGAGCGCGCGGTGCAGGATGTCCAGAACCGTGCGGGCCGCACGGCGCGTTGGGTCAGACGGCGCATCGCAGTAGATCGCGTCCTTGCGGATATCGAAATAGAAGGCCGACAGATCTGTTGTACAGAAGCCGTGCAGCGCCGGGTAGACGCCGACCCACTGGTGCGTTTCAACCGCCTTACTGATCAGGCCACGCAGTTCAGACAGGCGGTGCAGGATATACTGCTCAAGCGGCGGCATTTCGGCATACGAGACAGCTTCCTCTTCCGTGAAGCCATCCAGCGCGCCCAGCAACCAGCGCAGGGTGTTGCGCAGGCGGCGATAGAGTTCGCCCTGCTGCTTGAGGATCTCGTTACCGATCCGCAGATCTTCGTTGGTGTCGGAGTTCAGAACCCACAACCGCAGAATGTCAGCGCCCAGCGAGTCCGTCACATCTGCCGGAGCAATGACGTTGCCAAGGGATTTGGACATCTTGCGGCCCTGCTCGTCCAGCACGAAGCCGTTCGTCACAACAGCCTTGTAAGGGGAGACGCCGCGGGTGCCGACACTTTCCAGCAAGGACGACTGGAACCAGCCGCGATGCTGATCAGAGCCTTCAAGATACAGGTCTGCCGGGAAATTCAGGCCTTCCTGACCCAGCGCGAACTGGTGTGATGAGCCGGATTCGAACCAGACATCCACGATATCGAAGACCTGTTCGTAGTCCGCAGGATCACGGTTAGGGCCGAGGAAAACAGCTGGGTCTGTATCGTACCAGACGTCCGCCCCCTTTTCGTTGAAGGCCTTGACGATACGGCCCATGACTTCTGTATCACGCAGGACTTCGCCACTCCGCTTCTCGACGAAGACGGCAATCGGCACGCCCCAGGCGCGCTGACGGGAGATGCACCAGTCCGGACGCTGTTCGACCATGGAGGTCAGACGGCGACGGGCGGCTTCCGGGACGAACGTGACGGGATCAAGCGCCTTGAGGGCTTTCTCGCGCAGCTTGGTTTCGCCATCCATCGCAATGAACCACTGAGGCGTAGCGCGGAAGATGATCGGAGCTTTGGAGCGCCAGGAATGCGGATAGGAATGACGGATCTTGCTGCGGGCCATTAGGCCGGCTGCAGGGGCGTCATCATGTTCAGCAGACTGGCGGGCTTCCGTCAGCAGATCGCAGACTGGATCGGCGGCCTTGAAGACATGGATACCCTCGAGATGCGGCACCCATGAGGCGTAGCGACCGTCATCCTGCACCAGTTCTGGTACTTCGATGCCGAACTGGCGGCAGACGATAAAGTCATCCTGACCGTGCGACGGCGCCATGTGCACAAGGCCCGTACCAGCGTCTGTCGTGACGAAATCGCCCGGCAACATCGGGACATCATATTCGTAGCCACGGCCACGCAGCGGATGGGCGGCGATGGCGCCTTCCAGCGCACTGCCAGGCAGCGTGTAGAGGATATGATGAGCACTGATCCCGGTTTCGGCACAGAACGCCTCGACACGGTCTTCCGCGATCAGGAGACGCGCGCCCTGCGGCACAACGCTGGCTTCCGTGATCTCGTCAGCACGCAGAACCACATAGGTGATGTCCGGGCCGTAAGCCAGTGCACGGTTGGCCGGAATGGTCCAGGGCGTCGTGGTCCAGATGACGGCTGAGACGCCTTCCAGCGCATCGCCGGGGGTCGGGTCTTTCAGGATCGGGAACGCGACGAAGATCGTGGTGGAGTCGACGTCGTGGTATTCGATCTCGGCTTCGGCCAGAGCGGTCTTTTCAACCGGGCTCCACATGACGGGACGCAGGCCACGATACAGACCGCCGTTCAGCAGAAATTTGCCGATTTCCGCCACGATTTTGGCTTCGGAGCTGAAGTCCATCGTGACGTAACGGTTAGCCCATTCCGCCTGAACGCCGATCCGCTTGAAGTCTTCCGCCTGCTTGCTCACCCATTCGGCGGCGTACTGGCGACATTCCGCGCGGAACTGGAGCAGGGGCACCTGATCCTTGTCCTTGCCGGCCTTGCGATACTGTTCCTCAATCCGCCATTCGATCGGCAGACCATGACAGTCCCAGCCCGGCTGATAGCGGACTTCGAAACCAGACATACGATGCGCGCGGTTGATGACGTCTTTCATCACCTTATTGAGCGCATGGCCAATGTGAATGTGCCCGTTGGCGTAGGGCGGTCCGTCATGCAGCGTGAAGACCGGGCGTCCCTTCCCTTCCTCACGGATCTTGCCGTCCAGGTCCATGGCGGCCCAGCGAGCCAGCGTTTCAGGCTCGCGCTTCGGCAGGCCGCCCCGCATGGGGAAGCTGGTGCGCGGCAGGAACACGGTGTCGCGATAGCGATCCTGCTGTTCTTTAAAGGTCGTATCGGACTTGTCGGACATGGGACGGGCCAACTTTGGTCATTCACACAAAATAAGGGGGACCATATGGAGATTGGGCGGGGATGCGGTCAAGTCTTCTCGAAGGAAACCCCTGCTTCCAAACAGCGGAAAGACGTCTTTATGTGTGCCGGAGACGCTTTTTCAGCAAATTTCACGGCGAATGCGGCAGTTCCGTGAAAAAACTTTCCGCTGGATTGTTTTGGCAGGGCCGTCATGGTGGGCTTCAAACCGTATTATTTCTGCGTTGAAAGCATTCTGATGAAAAGACTTTGGCTGGCCGCCCTTCTTTTTGCGGTTCCCATGCAGGCAATGGCTCAGGCGTCGCGCTGCCCCGCACCGACCTCCGTCCCCCCAAAGTCTGAACTTCTGCACCTTCTGATGACAGCGCAGGATCGTGGCTTTCTCTGGAAAATCACAAAAGATGGTCATTCTTCCTGGCTCTATGGGACCATTCATGCCTCCCGGCAGGAATGGATGTTGCCCGGCCCCCTGACACGCATGGCCATGATGAAAAGTAATATCGTTGCTCTGGAATTGAATCTTCAGGACCCGGCAACGCTTGCAACGTTGCGCAAACCAGAAGATCCAGACCGCCTGCAACATCTGATCCAGACAGGGCGGAAGAAGAAGCTGGATGATCTGGCGGAAACGCTATGCCTGCCAGTCGCCAATTTCTCGAAAACGGCTGTGGGGCTGGAGGCTGCCGGGTTGAGTACAGCCGTGGGGCGTGTGGACGGATATTATCCGGACTATGCTGCTGATCTTGTGATTCAAGGCATAGCAGGCGGCATGAAGAAAGATCTCATTGCGCTGGAAGAGGCCCAGACCCAGCGCGATCTGGTCATTGCTGCCAATCAGGCCGATGAAGACGATTTCATTGATACCACCATCAAAAATATCTCTTCTGGCGAAGCCCGCACGGATGAGAAACGCATCGTCGAGATATGGGGGCAAAGCGATGTGACACAGCTCCAGCACTACGATGCATGGTGCAAATGCCTTCGCACCCCCAAAGAGCGGGCCGAAACCAAGCGTCTTCTGGATGACCGGAACATTGAGATGGCACGGAAAATCCTGTCGCTGCACGAATCCGGGAAATCCTTGTTCGTTGCCGTTGGTTCCTTGCACATGGCGGGATCCAAAGGTCTTCCGGCTCTGCTGAAACAGGATGGTTTTAACATCCAGCAGGTTGTTCCAGCCGCGACTGGTCCCAGCGCGCTTTAACCTGATACCGGCTTTGCCAGACCTGACGCAGAGGATACACTGAGCTCGCAGTATCCTCTGCTTCGGCTGGCATGGATGAGTTCGACATGAAGCGTGTTTTCAGAAAAGTTTTTCCGCTTCGGAAAGAGCCAACTCCAGTTCCGCCGCTGCCTGAAAATATTGAGGACATCCGGCAGAAAGCCCTGAAAGGGCATCATCTGGAAATTGTGCAGTGGGGGCAGGTTCTGCTGGACAGTGTGTATGTTCCCAAGGATCCCGCTGGCGCGCTGGAATGGTTTACGATTGCTGCAAAAGCAGGGTTTGGGCCGGGCCATAACATGCGAGGCCGGTGCTTCCAGTTTGGATGGGGATGCGACCAGAATCTGACCGAAGCGGCACGCTGTTATGAAGAAGCGGCCAAAGCTGGGGATGAGTGGGGCCGATACAATCTGGGCATTCTAACCATGCGCGGGATCGGTCAGCCTCAGGATCTGCCCAAGGCACTCGATCTGTTCCGAACAGCAGCACAGAACGGCCATGCAAAGTCCATGAACCTGTATGCGCGCTTTCTGGAGGAAGGCTGGGTTGTGTCGCAGGATCGTGCGGCGGCTCTGGACTGGTATCGGAAGTCCGCTGAAGGCGGGGATTACCGGGGACAGCATAACTTCGCGACGGCACTCGCGGATACGGGTAAGATTGATGAGGCTCTGGACTGGTGGCGCAAGGCTGTTGTGGATGCCACGTCTGACATTCTGCTCGCGATGAACCAGAAGCTCGTTTTGTTAGGGGAAAAGCGCGATACGGCGCTGGAAACCCAAGTCCAAAAACGGCTGCAGGAACTTGGTATTCCCGCGCCCTAACCGTTCGGTTATCAGGCCGGCATGACCCGGCCTGATGTTTCAGATCAGTATGTTGCGGAAATATTCGCGAGGAACGAGCGACCGACAGACGGCGTCGCACGATCCGAAAAAAGATTGCTGTAGTTGAGACGGTTATCGAGGTTGTAGCCGTTCATGGCGATACGCCAGTGCTTGCCAAAATTATGGGAAATAACAGCATCCCACTCCATCGTCGCAGGCACGCGCGCTGTATTGGCCGCGTTGAGCCACACCCCGTCACGCCATGTCAGCCCACCGCCGAAGGTAAGATTCCAGGGCTTGTTGGGCGCGATTGTGTAGGTGGACCAAATGGTCGCGGAGTTCTTGGGAGCATACTGGATCCGCTTACCCACGTTTGCTGCCGTCAGGGAACTGACGGTGGTCGCATCGTAGTAGGCGTAGGTGCCGATCATGGTCCAGTTCTTCAGGATTTCGCCTGAAACACTGAGTTCGACGCCCTGGTTGCGCTGGCTGTCGCTGGATGAGGAAACGGTGCCCGTAGAGGCGTCCGTCATGAGGGCATTCCCCTTTTCAAGACGGAACACCGAGGCTGCGAATCCCATACGCCCCTGAAACGCATTATATTTGGCGCCGAGTTCATAAAGGCTGCTGCGCTCCGGGCTGAATCCCTGCGTGGAGGATTTCAGAGGCTCGGAACTGTTGGTCACATACAGGCCCATAGGGGTCGTAGATTGTGCCCAGTTAAAATAGACCATGATGTTACTGGTCGGCGTGTACATGAGGCTGACAGTCGGATTGAAAGTATCCTGCGTCTGCCCGTAGGACACGCCTGCCCCGGTCGTTCCGCCGTTGGCCGAGTAGTGGCTGTCCCAGTGATCCCAGCGGAAGCCGCCTCGTACGGAGAACCAGGACGTCAACCAGATCTGGTCAGAGAAGAACGCGCCGACATCCGTGGCGTCACCTGTCTTGTACAGCGCATGTCCGACACCGGAAATATTGACGAGATTTCCACTATACTGCCCGACCGACCCAAGCAGCAGTCCCGGCTGTGTGGACGATGGGTGCAGCAGGCTTGTGGTGTCTTTCTGCGTGCCGTTCTGGCCATTGAAATTATAGGCTTGGTTCGTGCGCCGGTCATACACATGCTCGATATCCACACCGGCAATGATCTCGTGACGCAGGCGCCAGGTCGAGAACTTTGCGACGCCAGAAAACACATCTTGCACGGACCAGTCATTCTGCTGGTAGGGCTCCGGCCCACCAAGATGTCCACGACGATTGACCTGGCCAGCAGCAGGGTTTGTGAAAAATTCAGCCGCGCAGGTCGTGTCGCAGCCGGGCTGGGAAGCTGAGAAATACCGACTGTACAGTCCGCCGCGCAAATCATTGTACAGGGTGATATATTTGCTGAGATCGAACTTGAGGCGGCCGGTCAGCATGTCCACGTTCGAGACATCCTGATCATAACTCGTTCCATACCAGTTGTTCCGGTTCAGGCCATATTCCGTAGCAGGCTTCGCAATGGCTGTTCCCGGTTTTGTAATCACTGGAACGCCGTAATCCGGAATACGGTTATCGGTCTGGTGGAAATATTCGAGCGTAAACGTCGTTCGCTTGCCGAGGCCAAATGCAATGGAGGGCGCTATGCCCCACCGGTGGGAATAAACATCGTTCCGGCCAACCGTATTGTTCTCGTTTCCCATGCCGGTAATGCGGATGGCTGTGGACTCACCAATTTGCTTGTTGAAATCGAGCGTTCCACGCGCATAGTCGCCAGATCCACCTGAAAGACTGGCACCGTAGCTGTCCCCCAGATGCGCGACTTTTGTGGTGATATTGATGGCGCCACCGGTCGTACCATTGCCGAAGACTTCCGAAGATGGTCCCTTGATGACGGTAATGTGGTCGTAATCGAAGCTATCGCGTGTGTAGACGCCGAAATCACGCAATCCATTCTCGTAGATGTCGTTCTGGGCCTGAAAACCGCGGATCAGGAACTGGTCTCCCGCCATTCCGCCCTCGCCCTCCCCAACAGACGCTGTGATGCCCGGGACATTCCGCAGGGCTTCATCCAGGGATTTCACGTTCTGCTGCTCCATCAGGGCCTTGGGGACCACGTTGATGGTTTGCGGTGTATGCAGAACGTCCTGAGGCATGCGGCTGATGCCCAGGGGCGATTGCAGAATGTTCATGGGAGAACCGACAACATGCAGATGCTCTGTCTCGGCAGCGGCAGCTTCGATGCTGTTCGCCTGCGTGGAGACTGGCTTTTGCACAACGGGTTCAGGTTGGGTTTTCTGAGGTGCAGGAGGCACAACAGCCTGATGGCGACGTCCTTGCGGATGCTTGACTTTATGATGTGGCGAACCGCTCTGGGCGTAGGCCGCAGAAGAGACCAGAGTTAGGCTTGCCGCGAGGGAAACGGCCCCCAGAGGGCGGTTAGAGTGTTTCGAGGACATCGCATCAGGATCCTGTCGTGAGGATAAAAGCGACTTCCTTAGAGAGATAATGCGAATTATTCGCAATATAGCGAATGGCCTTATTTACACATTAAATCATAATATAGAAATTAAGTGACATATTTACCACGCAGGCTTGAGCTGAGCGGGAGAGCGCAAAAAAGAAAGCCGCTCTCGAAATGAGAAGCGGCTTTCTAAAGCAGTATCATGACGACGCGCGAATCAAGCGGACAGGAGAGCCCGAGCCTCCTCGGCGTCCTGAGTGATCCGGGCTTTAAGTTCATCCAAACCGGAAAAGCGCTTTTCTTCACGCAGCAGGGCGATCAGAGCAACGCTGAGAGTCTTGCCGTACAGGTCTTCTGAGAAGTCGAACAGATGTGCTTCCAGCCGGCTTTCCTGACCATCATTGATCGTTGGCCGACGGCCAAGATTGGCGACGCCGGGAATGATGCGTCCGTCAGGCAAGGTCACGCGAACCGCATAGACGCCCCGAGCGGGTTCAAGATGCTGCCCGAGAGGGATATTGGCCGTTGGGAAACCGAGAAGACGGCCTCTCTGGTCCCCGTGTATGACGGGACCGACAATGGACCAAGGTCTTCCCAGCTCCTGAGCAGCGCGTTCGGGATAGCCTTCCTGGAGCAGGCGACGAATCCTGCTGGAAGAGATGGGACCACCTTCATCCGTAAGCTGAGGCACGATCGTGAGTCCAACCCCATGGGGGGACAAAAGGGCTTCGAGAGTCTCCGTATTTCCTGTCCGACGGTGCCCGAAAGCAAAATCCGCCCCGCAGGCAACATGCACAACACCCAGATGGCGGAGCAAAATATCCTCTACGAAGGCTTCAGCACTCAGATGTGAAAAAGCCTCATCGAACGGAATCTGGAAAACTTCAGAAACGCCCTGCTCTTCCAGCGTCTGCGCCCGAACGGACGGGAGCATCAGGCGACAGGGAGGGTCCTGCGGACGGAACAGTTCTCTTGGGTGCGGGTCGAACGTGACGACCGACAGCGGATGATCCGGGCGGGCAGCGCGCAGAGCGTGCAGCAGATGAACATGCCCGCGGTGGACACCATCAAAATTACCGAGGGCTGCGACGGTCCCGCGCGCGCTTTCTGGTATGGATCGCCAGTCCGTATGCAGGGTCATACGGGGAGACTGAACTTCTGGGTGACGTCGTTCAGGTCAGCCGCGTGAGGCGCACCCTCATGGGGGACGGTTTTATCCTGCGAGCGCACAAGCTGACAGATCTGAAGTCCAGCCTCTTTCGCGGCGTCCAATTCTGCGCCGATATCGGACAGGAAAAGAATTTCTTCTGGCTTCAGAGCGCAGGCCTTGGCGATTTCCGTATAGGACGCGGCATCTTTCTTGCCGCCTGTCGACAGATCGAAAAAACCGTCGAACAGAGACGTCAGATCACCCTGTTCCGTATAGCCGTACAGAAGCTTCTGGGATGGAACGGAGCCCGAAGAATACACCGCCAGACGCAGACCGCCTTTGGACCATGCCTTCAGGGCTGGCGGCACGTCTTTGTAAAGATCCGCCCGGAGGGTGCCATCTTCGAAGCCCTGCCGCCACGTGATGCCCTGCAACGTCTTAAGCGGGGCGGCTTTCTCGTCCTTTGCCATCCAGTCCTGGCAAACCTTTAGCGGGTCTTCGCCGGGATGGGAGATCGCGATGTCTGCCCGCGCAGCAACAACCTGTGGGTTCGTATGGTCTTCGATCAGGGCTGGCAACGCCTTGGCCGCATAAGGGAACATGACGTCCCGCACGAAAGAGATCGGCAGGGTTGTGCCTTCGATATCAAGCAGGACGAGACGGATCATGTTGGGCTTTCAGGAGGCCGGTGAGACATCTGCGGGGAAACGCTCGGCAATGTCGTCCCCAGTATATTTGGCAATCCAGCCGGTCGTATCGGTGAAGACACGCAGGGCGACCACATCAGGCGACGGGCCGGCATCGAACCAGTGCGGGATGCCTTCCGGCACGGAGATCAGGTCTCCGGCGGTGCACAGGACGGAATAGATCCGGCCATGAATATGAAGAACGAACGCGCCCTGACCGTGCACGAAGAAACGGACTTCATCTTCGCTATGCGTGTGTTCGGAGAGAAACTTCTGGCGCAGTTCCGGCAGATTGGGTGTGGAGGCGTTGATACGTACGACATCCGCACTGCCTGCGCCCGTCTCGCCCATCAGGGTATCAAGATACGGGCGGTAAGCGGCAAGTACTTCATCCGTCGTCGCATCCTTGGGGGGCGTAACAGGTGCCGCCCAGCGTTCGAAACGGATGTTGTGCGGGCGCAGCGTCTCCGCGATTTCGCCAGGAGACGTTACGTCCAGAAGGATCGTGTCGGGGCTATCGTCCCGATAGACGGTCAGTCTGCTCATGGTTCAGCGTGCCTTCTGAAGACGGGCGAGATGACAGGCGAGCAGGAACTCCAGGCCCTCAAGACGTGCGAGAGCCGTGAACATGTCCTTGCCCCAAACGTAAACACCGTGCCCGCGGATCAGGTAGCCCAGACGCATATCCGGCAGCTTCGGAGCAACAACTGTCGCAAGCCGGGCAATATCCTGATCGTTGTGAAACAGAGGCAAATCAAGGCTGGTCTCATGAGTCGTCTGGCCTTCAAAGACCTTTAGAACCTCATAACCTGCCAATGTGATGGCGTCTGTTGGCTCATCCATGGACAGGATGGTGGCCGCAACGGAATGACCATGCAGCACAGCACCGATCGACGGATCATGCGCGTAAAGCTGGGTGTGCAGCAGAGTCTCGGCGCTGGCGCGATTGGCGGGGTCGAGCGGCACGCCTTCAGGAGTGATCTGGATCACGTCCTGTTCCATCAGGAAGCCCTTGTGGCCCCCAGAACGTGTGATGGCGATACGGCCATCGTCCAGACGCATGGACAGGTTGCCAGCCGTAGCCGGAACCCAACCGCGCTGATCCATCCGCTGGCCAGCCCGGACAATCTGCCGGGCGGCCTCGGTCCATGCCGTATCAGACGTCGCGTTCAACATCAGACCTGCGTACGGTGCGTATCGCTGTTGGTGGTCGTCTGGCTGTAGCCGGGCGACTGGTTGGGAGGCGAGATGTGACCAGGCGGCTGGGTGTTTTCAGGCGGCGTCATGCTCTCGTCTTCGCCCATGTTCTTCTTGAAGGATTTGATTCCCTTCGCGAAGTCTCCCATCAGGCCGCTGATCTTTCCACCGCCGCCAAATACGACGAGCAGGACGACCGCCAGGATCAGCCAGTGAACGGGGCTCATGCTGCCCATAATGTATTACTCCGAAAAGCCAAGGCTACACCTTCATGTGGCAAGGCTTGGGCGTTTGTGCAAGCGTTCGCTCAGGACGCATCATCCGGACCGGAGGCCGAAACGAAGCCGTAGGTTGGATAGGCCCTGCGTCCCAGGCCGTGAATGGGTGCCCACCAGACGCGAACGAGCGTCCAGTCATGATCGGGTGAAACATCCGTAATGGGAACATTGCGATCAATGCGTCCCGGTTCCCAGTTAGCATGGTCCACAAGGATCGTACGTGAAGAAATCTGTCGTCGCACGATGGAAACGTGTCCGCTGGGTACGCGCGACGTCGCGCGGAAGACCAGAACCGAGCCCGCTATGGGACTATGACTGCGAGCGTAGTGCCCGGCGGACTGACGCCACCATGAGGCTGCGTCTCCCCGAAGCTGGAGGCCAGTTCGGGAGCGGGCATAAGGTGCGCACTGGAGGGGACCATTGAAACTGGCGCGGCTGAATTCACGGCTTCCCCCACAGGCCGTGAGGGATAACAGCAGGCAGAGCGCAAGTTTCTTCACGGGCGGCTCCGGAATGCGATGATCCGGTCTTCTGCTTCCTCAGGGTCCATTTCAAGGGCTGCCTGCACGACGTCTCGTGAAAAGCCATTACGGGCGAAGATTCCCATGACGCGCATCAGGTCTTCCTGCGGTCGATCCGGACGACAGAAAGGCCCAACACGACGCTTGCGCGCCAGAACGAGTGCGGCGGCGAGTTCGGCCTCATGGGCGGAATCGTCAGATCGTTCGCCCAGCGATTCGTTGAGCGCGTCCTGTGTCACGTTCTGATCGACGCCTTTGGTCGCCAGATGGGCAGCGACGGCACGGCGGGAACGTCCGGTGCGCGTCAGGTTCAGGGCGCGGGAACGTGCAAATCCGGCATCATCCACTGCGCCCAGTTCTGTCATGGCGGAGACGACATCATCTACGGCAGGACGCAGGGAAGCGATCGTAGCTTCAGCCTCTTCTTCAGGCAGACCGGCTCGAACAGCGCGTGTTGCCCAGCGGCGCAGACGCCGGTCCAGCATCTGGCGCAGGCCGTGTTCGGTTGTGGCGAAACGGGCCAGATGAGCCAGAGCCGTTTCACGCAACACCTTGAAATCGGGAGCGGTTGGAATGTCCTCCATAGAGAGGGAGTATGCTGCCAAGTAGGCATTTACGGCAAGATCGGATGAGGCCATCATCGCCCCATGAGCGACTCTTTTTCAGCCCGTCTCGAGGCGGCCGTCTCCGCCATTCCTGCCCGCTATCCCGGCCCCGGCGGGGCTGTTGCCGTTGTAAAGGACGGCGAAGTTCTGGTGCGCCATACCTGGGGATACGCCAATGCGGAACGGCGGCTTCCGTTTACGCCCTCTACCCTGTTCCGCATGTGCTCGATCACCAAGCAGTTTACCTGCGGTGTGATGCTGGATCTTTTTCAGGACCCCACAGAACTGGATGGGGATGTGGATGACCGCCTGCCCCAGCTTGATGAGCCTGCTCCGGGCGCACTGCATCTGGCACATAACCAGTCAGGCCTGCGGGATTACTGGGCCGTGGCGATGCTGCATGGCGCACCGATCGAAGGAGACTTCGGAGACCGGGAAGCGCGCCGCGTTATTGATGGAACACGCACCCTCCAGTTCCAGCCAGGCACGTCCTACTCCTATGTGAACCAGAACTTCCGCCTTTTATCCGATATTCTGGAAGACAGGACGGGACGGAGCTTTGCGGAACTGCTTCAGACGTCCGTGTTCAATTCTGCCGGTATGGAACGTGCCATTCTGGCGGCCGAGACCCGCGCCATGCCGGACGGGACGGTCGGCTATGAAGGCACTGTTGAAAGCGGCTTCCGACCGGCGATCAACAATGTTCTGTGGACAGGCGATGCCGGACTTGGTGCCTCGCTGGATGACATGATTGCCTGGGAGCGCTTCATTGACGCTACCCGTAACGATCCGGAAGGGCTTTACAATCGCCTGACAAGCCCGGTGACCTTTCTGGATGGTACAACTGCCCCCTATGGTTTTGGACTACAACGCACCTCCATGTTCGGGCGGGATATGACGATGCATGGCGGTGCCCTGCGAGGCTGGCGTTCGCATCGTCTGCATGTGGCATCGGAGCGACTGT
Source organism: Gluconobacter japonicus (assembly GCF_015244665.1). Classification (NCBI taxonomy): domain Bacteria; kingdom Pseudomonadati; phylum Pseudomonadota; class Alphaproteobacteria; order Acetobacterales; family Acetobacteraceae; genus Gluconobacter; species Gluconobacter japonicus. The sequence continues at coordinate 96,476 of NZ_JABCQN010000007.1, forward strand.
CCGTGGTGGTGATGTTCAATCACATGGCACCCGCTCAAGTAGCCGCGGCGCAGATTCTGGCCGCCGCCCTTGGTGTTCCTTATGAGCCGGAGCGGACGACCCAGCAGCCACTTGAACTTTACGGGACGTATCTTGAGCAGGAAACGGGCCTGTCTGCCCGAATCGAACCAGCACCGGGTGGTGCGCAGCTTCGCTATCTGATGGTTCCTGAAATGCTGGAAGGCGTTGCTCCTTCACGGGCAGAAACGCAGACCGTCCGTGTGGTGCGTCAGGGCGACGAAGTTCGCATGGAGCGTCCCGGTGAGAACCGGGTCGGTATTCTAACGGCGTGTGATGAAACGCCGGGCGAGGATATTGACGCTCTTAAAGGTGTCTATCGCTGCGAAGAGCTGGATGAGGCAGAAGTCACCATCACACTGACAAATGGTGTCGTTTACGGCGGTTTCTCAGGCATTCTCGGAAATGGACGTATGGAGCCACTCCAGAGACTGGCGAAGGATGTGTGGGTTCTGCCCTGTCCGCGCGCTCTGGATCATACTGCCCCGGGAGACTGGACACTGGCCTTCGAGCGGGATGCCGCAGGTGTAAATGCGCTTCGCGTTGGATGCTGGCTGGCCCGGGATCTCGTTTACAGGCGTGCCTGAAGCCGTTCTTTCCCCGCAAGGGGTTTGACGGATCGCATTTCTGCCGCACAGTATGTGTCTGCGGAATCTTTGGCCCTGCCCCGGGCGACCGGGGCAGGGTTTTCCGATTCTGCAGCTTTTCATTCACCCCGATTCAGGATCGTCGATCATCATGATCTCCGCCCTCATGCCCAATTACAAACGTGCCGACCTTGCTTTCGAGCAGGGCGAAGGCGTCTGGCTGACGGCATCGGACGGGCGACGATATCTGGATTTCGGGGCTGGCATTGCCGTCTCCTCCCTTGGCCATGGACATCCGAAGCTGGTGAAGACCATCGCGGATCAGGCTGCGAAGGTTATGCATGTCTCGAATCTTTATCGCATTCCGCAGGCTGAAAAACTGGCGGATCTTCTGGTGAAGAATTCGTTCGCGGACTCTGTCCTGTTCTGCAATTCGGGCGCGGAAGCCAACGAAGGCATGGTGAAGATGATTCGCCGCGCCCAGTTTGAGAACGGCCATCCGGAACGGACGCGTGTTCTGTGCTTTGACGGCGCTTTCCACGGTCGGACGCTGGCCATGATTTCCGCCACAGGGAACCCCGCCTATCAGAAGGGTTTCGGCCCTGTTGTCGAAGGCTTTGACCACGCGCCGTTCAACAACACGAACACGCTGCGGGCGGCCATCACACCGGAGACGGCTGGTATTATCGTCGAGCCAATTCAGGGTGAGAGCGGCATCAAGCCGGCGACGGAAGTCTTCATGAAGGCCCTTCGTGCAGTTTGTGACGAACACGGTATCTATCTGGGCTTCGATGAAGTTCAGACAGGGGTTGGCCGGACGGGCAAGCTGTTCGCGCATGAGTGGTATGGCATCAAGCCGGACGTCATTTCCATTGCCAAGGGGATTGGTGGCGGCTTCCCGCTTGGGGCTGTTCTGGCGACGGAAGAGTTGGCCAAGCACCTGACGCCGGGATCTCACGGCACGACGTTTGGCGGCAATCCGCTGGCCTGCGCGGCCGGGACAACCGTTCTTGAAGAAGTCCTCAGCCCTGGTTTTCTGAACCACGTTCAGAGCGTTGGAGAAACATTTGGCGCCCTGCTCCAGGACGTTGTGAAACGCTCTTCCGGGGTGTTTGACGATGTGCGCGGCATGGGCCTGATGCGTGGGCTGCACTGTGTGCCCCCGGTCGGTGAGGTCATGCCGTTTGTAACGGCGGCTGGTCTTTTGACGGTTGGAGCGGGGGACAATGTTCTGCGTCTTGTGCCGCCGCTGATCGTGACGGAAGAAGACTGCAAAATTGCGTGCAACAAACTGATTGAGGCAGCCGAAGCCTTTGTGGCTGCCGGGAAACTGGAACAGGAGACAGTGTCGTGAGTCTGGCTATCGCCCCCCGGACGGTTGGAACGGAACAGCAGATGCCACGGCATTTTCTTGATATTCGAGATTTCAGCGGAGATGTCATCCGACAGATCATTGATCTGTCGGCACGCGTCAAAGCCTTGCAGAACAATCGTGCACGCCCCCTTCATCCGGAGCGCCCCCTTGAAGGTCGGACCCTTGGCCTGATGCTCGCACAGCCTTCCACCCGGACACGTGTATCGTTCGAAGTCGGCATGGGTCAGCTTGGCGGGCAGGTTTCGGTGCTGTCGCCAGGGGACATGCAACTCGGGCGCGGGGAGACGATTGCGGATACCGCGCGCGTTCTGTCACGCTTTCTGGATGTGATTGTTCTGCGAACGGGCAAGGATGAAAACCTGCGCGAACTGGCAAAGTGGAGCACTGTGCCAGTTATCAACGGTCTGACGCCGGTGTCCCATCCGATCCAGATTCTGGCCGATGTTCTGACGTTTGAAGAGCATCGCGGCCCGATTACCGGCAAGACGCTGGCCTGGATTGGCGATGGCAACAATGTTGCGACCTCGCTGATGGAAGCTGCGGCTCTGCTGAAATTCAATGTGCGTCTGGCAACACCTACCGGATTTGCACCCAGTGAGCGTGCGGTACGATGGGCGCGCGAAAATGGCGCTTCCATCGAAATCTTCCATAATCCGGCTGAAGCCGTTGCCGGAGCAGATGCTGTTCTGACAGACACCTGGGTCAGCATGGGGGACAAGGACCGCGAAGAACGCCTTGAAGCCTTCCGCCCTTACCAGGTGGATGCTGCCCTTATGGCGAAAGCTGCGCCTGAGGCCCTGTTCCTTCACTGCCTCCCTGCCCATATCGGGGAAGAAGTGACGGCGGATGTTTTCGAAAGCCCGGCGTCGGTTGTTTTTGATGAAGCGGAAAACCGGCTTCATACGCAGAAGGGCCTGCTTCTCTGGGCCCTTGGGAGAGAAAACGGGTGATCGATACACCTCCATTTCTTGACAGGGACCGTCCCAACGTCCCGAACATGGTTGTTTCCGGAGGGATTGTTCCCTTCCATCTGGAGCGCTCGCCGGTGCGGGGGCGCCTTGTCAGGCTGGGGAAACTGGCTGACGCTATCCTCGCCCGTCATGACCTGCCGGACGTTGTTCTGGAACTGGGCGGTCAGGCGTTGGCCCTTGTGGCGGCCATGGCTTCTGCCCTGAAGTTCAAAGGCTCTTTCTCCCTGCAGATCAAGGGCGATGGACCGGTCACGATGCTGCTGGCGGATGCGACGGATACTGGTGATCTGCGCTTTATGGCACGTCTTTCAGAAGACGCGGATCCAGAGAATCTTCCGCAGACAACGCCCGAGCTTCTGGGCAATGGGTTCATGGCGTTCACGATTGATCAGGGGGCGGATATGGACCGCCATCAGGGCATCGTGGAACTGACGGGAGACACACTCTCCGGCATGGCCATGCACTACTTCCAGACCAGCGAGCAGCATGATTGTCTGATCCGGTTGTTCTGCACGAAGACGCTGGAAGGCTGGCGGGCCAGTGCGCTGGTTCTGGAACGCATTGCTGCGGAAGGTGGCATTGAAGCCACCGCGCAGGATAACGATGCGTGGGAAACGGCCTGTACGTTTGCCGAAACACTCCAGCCTGTTGAAATTTTTGATGAAGATCTAGGCAGTGGGGATCTGATCTATCGTCTGTTCGGGACGTTGGATGTGCAGATCGCGACCCCCCGCGCTCTGGCTTATGGCTGTCGCTGTTCGCGCGCCCGTCTTGCGGCGGTACTCGACAGGTTCAGCACGGGCGATCTGGACCATATGGTTGAAGACGGAGCCATCACGATGAACTGTGAGTTCTGTAATGTCGGTTTCCGCTTCACCCGCGACGAACTGGGAGACAAGCCTGAATGACGACTTCGCTGCTGGATGGTATCGAGATTGATGGTGCGCCTGCCGGGGCGCTTTATCCCGGATGGGTCGCAATCCAACGTCAGCCGGTCGTCGGGCAGTTCGAAGTTGTTGTTTTTCAAGACGAGGTCAGTCGCAGACAGGCCTGCTGGTGGCTGGAGAACGGAATTTACAGGGGTAGCCATGTTCTGGCCTTGGCTCCACCTGTTCAGAACGATCTTCTGACCGCGATGGATCCTCTGTTCTGGCCTTTGGCGGAAGGCGTTCTGGGAGAGGATATCAGGGAAGATGCACGCATCTTCAGAACGGATCTTCCCGAAGTTGCCTTTCGTGAGCTTTCAGGGGCCTGGCTGGGACGCCATGCCCCTCATGCCATCTTCATCGCGGCAGGCCATGCGGATAGCGGGGAAGCCCTGACCTGCCCGGACGGAAAACCCGTCGCAGAAGGACGGATGAAAGCCCTGCTTTCTGCAAAGCGCAGTGGTGGTGCACTGATTGTGTCTTCGCCGTTTTCGGCCTTGCCTGTTCGTGCCCAGATTGAGATGAAACTGGGGGTTTCCGCGACTGCCTACCGGTTTTATGACGAAGCCGAGAACACTGTCTTCTACCTTATCTGGGATGAAACAGCGCCGGACCGTCGACCGTCTTTCTATTATCCCAAAGGCCCGCTGCTAATCAGCGATGCCCCTTCCGGACCGCTCTTTCCCGGTTGGATTCTGGAATGGTTTGCCAGTCATTCAGATCATGCAGAGACAATCCGTTCAGCGCGTCCGTTTCTTCCGGAAGATTTTGGAGTAGGTCAGGCGTCGTCGTTGCGCACCCCCAAAATCCCTCGGGATGATCGACCCGCCGCTCCGCTTGCTTCTACAGAGGCTGCACACTCTGTCAGTACGTCTTCAAGACCTGACCCCACAGAGGCCCAGACCGCGCCAGAGCCTGTGGCGGCTCCACAAAGATCCTTTTTACCGGAGCTTCCACTGGAGACCGCTCCGGTATTAAAGTCAGAGCCTAAAAAGGGGCTGTTCGGACGACTGAAATCCCTTTTGGACCGCCATAGCAAGTAGGTTTCGGGAGACTGGGTGATGGGTATGAGACGCTGGATCGGAGCAAGTGCTCTGGCTTTTTCCCTTGCTCTTGGGGGATGTGCAGACGATGAGCCTGCGCAGACATTCCCACCAGCCGATTATAGCTATCTGTCCCAGCTTCACCTGAATGTTGCTACGATCAATATTCAGGACGAGGCCGTTCCCTCCCCAGGCACACTGAGCGCCAAAGCCCCTACTCCGCCTGATCAGGCGCTCAAACAGATGGCCAGCCAGCGTCTTGTTGCCAGCGGGCAGACCGGACAGGCGGATTTCATCATCAAGCAGGCCTATATCTCTGCTACAGGAGAGAATGCCATTTCTGGCGCGATGGATGTGCAGTTGAATGTTGCGGATGCGGGTAACTTGCACACAGGTTATATTCATGCCCGGATCAGCCGCAAACTCGACACCGGCTCCAGGAGCGCCACCTCACGTGCCTCCCTGTATGAACTGACCAATCAGATGATGCAGGACATGAATGTCGAACTGGAGTTTCAGATCCGCAAGAAGCTGATGAGCTGGATGACGGATGCCATCGGGAATCCACTCGTTGATGGCGGGGTCAAACAGCAATCTCTTGGCACGCCGGGTACTGTGGCCTCTCCGGCAGTTGTACCCTCCGTCACAACCCCGCCCACGACCACCAGCGTTCCGCAGGCAGCTCCCGTCTCAACTCAGCCCAGTGTGCCAGATGCCATTTTCCCGACTGGCTCAGGCGATGATGGCACGTCCGTGGTTCCTGCTCCCAAACAGAAATCCCCTCCCATGGGAACTCTGCAATTACCGTCCTCCTCGCAGACCTCTGGTTCAAACGGTTAAAATCATCCTCCTCGTGGGGTTGTGATCGCGTAGGGTCTGGCGTCAGACCTGACGCTTATTCTATGGGGTCATGCCCTTACTCATTTCGGATATGTTCATTTCCCGAACATGGCCCCACCCTCGTTCTGGAGACAACTGTGCCCCCGAAGGAACCAACCCTGACGCGCCCCCGTCGCCGTAGTTTTGTCAAAGGCCTTCTGGGCTCTACGTCATTCTGGATGGTGAGTGGACATTCCCACTGGGCTGAGGCTCTGGCGCAGGAAGCACAGAAGCCTTATCAGCCCACGTTCTTCACGCCTGATGAATACCGTTTTCTGGAAGCTGCGACGGAACGTCTTTTCCCACAGGATCAGCACGGATCAGGGGCACGCGCCTTAGGTGTCGCCGAATTTATTGATCGACAGATGGAGTCTCCGTACGGGCATGGAGACAACTGGTACATGTCCGCCCCTTTTGTACAGGGACCGGCCAATCTTGGGTATCAACTCCCCTTTGTCCCTCGTGATCTGTACCGGAAAGGTATCGCAGGGCTGGAGGCCTATACTCATCAGCAGCATGGAAAAGTTTTTGCCGATCTGCCCCTGGCCGCACAAGAGCAAATTCTGACAGCACTTGAAGGCGGGTCTGTCCCACTTGGCGACGTTCCGGGACGTGTTTTCTTTGAGCAATTACGCACGAATACGATGGAGGGTGCTTTTGCCGACCCTCTTTATGGCGGCAATAAAGGGCTGGGGGGCTGGCTCATGCTCGGCTTTCCGGGTGCCCGCGCCGATTTCATGGACTGGGTCAATCAGGACGGAGAGGCGTATCCCTTTGGCCCGATTTCGATCTCGGGTGAGACGGCCTGAGGAGCACAGATCATGACCAAAAAACATGCAGATGCCATTGTTGTTGGCGCAGGTTGGGCTGGCTCCATTCTTGCCAAAGAACTGACGGAGGCCGGCCTTTCCGTCATCATGCTGGAACGCGGCTCGGAACGCGCCACTGCCGTCGAAGGCGCTTATCCGGAATCCATTGACGAACTTCGAGGTGCCATTCGCAAACGTCTGTTCCAGAATCTGTCCCAAACGACGGTGACTGTTCGCAATACGATTGACCAGACAGCCCTGCCTTACCGGCAACTGGCAGCCTTCCTGCCCGGCGAAGGGGTTGGAGGGGCTGGTCTTCATTGGTCCGGCGTTCATTTTCGGGTTTCCCCGGAAGATCTGCGTCTTCGCAGTTCCGTGGTAGAGCGGTACGGCGAGAAATTCATCCCTGAAGGTATGAACCTTCAGGATTACGGCGTCACCTATTCCGAGCTGGAACCGTTTTTCGACAAGGCTGAAAAAGTCTTTGGAACCTCTGGTGAGGCATACAAAGTAAACGGAAAAATCGTCGGAAACGGTAATATCTTTGATGGAGACCGGTCCGACAATTTCCCACTCCCCGCCATGAAGGATACGTTCACCGCATCCACATTCCGGGCAGCCGCGACTGAAGCCGGATACCATCCCTATTCCCTGCCGGCTGCAAATGCCTCTCGCCAATATACAAACCCCTATGGCTGCCAGATGGGGCCGTGTAATTTTTGTGGGTACTGTAGCGGATATGACTGCTACCTTTATTCTAAAGCCTCTCCCAATGTGAATGTTCTGCCTGCTCTGCGGCAGGATCCGGGCTTTACGCTGATTTCAGATGCGCATGTTCTGCGTGTGGATCTGGATGATACACGCTCCAAGGCAACAGGCGTCACCTATCTGGAAACCAAAACGCAGAAGGAAGTTTCCCTGTCTGCAGATCTCGTTATCCTAAGTGCGTTCCAGTTCCATAACGTTCATCTGATGCTGCTGTCGGGAATTGGAAAGCCTTACGACCCTGTCAGCAATACGGGCACAATAGGACGTAATTTCGTCTATCAGACCATCACCTCTTCCCGAATCTGGTTGCCGCCATCCAAGTACACCAACCAGTTCATCGGTGCTGGTGGCGTTGGTGTTGCCATAGATGACTTCAACAGTATGAATTTCGATCATGGGCCACTTGGCTTTGTTGGCGGTTCACCGGTCTGGGTGAATCAGGCAGGTCTCAAACCCATTGCCGCCGCTATCGGGACAGGCGGTGGTGGCACACCGCGGTGGGGTTCAGCCTACAAAGGTGCGCTGATCGACACATATAAACACTCGATCGGTGTTGATGCCCATGGCAGTAACATGGCTTACCGGGACGTCTATCTGGATCTAGATCCGACATGGAAAGATGCTTACGGGCAACCCCTCCTCCGGATGACCTTTACCTGGAAAGACAACGATATTCGAATGAACCAATATGTTGTCAGCAAGATTGAACCCATTGCCAAAGCGATGGGAGCGACAAAGGCCAATCTTGTGCATCTGAATGCGGGCCAACCGTTTGATACCCGCCACTATCAGACAACGCATCTTGGTGGAGGGGCCATCATGGGCACTGATCCTCAAACCAGTGCTCTCAATCGCTATCTGCAAAGCTGGGATGTTTCGAACGTCTTCGTTATCGGATCAAATGCCTTTCCACAAGGGATGGGTTATAATCCGACAGGTATGGTTGCAGCCCTTGCCTATTGGGCGTCCTACCACATTCGTACAACCTACCTGAAATCTCCCGGACCACTGGTGCAGGCATGAAGATTTTCCCAATCCTGGCCTTTGCTTGCAGCATCTTTGCTCTAAGCCACCAAACAGCATCCGCTAATGATGACAAGACCACTCTGAGAGAGGAAGGCCGATATCTCGCAGCGGCTTCCGATTGTGCAGCATGTCATTCAATCAAAAATAAGCCAGAATATTCCGGTGGCGTATCTTTTACACTTCCGATTGGAACCATCTATTCCACAAACATCACACCAGACATGGATCACGGCATCGGAAAATATACCGAAGCGGAATTCGGACGCGCATTGCGTGAAGGCGTTCGGCGGGACGGCTCAACGCTCTATCCTGCAATGCCTTATCCATCTTATGCACGCCTGACGGATCATGACATTCATGCCCTTTACACCTATTTTCATGAAAGTGTTCCAGCAGCAGCCATTCCGACGCCGGAAAATGGTATTCAATGGCCTTTCTCGATGCGCTGGCCGCTCATGTTCTGGCGATGGGCTTTTTCTCCTGCCCCAGTAAAGGCGCAGGAGAAAACCCTGCGCGAATTTGCTGATGCCCAGATGGCGAGAGGCGCTTATCTCGTAGAAGGCCCGGCGCATTGCGGGGCCTGTCACTCTCCTCGCGGTCTGGCCATGCAGGAAAAAGCGCTGACCGCCTCAGACAGCCCGTCTTTTCTTGCGGGGGGTGCCTTGATTGACGGCTGGATCCCAACATCCCTACGCCAGGAGAACCGAACGGGGTTGGGGCGATGGAGTGAGCAGGATATTGTCGATTTCCTGAAAACCGGCCGCAACATGCAAGGCGAGAGCTTTGGTGCAATGACTTCCGCCATTGTACATGGCACACAGCACCTGTCAGACTCTGACCTCCATGCCATGGCAAAATATCTGCGGGCGCTTCAACCTTTCGATAGAACACAGACAAACTGGGTCTATGATCCGACTGCAACCAACGCTCTTCGCAAAGCAGACGTCTCTGCACGCGGAGCAAAACTGTATGTGGATAACTGTGCCGCATGCCATCGTACAGATGGAAAGGGTTATCCGGCTGTCTTCCCGCCTCTGGCGGGAAATCCTGTTGTCATGGGAAAAGATCCGGCGTCTCTGGTGCATATTGTCCAGGTCGGAGCAACATTACCAAAAACCGAGACAGCCCCGTCTGCCTTTACGATGCCAGATTTCATGCATCGTCTGAACGATCAGCAAGTCGCTGATGTGGTGACATTTATCCGTCACGCCTGGGGCAACAACGCTCCCGCTGTCAGTGCGGAAGACGTTGCGAGACTTCGGAAAGATATGCCGCCACGCAATATGGCGGACGGTGAGATTTCACTAAACTGATAGTCTACGGGAGAAGGAAGGAGATAATCCTCCTCCTTCCCTAATGCCCTGAATATCAAGGTAAAAATCGATACATTACGCAGCCTGAAAAGCCTGCGCCAGCTGTGGTGGGAGTGCCATCAACAGCAGCAGAATACGAACCACCACCACCCGCGCCAAAGCGGGTTCCGTCGCGCCCTACCTGATTGCCGCAACGGCCACCGCCACCCCATGGGCCGCCGCCGCCATAGCCGCCAAAGGTCGAAGCGTTACTCTGCCCGTCTCCTCCCCAACTTCCAGTCTGATTCCAGATCGTTCCTCCGGAGGCGGTCCCACCATCACCACCGGCAGAGCCGGTATTGTCGTAGAAAAATCCGCCATGGCCTCCACTGGCCTGCAAAAGCGTCTGACCGTTGTAGCTGACAAGAGAGGTTCCTCCTGTCTGCCCTGCCGTTCCTCCTTGGCCAATGGTGACACCCAAAGCGCCTCCACTGGCGGCGCTAACGGTGTAAATACCCCATGCGTCGCCGCCTCCACCGCCTCCACCACCGGAAAAAGACCCCGTCAATGCTGTGGAACTCGACGATGCCCCGCCGCCGCCGCCGCCAATCGCGCGCAGTTCGACGCGGCTTGCCCATGCCGGAACGGAAAGAGACGTGTCATTCGCCACAAGCTGCATTGGTTCTGCAATGGCACGAAGCAATGTCTGCGTCGCAAGTTCGGGAATTGTTGGCCAGAAAGCCTGCCCCGGTTGAGGCTGAACACCAGCCAAAGATGCCACACCTTGCGGAATTGCCAGTGTATAAAGCGGAACCACAGTCCCACCGTCTGGAGCGGAAGGCGCATCCGTTGCAATCACAAAAGACATTCCAGCCCAGCGACGGGTAGGAAGTACGTTGCCGCTATTGTTTAGCCCCGCCTGTGTCTGGGACGGATTGGAAGCATTGAAAAATGCCAGAACTGTCTGATCAATATCCTGTTCGGAACAAACTGCGAAAACAGTATAGTTTGCCCCCGTTCCCGGCACAGTAACCGTTACTGCCGTCTCACTTGAATACTGGCAGGTGGTTTGTGTCGGGTCAGCGCGATAACCACCGCCAGCGCCTCCAAGAGGGGCCGCATCCATCACCCCTGGAGCCGTAATGGATCCAGGATCAATCGTTACGGCTAAAGAAGAAGAAGATGGCGTACAACCAAGCCCGGAAGCCGCAATAACACCCCGGCCATATAACATGTCAGACATATGGCCTATTGCAGCCTTGCCATACTTTCCAACACGCAAAAGGTCCGTGTCCAGCGGGATAGACCCCGCATATACAATCGCCCGATCCATTACTGCTCCACCCGAACCCAGCCCGTTACACCGCCGGCTGCGGTCCGTTCAATAACTTGATAAATAGCCTGTGCATCAGAAGCCTGACCCAAAGCAGTCTCCAGAAAAAACTGCCCTCCAGACTGGCTGCCATACCGTAAGTCAGCACAGCCATATCCAAAACCTCCGCCACAGGACGGTGAGGCAAAAGACGCCTGTGCATGACAATCTGCTGCATTCAAAGGCTCAATAATAACGGGCTCCACACCCGTGACAGCGACCAGGGCATCTCTGACGGCTTGCCGGGTATTTCGCGGCGCGACCAGAGAACTCACAATCCGTTTGCGATAATCGCTGTCGCTTTCCGAGACTCTCCTCGGCAACCCGTCCACACCGAAATAATCTGCCGCCAGCATATCCAGAAAGGCATCGCTCATTGTCGAAAGGCGCGTCTGATTGCGGCATTTCTCCATAAGAGCCCAGATTCCAGAAAGAACCGTGGAAAACCCTGTCAGAAGAGCCACCAGCACCGGTGCTTCTTCCTCTTGCAACCCCTGAGGAGGGGTCGGGAACCAACCAGTGGGAAGGAGCGCACGCAAGCGGGCCGTAAAATCTTCAATAGAGCCCGGGACTGGCCCGGTATCCAAAAGGGCTTTTCCATCCGTAGCCTGGAGAACTAACCCTTCTTCGTCATAAAGCGTACCCATCGTCAGCTTCCAACCTGAGCCGGGCTCATCAACGGAATACGATAATCAGATCCATTGATGTTGATATGCAAAAATCCGCCATCAGCAGTTGTCGGCAAGGTCATCCCTTCACCGCTGACAGGAGAGGATATCTGCAATTCACCACCCTCTGCTGGAAAAAGTCCCAGATTGGCGGATCCATTTGCACCCTGTTGTACATAGAGGCCAGCCGCCTGACTTCCTGCACCCGCCTGCACCTGAAGAGCATTATTGGGGGCCGCGATGCTCCCAACTGAAAAAAGAGTATGTCCTTCGATATTACTGAAAAGAATCTCGTTATCGACAAAATCCTGGCGTACTCCTTTTGCGCGCTCCGTAACCGTAGAACGTACAAAGGCGCCGACATTGCTACCCACAGCACCCGAAACTACTTCTGGGGTATGCCACTCCATGGCATGATTACGCGCCAGAGAAAGTGCCGAGGCGTAACCGTCGTCTGTTCCATCCGTTCCACTAAGGGACGTGGCACCAAAAACAATTCCCGTCTGCCACGAATTCGGATTCGAAACAAAAACGATTCCAGCAGCCGCATCCGACGTGCCATCCGTCTGACCTCCGCCTACACCAAGCTGAATACCGTAGACACCGCCGCCCACATTAGGAGCGTAGGGATTGGACTGGCCAATAGCCAACCCACCAAAATTGACGGCTTCCAGTTCCATGACGAATGTCGGCTGATAATTCACGCCTGCCAGACGCCATGCTTCTCCATAATATGCATAGGCAGTCGTGGTTGTCGGGGTAGAGGTGTCATCGGCAACACCCCAGGACGCTACGCCAATCGAACTTGGCTGGAAACCAAGTGTCGCAGGTGCCGTTTTTGCATCGGATGTGCGGGATGCTGCGACAAAAGCACTATTACCAAACTGCGCAACCGACGCACACTGAGCGTCCTGTAATGCCCATGGCCCAATAGACGTCTCTCCCATCGTGCGGGAAAGCCAGTCCTTTTTTGATGCCGCGTCACGATCACTCAAGCCAGGATTAGACGCAGCATCTCCAATCAGAACCCGATCCGCAAACCGACTGATTTTTGCCCCTTTATCCTCGTAAAAGCTTCCTGTCGGCGTCGAAACCGCAGGTGCACCGGCAATCTGCGATGCAGTTGCCGTAACCGTATGTTGACCACTGGCATCGGCAAGGACAAGAACCTCGTTTCCAGTCAGCGCCTCAAGTTTTGGATATCTATTAAAAACAGGCATAGTCTTCCCCATCCTCCGCAAATATTCATGCAAGAGGCCTGTTTGTCAGTTTTGAATGACGCTGATCTGAATACTACCAACCGCCAAAGCCTGGTCGCCGTTCGCAGAAATATCCAACTGACTGCCGTTGAGGCGCACATCAAGAACGGACGTAACGGTGACGCCCGCGCCCACATAAGCCAGATAGGAGAGTCTACTGAAAGCATACCCACTGCCTACAGTCGTTCCTGCAATATCCTGCGTAATGGCATTCTGAATGGCAGTCGTCGCCTGCTGTATTCCGACAGATAAAGGCACCACAACAGTCATGGAAACATTCAGAATCAGCAAAGATGGCGCCCGCACGCCAAACCCGACCCCGAGCGCCTTAACCTCATTCACTGCGTCGTAAATCTGCTCTAGCAACTGATCTGCCGGAGCCCCACTGCCATCATTCAAAACGACCGTAAAATATCCAGAGCGGGCCGTATCATCCGCTGCCAATCCGTCCCGCAACGAATAGGAAAGACCCGTCTGAACACCCAAAATGGCATTCCCCACGGCGGCTCGACTGGCAGATGCTTTTGCCGCCAACCACAATGGAAAGCGGGTTCGCAACTCTGCATCGGTTTCCTGATCTGAACCATTCAGGAACGCCACAGGATTGGTCACTGTATCGATACCAGAAATGGCTGTACCCATGAGACAGATCGCACCCACCGGGACATTCCCAATTCCTCCAGCACTCTGACACTGAACCGGAACCGAAATATTCGACATGCCAGCTGTCCGTACGTAGCCTCCGGCCGTTTCCGACCACCCCGAGAGCATACTCTCCTTCACAACAACAAAAGAGAGGCCGGAAACAGTTCGTACAATCGTGCCGGGCACCACAACAGCCGATTGCTGTGCAGGTGAGAACGACGACATAATGACCATTCCGCTTGAGGCCGTACCCGGAAGACGTGACATCCCAAAATCCTGGACGAAACTGTCACAATCCTCAGCAGTACATGTTGCCAAACGGGTTCGAAGCAAAATCTGTAACACCAGATATTGCAACCATAATCCGATACCCCCTACGCTTTCCATCAGCGCACGAACCGGAGACCCGACAGAAACATCCAGTAATTGCGTACAGGAAGATTGCGCCGTTACCACGGCGGTAGACACCGTCGTGGTGAACGAGCGAAGAGAAAGAGACATTACATCCTCCAGATACACCCGACTGAAACAGGCACATCCTTTTTACGAAGAAAAATCCAAGGTCTGCTGCTGCCCAGTCTCAGCATCCACATAAGAAATCTTGCACAGACACACCCCATCGGAGCCGGAGCTAATCTCGACTTCCACAGGAGAGTAAGGATCTACGCCTGCATCTTTCTGGACCTGAACCCTGATTTCAGCCTGCATTGTTGATGGCACAATGACGTTACCAATCATGCCCTGCAAACCAACGCCATAATCTAGCTGCCAAAGATAATCACCGACGTTGGTCAACAATCGTCTCAAAAGGCGTTGCCGAACCTCTTCCGAACCGGAAACAACAGCCAATCCGCCATCTGCAAGCAGCAGATCACCACCGTAAAAATGACCAACGGAACTCATCCTATCGGCCCTCCCGTGGACTGTGTTCCTACCAGATGAATATGATTATCCAGTGAATGAGCCTCAGTCTGAATATCGCCAGAAAAAACCTTCAAACCACTAGCGGACAAAACGGCCCTAACATTTCCAACCGTCAAAACAATCTGATCCTGAGAAATAATAAACCTTGAATTACCAGCTCCCAGTGTCACGCCCTGTCGGTCAATCTGACACCACCCCGCTTCCGCACTTTTCTGCACGGGAACCGATAACGTATTCTCAACAGGCGGCTCACCACACCCCGCACGGATCAAAAGCTCACCCGGTTGAATGACACTTCCATCAAGAGGCGATACAGGCGCCGTTACAACAGTATCGAAGACCGCGCCAACCGCGACAAGATGCTCCGCATCTCCTTCAATCGGAAGCAAAACAACATGCGTTCCGGGTTCGGAGGGGCACGCAATCCTGAGATCTCCAGCCTGGACACCACCAATATCTGCAATCCAGCCCGTTTCAATATTATCAGGCTGCACTCTAACCTTGATGGCATGGTTCACAGGATCAACAGCAGAAACCACCCCAAAAACAGCGTGAGCGCTCCTGTTGACCAAAGCCGCAGTGGCTATTTGCCCTTGCGTCATGTTTGCCCTCCCCTTCTGCGTAACACGACATGCTGAACAAAACCTTCCTCCAGAGAAAATCGCGAAATAACCTGATCCACTCCAAGAATTTCCTCTGTCTGCCCCACTACAACTCTCATAAACTGGCGTGGGCCAAGCCCAATCAAACCGGGCATCGACACTCGGGCACAGACGGCATGAGCGGCTATTCGTTCATATTTCCCACGCGCCAATCGTCGAAGATCCTCCATTCGACGCCCTGGAACTCTGAAAGTATGAAGTGTTTTCTCTGTTACAGGTGCACTCTCGGAAAATGTTTTCCCATCGTAATATAAATGCGTACTATTGCGCTGCCGTGAATCCCAAGACGCAAGATGCACTATAATTCCGGATAATAGCTGCAAATCTCGAGCGAAATCCGTATCAAAAACCATTCCTCGCACATCAATGAAATCTTGATTTTGGTATGAACTCTGTATCGGTTCACAGACCAGGTTTGATCCGTCTGCATACAAATCACACAATGCTTCCCGGGCAACAGAAAATGCCAGATCAGCTGCAGTCTGAAAGCGATGCTGAGACAGAAAACACCCACGCTTATGCTCAATCTGCCAGAACTGACCCAACATATGGTCAGGCATATGAGCCGGAAAAGACACTCGAGCGCCCAAACCGGACGCCTTGGCCAACACAGAAAGGAGATCGGCCCCCGTATGATTCAACCAGGAATCCTGCATACGCAAATCTATAAGTCGAGCAAGGGCGTCTCTACATTCCATTTCCACAACGGAATTTTGTGAAAAAACACGAACATGATCAACGAGCCCATAAAAAATCATGGTCCACGCCGCGTTATTTTCTTTCAGATCCCGGATTTCCACAGATACCCAGGGGCTATTGAGAATACTCTGTTCAAACCAAAGTGCAGGACCGTTCTCTGCAACGTTGTTACGAACAAAAGTCAGAACTGCTGTGTCACACCCTTCATATCTATGGGAATCAATTTCAAATTTCTTCAAAGAAATTATCGAATTTTCTACACCGTCCCACAGAATACGAACTTGCAGTTGGCGATCTATCATTGTCCTTTATCATCAGGAAGACCTGACGAACTTTCCGATATGATTCCTGGAATTTTCAGTGTCAGAACAGTCTCAATCCATGACAAATCAGGATCATTGAGCCCATTGAACTCCGCGATCCTCCACCATTGACAGGCATCACCCAATTCTCGTGCGGCAAGATGAAAGAGAGACCTATCCGCCGAGGTTACGATAATATCTTTCATGAATCCTCACGAATGAACTGGCGGAATTTGCGAGGTAAGCCCCTGTGTCTGCCCCACATAGGCATTTGACCGGTTAACAAGCCCTCCCACATCTGCTCCTGTGCTCTGTATCGCGGCATTTCCGACGACAGCAGAGAGAGACGCGGCGTTCCCAATCTGGATATTTTCAATATTTTGGCCAGACACTTCGAGTGCTGACATCAACCCTTGCCCAGAAACGCTGAGTTGCTGAGACAGACTTTCAAGGGCTGTAGATGTTCCCGCCAAATTCGTGACACTTTGGCTTAAAGTGCTCGTTGTCGTAAGTGCCTCACCAACCTTTGCAAGAGGCCCACCCACACCGAGCAAAGCTCCCAAAGGCATGATTTGCCCCACAATCGAGCCAACCTGCCCACTTTCAACAAACAAACCGTCAGAAACATCAGAAATAACGCTGCTGATTTGCGTTAAGCCACTGGCGACATCAGTGCCTAGAACATTCGAAAGCGTCTTTCCCATATCGGGAGACACAACACTTTCCGCAGGTCTTTCAAGAGTCAGTTCATACGAACAAAGTGCACCCTTCGCTTCGTATGAATAGACAAAGCGTACAATCCAGACCTGCAAAGCCATACCAGCCACAGAAAATACAACAGGCACACCACGGAGACGCATTTTTTCAATGGTCTGAGCTCGCGTCTGGGCGTTAGGCCCAAGAAATTTACCCGCCAGTTCCAGACGCCCCGGATCATTGCCAAGCGTATCCACAACACGCCCGCCACCAGGAAGCCGATGAACCACCATCATCTGCCGTCCCCCGACCTGCAGACGATCCGGAACTTCAATCCCGGTTAGCACAAGATCCCCAAGCATTACCGGAGCCGTTGCTCCCAAGCGCCCAACAGATCCAATAGCATTTTCAATCGCAGAGAGCGTCAAGCCCATCAATGCTCTCCTATATTTTAACTTATTCCAATGCTTCGACCGGGATACTGCGGAAACCTGAGTTCATCGACACCTCCGTGCCCCTGACGCGCCGAGATCCTCGAATTTCTTTCAGGGTCATGACGTACAGATAATCCCGTACGGAATGACGAAAACTGTGCTTTGAAGTCACCATGAGAGATGTCTTCATTTCCAACTTGATGCAGACTGTTTTTTTCCTGCATCGCATTTTCCAGACTTCTATTTCTTATCCCCGGCGGAGGAGCCATACTCTTTTCCGAAGCCAGCCCCCTCCTGCTTCCAATCGGAGCATGCGCATGCCCTCCGAAATTCAGGCGGGTATTTTCCTGCGATACAGGAAAAATTTTCCTGTTCGGATAAGGAATAATATTCCGGATAACCTTCCATTTCGGAGAGGTCGTGAGTCTTTTTGCTTCTTTTTTTGGAGGCTGTATTACTGCAGAAACAAGTTCAAAAGAGCGCTGGGAAACTAACGCTCTTTTTCGTTCAGAAAATACAGAATCCAACTTTGGAAACCGCTTTTCACCCTGATCTAGGTGCGAAAAATTATATTTTTCAGCCAGCACCCCTGGCAAAATTCTCGCTACCTGCATGCTGGGTTGGTTATTTTCCAAGCTGTTAGGATTTATCTGCTCCAGCTTGACAGACAACGCACCAATTTTTTTATCTTTTCTGGACAGAATTCCATTCCGTTCATCTGCCTCCATCACACTCGCACCAGCCACTGTGTCTGACAAATATCTCGGACGATCTGTCTTAACGAACCGAACCAAGTTTTTGTATCTATTCTGCAAGGGGACAAACGAGGCACTCGATGTTATGGACCGACCACTGAAGACATACCGTGCCACTGGCAAACCTAACCGAAACGCCCCTCCTTGTACTGTAGATGTAAGCATCTCTATTCCCGATATTGCCTTTGACTCCAGTCAAATATATGGCCGTCGCGTTCTGCTGTAATAATACACGCTGCCATGCGCCGAGCCCGTGACCACGATGTCAGGATATTCCACGGCACTCCATGATCCAGAAGATAAAGCATCTCCTGGAACGCAGAGTGCCTGCTTAGTTTTTTGCTGTAGCAACCATCTCTTCTTCATCCTGCCCTTGCTGGAAAAAAGGATGAAGCGCCGCCACCCCAGTTTTCCCTAACCGGCGTGCCAGTTCACGAATTTCTTCTTTTGTTGCAGGCATCTGTACAGGAACTCCATCAATTGCTGTGACAGAGCAGATCATTTCCGCATAACCAAGCCAGGTTGCCGCAGCAGGACCATTGACCGCCGACCCTGCTGCTTCGATCAAATCCAACATATCAGCCGGATCAATCTCTTTAAGCGCAAGACAGCGACCATCCGAAAGAGATACAGTTTCCGGAAGAATACTCACGAAATTTTTGTCCTCGTAGAAGCAAAGAACTGAACTGTCTGATGAACCATCTGATCAGACTGCCACGCGTCATTTTTCAGCTTGATGGAAATATTCGTATATTCCCACGTGCTGGTCGTCCCATCGGGCTCCGTCACATACTGATAAATCGTACCGCTCCCGACAGTACCAGCATTCCAGTAAGCGGCTTCAATTGCTGCGACCAGATTATCAAGCGCAGCGCTAGCTCGAGCAATCTGAAACGAACCTCTCCACCCATTGGGAACATTGAATTCCACGGGCATTCCGTTCAGCGGACTGGCCCGCAGAGCCTGTGTCTCCTGTGACGCTCCAAAAGAGGTCACATCCCGAAGATCAACGCGCTGTCCATTCCATAGAACCGTAATCCGACAGTCACGACCAATACTGTATGGATTTGCCATGCTCAAACGCTCCCCCCACCAGATGTTACCGTCACGGAGGTTCCACCCTGCAAATTCACTACAAATTTTTCGTTGATTCCCTGATAGCGCACAGCAACATCGGCCTGAACGTAACCAAGAGCCGTCCGCGTCTGAGGATTATTCGAACTGTCGCAAACAACACTGTAGGGTAACTCGCCGTTCTGAACAGCCAGAATGCCCTGCGATAGCAGAGATGACAGAAAACCAAGAAGCGTTGCACGAATGTCCGAGAAGAGTGTGTCATTCACAACCTGACCAACATACGCCCCCATCCCTCCTGCCAGAGAAGATGCAAGGTAATTGGTCAGTCGCGTGTAGTTATCACCATTGACGATTGCCTTGCTCGAAGCATTATGCCCACAACGCACCGCCCAATACGAACCACCCGGCGCAGGATTGCAAATAACATCTATTCCCGCCGTAAACAGCGTAGAAAGTTCTGCCGTAGAGTATGTTGCACTGCTTCCTGTCAGACCTGATTTCTGACTCCCGACAATCCCGGCCAACGCCTTGTTAAGGCTCGACTGCTCAGGTGACAGCGCGGCCAGAATACCTGCGGCAAAAGCCTGCGGACTGACAAGCATCATTCCATTAACGTCATCATTCCACCACAGCCAATCCCCAAACATCAGTTTGACCGCAGGAGAATCCAGTCCACTGGCAGCTTTGATCGACACAGCATTCGTAACACTGTCATAAGAAGGGCCAGACGCAATCATGTACGTCCCTTCTCCAAGTCCAAATGCAGCTTGGGAAGAATACGACACACTGTCCGTAATGCCATGTAAAAGCGCGATCGCACATCCTTGCCCTCTCAGAGCATACATCCCCGTACGAACGATCTCGTCTTTTCCCACAAAAGACGCCATAGAAGGCGCAGCACCATCCAGCCCTCCCATCAACGTCACGCTACCAGAGACCATGTCCGGAACAACTTCTGGCAAACGTACGGTAATCAGCGCCGACAGATCCTGTGCGACAGCCGCAGCAATTGTAGTCCAGTCATGACCCGCATAGCTGGCAAATCCTAGTACAGGATGTGAAACCGCCAATGCATAACCGGAACCGGTTGCACTCACCGTCACCACAATACTGTTGCCCGCTGTCCCCGTATGAACAGCCTGAAGTGCAACATCCCCAAAACTGCCGGATGCCGCCACATCTGTACCATCCGTAACACGGACAACCACAAAAGAAGATGCCCCCTGCAGAGCAGCAATATTTACAGCAAGTCCAGCATCCGTCACGGCATTCTGCTTTGCACCGAATGCCACCAGGTAATCCCCCATGCCACCCACAGGCACAGGTGAACCAACAGGCCCCCAACCGGCAGTTCCCACAATGCCAAGCTTGGACGAAGACGCACCTGTCAGGCCAAGCGTCTGTGGCTGTGCAATCTGCACATAAAGATTAGGCACCGTCAGTGCCGTCGTGTTTAGCGTACCCGCCTGATAAACCAGAGACATCCGCTGGTTTTCTCCTTTTAATAAAAAAGCTCCATTCCAATTTCGGAATGAAGCTTTTTCTCATTAAATTCTTTTATTTTTCAGTCTGTAGAACACACAACCGTACCAAACTGATTCAACGTCATGCCCGGATATTCAGAACAGGAGGATGCCGACAACCTCGCAACATTCATCGCACTCAGCGCCTGTGTTACAACGCTTTCTTCCGGTGCAGGCACAAAGGCACCAAAGCCACTTCCCCCCTCCGGAATATCAGATGTTCCTACTCCAAACATCATGTCAGCAGCCCATTGGATCTGGAGCACGTCAAAAATCAGTTCGTAGAGATAATCCCGGCGATAAATTGCCTGATTTTGCATAGCGTCCACATCTTCAACGCTCACAAATTTCAGTTGTGCCTGTCGACCATCCAGCGTCGATATCCAACTCTTCTCGGCAAGCGCCATATCCAGAGACAATCCAATCTCATCCCGAACACTCGCATCTGCTGTCCAGACAGAAACACGATACAGCTGACTCTGCCGACGGCTAACCCGGACAGACTCCCCATACCCAACAACATTTCCCAAAAGAGAAACATCCGGAACACTCACAACTGCCCCATCCGCAACACCATGAGGCAACTGCTTTGCCAAAGCCGCTGCTACACTGTCTGGAGTATCCTGGGCCGTCACCGCATAAGCAGCCGTTGTCTGACGCACTCCTTCGTACCAGAGGCCAACAACCCCCGAAGGAACAGTATCCTTCGGGAAAACAACCTGAACTGCCTGCCCCGCCTGCAGAACAGAAACAGTCGGCAGAATGCGTGCCTGAACATGCCATGGTCGCCCCAGGGGTTCCGGTACAGCCGCCCTCCTCTGCGCAGCCATCGTCACAGTCACATAATCCGTATGACTCCGAATATTCTGAGCCGCAAATATATCACTGGGCAAAAGCCAGCCACGCCGAACAACAGTCTGCCGCCCGGTAAGGGACGGTTTCTCTAACCCATCCGGATACAATATCCCCGCACATACATAAGCGAGAACCTGACTCATCTGAGAGGCATCCGCCATTTCAATTTCCCATCAGATCTGCTGCAACGACATGGTGCAACGCAAACCCCAGTCAGACATTTCGGCGGTATTTATCGTATAAGTGACATCAAGATCTGTTGTAACCGTCATGTAAGGCTGAAGCAGGACACCAGGAAGACGCGGCAAATACATAATAAACTGACCTGGCTTGACCGAGCCTGGCACACCGCTTCCAGACCCCTCTCCTTTTGATTTCAGGACAATTGCAGCAGGGCAGTCTTCAACGACATTTCCCGTTGTTCCCGTAACCCCACTAACCTGAACAATACGGCTACATGCAACACACAAAGGTGGCCTCAATTCCTCCACCGCCGCTACGAAAAACGTTTTTCCAGCGCATGTCAGAATATCCCCGACCAACGTATCATCCCGCCGATCCGTCAGAACATATTCCATAACTTTGCCCCAACCGGGCACACGCGAAAACGAAAACGAGTCCTGTGCGTCAAAAGCCAGCATGGGATGAGCATAAACATCCTGCATCGGCGCCAATGGATAAGCGGGCCGATACTGCATACCAGCCTGCCCCAAAATACCCGCAGCCTTCGCATGGCCCTTACAGACCCGGGATGCAATCAATTCAAGATGCATCATGCTTCCTTCAAATCACTACAGCACGACCATCCTGCAACTCCAGACCGCCCGTCACACCTAGAAACGCACAGAGACGACGACGCCAAAGCGTCAGAAGTGCCACCCGGTCCCGCAATTCATGCCCATTGTGATACCAGCTCGCAGCCTGCGCCGTATCCAGATTGTCCGAAGCTCCAAGAAGGGCCGTTTCAAGTGGGTAAAGCTGTGACAGATATAGTCGAACCTGCTGAAGCTCCGCACCCGACAGATTTCCCATACGCCATTCCAGCGCCCCCTCAACCTGAAAAAAGCGCCAGGATTCTTGCCCCGTTTCCCGAGATCCAACAGCCGGATACCCGCAAAACCTCCGGACATCCATTTTCTCTCCTTCCGTTAAAGGAGCAGAAGACAGACTTGCCGTTCCAGACATACTTTTCCCCTGACCTGAAAGGCCTCGTGTCACCACGAGGCCCCAGTCGTATTCAGAACGTCATACCCAGCGCATCCGTGCCCAGACTCTCAATCACGACACCACGCTTCAGGTAACTGTTAGTCGCCGTCGGAATAACATTCGTATCCGCCGTCACATCTGTCGGCAGCGCAAAACCGCCAATCCAGTACCAGGACTGCGCAATGATCTGCCGCAGACGATCCAGCGGCTCACGGGTCACCATCGCCACCCCGTCAACCATCTCAATCAGCGCACGATCAGCGTCCGGAATATCGGAATGACCCGTCAGCGCACAGTCGCCCTCAATCAGTGCCCCCTGCCCCAAAAGTAGTGCACGATGAATCGGTCCAGCACCAAGAGACAGCTGCTGAGGCGCTTCAGTCGTCGGAATAAAACGAACACCCAGCAGTTCAATAACCTGCCCAGAACGATACTCTTCCGAACCATATGCGCCACGATAAAGATGCTTGAAATCATCATCCCGGAACAACGACAGAAGCTGAATATCATCCAGATAACAGTGATATGCCCCATTAATCATCGGCACGTTATTCCGACGTAGTGTCGCAACACCCGCAAGAACCTGCTGAATACCAAGCGTATCTGCCAGACCGCTCGAACTCGCCGTCTGAAGCGCCGCCGTCGTCAGGCGACCGTTAGGACGAATAACCTTCGGCGCAGTCGCAGCAACCACAGGCTGACCCAATGCACCATCGGAAACAGACACGCTACCAGAGAACGTCATCTGCCCAGAGATACCGCCCGGCGCCGTAGAAATATTGGTCGCATCCGCCACAACCCGGACAAGCGTGTAAACATCCGAACCAACCGTGACGGTCATCCCACTGCTGGACCCAATCAGCGTCACCTGACCATTGACAATAACCGATTGGAACCCGCGAATATCATCAACCTGAACCGTGTCCCCTTCCGCATCCAGCGCAACATTGACACGCGTATTGCCACCCAGATAACCACCAACACCATTCTGAGCGCCACCAAAAAGTGTATTACGCGCCAGGCGATCCAGAGACTGCATGGCCTGAACACCATTCGTGTTGGCATTGGCGAGGAACTGGGACGCAATGCCGACGCCACTCGTAACCATATTCAGATCAATCGTGTCACCATACTGATTGATCGAAAGCGTATATTGCTCGACAGACCAGCCCGCTGGGCTCATCCCGTTATCAAAATTGGTATTTCCGGTTGGGTTGAGCGGTGTCGTGACAGGCGCCTTCAGGCTTTTGCGCGTCTTGGTCAGCGTCTCACCAATCGCGTTCGGGAAAACCTCCCGATCCGCAACTTGGCGGAAACCGAGACGGGACTTCAGACCGTTTTCAAACTCACGGGCCAAAAAACCCTGCTGAATGGCCGCCTGAAGCTGAACTGGGAAATTATCAATGCTCATGAATTTCGTTCCGTAAATATTTATAGAAAATTTCCGGTAGAATTTTACCGGACGCACTCAATCACTTCACACCCGAGCCATCATGCTCCGGCCAAGAACTGCCATTTGCGGGCTTCGTAATCGGAATCCGTCGCAGATCGGGCATTAAATGCCTCAACCTCTCCCGGCCTGGGCGCAGGATGCCCAACCGTCGTCCCGCTGGAATACCCAGGACGCAACACATCACCGAACAGATATCCACGGTCGTTCCGGGCTCGTTCCAGAACCTCCGTCACACCCATAACCGTACCGTCTTCGTTCCGGGTCACACCCTCCATATCGATCAGACGCACAACATCGTCAGGATTATGTGCACCCATCCGAATGGCTTCAGACCGCAATGCAGCAACCATGACATCATGATTACTTTCCCGCTTCACACGGGAAATAACTTCCTCATGCGTGCGCTGAAGCTCCTCCTGTCTGGCTTCAGCTTCCGCCATGGCCTGACGAACGGATTTCACTTCGTCCATCGCTTCTGCAAGCGCCTGACGAAGTTCTGCCACATCTTCAATAGTATCTTCAGATCCGGACATTTTTTCTCCGCTCACTCTTATGCGTCGTCCGACGCAACCCAGTTTTCCAGAAGCCGCCATTCCGTACCGGGATCAGAATTTCCCGACGCCGTCGCATACATTCGAACGGCCGTCTCCCGGCTCAGAATTCCATTTGAAACCGCCGTCACAAGCCCTTGCGCCAACGACAAAAGCTCAGGGTCTGTCGCCGGGAACCAGGCAGGCCACCGCAACGTCATGCGGCAATACGGCAAGTCCTTCACCAGAACACCGCCAAGACGCAGACCATTTTCCAGCACACACGAAAAACGACAGGCCATTCGATAAATGGCCTGCAATCCACTCTCGCCATAAGAATGACGCAGCCGATCCACCAGCCAGATCAATGGCTGACACATCATCTCCATAGCCTTGCCAGATTGCACGCCAGAAATCCGGTCACCATGCGCCCGGTTTCCATGAAGCTGCTCAAGCGCAATCTGCCGAAGCTCCCGATAGTGCTCGAGCACCGCCCCCGCTGCATTGCCATTGATCTCAAGCAGCTTGGCATCCCCTTCGGGCGGCAATGTCAGAGCCGAAGATGCTCCTCCCTGATGCGCCACACCATCCGAAAATCCACCCGTTTTCAGAACAAGCGTCGGGTCAGAGCCATATTTCAGCCCCCGCCCAGCTTGAGACAGCAGATAATCCGCCTCAATGACTGTATCGATCGCACGCTCAAACGTGCATTCGCCTTCCGGGTCCCGCCCCTGACGACCACCAAGATTCCGGATCCAGACAATCGGAACAAACCCCAGTCCATGCCGAACAGACCGGCTCTCGTCCCGCACGCCTCCATCCATCCCAACAAGCCAGGGAACGGACACCGCACAATCCATCGGCGTCCAGACCCGCTGCCACCAGAACTGAGCACCCAGAAGGTCTTCGCCAATCGCATATCCCTGCACAGCCAGATCACGCCCCCGCACCAGGAAACGCTCTTCAACGCGCAGTAATTCGCCGCTGACATCGTCCCAGAACGGCGTCAGATACGCCGTATCCAGAACCGAAAGTTTCGGCACACCAGCCGAAACTTCAAAAAGAACCGCTACCGAACCAATAGACCCAACAGTGGCGGCTTCCATCATTAAAGATGCCAGCCGCGTCTGAGAGGCAAAGACTCCCATCGCATCTGACACTCGCGTGTCATCTGCAATCAGACTAGGCCAGTGCGTATCCCCAAACAGCAAGGAAACAGATTCATCGACAACCGTTCGGCAAAGGTTACTTCTGACGGACGGACGTCTGTTAGAAAGCGGAATGTACTCCCCCGCTCCCGATCGCTCCATCGAGAACGGATGAGGCAATGCATCATACTGCGTACCGTCCAGAACACGTCTCAACGCCAACAGGCGCGCAGTCCGCGCAGACGCACCCGCCGGCACGGCATACCGCCGCTGCAGGGACAACCAGTCCATGAGTTCTCCAGTGCTAAAGCCCACCTGAAGCCCGAAGGCTTTTCAGCGCGCCAACGAAAATCCTGACGGGCTCCAGCCCGTCATACCGCTGCTGCCAGACAGCATCAGTTCACTCAGTCCCCAGACCATCGCATCAGCCCGATCCGGAGACCTGGAGCCGCGATATCCACTGACCGAGAAATGACAGAGCTGGTCCTCAAGCGTTTCAAAACGCCCGTGATGAACCACCTTGCCAATTTCATAGAGTGCCGCAACAGGCTCGGCACGCGCCGCTTTCCCGCGCGCGGCTGTCACGAGCCGTACCGGCGCATGAGCCCGCACACTTCGAATTGTATTTTCCACCAAAGCGCCACCAAAATTACGCTCGGCTACAATGCGTTCAGCTCGCCAGTCATCAAGAGCATGCAAAGCACGAGAAGCCCACCCTGCAGGACTATCCCGTGCAGAGAGGTCTTCCAGCACATGCCCGACACCATCCGCATCTACCCCGCAAACCACAATTCCAATTTCATCGGAACGATAATCTTCCGGCCCCGACGCACCCGACGGATCAACAGACACCAGAATACGCCGCATTCGTGATGCAACATCCATCCGGTTTGCAGACGTAATCACAGCGTCCCGGCGAAACGACTCAATACGCCACAAGGCACCTTCAACAGCCGTCTGGTACTCCCCGTAAAGAAAACGTCGTTTCTCACGTTCCGGCAGCGCTTCCAGTGCCGCAATATATTCTTCTCCCAGATTATCCCTATTGGAATGGGGATTAAGAATCATTGTGTCGTACAAGGAACAGTCTGCAAGAGGCTCTCCGGATTTCGGCTCAATTCCCATTTCAAACAGCGCATATAACCAATGCCCAACACCCGGAGGATTGGCATCGATATATTCGCGATTCACGAGACCTGATTTTTGAGCCAAGCGCGTCAGCAGCATATTCCGCGCGCCATAGCTGATCTGACTCGCTTCGTTCAGATAAACAGTCGAAAATTCGAGCCCCAGAATTTTCTCAGTCCGCTGCTCATCATCCAAACCACCAAAAAAAATCGTCGAGCCGTTCGGAAACGTCACAATGTTTTCCTGCCGCTCCAGGCGCCAACGCACCTGAGGAAAGCAAAGGCTCATAACTTTGGGAAACGTGTCCCGCAAAACAGACGCCCTCAGCGCCGTCAACCGATGCCGGAAAATTCCATGCCGACTTCCGGCAGCTTTCAAAGCGCGAATCACAATGGCCCGTATCAGAACAAAAGTCTTACCGGACCTTGACCCCCCTCTCAGCAAAATATGACGAGCAGGCCCTCCCAAAAGACGAACAGCATCACGCTGTGCTTCATTGAGTCTAAAGGACGCTGTCATCATAACTGATATTGATGGAAACAGGCGCCGTAGAAATCTCTTCCTGCCCAGCCCTGAAGCGCGCGGGGCGATGCGCCCTCAAGAGAAACGCCATTAACCCATCACTATATTTTTTTCTGACAAGCGGATGACCAGTCTCCGGATCGCAAACCACTTTTCCTGCATAGGTAATCGGCTCGTCATAACCTTCCAGAGCACGACGTCTGGCTTCAGACTCCAGCATATCCGCTGCATCTTCCAGTGCGTCCTCCCACTGAGAGGCAAACGCCGCATCTGTTTCCTTCCAATGGTAAAGCGTGCTTCTCTGAACACCAGCAAATCGACCAGAGTCAGAAACATTTCCACTTTTCGCAAGATGTTCCAGAAACCGTTCTTTACGCCGACGTGAACGCCCACTTCGCCCTCGCAGCCCGTCAGTCTGTGTTTCGCTCATCTGCTCATATCCCCATACGGTCCCATATTCGACCGTCAGCCCATTTGTAGGCGTTCCTCACGTCGGCTGTTCATTGACCCCCCGTCAAACCAGACAGCCGTCGATTGTCTCGAATGAAACGGTTTCTTGTGAGACCGGGGTGACATCTCCTTCTCCTGAAGCCGATATTTCCACTCTTTCTGCGCCACATTCCTGAGACGCTTCACCGTAACGTCATCAACGCAGCCAATAGGCTTGAGAGAAGATATACGACGGAGGCAAGGAATAGCCCGACAACGCACGTCTAATCGCGTCAAACCAGCATTCACAAGCTCATGCCATTCAAGGTCACAATCTGCCCGGTGGAACGCCTCATCCATAGAGATCAGCGGACAGGCGATCACTTCAGGTCCTTCACACCACAAAACAATCATTGTCTGTCGCCCGGAAAGAACAATCGCTCCGGAAACGATATTAAATCGTTCCATTTTCAATAATTCTCTTAAATAAAAAAAGACCACCCCAAAAAGAGATGGCCTCAGAAATAAAAATTATTCAATGTAATCTTTTTATAAAATAACCGAACGCAAACTTCAACATATTTCTTAAAAAGAATTCTTTTTTATATTTTTATATACATGAACAAGCTGCTCTAAAATCAGACCGCACTGCGCCGATACCTTCATACGTCCTCGTCCTTCCGATATACCGGGATACAATTGACGTGCCATAGCTGAAAAAGACATTTCTCGAGCCAGCAACATCTCCAGACGAACATGACCACACAAACCCAGTGTCTCTCTGATTTCGGAAATCCGAGCAGAACATTTTCCTCGCCCTAACATCCAGGTATGAACATCTCCCTTCTCCCGAAAATGACCATCAGACGGGCGCTCCTCAACAACCCCCAGAGTTGCAAACAGATATTCCCGGTACCAACGATCAGCCGCAGAAACCTCGTCATCACCAATATCCCCAGCATCGTACATGGACTGGACCGTGTTCACGACACGGTAAACACCATTACGGTCCTGAAACTCCTGATGCTGAAGGCGCTCCAAAGTCGGTTGCATGGTCATCATTTTCCCACATGGAGAAATTTCACGAATCAAAGGCTGCATCAGTGAATATTTTCCCACGCTGAAGACGCACCCATCGGGGTTAAGGCAGGGAATGCTGGCGCCAGATCTGAACCCCAAAGAGCTTTCCATGAAACCGGGTGCCCCGGAGGAAGCGCTTCTGCACTTTCCCTATCGAAAACCTGTCGTTTTTCTGTTCCCCCAGAAACTTTTGAGATTTTGCGTCCCTTGCCCAAAGACTTCTTGTGCGCAGGTTTCCGCATTGGCTGCCAACCGTCAGATGCCAACATCGCGGCAATCGCGCTTGCAGAAACCCGGCGGGGAGTATGACCTTCTTTCATCTGCCTCATTATCAATCCCTTTACGAAAAAACCTGTTTAGTGGCAAAATGCCACAAATCGTAAGAAAAAAAACTTCTTCTGGATTTGGCATAAAGCCATTGCTAAAAAGGCCGCATGGCCAAACATAAGCGCTCGGACTCCCTGACTATCCTCCAGAGAGCCATCGGAACACGTATTGCCTGGGCCCGGGAACTCGTTATCCCCAACCAGAGTGAGTGTGCCCGGCTTCTGGGGGTAGATGCTTCCACCCTCAACAAGATTGAACGTGGAGATCGCGCACCCAGCGTCTTCCTCATTGCCGCTCTCTCGAACCGGTTGCGCGTCTCGACTGACTTCCTCCTGAAAGGCGTCCTGAACGGTCGAACCGACGAAGAACTGGCCCTGAGGCTGGCTGCTCTGCACCCAGAGTTGGTGCTCCAGCGGCAAGACATGGCTCCAGACATGGACAAAAACACGTCTTTTGGCACACCTGATCAACCCAAGAGACCAGACGAGGATCTGCATTGACGGTATCTTCGCTGACTTTATCACGCATTCAAACGCTCCCCCATTCGTCATGGTGCAATACGCTTGCACCAGCGATGGAATGAACCAATCAGAAACGTTTCCAGATTTCAGCGAAACATCACGCATCAACCGGCCCCCTTCCTTCCTCAGCAATCATCCCCACGACAACCGCCGATTAACGATAAATTAATGGCAATATGCCACTGGGTCAAGGAGCAAATATGGCTCTTTGCCACTACATTTGTGCGTCTAACTCCGGCGCCTTTGAAATTATCCCGTTAGTTTTTCAAGCTTTTTGCGTCCTCGAACAGCCAAAAACTGCAGATTTTCACAATTCTCGCACAATGAAATGTCACGCTGTTTTCCAAACACCAGAGATGTTCCTTTGTTTTTTATGACAAAATATTTCCAACACATTAATATCAAATGCGAGTTTCTGAGGCTCTTTTTTCAAAACATGTTTTTCTATCGCCTGAATCTCCAGACCAAAAAAAAGCGGCCCATGGGCCGCTTTGACGTTCTATTCGTGAATAATATCCAAATCACCAAACCGAGTGTATTCGCCTTCAAAATACAATTGAATCATCCCTGTCGGCCCATGCCGCTGCTTCTCAAGAATCAGCTCTGCCTTATTATGAACTAGAGCCATTTTCCTTTGCCACTCTTCAGTCGCGGCCTGGAATTTTTCGTTACTGTCATACGCACTATCCTTCGGCATTCGCTGCTGAAGGTAATATTCGTCACGATAAACAAACATGACAGCATCAGCATCCTGCTCAATGGAACCCGATTCGCGCAGATCCGAAAGCATGGGACGCTTGTCTTCACGAGACTCCACCTGACGAGACAACTGGGACAACGCAATAACAGGGACCGAAAGCTCTTTTGCAATCGCCTTCAAACCCTGAGTAATCATCGAAATTTCTAGCACACGGCTATCCGGCTTCGTTCCGATCGCGGGTCGCATCAATTGCAGATAATCCACCACCACCAGACTCAGACCCTGCGTGCGCGCGAGACGCCGACACCGTGTTCTCATAGCCGAAAGGGAAATTGCCGGCGTGTCATCAATATAAAGTGGCAGCTTCTGCAATTCGCGGGACACACGAACAAAACGGTCGAATTCCTTTTGCCCAATATCACCTCGGCGAATTTTCTCACCCGAGACTTCAGCCTCACCTGAAAGAATACGGGTCGCCAACTGCTCGGACGACATTTCAAGTGAGAAAATTGCTACCGACCCATGCGGCTTCTCACCCTTTTCCTCTGCATCTCGCATGATCGAACGCGCAGCCGAAAACGCGATTTTTGTCGCAAGCGCCGTCTTTCCCATCGCAGGACGCCCCGCAAGAATCAGAAGATCGGAGGGGTGCAAACCACCCGTTCGCTTATCCAGATCACGCAGACCAGACGTGAGCCCAACAACATCCCCAGTCCGTAAAAACGCCTTTTCCGCGACGTCAATGGCGCCTGTCAGAGCCTTTCCGAAAGAGACAAAACCACCTTCCTGACCGCGCTCCGTCGCCAGTTTGAATAAAGCTTCTTCAGAAGCCGCAATCTGGTCACTGCCATCCAGATCAGGTCGGGCACCAAAAGCATTGTTGACGACGCTCTCGCCAATATCAATCAACTGACGCCGCACCCATGCATCATGAATGACCCGGCCATAGTCGCCTGCATTCACAATCCCGACCATCGCCGTCAGCAGCTTGGCCAGATAGGCAGGCCCCCCAGCAGCATCAAGAACGCCCGTATGCTCGAACTCGGCTTTCATGGTTACCGGATCAGCCAATTGCCCACGTTCGATACGGCGAGCCACCGCTTCGTAGATCCGCCCATTCACAGAGTCAGCAAAATGCTCCGGCTCCAGAAAATCTGAAACCCGTTCATAGGCCTTGTTGTTCGTGAGGATAGCACCAAGAAGCGCTTGCTCGGCCGCGATATTCGCTGGCGGAGAACGACGCAAAAGCGCGCTTAGCCCTCCATCGTCGGAGGAAGCATCAGACGCCGCTGAAGAAGGATAGGATTCGATCATAGTCACGCCAGTCTTTTACCACCAGCATGCCCTCGAAGCAGAGACCGAATGTGCAGCCATCTTCCTCATCAGACGTTCCCACTCAGAATCGGAAACCGTACCTGAACAGGAAACCGCACCATGCTATCGCTGACAGAGTTCCGCAGTAGCCTTCAAACCCAGACACCTCCTTCTAACCTCTCCCTCTCCCTCTCCCAAACCGCCCTATGGTGGATTGGGAAAAAGAACTGGGCAGAAGCCCACCGTCTGGTGCAGTCAGCAGAAGGCACACGTGAATGCGACCGCATCCACGCCCTTCTTCATCGTCAGGAAGGCGATCTCGCCAATGCCCGCTACTGGTACGCTCGAGCAGACGCCAGAATGCCTGATCAGACCATCATTCAGGAGTGGGAAGACCTGGTCCGCCGAGCCTTCCCTCAGACCGGGACCCAGCCATCCTGAGCAAGAGCCACACCTGCAAGATAAAGACTGCCACAGATCAGCACACGTGCAGGCACAGAGTTCTGCGCTGCAAGACGATCCAGAGCTTCAATAATCGTGGGACCAGCAATCGCCACGCCACCTGACGCGGCAATCAGTTCCTCGACCGGTGTTGCAAGATGCTGCTCCTCTTCAGCCACAACCTGAAGACTGGCGGCCCGTCCAATCAACGGCTGAAGAAAGCCACTGACATCCTTGCTCTGCTTAACGCCTGCAATGACATGAACAGGCCTGTCGCTCCATCCATCCATCACAGCACCAAGCACTTCTCCAGCACCAGGGTTATGCCCACCATCCAGATAGAGCTCCCAGCGGGCCGGAAGCCTTTCTGCAAGGGCTCCATGTAATCTCTGAAGCCTTGCAGGCCAGTCCGTTCTGGCAATACCGCCATACGCACTGACAGGAATATCCAGTCCGGATACTCTCAACGCCGCAATTGCAAGAGCCGAATTCGTTCCCTGATGCGGCCCCTTCAGACCCGGTGACGGCAGATCCAAAGCTCCTTGTGGATCAGAATAATGAAGGCCATCGGCCTCTATGCCCACCTGAACCTCACGCCCCAGAACCCACATTGGCGCGCCAAGTGCCTCAGCCCGCAATCGAATCGACTCCAGTGCTTCGGGAGCCTGAGGCGCCACGACTACCGGTACGCCAGGCTTGATAATCCCGGCCTTTTCGCCAGCAATTATATCCAGCGTCTCTCCAAGAAACGCCTGATGATCCACACTGATGGTTGTAATGGCGCAGGCCACGGGCTTCGGAACCACATTCGTGGCATCCAGCCGTCCGCCCAGACCAACCTCCAGAATTACAAGATCTGCAGGAACCCGCGAGAAAAGAAGAAAACCCGCTGCCGTCAGAACCTCGAAAACTGTGATCGGCGCCCCATCATTGATGCGCTCAACCTCTTCAAAAGCCTCAACCAGCGTATCTTCATTCACCAGCTTACCCGCCAGACGGAATCGCTCGGTAATGCTAACAAGATGCGGGCTGGTCATCACATGCACCCGAAGCCCGGCAGCCTCGGCAATAGCCCGCAGATTGGCGCAGGTGCTCCCTTTGCCATTCGTTCCGGCAACATGGATCACCGGCGGCAAATGGCGCTCCGGATTTCCCAACTTGGCCAGAAGAATTTCAAGCCGCCCAAGGGAAAGGTCAATCAGCTTCGGATAGAGCTGATGCAAACGAGCAAGAACTTCACCCGGTCGCCCCTGATACTCGCCAGGAAGACGCACAGGTGCCCCCATGTCCCCCTCCTTCTGGGCGTTCATCAGGCCGCGACGTCCGGCGCTGCCTTCTGGCGCGTCAGCATCCCGAGAATACGCCCCAGAAGCTCCGGCAACTCAGAACGCTTGGCCACAATATCCACCATGCCATGTTCGCGAAGATACTCGGAACGCTGGAACCCCTCGGGCAGCTTTTCCCGAACCGTATCCTGAATCACACGCGGCCCAGCGAAAGCAATCAGCGCATTCGGCTCGGCAATGTGAATATCACCCAGCATCGCAAAGGAGGCGGACACACCACCCGTCGTCGGATTCGTAAAGACCACAACATACGGCAATCCGGCTTCCTGAAGCATCTGAACGCCAATAGTCGTTCGCGGCATCTGCATGAGGCTGACCGCCCCTTCCTGCATCCGCGCACCACCCGAAGCCGTATAAATTACGAGGGGCGCTTTCTGCAGAACAGCCAGACGGCACGCTGCCACGAAAGCCTCTCCCAGTCCGGCACCCATCGTCCCCAGCAGGAATTCAGGCGCCATTACAGCCACAACAGCCTTCTGGCCCTGAATACGGCCATGAGCAACAACCAGCCCCTCATCAAGATGAGACTTGTTCCGCGCGTCCTTCAGACGGTCCGCATACCGCTTGGAATCCTTGAACCCCAGCGGGTCAACCGGCATCTTCGGAAGCTCGATCGTGGTGTATTCACCATCATCAAACGTCCAGGCCAGACGCTCCTTTGCTGTCGCCCGCATGTGATGCCCACAATGGGGACAAACCTTCTGGGACCGCTCCATCTCCTTGACGAGCATCATCTGCCCACAGGATTCGCAATTCGTCCAAAGATTATCCGGCACGTCCCGCTGAAGCAGGCCACGCAGCTTGGGTCGAACGTAATCGGTCAGCCAGCTCATGTCTTCTCGTTACTCTCTGCCTGCCTTCGGGACGAAGGCCAGAATGGGGGAAGGCCCTGTTTCAGACCATCAATATCCGGCGCGTTTTAACGCCACCAGCATATTTATGCCAGCCTCACCAACCAGAACTCTCCCAGACACCCAAAAACATGGCATCTTTACCCATACGCCGGTTACAGCTCTGATGACTGGAAACCATCCCTGCCTTACAGTCATTTTATCGGGCAAGGTCGGCATACAAAAAGACATTTGCAATGCCAGCCATGGAGAAATCTCATGTCCAATAGCTTTAATACCCTGCAATTCCCTAACAACAGATCAGGCTTGAAACCAGGCTGGTTCATCGGTGTCGGCGTCGTCCTTGTCGTCCTGGGCCTGCTCGCCGCCTTTGATGCCGTCGCCACGACCCTTGCCAGCATGGTTCTCCTCGGCGTCCTGCTCATTATCGGTGGCGTCGCCCAGGTCGTGCAGAGCTTCGCTCACAGAGGTCTTCCGCTCCCCAATCAATGGCTTTCAGGTCTCGTTGGTGGCCTCTATATCCTGGGCGGCCTCCTGCTGATTGAAGAACCCGCAACAGGCTCAGTCTTCATCACAGCCATCCTCGCAGGCTGCCTGATCTTCGCGGGAATCAGCCGCGCTTTCTGGGCAGCAGGTCATCGGACAGCCGGAGGTTGGAGCCTTCTCGCCGTCAGCGGGATCTTCACCCTCCTGATCGGAATCCTGCTCTACATGACGCTGCCATGGTCCGGCCTCTGGCTGATCGGCACCCTGATCGCCATCGAACTGCTCATGGCCGGAATTTCCGCGATCCTGTTCGGTATGTCCCTGCGTAATAGAGCCTGACCACAACAAAAAAAGCGCACCGGAATAATTCCCGATGCGCTCCCCAATCCTGCAAATCCAAAAACCGGAATTCAGGCCCGAACCGCCGCAGACAATGCCATCAGTTGCTCAAGAACAGTCGGAAGCGTTTTGCTCGTCGCCTTCCCCTCAGACAGCGTCCCCGCCATCGTCTTGATCAGAGCAGATGCGACAACAGCCGCATCTCCGATCCGGGATGCCGTCCGAGCCTGCTCAGGCGTCGAAATCCCAAACCCGATCGCAACCGGCAGATCCGTTGCTTCCCGAATCTTCGGAAGAGCCTCTTCAAGCTGCGCCTGGCTGGCACTGCTCGTTCCCGTAATCCCCGTGATGCTCACATAATACACGAAGCCAGACGCATCTTTCAGCACATGGAACAAACGCGTCCGGGACGTCGTCGGCGCCACAAGCGAGATGATATCCAAGCCCGCTTCCCGCGCATGGGAGTCCAGAAGATCCGCTTCTTCCGTCGGCATATCCACGACAATAATGCCATCCACACCGGCTTGAGCCGCGTCGAAACAGAATTCCGCCGGTCCATAGCTATCAATCGGGTTCAGATATCCCATCAGAATAATTGGCGTCTCGGCATCGGTCTCCCGGAAAGACCGTACCATTTCCAACACGCCACCCAGCGTCGCCCCAGCCTTCAGCCCACGCAACGCCGCCGCCTGAATCGTCGGACCATCCGCCGAAGGATCGGAAAACGGCACGCCAATCTCAATCAGATCTGCCCCAGCAGCCGGCATCGCCTTAAGCAGCTCCAGCGAGGTCTCATAATCCGGATCAAACGCCTGAAGATACGGAATCAGAGCGCCCCGCCCCTCCTTTTTGAGGGCCTCAAAACGGGCTTTGATACGGCTCACAGATTCACTCCCAGATGGCTCGCCACAGTGAAGATATCCTTGTCTCCACGGCCGGATACGTTCAGCACGATGATCTTGTCCTTCGGCATCTCTGGAGCAATCTTCATCACATGCGCCAGTCCATGCGCGCATTCCAGAGCCGGAATAATGCCTTCCGTCCGCGTCAGAAGCTGGAACGCATCCAGCGCCTCCTGATCCGTCACACCAACATACTCGGCACGGCCAATATCATTCAGCCAGGAATGCTCCGGCCCAATTCCCGGATAATCCAGCCCCGCACTGATCGAATGCGCCTCTTCGATCTGGCCATGCTTGTCCTGAAGCAGATACGTCCGGTTGCCATGCAACACACCCGAACGCCCACGGGAAATGGACGCCGCCGTCTTGCCGGAATCCAGTCCCAGCCCAGCAGCCTCAACCCCAATCAGCCGCACATCCGCATCATCAAGGAACGGATGGAAAATCCCCATCGCATTGGAGCCTCCACCAATGGCCGCAACAATCACATCCGGCAGACGCCCCTCAGCCCGGACAATCTGTTCCTTCACTTCCGTACCAATAATGGACTGGAAATCACGAACCATCTCAGGATACGGATGCGGCCCCGCAACCGTGCCCACCAGAAAATACGTATCGGCCACATTCGCAACCCAGTCGCGCATGGCTTCATTCATGGCATCCTTGAGCGTCCCGGCCCCAGCCGTTACCGGCTTTACCTCAGCCCCAAGCAGATGCATGCGGAAGACGTTGGGCTTCTGACGCTCAACATCCGTCGCCCCCATGTAAATGACGCATTTCAGCCCGAAGAGCGCACAGACCGTCGCCGTCGCCACACCATGCTGGCCAGCACCCGTCTCAGCCACAATCCGCGTCTTGCCCATCCGCCGCGCGAGCAGGATCTGGCCCATGACGTTGTTGAGCTTGTGAGAACCCGTGTGGTTCAGCTCCTCACGTTTAAGATAAACCTTCGCACCACCCAGCTCTTCCGTCAGGCGCTTCGCAAACCACAACGGGCTCGGACGGCCGACATAATCCCGGTAATAATAATCAAGTTCCTCACGAAACGCCGGGTCAGCCTGAGCCGCGCGATATGCTTCCTCCAGTTCAAGAACCAGAGGCATCAGCGTTTCCGCCACAAAGCGTCCACCGAAGACGCCAAAACGGCCGCGCTCGTCCGGTCCGGAGCGCAAGGAATTAGGCAGGGAAGAAGATGGGGTCGTCATACCGGGCTCTGTTCCGCTTAAAAGGCTGACCAGCGATACCAAGGCAACGCAGGAACGTCCATCCACACATCTGTCAGGAAAAACGTAGCTTACCGAATCCCGACGTCCCTCTTGCATGGAACGTCACCGCACGACATGACTCAGACCTTCCTGTTTCCCGACCAAGGACTCCTGCCTGATGCTTCTCGCCCGGCCCGCCGGCACACCGGCCCGCGAGATCGGCCCAGACGTCGATATCAACACCACCAACTGGATTGACCTCATCAATCCAACCCACGACGAAATCACAAAAGCCGAGACACTCCTTGGGGTCCACATTCCCAAGCAGGAAGAACTGGAAGAGATCGAAAGCTCCTCCCGCCACTATGAACGGGACAACTGCCTCTATCTATCAACCCCGCTTGTCCGCCGCGCTGATGATATCTCATTTTCCAAACCCGTCGGCTTCATCCTGACGGAAAAAAGAATCATCACAGTCCGCTACACAGACTATTTCGCCTTCGACCTTGTCGGAAGAAAACTGGCGGAATATCCGGCTGGAAAAATTTCCCCCTCATCAACGGAACTGCTGGTCGAATTGATAGAGGAAATCATCAATCGCCTCGCAGATATTCTTGAGGGCCTTGGCCGAACCCTGGACACCATCTCCCGTCGTGTCTTCAACGCCGAACAACCCAGAGACCGCGCCCGCGTCGGCGCCATGCTCCGCGAAACACTGCGTCGCCTCGGCTATGCCGGAGATCTGGCATCAACAGTCCGCGACAGCCTTCTCGGCATCGACCGGGTCCGCATCTATCTGGAAGACTACATCAGCCAGAGCCTGCAAAAGGTAAAGGATCAGGGAACCTCTCCCCTGCCCACCAGAGACACAGCAGGCAAATCCCCAACCCCGGCTGACACATTCAAATCACGCCTCAAAGTCGCAGGACGCGACATCGCCTCTCTCAGCGACTTCGACGCCCAGATCGTCAGCAAGGTTCAGTTCCTGCTGGATGCAACACTGGGCTTCATTAGCATAGAACAGAACGACGGTATGAAAGTCCTCACCGTCGCCAGCTCGATCGGAATCATGCCAACCCTGATCGCCGGAATCTACGGCATGAACTTCAAGGATATGCCAGAACTGACTTGGAAATACGGCTATCCTTACGGACTAACCTTGATGGTTCTGTCCACAATCCTGCCGCTCTTCTGGTTCTGGCGCCGAGGCTGGTTCGGGACTCGTTAAGTCCCTTCCTCAACTCTCAAACCAGCCCCAACCGGCCGCGAAGGCAGAACAGACCGCTGATAGGCCACCGGGAAGCGACTCAACTGACGCTCCCAAAGCGCTGGGTCGCTGCCGTCCGGCAGCACAACACTATCCACCCCACAGCGCTTCAGAAAAGCAGCCTGATCCGGCAGAACATGCCCCTCAGCCCGGATTTCTCCGGAAAACCGTAAATATTCCCGCAATTCTCGTGCCTGCGTGAAAACACGCCCATCCCGAAAAATCGGAAATCGCAGAACAACAAGTTCAAGCCGGTTCAAATAAGGCTTCAGCGCCGCTGGATCATCCGCAATATCCAGCAAAACCGCCCGCACATCCGTGTTCTCGGCAAGCTCCGGCAACGTCACCAGAGACTCATGAACCTTCGCAATCCGCTCACCCAGTTCAAACAGTCTCATAAGCCGCCTCCTTAAACGGAGCATCCCCAAGCCGATCCAGCGTATCGAGGAACGTCTCCCCCTTCTCCCTTATCCCGAGATACCGGTCAACAAGCCGCGCAATCGCGTCAACCGTATCATCTTCCGGTAAAGCCGGACCAAGAATCGTACCAATCGAGGCCCCGTTCTCTGCCCTGCCACCAAGCGTAATCTGGAAGAATTCCTCACCGCGCTTGTCCACCCCAAGCAGACCAATATGTCCCGCATGATGATGCCCACACGCATTGATGCAGCCAGAAATATTGATCCGAAGCGCCCCAATCTCCGCCTGAAGCGACGCATCCCCAAACCGCGCACCCAGCTTCTGCGCAATCGGAATCGACCGCGCATTTGCAAGCGCACAATAATCCAACCCTGGGCAAGCCACGATGTCCCCAATCAGCCCGATATTGGCAGACGCCAGATCGACCTCTTTCAGGCTGCTCCACAGATCATACAAACGATCCTGCCGCACATGCCCCAGAACAATGTTCTGAAGATGCGTGATTCTCAGCTCCCCAAAGGAATACTCATCAGCCAGATCCGCCAGACGATCCATCTGCGCAGACGTAGCATCTCCTGGAATTCCACCAGCAGGCTTGAGTGAAACAACAGCAATGATGTGCCCTACATCACGATGCGGATGCGTATTGCTCCGAACCCACAAATCAAACTCCGGATTTTCGCGCCGTCTGTTTGCCAACTCCTGAGCAGCATTGTCTGGTGCAGAGAGTTGGGGAGCAGCGAAACGAGCCTGAATGGCATCCACCATATCTGGTGTCAGGCGGTAATGCTCCAGATCCATCTGAGCCAGTTCAGCCTCAACAGCCTCCCGATACGCATCAATACCCAAAGCCTGAACAAGAATCTTGATGCGCGCTTTGTAGATGTTATCCCGCCGACCGTGAGCGTTATAAACACGAACAATCGCCTCAAGCGTCGCCAGCAGACGCTCCTCAGGCACAGCATCAAAGATTTCCTGCCCGATAATCGGCGTCCGCCCCAGACCACCGCCAACAAAAATCCGGAATACCGTGCGCCCATCATCCCCCGGACGCGCCAGAATGCCGATATCATGGAAGCGTGCCGCCACCCGATCATTCGGGCTACCAGAGATGGCAATCTTGAACTTGCGCGGGAGGAACGTGAATTCCGGATGCAGCGTTGACCACTGCCTCAGGATTTCAGCATGAATTCGCGGATCAACAAGCTCATCCGCCGCTGCACCAGCAAACTCATCGGATGTCACATTCCGAATGCAGTTTCCGCTGGTCTGAATGGCATGCATGTCCACTCGCGCCAGATCGCGCAAAATGTCAGGTGTTTCCTCCAGCTTGATCCAGTTGAACTGAATGTTCTGGCGGGTCGTAAAATGCCCGTAATCCCGATCATAGCGACGAGCAATATGCGCAAACATCCGCATCTGCTGGCTATCGATCGTGCCGTAAGGAATGGCAATACGCAGCATGTAAGCATGAAGCTGAAGATACAGCCCATTCATCAGCCGAAGCGGCTTGAACTCATCTTCAGTCAAGGTGCCGTCAATACGACGAGCGACCAGCTCTGAAAACTCAGCAATTCGCGCGTCAAGAAAGTCACGGTCAATCTGATCGTACTGATAATGGCCGACAGGAACACTCACTGCACGGTCTCCACTGCAAATTCAGGATGTACCGTCGGGCCATACGCACGAATACGCTCACGAACGGTTACAGGTTCGGGCGGCTCAACATCCTTGACCGCCACTTCATACACACCAACGATACCATCAGCCTGAGCACGAGCCTGCGCCAACTCCAAAACAGGAGCAACCTGTTCAGCATCAAGCTTCTCGGCAACGCCAATATGCGGCCGCCACTGGCCAAGCCGATCCCGCCAGACAATCACTCCATCCAGAAGACGATTGGCCGTCAGCACGAGTTTCTCATCGGTACCGAC
The DNA here is from genome assembly GCF_015244665.1 of Gluconobacter japonicus. Lineage (NCBI taxonomy): Bacteria > Pseudomonadati > Pseudomonadota > Alphaproteobacteria > Acetobacterales > Acetobacteraceae > Gluconobacter > Gluconobacter japonicus. The sequence goes on from NZ_JABCQN010000007.1 coordinate 137,629, forward strand.
ACGTACTGCTCGCTTCATGATGCCCTCGACTGAAACAGAACTGACGTAAGGTGAGCCTCAACCCAAAGTTCAGGCGTATGTCTCGCCGGTCTTTTCATCATAAGAAAGACCATATCAGAGAAGCACAAAAACAGACTGCCCTTACAGAGCGGACGATAATTCACCATAACATTCGAAATAATGATCCATTATGGTGAATTATCCAAGCTTTATCGTTGTATCTTTGTGATATTTTTTTATAACTATTTTATTTTGTTATATAGAGAACGAGATCGGAGCGCGACTTGGCCGCTGCATTCCCGCCTCTTCTGCCTGACGCAGCAACCCTTCAAGAGTCACAGCTTCCATCTTTTTGGCCAGTTCCGCGTTCATCATAGACCAAAACGGCTCCAGAACTTTCTCTACAAGAGGATTCGCCGCCTCTCCTTCCGTGCCGCGTTCTTCAGTTACGGCCTGAACTATTTCATGAAGAGTAATCGTCCGCGGCGGCCGACCGAGCCGATACCCTCCCTTGGGACCACGGACACTATCCAAGAGCTTCTCGCGCGAAAGAGCCTGAAGAACAGGCTCGATTCCACGCCGCAGCATATTGCCCCGCTTGGCAATGTCTGCACCACTCACCACACCGGAACGTCCCGCATGAAAAGCAACATCCAGCATAATTGAAACTGCTGTCAGGGCGCGATCACGGCGGAGATACATGAATTTTCCGAATTCAACGTAACAGAAAGAGCACTTGCAAAACTCGCGATGCTCATTCGTGTATTTGGGTCTTTCAGAATGTTCTGTCAATCATTCGAATTCAAGAAAGCCATACATCAGCGCCTTAGTCGATATATTCACGATAATACCGACCACCGAGAGACGTCAGAACTTCATAGCCAATAGTCCCAGCAGAGGCCGCAACATCATCTACACTCCTTCGAGCCCCGATGAGATCAACATGCATATCCACCTGAAGCAGAGCCTCAGGCACAGCCGAAACATCAAGCGCTAAAGAATCCATCGAAACACGCCCAACAATCGGCAGTCTGATATCCCCAAACCAGGCACACCCCCCCCCCCCATTCTGGCGAGAAAATCCATCCGCATATCCGACAGCGACAGTCGCAATACGACAAGGACCCTGTGGCCGATACGTCAAACCATACCCAACGCCGTCTCCCGGACCCACATGCCTGAGTTGAAGCACCCGAGCCTGAAGCCGAACAGCCTGCCTCAAAGGATTGGCTTCATCAGCATTAGGAGCAATTCCGTAAAGAGCCGCCCCCGGCCGAACCAGCCCCATATGATACGCAGCCCCAAGAAAAATCCCGGATGACGCTGAAAGACTCAAAGGTGCCGCGGGAAGATAAGCTGCCATCTCCAGCAATTTCTGCCGCTGCATCTCATTGGCAGGATTTTTAGGATCATCCGCACAAGCAAGATGACTCATGATGAGGTTTGTCTGAATACCTTTCAGGCGCTCAGGATCATCTGCCAGAACCTGTACATCCTGCCACGACAAACCAAACCGAGACATCCCGCTATCGACCTGAAGCACCGCATCAAGCACCTCCTGTTGGCGGATAGTTTCTTTTTTCCAAAGCTCAACCTGTTCCAAAGTATTCAGAACAGGGCGCAAATTAAAATAAACACACTCAGATGCCGCATCAGGACGCGGGCCGTGCAAGACCGTAATACGCGCGCTTTCAGAAACAATCTTACGAAGTGCAATTCCTTCGTCCACATGAGCAACGAAAAATTCGCGAGCCCCAACTTTTTCAAGAGCAGGCGCAACTTTGTCGGCCCCAAGTCCATAAGCATCAGCTTTAACAACAGCCGCGCATACAGCTTCACCTGCCTTACGGCATAGAAAGCGATAGTTGTGGGCAATAGCCGCCAGATCAACTGTCAGCGTAGCGCCAGCACGGGATGCGGGCCACAAATGCGGGCCTGATAAGATCGTCATAGATTTATCCTACCCATAACGTAATGAAACTTCCTGCATATCTTCAGCATATTCTTCAGGAAAAAAACCTATATATGCATCGTATGCGTAGAAAAGACGGAAAATTGTGACATGATCTTCGACCGCACTACAGAATCGATTCTTCGTCTACTCCAACATGACGGACGTATGAGTAATGCTGATCTAGCTGAACGAGTGGGTCTTTCCCCATCAGCATGCCTGAGGCGCGTTAAAATGCTGGAGGAAAAAGGGATCATCCGAGGATACCACGCCGTAATCGATGATCGCTCCGTTCACAATCTAACAACCGTCATCGTGCAAATCACCCTGGAACGCCTGACAGACGAATCCCTGCGTCGCTTTGAAGCTCGGATCAAAGAATGTGCCGATATCCGTGAATGCTATCTCATGACAGGAGAAGCAGATTACCTCCTCCATGTCGCCGCACGCGATCTGGCAGATTATGAGCGAATCCACAAAGAAGAACTATCCAGACTCCCTGGCGTAGTGCGAATTCAAAGCAACTTTGCCATCAGACCCGTTGTGCAAAAATGGAACGGCAATCTCCCGTCATAAAAAACAGCTTCACCAAAATGCACATGTCCAAAATTTAAACGAATTGCGTTTGCGAACCACTCTCAATTGAACTATATTGACTTACCGCATCCCTTCTGGAACCACGGGCAGCTAATGATCGTTTGTTCATGTAACGCTCTGTCACATAAAGATATTGAATCTGCGATTGATGCTGGAGCTTCTAGACCTTCGGATATCTATACAGCTCGCAAATGCCGTGCTCAGTGCGGAAACTGTGTTCCTGGAATGGTATGCCTACTCAGACAGGCCTTGCAGAACCGAAAACATATGCAAGCTGCAGTCTCTCAGACATCCGTGCTGCCAGCAGCAGCAAATCAAGCTGTCTATCTCTGATTAAAAAAATACCCGGAGAAAACCCCGGGTATTTTAAAGAACATTCAGTCCTGATCAGGAGCCGCAGCAGAATTCTTATGAATATAACGCTCGATTCCAACCTGTTTGATCAGATCAAACTGACGATCAATAAAGTCTTCATGCTCTTCTTCATTCACGAGAATTTTCAGTAGCAAATCTCGAGAAACGTAATCACGGACGCTTTCACAATACGCAATGCCTTCGCGAAGATCAGCAATCGCTTTTTCTTCTAGCTTCTGATCACACTGAAGAATTTCTTCAACACTCTGGCCAATCAGAATCTGGTTTAGGCGCTGAACATTCGGCAGCCCTCCCAAGAAGAGAATGCGTTCAATCAGCCAATCGGCATGCCGCATTTCCTCAATGGATTCTTCGTATTCTTTTTTACCAAGAAGCGTCACACCCCAGTGTCGCAGAGTCCGTGCATGCAAAAAATATTGATTAATTGCAGTGAGTTCGTTGGTAAGCTGCGTGTTTAGGTGCTCAATGACCTTCGGATCTTTAATTGCCATCTGGCTATCCTTTCATGCTCTTCAGAGCCTCATACCATGAATTCAAAAAAAGTAAATAATAGATATTTTATTATTCTATTTTATTAATAAACATTCTCATTTAAATTGAGAATACATCTCAATTATGAATTTATATCGTTTATCTTCAAATAAACGATGGAACATTTTGTATACTTATTTCTAATTTTACTTAAAAAGATAATATCTCTCTAACAGATAAAATCTTTCCAATAACCCTCTTCAATCTAGGACAATAAGGTTCATAATCTACAGTTGTAGACAGCACTTAGGCTCGCGGGAAAATCGTCAATGTCAAAGCTTGTTCTCGCCCACGTGTGATGAGTACACGACAAATGGCTGCAGACGTTGTGCATTGCTGTTCGTATTACCGACACAGCTCTCTTTCCTGCTGACGAAGACCGGTGTACTGCGTCAAAGCCTTCTTTCGCGCAACGACCACGAATTGCATCAGGCACGTCCTCCACTTCTGTCTCCGAACAGGTAAGTTAAGGAAGCAGAGAAGTTGATCTGATGGCATTCTAATATTTGCGCCAAACAGACGATAAACGAAAACCCCAGGCCGTTTCCGGACTGGCGTTCTAGAGAAGTTCTTAGTGCAGGGTACATTGGTTGCGGGGGCAGGATTTGAACCTGCGGCCTTCAGGTTATGAGCCTGACGAGCTACCGGGCTGCTCCACCCCGCGGTGGTGTGTGTGATGTTGGT
>NZ_JABCQN010000008.1:0-104499 GCF_015244665.1 Gluconobacter japonicus
GCGATCAGTTCGGATACTCCTTCGGCCGGGACGCCTTTATCAACAGCTTTAGAAACGATCTCTTGCAGGTTGATCGCGGAGATGGCTGCATCGCGCAGCCAGTACCTAGCTTCTTCAGCTCCTGTTTCCTCGTTCAGGTCCGCAAAGACAGCGGATGTGTCGATAACGCAAATCGGCATCAGCGCTTCACCCCATCGTCATGGCTGTCGAGCGCATTTTCAGCGCGTCGCTCAGCAATGACTTCGTCAGCAATCGAGGTGCCGGCCGGGACATATTTTCGGAACAGTGCCCTGGCCCGATCAAGCGAGGCATCAGGCGTCATTAAGCGAACCTGCCCATCTACAATCTCCGCCATGAGCTGGCCGCCTTTTTCGACGCCAAGCGACTTACGCAAGCCAACCGGCAGAACAAGTCGACCATTCGGCATAACGTTGACACGAATCATGTAACTGATCTCCTGTTCGAAAAGGTTGCAACTTTGTTTCGGGTCATTTTCCGTGTTTAGGTCATTTTTATTCTTGATGCCATAACATTCGGGTGTCCGAAAACGATCGTTTTCGGACAGGGGCGGAGTGATCTGTCCGGAAATTACCTTTACAGTGTTTCGGACATAGTTCATATTTCGGACATCCTATTCGGACGAAATGAGCCCTATGCCACGCACCTTTGCCTATGTTCGCGTCTCAACAGTCGGGCAGACGACCGAAAACCAGATTCAGGAAATTGAAGCAGCCGGTTTTCGGGTTGAGCCACGTCGGGTCGTTACCGAAACTATTTCCGGAAGTACTTCCATCGCGCAGCGGCGTGGCTTTGCTCGCCTCATGGATAGGCTGGAAGCAGGAGATGTTCTGATCGTGACCAAGCTTGATCGTCTTGGTCGCGATGCAATGGATGTCAGCACCACGGTTAAAATGCTGGGGACCATGGGAGTGAAGGTTTACTGCCTCGCTCTTGGCGGTGCTGATCTGACCAGTTCGTCCGGCACAATGACGATGCAGGTTCTGAATGCTGTTGCACAGTTTGAGCGGGATCTACTGATTGAGCGGACGCAGTCCGGCCTCAGGCGAGCAAAGTCAGAAGGAAAAACCTTGGGACGGCCTTCCGTACTGTCAGAAGGTGAGAAGCAAAGCGTCCTCAAGGACCTGGCAGAGGGTATGAGCGTGTCTGCACTGGCCAGAAAATTCTCTACAAGTCGGCAGACCATCATGCGGGTTCGAAGTGAAAACTCCCCCGCCGGTTCCTCCTAACGGCAGGTCCGCTATCGCCTCTTTGCAGACATTTCTGTTTTAGTTTTGCCTTCCGCAAAGCGGACGAAGGGGACGCCTCAATCTATACCCGGAATAGCCCCATCCACTTCAGACATTGAAACAACGTCTGCCCGCGGAAGCTCAGCGCGATCATCGCGAACAGGCTGACCGGCCCGATGATGCCTTGCAATGCATGAGCGCGCTCGACCGGCAGGTTCTGCATCAGCCATGTTCCAGCCCGCACTGCGAAATAGGCGGGCCGCGCCCGACGAGGATGAGCACTACGTCTACGCTATAGCCCTCTAGTGCCACATTGTGACCGGATACGGGTTCGCCCGGTTGGGCGCGATTTGTAATCGTTTAAGTCGGCCGACCATTTACGATCAAGGTCGGGTATGATACCCGTTCTATTGAACGAGATCGGGTACAAGCCCCGATTTTTTAGGATGGTTATGAGGTTCGTTACAACGCCCGACGCAACGGCGCTCACAGGTCTCTCGACAGCAACACTGCGAGAGTGGACGAGCCGTCGCGCCCTGATTCCCGCTGATATACCTCCCAAAAGCAAAGGGTCACCGGCAAGTTTTACTTGGCAGACGATTCTTCTCCTCCGGATCGCCGCTACTTTAAGAGACCGATTCCATCTTGAGCTTCAGCCCCATCAATCCTTGTTCGCGAGCCTCAAGGCCGGCTTTCGACGGACATCTTTCATTGCGCTCTGGGGCAAGGCGCTGGCGCTGCAAGGTGGCGACCGCTGGTCTCTGATGGAGGGCAGCGAGGCATCGCAACTGGTTGGCGATGCCGTAATCATAGTCTTGCAGCCGCATCTTGAGGTTTTGTCGGTCGGTTTTGCTCTGCCCCTCCCTGTAATGTCGGTCGGACAGTTGGAGCTTTTCCCCGCGCGTTCGATCGACTCGATTACGAGGCCATTGGTTGCGCCTGCTGCTCGAAAACGAAACGCTAACACTGTCTCGCCCACACGTAGGAGGTCCGCTTGACGAGCGCGGCTTTCAAGCAGGCGCTGGAAGCCACTGGCTATCTTGGCGCTAACGGCCGGCTCGCACCTGGATTCGTGTCCGCAGACGATCCGCGCGCTGCTAGAATGCGTGCGGTATTCTCAGATGACCGCGTTGGATTAAACGCAGACGCCGTCTTCTCCGCGCAGAACGCGCCGACCAGTATTTTTAAGGACGCGGGCCACGCAAACCCAAGCGAAGCAGACCTTCGCCATTGGCAAGAGGCGGCATGGAATGTTGGCGTTGCGCCGCTTCTGTGGATCATCACGCCTGCGGATGTCCGGCTTTACGACTGCTACTCCTTGCCGGAACAAGCCGACGCTCAGACGGACCGAGCACCCCAGGCTCTTGACCGTTTCGTTCTTGATTCTGCGGATCGTCTGCGTGCCCTGGATGCCCAATGCGGCCGCGTTGCCACCGAAACAGGTGCATTCTGGTCAAGCGCTATCGGCTCCAAGATCGACCGCAGGCATCGCGTTGACCGCGAACTGCTCGCGGAGATCAGCGCGCTTGAGGACCGTCTCACCGTGCTCGGCGAGCCTCAAACCGATGAAGCCCTAACCCACGCCCGCGACATTGCTCAGCGTTTTATTGGGCGCTGCATCTTCACGTGGTATCTCTTGGATCGTGGGATCGCGCAGCCGTTTTTGCCGTCGGGTTTGCCTGCCGACCTCAGTGCCATGTTCGCCACGCCCGCCAACGCTTTCGCGCTGTTCGACTGGCTCCGCACGACGTTCAACGGCGATCTGTTTCCGATGGACGATCCTGGCGCCGAGCGCGAGCAACTAACCTCGCAACATCTGGCGTTGATTCGCGACTTTATCGAAGGCCGTAGCCTCATTCCAGAACGGTCTGGACAAGGACGACTGTTTCGCTTTCGGTTCAACGCAATACCAATCGACCTAGTTAGCTCGATCTATCAGCAGTTTGCCCGCACCAGCGCGGCCGACGAAGCTCGTTCTCAGGGTCTTCACTATACACCAGTTGAACTTGTTCATTTGACGCTCGATCCCGTCTTTGAGGCACTGACGCCAAATGCGCGGATTATTGACCCAGCCTGTGGCTCGGGTGCCTTTCTGGTCGAGGCTTTTCGTCGATTGGTGTGGCGTGCTTCCGAGGGGAAGCCAGCGAGCCGGCAGATCGTCCGCCACGTTCTGTATAATCAGCTTTTCGGAATCGACATCAATCGCGCGGCCCTCGGAATTGCGGCATTCAGTCTCTACCTGGCCGCGCTTGAGTTGGACGAGGAGCCGGTCAAGGACATCATCGACCTCAAGTTCGATCGCCTCATCGACACAACACTGTTCGAGGCCGACTCACTCGGTAGCGAGCTTCCGAACCAGATCGCCAGCCGGACTTTCGATGCAGTCGTAGGTAATCCGCCGTGGACGTTCGTCACAAAGGGTAGCGTGCAAAAGCGCCGCTCATCCGACACGTCCACTCTGCGCCCGAGGCGAAGCCCAGATCAAGCGTTCTTGGCACTGGGGGCGGATCTGGCGGGCGACCATGGTCGGATCGGCATGGTGATGAAGGCTACGCCCTTCTTCTCGAAGGATATCCACGCCATCGCGGCGCGCACCCATCTGCTTGAGCGTTTGGCTCCTGTCGCGCTTATCAATCTCTCCTACCTTCGTCGCGAAGACCTGTTTCCAAACGCGATCGGTCCGGCGCTCCTTTTCTTTGCCCGTTGCGCTTTGGGTCCAAACGCGGACCGTTTACTCGTTGGTTCGATACCTTGGACGCCAGATTTTCGGCGAACGGGAGTTTTCCATCTCGGACCCGGTGAAATTCGTTCCGTTCCTCTGAAAAGGGTTCTTGCGACGCCATCCTTTCTTAAGGCGGCTACTTTTGGGACGGTGCGTGACGGTTGGCTAATTGAACGGCTTGAACGTGAGTTCCCTACGCTTGATCGAGCATTGACGAATATTGGAATCAAGAAGCGGATAAATCGAGGCCAAGGCTTCAAGGTAAAAGGCCGCGAGCAGACCAAGAGTCCTGATGACTACGCCGAACTCGCTGTCGTCACACCGGATAATTTTACGCCATTCCGGCTAACTGCCGATCAGCTCGATAGATTCACGCATGAGACGTTGCATAGGGTGCGCAGCCGGTCGATCTTTCGCGGGCCTCTGCTTTTGTGCTCAAAGGTAGGGTCAAATGCCGGCGCGCAGCGAGGCCGATACAGCGCTGCCTTGAACGGAGACGACGTACTCTACACCCAGGGCTACTTCGGGATATCGTTCGCCGACGCTGACCCGCGTCTTGCATTTCTTCTGTCGGGCATTCTGAACTCCAGTCTGACGGCTTTTCAGTTTGCTTTGGGCGGCCCGACATGGGGTCTAGAACGGCCGACGGTCGAGCCACACGACCTCTTGTCTTTGCGTATCCCACTTTTCGACAAATGTGATCCGGCGGTCATCAACGCGGTGATAGATGCCGAAAAAGAGGCCGCCGCAACTCCGGACGACATAAGCCGCCTTGACCGCTTGGATGACACGGTTTTCGAACTCTACGGACTTGAGCCTGATGAACGGATATTGGCTCGCGAAAGCGTCGCGCGCGCGCGATATCTGATCTTCGAGAACCGGGCCGAACGGATCGGTCTTGTTGCTACGCCAGATACCGCCAGCCTTCACGCCTATGCGGGCCAAGTCGCGGGCACCGTTGACGCTTATCTGCGAGCACGTAATGAGCGTCATCTTGAGGCCGTCATCTACCCGGTGCGTTTAAGCAAAGCCGATCTCGCTGCCGGTATTCCCGGTGTCACGGCCGTGAGATTCGTTATGGCTCCCGGTGGTCCTGCAGATGTACCCATTGTTCGCGACGGAAACCCAGCCGAGCTTCAAGCTCTTTCGGCGCTCCTGCGCGGCCAGCTCGAAGCTGACATACCGCCGTACTTAAACGAACGTCGGCAAATGCGACTTTACGGTCCTGAAGATCTGTTCATTTTGAAGCCGGCGGAGATCCGCTACTGGACGCGGACGGCGGGGCTGAACGACGCCGATATCATCCTCGCTGACCACTGGATGCGGAGGCGGGATGTCGCTACTCACGCCTGACGCTCCATTCGGCCATCCCGCGTTTGCCTTGTCTGACGATCAGATCGCAACAGTCGTGGATCTGGTATGCCGGGGATGTGATGCGGCCCGCCCGGACCTGACCACCGGCATGCTTGAAGTTCCGATCACCATCGTCGTTCGCAAAGCTATGAGGCGAGTAAAGAAGACGCTTGGACTTACGAACTTGCAAATACGTGGCGAGGTCGAACTCGAAGACATGTCCACCAATGACTCAGCTCTCCTTGGACGGATCGATATAACCTTACAGTTCTTGCATCAGTTTGGAGACGAGGACGCATATGTTGCAGTCGAGTGTAAGCGGGTGCAAGCAGGCGATTCTACCTTGAACGGAAGCTATGTCGCCAAGGGCGTAGATCGATTTGTTACTAGCCAATACGCCGCCGGGCATGATTGGGGTTTTATGCTGGGTTACATTTTAGCTTTGCCCGCGTCAGATGTGGTCGAAGCAATCGATGCCCGTATCCGTAAGACTTATGGAGAATCTGCGGGTCTCACCCCTCAGGCTTCTCATGCACTTTCGTTGGCCGTCCTGGAAGGCGCATTAACACAAAGCGGAAGTCACACGATTCGTCTAAAACATATTTTTGTAGATATGATTCCGGCCGCTCAGATCAAAGCAACTTAGCCCATGAGCTGTCTGTTCTCACACAAGCCCATGGGCGCAAATGTACCGTCGATAACCGATGCATGAAGACCCGTGACGGTAGAACGGCCACAACGGCGGCTGCGAATGGGCAGGCATAGCAAATTGCCGAGTATAGCCTTGATGTCCGGCTGACGCTTACGCCGGGCGGTTGCTTGGGGGCGCTGCCCCCTGGCGCGGTCAAGGGTGAAGCGCGGCGCTCCCGCTACGCGGAAACCCAAGCCCAATAGGAGCAAGACCATGACAACCCTTGCCATCGAGACGACAGCCACGCCCGCCGCCGTGACCGGCACGGAGGTGTTCATTCCGCTCAACAAGCTCCCGAGCAAACCTTCGCAAGGGTCGTCCATGTGAATGTCCGGTTTTACCGATCGCCCTACACAAAGCCGACCTTCCGTTTACCCCCCTGAACTGCCTGTCCGCTCAAGGAATATGAAGCAGACAGGCGGTACTCGCCTACATCCCGGACGTAGCGAGTGGTCAAAGCGTTTCCCAATTCCGGACACTAAAGATGTTACAGCTTGAGCTCCTACTTGCCATTCTAAAGCGGGTAACAAATCTTTCGTTTTAATTCGGTCAAAAAATCTTGATTTTCTTCACTCGCAACCACACAAAAAGCGGCGTAACTTTTAGTGAGTCGTAGAAAGTGTGTATTATAAGTCCACAACTATGTGACCAACCCAACCCGTGGACGTTATTATTTTTTGTAAAGACATTCGGGCCTGTTTTAATAACAGGCGCAATAGCGTTGGGTGCATATAGAATTGCTTCCACTCAAAAAATAATAGCATCAAATAAATACAATTTAGATTTATTTGATAGAAGATATTCTGCATTCATTGAGTATGAATCAGTTTTATTGACAATAAATACATTAGGTTCTCCAGCACACGCGAAAGCATCTGCCTATGACAAAATCATAGAGTCTGCAAAAAAATGCGAATTTCTTTTCCCAAAAATCGAAAAACTTGGTTTTTTACGGACCAGAAATTTGGGGAGTCTGACGCAGTTGATTGAAAGTCACAAGAGATTTGTGTTTTTTGAGAAAGAATCACAAAAAACCATGGGGGAATTAATTGGTGCCAAAAATAATTTGCAGGCAAAGAAAATTCGTCTCTCTACAGGGAAATACGAAGATGAAGACGAGTTGCGATCTTTAATAAGAAAACAAATTAACTTGATAAAAACGTTAGAATTTAACAACAAAAATACAAATAAATGTTTTATTGAATTCCAAGAATCTACATATCTTTTATCAAAAAAGTCCGCAGAATATATGAAAAAATTTCTTCAGGTTCCACAGAGTCCATATTAAATAACACATAACTGTAGAACGTTTTTTTATAAAAAAATTAGAAAGCGGACGATCCGCTTACCCCCCCTGAACTGCCTGTCTGTTCTACATTGTGGGAGCAAACAGGTGATAGGTGCCTACAACCCGAGCATAGAGGAGTGCGCCTAGGGTTACGGAAAGCTGACGTGGTGGGCCAATGTGCGAGCCCGACGCTCCGCCGATCTCGGCGCGGTTCAGTCTACGCTCACGCCGCGTTTGTACAGAACGGTCTCAAGGCCACGATCGCTAATCCCAATAGCAGCAATACCAACGCACCGCACACAGGATCACCTCGCCCCGTAGATGCCGCACCTACAAATCGCTCATTTACTGCGCCCTGTGCCAAAACAGATAGCGATTTCAGGCATAGGGGGCCAATTTTGCAACAGCGCCTCGGTGGTGGTCAGAAGGTTCACCTCTCAGTTGGGGCGCTGACCTGCCGCGATTATTTACGGTCGGCTCACATCCTCAGTAACCTCCCCAGCCTTCCGGATGGTGAGGTGGTCCCGTCCGTTCGGACAGTTTTTGGGTTTGAATAAGCTATACCCGGTTGTTGTTATGCCGCCATTCTGACGGCTTTGCTGTTGGCCCTCTGGTCCGGGGTTAACCCCGGACCAGAGGGCGTGGGCACGTCATGATACGCCTCATCGGGCGTACGTCCAGCCAGTGCTGCGTGCGGACGCTGCCCGTTATAGTGGGTGATCCATTTCGTGAGCCCCACTCGAAGTTCTGATCCGGTCTCAAAGGCGTGCAGGTAGACGCATTCGTATTTCAGCGACCGCCACAGACGCTCGATGAACACGTTATCCAGCCAGCGCCCACGTCCATCCATGCTGATGCGGATCTGACGCTCTTCCAGGAGCCCGGTAAAACGGGGCGTCGTGAATTGTGAGCCCTGGTCAGTATTGAAAATTTCCGGGGTGCCGTAGCGCATCAGCGCATCCCGGAGCGCCTCGATACAGAACTCCGCATCCATCGTGTTCGACAGACGCCAGGACAGGACCTTGCGCGTGAACCAGTCCATGATCGCCACGAGATAGAGAAATCCCCGTTTCATGGGGATATACGTGATGTCGGAACACCAGACCTGGTTGGGCCGGTCGATGACCAGATCCCGCAGCAGATACGGATATTTCCGATGCTCTGGATGGGGCACACTCGTGCGTGGTTTCTGGTAGATCGCCCGCAGCCCCATGATCGCCATGAGCCGGCGGACCCGCTTGCGACCGACTTCATGTCCCAGACGGCGCAGATGCCATGTCATTTGCCGCGAGCCATAATACGGCGTTTCCAGGAACTGGGCGTCGATCAGCCGCATCAACGCCAGATTGGCCTCGTTCTGTGGCACAGGCCGATAGTACACGCCCGACCGGTTGAGTTGTAGCAGCGTGCATTGCCGGATGATCGGCAGACGTGCTCGCTTCGGGTCAATCATCTGCCGCCTCTGATCACGCCCAACCGAGCAGAGGCATCGCGTAAAAAATCCCGTTCCACGAGAAGCTCGCCTATCTTCGCGTGTAGTTTCTCCACATCAGCAGGGCTGACCGGGGGCTCAGACACCGCCTTCCCCGAAAAGGTTGCCGCCATGCCCTCGACTGCCTGGCGCTTCCACTGGGCAATCATCGTCTGATGCACACCATGTTTCGAAGCCAGTTCCGCCAGCGTCAGCTCCCCACGGATCGCCTCCAGGGCAACCCGTGATTTGAACTCCGCCGCATACCTCTTGCGCGTAACCTTGCCCATAAAACCCGTCCTCTCTCAGGTCGGATTATAGCTTAGACACCTGTCCGAAAAATGGGGTCCACCTCTCCGATGATCTGTGGGCAGTGATAGTACAGTTGTTACCTGTCGTTCCTGCCCGTCTGAAAGGTGGCAGACCAAGTGTCTGCGCGACCGCGCGGCGCTGACGGGGATCCTGTTCGCCCTGGCCACAGGTATCCCCAGATGCTGCGGTGCGAGATAGGCTGTGGTTCAGGCGTTACCTACTGGCGTCGGCTGCACGATTTGCATGCCGCCGACGTCTAAGGTGACCTACATCAAGCGCTGTTGCCCCATCTTCATAAGTCTGGTCACAATGCCCGGAACCGGGCCTGCATGGACAGCGCGTCCTTGGCTGCAAAAAAAAGACGATGCGACCGGTATGGACACGCCGGATCGCGGCAGACCGGGCACGAAACTCCAAGTCTTCACTGATCAACTGAGGCTAATGAAAGGCATGGTTCAGACGAGCAGCACCGCGCACTGTCGAAATCCTACGAGATGCCGTATGCTCCGTCATTAATGATATCTACTCAAGGTAGTCCAGCACCTGTTTTACTACTGCGGGATATGAGTCAGACAGACCGGATTACGCTCTGAATTGAGGTCAACTGTGCTCATAACGATGTCGGATTTCCCATGAGATAGTCTCAAAGCAGACATTCCGTTCTCCCCCCGTTTCTGTACTCAGATGGCCATATACCGTCATCACAAATCGGTCATTCAGCGTGAGTATTACTCCTGTCGCAAAGCAGATGATTCCCGACAGGGGGGAATGCCAGTCTGGCGTGCTCGCATGTTTCCTAGACAAAATTTCCATGCCGGGTGGCGACAAACTCTGTCGGATTGGTGTAAGTGACGGGAACGGTAAAAATAGGGTTTTCCGATATGCTTATCGGCTATATGCGCGTTTCTTCCGTCGATGAGCGCCAGTCAGTGGACTTGCAGCGCGATGCTCTGGTGCAGGCGGGCGTCGATGAGCGACACATCTTCCAGGACAAGGCCTCTGGGGCACGCGATGACAGACCCGGTCTTAAAAAATGTCTCTCTTATATAAAGAGTGGTGACACACTCGTTGTCTGGAAACTGGATCGGCTGGGGCGATCTCTTCCACATCTCCTGACGATCATAGAAGATCTGAAGGCCAAATCCGTAGCCTTCCGTTCCCTGACCGAACAGATGGACACAACAACGTGGAGGGTTCGAAAAACCCTTGGCTCTGAGCTGTTCTGTGTGATTCCATTTCTTCGGCGTTGATTGGGGATGGTGGAAGATGAAGCAGCCTGGTTTCTTTGATGTTGAAGAGCGCCTTGCTCGGCTGAGCGGGCTTGGCGATCAGTTGGAGGCCTTTTCCCGGACTGTGGATTTTGAGGTGTTCCGCCCTGATCTGGAGCTGGCTCTGGCCTATTCAGACGGAAGTAAAGGCGGACGTCCGCCGTTTGATCCGGTGCTGATGTTCAAAATTCTGGTCATCCAGACGTTGAACACTTTGTCTGATGAACGGACAGAGTATCTGATCAACGACCGCCTGTCGTTCATGCGCTTTCTGGGATTGGGGCTGTCGGACCGCGTGCCGGATGCCAAAACGGTCTGGCTGTTTCGTGAGCGTTTGACACAGGCGGGTGCCATTGAAAGGCTGTTTGACCGATTTGACGCGACCCTGCGGAACGCCGGTTATCTCCCGATGTCCGGCCAGATCCTGGATGCAACACTGGTGGCTGCTCCAAAGCAGCGCAATACGAAGGCTGAGAAAGCGGATCTCCGGGCAGGACGTATTCCAGAAGACTGGCAGGACAAGCCCGCAAAGATGTCGCATAAGGATCGTCATGCACGATGGACACTTAAGTTCACGAAGGCGAAGCGGCAGGACGATGGAACCATACCGTCGAGCGATCTCGCCATCCCGTTCTTTGGCTACAAATCCCACGTCTCCATCGACCGGAAGTTTCGGTTCATCCGAAAATGGAAGACGACGGATGCCGCCGCCAGTGATGGTGCGCGATTGAGAGAGGGGCTGTTAGATAAAACCAATACGGCCTCAAGCGTTTGGGCTGATACAGCTTATCGCTCGAAAGCGAATGAGGACTTCATGGACAAAGAGGGTTTTGTCTCAAAGGTTCACAGAAAAAAGCCGCATCTCAAGCCTATGCCCCGACATATCCAGAAATCGAATGCTGGAAAGTCCGTGATCCGATCGCGCGTCGAGCACGTCTTTGCCGACCAGAAATCACAGACGGGATTGTTCATCCGAACTGTCGGTATCACCCGGGCCACCATGAGGATCGGGCTGGCCAATATCGTCTACAACATGCGCCGCTTCCTCTTCCTCGAAAGATTGAACGCGAGCGCATAGTCATCCAGCGGGAGAGCAGTCCCCGATCTGCTCAAAACGCAGATCAAAAGCTCCCCCAAAAACCGTCAATCAAATCGCCAAAAGCCTGAAATCACGAGCCAGGCGCATCAACCAACGGTTCTTCGATCCCTCCACGTCTCATGGCGAGCTGATGTTTTCCTTGTTTGGCGCTTTGGCTCAATACGAACGCGCTCTGATTCATGAGCGTGTCATGGCAGGGCTTGCGGCCGCAAAACGTCGAGGCCGAATAGGCGGACGGCCTCCGTCAATCAGTCAGGAGCGTTTGGACATGGCGCTCGACTACCTCAACAAGGGTGAGAGTAAGCTCTCCGTTGCGCGACGTCTCACAATTCCACGCACAACCCTGTTGAACACTCTTGAGCGGATAGGCTGGCAACCACGCTCAGAGAGTGAGGAAGGCGACGGTGATGTTGACGAGCGTACCGCAGAAAACAATCAGAAGAAGCCTCTCAACCGCCGCAGACGACAGGCCTGATGGGGATGGGCTAGACCGCAGATATTTCACCCGTGCATATCCGGCCAAGATCAGACTGATCCCAACAATCCCGGATACCATGGCCACACGGTAGGACATTGCCGTCATTGCTGGCGTGGAAATCTGGCTTCTCCTTTAAGGTGTGTCCGCAATGGACACACCGGTAAGTCACATTCCCAGAGCACGACGATAGATGTCCAGAAGGGTTTCCTGTTCCTCAACCTGGGCAGGCTCCATTTTCCGAAGCTTCAGGATCTGCTTAATGATCTTGACGTCGAACCCGGCCGACTTGGCTTCGCTGAAGATGTCCTTGATATCTCCGGCCAACGCCTTTCGTTCTTCTTCCAGGCGTTCAACCCGCTCAATGATGGATCTCAGGCGATCCGCTGCAATTCCTCCGGTCTGAACGGTGGTTTCAGCAGATGCTGTGTCCTGTTCTTCATGTGCCAACATACAGTTCTCCTTTCACTCGCCCATTCTGCAGGCTCAATCTGCGACTGATGCATCAATGGTAGGTTCGGTCGGTCGAAAGATCCGAGGCCAGCCCATAGAGGGTCCGGTCCAGAGCAAGCGTTCCGTCCAGGTGGCGTTCGATCATGGCCCGAAGCAGGCCACCAGCGGACCGCACTTTCCCTTTTCGGGACTTCGCAGAAATCACACAGACGGCGACGGCGGCCTCGTATCGGCCCATGACGCTGCACGCCTGACGCCAGGCATGAGAGGAAATTCCCAGAGAACCTGTCAGCATCTCGACGGCCTCGATCAGCTCGGCCTCATGTGGGCGACTGCTGGAGCAGAGATCGCGCAGATCCGGGACGAGCTGAAGAAGGAAGTTCGGTCCGGCCTTAAAGCCCCGAAGCGGTGAGGCCTTGAAACGGGCGGCACTGTCAGACCCAACTACTTCTTCCTCTATGCCAACGCCGGCGCAGCCGGCTCCGCTTACAGTAACTTTAGTTATAGTATTTGGGTTTGTATCAGTATTATGGGGTCCATCAGTGCGCCCCATGGGGTCCATTTCCACAGGGTCTGCCCCTGCAATCATGGCCTCCAGACGCTCGACCAAAGCCTCCATCTGCTCAACCAGCGGCGACAGGATGTCCAGGTCGTGGTCATTGCCACGCAGCGCCAGGAGCTGATGCCCGTTCTGCTGGATACTCATGACCGTCGGCCTGTCAGCCGTCGTTTCCAGGGCCGTGGCACAAAGGGCCGTAATGCGGCGACCTAAGACCATGGCTCTCTTATGCAGACGCTTCCCTTCGCGTTCCCGCTCTCTGAAGGCCTCAACGCGTTGGAGCATTTCGTCGTAGCGCCGAGACAGCGGCGACAGATCGAACCCATATCCCTCCAGGATCGCACCATTGCGGCCGTCGCGCCTTAACCAGCGCTGCTGATTCGGACTATCGCGCATGATAATCCAGCCCAATTCGCTGAGGCCGCGAAGCCAGCGCTTGACCGTGGATCTCTCGATCCCAAACCGCTCGCAGATGTCGCGATTGCGCACAGAGCAGATGGTAAGATTGTTATCTTCCCAATCCACCGGCTTGGTGCGGCTGATCAGAAAGCCCAGCAGATCGGACTGGCGCGGCTGAAGGCCAAGCGCCCGGGGCTCCGTATGCAACGCGCTGAGGATCTGGGCCTTGGTGGCACCGCTGCGGGGCAGGGCCTCACACTGCATTTCAGCCAGAATCATGGCCGGAGTGATGCGTCTCACCCCAGCCTGATGGGGGTCATGCGAAAGAGAATAGGTCATGGAAAACTTCTCAGGATTTCGGGATTTCCGAAGCCCTGCTCTCCAACCCTTCAAACAAGCCCCTCCCGTTTGCAAGAAACTCTTGCATTCGAAGCTGAAATGTAGGATTGAAAATTCAGCAGAGAAATTTCAATCCAGTTCAATCGGTTTGGCGACCGATGGGACTACGTTCTTAGGGCCTCGTGAAAGCGGGGCCTTAAACGTATCTGGGCTCTGGCTAACTCACTCAAACAATTCCTTCTTCAAGCCCAAATAGGCGATTTGCCTTTATGCTTCTCCTGTAGCGAGAAAGAAAGGCCCTTTTCAGAGTCTCCCGGCCGCTGAGATATCGCCACAAGGATCTGCGACTTTCATCTGTAACATGAGTCTGTTCCACGCCCGCAAGGGAGCGATGAGAACAAAAGCGGCCTTCCGTAATTTTTTTTCACAATTCGTTAAGGAAACCTTTTTTCTTTGCGGCCGCCCGTGCTACGAGCGAACAAGAGAAATGATAAAGGCAAAGTTAAACTTGACGATGCTATAACGGTTTTGCCTATATCTCTCGAAGAGTTTTGTAGTTGTAAAGGTGCCAGATGGGTTCGACAGTTCCTTCAGTCAATAGTGCTGTGAATTTGCGTGATTATACTTCACGAGAGATACTGAAAGACTTCCACAGTAGCTTAATGCTGATTAAAGAACAGTCACACCAGCTTTCTTGTTCCTTCGCCATTACGGCTACAGATATTCAAAAAATTTTTCAATGCTTTGAGGCTGCTCGTCGTCTCTCAACCCAAGTTGCGACACTTTCGTTCGAGAACCCTGAGAGCGAAAACCTGAAACGAGAGTATCTGAATTGTCTTGCTATTCTCGAAGCGGGTCTTTGCTTCGAAGAAGAACCGGGCTCTCTGCCAGACTGAGATAGAAGTTTCCCGTTAAGTCGCAGAAGCTTGCGCAATTCTCTGATCTCCACTCAGGAGATTCACATATGATGACGCGTCTTTTGCCAGTCTTCGGACTTCTTATTCTGACCGCCTGCTCAGGCAACGTTTCCGCCGATCATGGCCATGGCCCCAAGCCGCCTCCACTCAAACATGCTCGCTATGAGCCGGGCGCGGCCTATGGATCAGCCCGAGCGGTCTGGGCGCCCCCTGTCTATGATCGGCAAGGCCATATCGTAAAGGTGGAAGATCCTCGCAATTCTGGAGGCCGTGAAGACTACGAGCACGCGGCCTGGGCCGTCGGTGGCCCCAACAACAACTCCACGCACCCACCCGGAACTTTCTAAAAGAAAAGCGGCCCTATGGAGCCGCTTCCTGCTTCAGGACCGTTTAGGGAAGAGGGTATCGGCCTCTCTGATATAGGCCAGCATCCCGGCCTTCCTCCGCTGACGAAACTGCCAGTTCATCCACCCATTCTGCAGAATATAGAGCCCCAGAGCGAACCAGAACGGCATCATCTCGATCGCAGTTACAAGCGTCTGGTTCCGCCACGACCCGCTGAGGCCGACAATGATCCACGCAGCGAGAAGGCAAGCCCCGATGAGAGCTGCGGCCCAGGCGCGCTGATACGTCCTGGCCTGCTGGTTCTGGAGATAGATCTCTACCGCGGCCGGACTGACGTCATACACGTCAGCCGTCGCAACAATGTCAATGCGACCCGAATCATCAACGCGAAACCCGTCTTCCGCTTCAGGCTTTCTCCGGACAATGCCCCACAGTGTCCGAAGCAGACTGTAGCCATCCCGAATACTCGTGGCCCCGACTGCGACGGATGGAGAGCCTACAACAAACCGGGCTGCCCGGCCTGTCTTGGCCAAGACTCCCTTCTTTTCGTTCGCCCCACTCACTGGCTGACATCCATCAGGAACTTGTTCAGGTCTGGAGGCACGCCGTCGAGACGCCCCAGAGACCCATCATGATGCTTCCAGAAAAAGGTCGGTGTGCCCGTCAGCGATACCGCTTTAGCGGCTGCCATATTGGCATCAAGTCGAGACTGCGCTTCAGGAGACGGGTGATCCAGCACATTCGAGAGGCCGCCAGACGTCCAGGCCTGAACCATACTCGCATCCGTAGGCAGCGAGGTCATGGCCTTGGCGTAACGCGTACTTGCGCCGCCATCCTCATAGTCCAGGAGCGAAAGCGGCACGACCCTCAAACGTAGCTTCCCACTGTCAACGGCGGGCTGAAGGAGCTGCATGGCCCGGATCGAGAACGTGCAGCGCGGATCAATGAACATGATCACTTCCGCCGCACCCTTCTGGCCGATCACACCAGCATAGATCTGCTCGGACAACGAACCGGCCGGGGCCTTTCCGCCTTCCGGGACGTCGATCCGAACCGTGGGGACTGCCCCGGGGATATAGCGGATCTGCTGCCTTGTGACGTTTTTGCCTGCGGTATCCCATATTGTGCCCGCAATCGCGGCCTGACCGTCTGGCGTCGCATAGACAACCTGAAAACGGTCGCCATTGCGCACAAACATGCCTCTGGTGCCGCGCCAGACCTCAAGATCTATCGCCCGCTTGCCCATCAACTCATGAAGGCGGTCATAGGGGACGGGAATGAGTGTTCCGCCAATGATGAAGCTGTGATTTTCAGGCGTGAAGAATACCAGAAGCTGGTTATCGCCATGAGCAACACCTGTCTGGAGGCCGTGCTGTGGCTCTGCCCACAGGATCTCGCTGCCTGCCTGCACCAGCCGCTGGATCGCGTCAGTCGGCTGAGGCCCAAGCGGAGCAGTTTTTTGAGGTGCTGATGTTTGGGCAGGCGAAGAAGGAACAGCGCATTGGGTCTGCGCCATTGCCGGTGCTGCCAGGAACAGAGATCCGGCGAGATAAAGAGAGGTACGAGAACGCATAATGGGTCTCCTGAAGAATTAAGGAGACCCTATCGGGATGAGATGCGACTAAGAGCTGCTTTTTGGAGCGTCTGGAAGAGGGCCGTAGAGGGCGCGATACTGTTTGAGTGAAACCTCGGCCTTTTCCGCCCAAGCTTTCAACTCGTCGTAGTTAGCCTCCGACTTATCGCCGAAATCTTTCCACTGCTTGGTCAGAGAGAGTTGCCCTGCATAGTCGGAACGCACTTGAGACAGCTCTGTCTCAAGTGCTCGTTCTCTCAAGGAAGCCTGATGCAGCTTCTCCTGTAGGTTGGCTAACGTGCTGTTTAGGGCGTCTCTCTGAGCAAGAAGCTCATGGGTAAGCTGCTCGTAAGTTGGCCCTGGACGCCTACGCAGCCGCGAAGACCAGTTCTCTATAAACTGGTCCTGCTGAACCGAAGCGCGACCAAGCATATAGCCTGCTAACGCACCCATGCCCTCACTTTCAGCCATTACCTTCACCTTTAAGTAATGCGCTGCATGGTCGTATCGTTACCACCAGCGGGAGAATTACGTACCCCATTCACTAACTGTGCCGAGGGTCGTTGTCCATCGTTGGAACCTTTTTGCGGCGCAAGTGATCTTTGGATACCTTGTAAAGTGCCCGCCATACCAACGACGGCCGCGTCCCTAGAAAACTGATCCAGATCGACACGGTTCCCTTCATGGAAGCCGATCATGGCAGGAACACGCTCTGGCAGGATCGCAATCAGCCTGAAGCACATGAGAGCAAGCGTGATATGGACCGTGACGTACATGCCGAGCATGACGACGACACCAATAAGATTGGTCACGATCCAGCCATGTGACAGAACGAACCCTGCTGCCACACCGAATGTCTGGTGGATCAGCCAGGACATGGCGTCAAATACGAAGTAGCCGAGGAAAAGCCCGAACAGCATCAGGGTCGGTCGGAAAAGGACGTTGAAGATCAGCGCATATCCTGCTTTCGCGTGCCCATGCAGACCTTCGCCGGACATTGTCATGTGGGCCAGCATCCAGAGCGGAACAGCGATCACGCCTTCGCACACCAGAATGAGCCAGCCAGCAACGCCCGCCATCCACATCACCCAGGGGATCATCGGCAGCACGAACGCGAGTGTAAGGCCCGGAAGCAGAAGCGCCATTGCGCCTGTGAGGATTGGCGTGCTGAGGAACTGCACGACGACATGCCCCACACCAATGCCAGCAGCCCCCGCGAAATTGCCGGTTAGAGCTGCGCCAGCCGCTGTGACTGCCGATCCTGCGTCTGAACTAAGAAGTGCGGCGGACGCCATGACCAGAAGGGCTGTGGTGATCATCCAGTTCCCGAGGCCCATGAGGTTTCCGAACGGATCCGTCCAGTAACCTTCAGCGCCAGAGGGCTCGATGAAGGCCATGACCGTCTGAAGCGTGTAGTCACTCAGATGCAAAGACCGCGCGACCCGCGACAGGATGCCTGCGCCGTCGCCGGTTGGTGTGACACCAGTATATAGGTCGCTGCTGCCCCCTGGCGCATTCATGCCATCCTGCGTCGCGACCATGTTGGAGATGTTGGCCAAAAGCGCGCCCGTGGACTGCATCAGTGGCGCAATATCTCCATGCAGGTCTTCGCCCAGGCCCACATAGGTGGGTGCGCTGACACTCGGGGTCGATGCCATCAAAGACATGGTCTCGCCATTGAGACGAGCGAACTCAAGATAATAGGCCCCTGCTCCCGTCCAGCCGAGGCTATCAAGCCGGTTCTTGGTACTGGCAGCACTGCCGTTCGTACCACTGTCCCACGCCTGAAAGCTTGTGCTCCGCTGCATCACGGCGGCCTGAACCTGCTGGCGGATACTGGCAGCCTTGGCGGTCAGCTTGCTGGTGTAGTCATTGGTCGCCTGCGTCATAAGAGGCACGAGCGGTGCGAGGCTGGAGGACTTCTTGGTCTGCCAGAACTGCGTTGCAACCTGCTGGACCTGTGGCCGGATCTCCCCGACGAGAACGCTATCAAGGATCTGCTGCTGCATGGCAGCCGTATCCACAGTAATTCCCAGAACCTTGGTCGCGCTCCGAGGAGCCTGAATGGTCACAGAGCCACAAACTGGCTGACCGTCCCCAGTCGTCATCTGGTAAGGGTATGTGATGACGCCCACATCCGCCCCAGGAACAGCCCAGACGCGTTGACCCGATGGTGCCGGTACAAGGCTGGAATTGGACGAGGCAAGATTGACCAGATCCCGGCACATTTCGTTGCCGATCAAACCCGCCACAATGGTTTTCGTTCCCGGAACCATGGGCTGGGCGATGGTTTTTCCGTCCGGACCAATCGCCTGCACGGCGGAGGAATAGATCGTCTTCGCCATGCCGACACCCCAGAGCGAGCCCTGAACGAACGCGGCCTGACCGGCACTGAAACCGCCTGCAACCGGAAGCATCATGATGGCGCCGAAAGCCATACGCACGATACTCATGGACGTCTGATTGGATCCAAGCACCTTCGACGTCTCGGCCGAGCGGTGCATGTTCATCATCATGACGTAAGAGACAAAGGCCATGGCAAGCGCCATGACGAAGCCGGACAGATCGCCGAGCATAGTCCCGATGACCGTGGCCTCTGTGCCGGTGGACGTCGAGGACGATCCGAAGACCGGAAAGACCGACTTGATCATGGTCGCGGCCCAGTCGTCACCGGGGTCAAGCATGTTCCACGTCACGCCATAGGTGGAGTTTCCCGACGTCGAATTGCCTGTGACCGACTGTGCGTGAGCCATCCCTGTTGCGAGTAAGATGGGCAGGGCGCAGAGCGCCCCGCCTGTTCTTCTGAACCGTTTGAAGAAGGTCATCAGTTACATTCCCGGGCTTACGCTGGCGGATGCGGACGGAGACGGCCGGAAGACAGCGGCCACGGCCTCAACCGCCTTTTTCACCAGTTCACGCGCCTTCTCTGAGAGATCTTCGACCATGCTGGTCCCGGCTTCCTTTCCCGGCACCCCCTTGGCAAGTTCGCCAATCTTGCTGTCCAGGCCGTTGAAGCGCTGCTCGACCTGAGCCTCTGTCCCACGCTGCACCCCAATATCGGCGGCTTTCTCACGATGAGCACCATAGGCCGCGACGGCTTCACCCGCTTCCTTCAGTTGCGCTGAGAACGCCTGGTTGGTGCTCCGTTCGGCTTGAAATCGCGATTGCAGGCCTTCATGCCGACCTCCCGGCCGCATTTCGCTCAGCACACCATCCATGCCGTTTGGCTCGGATTTTGCGGCCTCCGCGATTTCCCGCATGACTGACGATGCCGGTGTATTCTGCACGGCCTCCAGAGCACTCTGGGCCTTCAGGCCCAGGGCCTCGGTCTGATCCAGATGATTGGCATCGGCCTGCTGGCCATGGGCTGCATTCATCGTCTGGGCCTTGGCCATCCAGTTAGACCCGGGCGTGACGGTCTGCTGCACGGCCTCAGGACGAATGGCCTGTGCGAGACGGGTAAACAGACCCGGGCCGCGCACCTGATAGACAACCTGCTCCTTCGCTTCGTCTTCCGGAGTTTTTGCTTCTTCCTTCTCCGGCCCAGGTCTGGCCTTCGCCTTCGAGCCAGCCTTTCCGTTGTCTGGCGTTTCAGGAGCTGCTTTCTCTTTCCCCTCAGTCCCGGGCGGCCGCCCGGGACGTTGGGCCTGTGGGTGATCTGCACCCGGATCGCCTCCGCCAGGAGAGGCGTGCATCCGTGGATCAGCCTTTTCTTCCGAGGGGTGAGTTGGGGTTTCACCCTCTTGCACGCGTGGATCCTCACCATCCTCTGGCTCAGGGGCGTCCGGAATATCATCGAAAGGTGGTGGCTCAGGGCTGCCATCAAACTCGGAAGCCGGTTCCACAGGCCTGACGTCCGCCTGTTCGTCCTGTGTAACGGCCTGCGCGTCAGGGTCGTGTGTCGAGAACCGTGCGGCAGTGGCAACCTGCTCCGACAGGGATTGAAGAACCTCGTCAATCTCAGGATTACCCTGCTGATCAGCCCCCATGGATGCGACGCGCTCCGACACAGAGCGCACCGTGTCCACCAGTCGCTGATCCATCAGATCGGGGGTCTGCCCCATAAAGCCCTTGAGGGTCTCGGACGTCAGGCCGGGCACGCTCATGGCGCGCTGTGTCATCTCTTCGCGCAGCCCATTTTCCTGCGGCAGGACAGGCCCAACCAGACGCTCGGCGTCCTGAAGCACATAGGCCACGTTGGTCCGAAACCGATCATTGGATGCAAGGTCCGGATCCTGATGCTTCTGGGCAAGCAAGGTAATCTGCCCAGCCAGTTGGGGCGCATCCTTCTCAAGTTGCGGTCGCACGCGCTCCAGGCTTTGGAAGACGTCGGCAAGGGCAGGGATCTGCGTATCATTCTGGGCCATGTCAGCCTCCGGGATTGACGTTTGGTGATGGGATGGGGGCAAGTCTCTTGGCCTCGCTTTCCTCCTCGTGCTGCGCCACCTGCGTTGCTGCGAGCGAAGACTGGAAAAGGCCGAGACGGTAAGTCTGCAAGGCGAGGTAGTTGGCCTGAGCCTGCTCGATCGCCAGCTCACGCATGACCGTTGCGGGCGGCATCTGCTGAAGGTTCTTGTTCCAGGTCACGCCTGAGACACGGCGGTTGACCTCAAGGCTCATCGACGTCAGCCACGAGGCCTGATCCGCGACGGTCATGCCCTCAGCCTGCATCTCGGTTTTCTGCACATCGGTCAGGTTGATCGACGGGATCTCCAGCGAGGTGATGAAATTCATCACGTAGCGCGAGAGCGACATGCGGGCGTTGTAGGCGCGACGACGCAACGCGGCCTCACGTCCGGACGTGGACGTAAGCTGCTCGCCGCGCAGTGCGGCAGGGGCTACAGGCTGTATGAGTGTGGTGCTGTAGTCGTTTGCGGCGTCCACACCGCCGTCAGCCGACAGGGTATCCTGTCCGAACAGGGAAATGGCCCGTTGGTCCGCATTGGGCAGACGGGAAAGAGCCGAGCACAGACCGGCTGTGACGTCCTCTTGCGAGCAATACCGCCGCCCGTGCAACGCCATACTCGATGCCACGCCCTGGCCCTTGCCATAGTAAGACGGCGTGCCGGCGTCGGCCTCTCCGCGACTGTCCGTAATCGTCGCAATCGCGCGGGTTGCCGTTCTGGCCGACTGAGACGCGCCCTGGGTGGCCTGCGCCCCGTCAATCCCCGTGCAGAACTCCGGGTTCATCATATGCTCGTCGCGGATCGTCGTATCCTGCTGGCGGCGAGCAAACTCCGCCATCGCTGTATTGGACGCATCCGCAATACGCTGCTCGGCGGCGACACCCGCCTTTTCGTAGTTACTGAGCTGAGTGAAACCCTTGTTCAGCATCGAGCTAACGGAGTTCGGGTTGCTCAGGCTCTCCATTGAGCTCGTAATCTGGGACGTCAGTGTCTTGGTCATGGAAGACAAAGCGTTGCCGGTAAATTTTTGCAGCCCGCTGATGGCCGCAACCACGGCGGCTTCACCGATGAACGCGTTCGCAGGCTTCGGCATCACAACAAGAACGGTCGTGCAGAGGAGCATCGTTGCGATTGTCGGATTGAGGCGGATCTTCATCAGAATACCCCATCCAGAGAGGTGCTGGTGTAGCCGGTCGGCAGACGTGGCTCCCCCCGGACATACCCGTTTGAATCGCCGTTCCCGAGGCTCCCGGCCGCAAGCTGCGGGCCGCTGCCACCAAAATTCAGGGAGGGGCACATGAGGCCGTTTCCGCCTGACAGGCCGAGACCGACATTCACACCGTTCAGGCTCAGGCCACATTGTTGCGCGGCCCCGACGGTATTGTCCCATTCGGTCTGGGCGGCCGAGCAGATTTCTCCTTCGACCTGCCCGACAACGTCATTGATCAGCGCTGCCGGGTTCGCAATGTTCGTTAGGAGATTGAGGCCCGTCCCATTGAAAAACTTGTCCAGGCAGGAGAGGCCACTGACACTTTCGGGTTGCTTCTCATAAGCATTGTTAGCCTTGATGCGCCCGTTTACGGCGTCCGCTGCCGCCTGCGTGAGGGTTGCGCAGGCCTGACTGCCCTGTGATGCGGCAGATGCGCTCAAAGGGACCGACAAAACAGCGGCTACGAAAAGAAAGGATGTCCGTTTCATGCGGCCACCCTTTCTGCTTCTGGATCGAGAAGGTCGCGCAGAAGCGCGAGACGATCGTCAGAGAAGACGCGCGCGGACAGCTCTGCCCGCTTCTGGTTGTCCGTCCATGCGACCAGTTCAGCACGGCTGGCGACCGCAGATGCTACAAGATCCTCTCCGCCGCTGACGGTCGAGACCACTTCGGCAACAAAGGTCCGTCGCTCCTCGTTCGGTAAAGACACAAGAAGGTCGGCCAGAGAGGCGATGATCGCCCCGTCCGTGCCGGAAGTGTGTCCATTCCGGACACGGAAATGCTCAAGCAGATTGTGCCGTGCAAGAGCAAGGTTAGGGGCCAGAGAACTCTGCGGGGTGTCCCTGTGCGGTGTTGGATCGTCTGGTGACATGCCTCTCTCCTGGGTAAGTCCCAGCAGAAAAGCAGCTCGATCTGCGACTAACGCTTATTTCTTCAAAATAGTGACGTGTGCGCGCCCGACCTCGATACGCTCGCCAAGCGGGCCGACCGTGGTGGCCAGAACCTTGTTCCATTCCCGACCGCCCTGCCAGTCCACGGCCTCGCCTGGATCAACGCCCGCACCGTAAGTGACACGGACACCTGATGGAACGATCTGCCTCACAGCGAACGACAACGGCACCTGATGGCCATAGCCGGACGTCATGCGGAAGTGATGAACCACCTTCGGCGGCTCGGCCTGCACGGATGGCTCTGCGGGAGGTGCCAGAGAGACTGGTCCCGAAGGGGCTGGTGAAGGAAGGGGCGGGGGCGCATGGCTGATCTCGAAGGCCGCTTCCGTCAGTATTGCTTTGGGCATTGCTGGAGCTGGCTGCACATGGGCGGGAGGCAACATTACAAACACTCGGTTTCTCCTGAAATAACTTAATATTCTAAATCGCAGATCGACATGCGACTGAGGAGAGATGTTAAATTCGAACTCAGTTGTCAGGGGCGCTCTCGTAGGTATTTTGCAGTATCCGGACCCGAAGTCCGGTGCGTAAGCCTGCCGAGAGAGAGAACTAGCCATGAACAAGAAAACAGAGACGCAGGCAAATGATGCTTCTGTTGAAGGATATCTGACTGAGTTAGGCGATAGAGTACGCGAAGTTCGGGAGAAACGGGAACTGAATGTGGTACGAGTCTGCTTTATGAGTGGGCTGTCAGTAAATACAGTTCAGAACATGGAGAAAGGTAAGGCGCCCGCCTACAACTCTCTATGGAAACTAATTCAAGGTCTTGAAGAAGTTCCTGAAAACGTATTACCTCCCGACAGACATGAAATATTACCGTTGGAAGGCCAAGCCTCAGATGAGGAGCTACAGGTCTGCCTTTCGCTCAGTAAGATATTCGAAAAGAACAGAGCTTCATTGCTTGAAATCCTTTCAGAAGTGGAGAGGATAAAGACAGACCAAACTCTTAATGAGGGCAAAAAAGTCCCGCCCGACAAGAGACAGCCAGTTCTCGTAGAGCTTGGCGAACGAATACGCGACATTCGCCTGGCCAGAGGACTGAGCGGTGCTGACTTGGCTGCTGCCAGCGGACTTCATGCGCCAGCAATCCATCTTATTGAGATAGGAATGCGAAACCCCAATCTCGATACCCTCTTAAAGATTGCGGCGGCTCTACGTGTACCGACAGCGTTGCTATTCGCAGGCTTTCCGAAGGTAGACGCCACTTTTGCTCTCTTTCGTGTTCGGGGCCTTTACAGCGGAATCCTATCCACATCCGAACAGGCAAGGATATTGTTCGATAAGCTGGACGTTCTGCAGCGCGTCACGAAAGATGTTATAAACTGACGAGACGATAAGGTTATCGTTTGCTGCGGTTTTTTCTTGCATTACAGGTCTCATCGCTAGATAAGCGTATCGTTCATAACGATAACGGTGCGTCTAGCGATGTCTGTAGCTCTCCATCCGTCATTTGCCCTGTCCACCCAGGCCTATCTGGCTTCGGGGATGCAGCTTCCGAGTAAGAACCGAGACACCTCTCCTTCGTCTGGCCTCTCGCCGTTCGGCCCAGCCGGGCAGGTACGATCCCTTTTGAAAAAGATGGTCGTTCATGGGGTGAACGTCGCACACATCGCGGCCGCGCTTTTCATAAGCCGCCTGGAAATCGAGGCCATTGCGCGAGAGGAAGGACTTCCTCTCAAGCGCACCCCGCTCAGAAATGGGCCTCGGGCATGGTCTCTTCTCGACATCAGCCGCCTCAGCCGCGCATGGGCCAAGGGCGAAGACCTTTCCGCCATAGCAAAGCGCCTCGACCGCACAGTCATGGCGGTTCGCAAAAAGCGCGCTGCCCTCGGCTTGCCCGCGCGGGAACGCTATGCCGAGGTGGTCTGGACGGACGCCGACGTTGCCACTCTTCTGGCTCACCGTGAGCGTCGCATCGGGCTCCAGCGCATTGCCAAACAGATGGGCCGCAGTGTCCGCAGCCTGCAACGAAAGCTCGTCAGCCTCCGCCCAGGTGCTGACTCTTGCGCCATTCCGGCCGACCCATCCGTCGTCCTGACCTGGGAACAGGCGTCACGCCTGACGCCAGAAGAGCGTCGGGGCCGCAGATGGCAGGTCCGGAACTCACCAACCGGGCTGGTCATCGGCTTCAGCCGGAATGCCTGCACCACGCGCTGGTCCGTGGAAATGCAGCACGAGCTGGCCATGCGGCATTTTGCCCACCAGTCTCCTGACGCAGTGGCCGAGGACTTTCTCCTGACCGATCGCACCATCGTCAGTCAGTCCGGATGGCTCCATCTGCCGCGCCGCTCCAAGAAAGACATGCGCAACACGTTCGATCCGGACCTGTATGAGGTCTATCTGAAGAAGATGGATTACGTGCGCCGCGAATGCCTCGGTAAGGCCGGGTTCTATTTCTGGACCACCCGCCGTAACGGCCGCCGTATCAGCCGCTTGCACCAGCAGACCGCCGTCATGCGCTCGGGCGATTAATCCGCAAATTTCTCCATTTTATCAGCTTCAGTCGCAGATCAACGGGTCACGGTGACGATGACACAGTCATCATGAGGTTTGAAATGCCATCCGCAGCCCCGCTGTCGTTCCACGGAGACATCGCGCCATGAGCCGCTCCTCGGGATCCCTGAGCCGACGCCTGACCGATCCTGATTTTCAGGGAAAGATCGTTGAGCGTTCCTTGCAGACGTCCATCGCCCTCGCGGCTGTCGTGGTCGTTCTGGCCGTTCTTCTGGCCCGCGCCTGGTCGTATCATCCACTCCCGAAGTATTTCTTCGTGGATGGGATCAACGCCCCTCGCCCGGCTATCGCGCTAAATAGCCCGATCCTCAGTCAGGAAGATTTCCTGTCGTGGGTCATCAAGTGGTCGCTCAAGCCCTACAACATCAATTACCGGGATTATCCGTCGCAGCTTAACGCAGCCGGATCGCATTTCACCATCAATGGCTGGAATACGTTCGCGCAGTCCTTCGTCCAGGACGGCAATCTGGCGAAAATGAAAGAGGCCAAGCTGCTCTGCTACGCGCAGCCGACGCGTGCCGCCACCATTCGCCAGCAAAACATGGTCAACGGTCATCACCATTACGTCGTGCAGTTCCCGTTCGTTCAGACCTGCGAGAACGTCAATGTGGAAAGCTCCCAGACCCTGATTGCAACCGTGCATGTCGAGCGTGTCGATGACGCTGATCACCCTGACGGCATTGCCATCACCCAGCTTGTGGCCAGCCCGCAGTGAGGATCCGTGCCATGAAAACCCGTTCCTTTTCGTTAGCCCTTCTTGGCCTCATGGGCTTCATGCCCTTCACCGCGCTGGCACAGTCGGCCGCCCCTGGTCCGGAGACCCCACCAGCGTCTCCCCCTCTCTCTGCCGAGCAACAGGATCAGCAGGCCGCCGAAGATGAAGCCATCCCCCTGACGCCGGAGATGATCCGTCGCCTCGGCAACCGTCTCAAGGAGAACCAGAAAGCGCGTGAGGATGTCGCTACGGAAGTCGCGGCTCCGACAAGCCGCCCGGCCATTCGCGTGTCTTTCGCACCCGGCCAGCAGACATCGCTGATTTTCACGACCAAGGGCTATCCCACGGCCGTCTCTTTCGTGGATCGCTCCGGAGCACCCTGGCCGATTGCGTGGAACACGACCAGCACGTCCGCCAATCCGGATGGTCTGAAGAACTGCTCGTCTGACGGGGGCAAAGGGGGTTCCCCTGCCGTGCAGACCACGGGTTTTTACACCTGCGTTCCTTATGCTGGCAGCAACACCATCAACATCGAGCCACTGTCGCTGTCTCCGCGTGGTGGCCTGCTCGTCACGCTCAAAGGCGCCATCAAGCCGATCTCGTTCCTGCTTTTGGCCGGTCGGGGTACCTATGACGACAACCTGACAGTGCGCGTGAACGAAGACGGCCCTAACGCCAAACAGGAAATGGGACCGGAAGCCGCCCCTGGCACGGCAGAGCCCTTCATGAACGCCATGCTGTCGGGGATCGCTCCGGCCTCTGCCGTTCCCCAGAGCGTCGAAGGTCTCTCCCCAGATGACGTGCGGGCGTGGCGGATGGGCAATGAACTCTACATCCGCACGCGGCTGGCGCTCATGACGCCTGCCTGGGACAGTTCTGAGCGCGGTGAAGACGGCTACACCCTCTATGCCTTCCGCCAGACCCCCTACATTCTCCTGTCGGATTCCGGTCGGACCGTGTCCGCGTCTCTCAAGGACATGACGCCATGATGCCGAAGCTTCCTAAATTCAAATCCGTCCTGTCGAGCGCGACACGCGGCGGAAACCGCCGCCTGGTCCTGCTCGGCGCCTCGGCCGTCTCCGTGATCGCTCTGGTGCTTGTCGTCTCACATCATGAGACCAAGCAGATGCCCAAGTCAGACCCGGGTCAGATCGCAGAGATGAACGCTCTGCCCGCTGGAACCAACACCAATCCGGAACAGGATCGTCTGCGTCATCTGCAGAACATCGAAACCGCGCAGAAGTCCGAAGGCGCTGGCCAGTCCTACACGCCGGATCTGGCACCGGCCGTTGCGCGTGCCGACAAGGGCGAAAAGAAAGATGCCGTCCTGTCCTATGACGGCGCGCATGGTCAGCCGCAGGAAGTCGGGTACAACGAGCCGATTACCCCTCCTGCACCGCCGCCAACGCCGCCGCATATCGAAAATGCACCGCAGGCACCGCTTGTGCAGACCGATCCGGCCTATTCCTCTTCTGGTAATGGCGAAACCTCTCAGGCCGAGCAGCAGGAGCGTGAAAAGCGCCGCGCCCGCTATGTCGCCGAAATCGCGCGCATCGAAAGCGGACTTCAGACCCGGCCCCCTGTCTCGGATCTTCAGGAAGCCGTGTTTAAGCCAGAGCAGGACGGCCAGCCTCAGGCCGAGAAGACAATGGCCACGCGTGGGGCAACGGGCGCATCCGCAGCGGCCACGGCCTCACACGATACGGCAGCTCCGCCAGCTCTGATTCCTGCCGGTCGCGGGATCTATGCCCATACCGTCACTGCGACGGACAGCGACCTGTCCGGTCAGATCGTACTTGAGGCCGATAGCGGTCCCATCGCCGGCGACCGCATGATTGCGACTGTCGCAAGGGCACCCGGAAACGAGCAGCTCCTGGTCGTGCAGGTCAACAAGATCATTCATCAGGGCCGCAATCTGGCAACGAACGGTGTGGTGATGGCTCCCGACACCATGAAGCAGGGTGTCGCCTCCAGCGTCGATCCCCTGATTTTCCAGCGGTTCGTCATGCCAGCAGCGGCTGCATTCGTGCAGGGCCTCGGCCAGGCCATCGAGACGACATCGAACGTTTCCGGCAGCTACAGCGCTCTGGGTGGCATGAACTATATCCAGCGTCTGAACATGGGCCAGCAGCTCGGCGTCGCCGCAGGAAGTGCCGCCTCGGCCGTCAACAGCGCCCTCACACAGGACACGCCAACCCGCTCGCGGATCATTCTGGCCGCCAATGTGAATGTCGGCGTCATGTTCATGGATCCCGTTGTCGATAAGCCCTGAATTTCCGCACTCAGTCGCAGATCGTTCCCCGATCCTTCTGGCAGTCTCAGCCAGAAGGATCTTTTTTATGAGTTCCACAGTTCATCACCTGAACACCGAAACCACGCCGCGTCGGATGGAGCCCGCGTCGGCCGCTCCCCCGCTGCCTTCTCAGCACGACACCGTGGCGGACGATCTGGACGGTCACGAAGCCGACCCAACGGCCCACGCTGACAGTCACACGGTCGAACCGGCATCATCCGGCTCCCCTTCTTTTCTCACGCCCCTGATCTCGCGCTACGAGGCACTGACACCCCGCCAGAAGCTCTACGGCGGTTCGGGTCTCGGGATCTGCGGCGTCCTGCTCGTGGGGATTCTGGCGGCCAGCGGGCACCACCAACACCCTGTCTCTGCGCCTGGTCAGGAGGTCGGCATGGATCAGTCGGCACCGCCCGTGGCTCAGGCCCCCGAACCAGCTCCGGTGGCGGCCCCTCCTGCAACCGCCGATCTTGCGGAAATGCAGACCCTCGGCCACCCGAAAGCTGCGGCGAACCCGCCCGCCTCTGCGACCGCCCCGAAAGCGCCGCCTGCGGCCGCCGTTGCCACGCCGTCAGCCGCATCGCAGTCTGCGCCAGCCCAGACTGACGCCCCCCGGACTGACGCCCCGGTCGTTGCTCCGCCCCCACCTCCTGCCGATCCGGTCAAGACAGCGCAGACCCTCCAGGCCGCGCCCATGGCGACCCAGCAGCAGATCGACGTGCTTCAGCTCGTCACCGAAGAGGCCCGCGTCATCGAACGTGAGCGGGGCGAGGTCGAGAGCCTGCGGCAATCTCTGGCAGGGCGCAGCAAAGCTGAGGAAGACCGCCTGAACGATCTGACACGCCGGATTTCCCTGATTGAAGCCAATCACGCCGTCACGGGTGCTGAAAACTCCGGAGCGGATGAGGCCGCCCAGGCCCACGCCGCAGCCGAAAAGGCGCGTGCGGCCCTGAGTGCTGCCATGAACAGGCCTGCGGCTGCGGCCCCGACGTCTTCGAACGCTCCACCCGCTCCGGCCGCCGTGGCCGGCCCGGCTCCAAAGCCTGCCTGGATTCATCACTACCGGATCGTTGCGGCCTCCCCGCAGCTCGCCATGATCGAAGACAGCGCGGCCCCAAGCGGACAGGCCCGTCAGTTCGAGGTTGGTGTTGGCACGGTCATTCCCGGCTACGGCGCAGTCCTGACCATCAGCCAGCAGGGCGCCACCTGGGTTCTGCATACGGCTCATGGCGACCTGAACTGAGGAGGCCAGCATGGAAGGCCTTGTCAATCTCGTCCATGAAATCGCCGTTGCCATGGGCTGGCTTCTGCCCACGGCCTGCTATGCTGCGGCCGTGAGCTGCCTGATCTTCAGTCTGGTCGGGATCTATCAGTATTACCACCCGACCATCCAGGCGCTGCAGGACAAGCCGTGGCTGCCCTATCTGTCGCTCGTCCTGTGCGGTGTCTTCGCCTCGTTCAACGTCATCCTTACCAAAAGCACGGCCTCGGCCGGAACCGACGTGCAGGTCACTCTGGGCGACGCGGCGACCAGTTACAGTACGGCGGACAGTCTGATCACCGGTACCGGCCCCAAAGACGCGATCCTCGCGATCGTTAAGGACTTTGCCCTGTTCTTTCAGATGTTCGGGGCCTGGACGTGCTTCTTCGCCGTCCTGACCTGGTTTGCCATCCAGAGAGGACGCTCAAACCGCGAGCGCCTTGGCTGCGGCATCCAATACGTCTTTGGCGTCATGCTCCTCAATCCCGTCAAGGACGCCACCTGGATCCTCTCTTTCTGGCCCTGAAACGGGCTGACGAAAAAAAAGACCCCTCGCCCGCCTCAGTCGCAGATCACGCGGTCAGATTGGTTGGCAGAGGGGATTGTCCCTCACAACGGAGAAACAACTCATGACATCCCAGACAGCCCCGTCTTCTTCCCGCGCGCTCACCAAGATCGGCGCAACCGTCGCGACAGCAACCATGCTGCCGATGGTGATGGCTGGCACCGCCCTTGCTGCCGCAGGGGGTACGGCCTCCAGCAACGGTCTTGGCCATCAGATCCAGAACATGGCGCAGGAAGGTACGGACACCATCGGTGTCGGTTCTGCCGCAGCCCTCTACGCATTGGCCATTGTCGCGCTCGTGACGGGTATCGTGCTGTTCTACAAGTCCCAGAAGGAAGAGACCAAGCGCCCGGGCATGGCGATTGCCGGCGTCGTCTGCTTCGTTCTGGCCGGTGTGGCGGCTACAGGCCCGAAGTGGATCAACAACTCTGCGAACACGGCCTCCAACGGGAATGCTGAAATCAGCAATACCGCCAAGAGCTACCAGTTCCAGTAAGCTGACATGACCTCCGATCCGTTCTTCCTCCAGCCTGGTCTCGACCAGGAGATCCGGCCCGGGAAAGACGGGTCGGATGGCTCGTTCACCTGCTCGTGCTGCGGTCTGCCGTCGCCCGGTGCAGGTCTTCCCTGGACTGGTTCCTCCTCAGGGGCCGGTCTCAGGGTCTGCCAGGTGTGCAACCTCCTGCAGGACACATCGCGTGCGGCCATCGACGCCGAGGCCATGCTGGTCTGGTGGCCGGAAATGTCCCAGTCGCGCCTGATGTTTCTTGCTCGCACCGCCCACCAGACGCTCCGCCTGATGGCCAGACAGCAGGGTCAGTCTGACATCCAGTTCTGGGACACCCTCCTGAAGGCCATTCCGGACCCTCTGCTTGGCACGCAGTTTTCCCCCTCTTTCCGGACGCCCATGACGCTGCTGCGTCTGCTGGAATCCCGACGTGCGGAAGCCGAGCATCGCCTGCAATCCGGCTCCATCCGTCAGATCACAACGGCCATGCGCCTGTGTGGCAGCGCCGATGAGGCCGTCCAACGCAATCTCGCTCTCCTCCGCGCAGGCCTGCGCATTCTGCCGACCGGCAGGCTGCTTGACGCTGGCGCTGACGTTTATCCCGCCTTCCTCGACAAGGCCCTTGCCCTCATCCCATCCTGACGCGGAGTTTCCAATGTCTGGCTTTTTGACCGAACTGCTTGCCAGCGCGAGCCTCTTCCTTCGTCAGCCCCTCGAATCCTTTTGCGACGTCGAGACCAATCATACGGACGCCGTCCATCAGGACCGGCTCGTGACACTCCGGGGCGAGTATGTCTCGGTTCTGCGCGTGAATGGTCTGCGCACCATGTGCTCGCGTGCAGACGTGGAGGCCGTCGCCGAACAGCAGCGCATCGAACTTCAGGGCCTGCTCGAAGGCACCGGTCATGTGATCGAAGGCTGGTATATCTCCGACCCGGATCAGGCCCGCGTCGCCGTGGATCTGCTGGCGCTCAATGGATGCGAGCAGATTTCACGCATGATGAACGCTGACTTCCACGACATCATCAATGAGCGCCGCCTGCGATGGCCTCAGGTGATGCGGTGGGAGGATGCCTGCTACATCCTGTGGACCCGACCGGCCGTTCTGACCCGCGAAGAAAAGAAGCAGGTGGCGGCCGAACGAAAAGAGCAGGTCAAGGCGTGGCCAAAAGCGGGGAGCGGTCAGCGCTTTACCCTGCGCTCCGAACTCATGGCAGGCCGACATGATGCGTTTGTGGCGCGTGTGCAGGACAGCATGTCCAATCTCGGCATCTCCACAACGCTGCTACGGGCCGATGAGTCCATCACCCTGGCGCGTGAAACGCTCTACCGAGAGACGGCCGGAAGCGGCTGGAAGCCCACGCTGGTGGGCGATCCTGTCATGCCGCGTCTTCCGGATGACGAAAAACAGAGCAAAAAGACCGAAAACCTGCTCTGGCCCTCCCTGCGCGATCAGATTTTCAACGCGGATGCCGAAAATCAGGGCGGCCAGCTCGTGACGGTCGGTGACTACACCTATGCCCCCGTGGACATGCTTCTCGGCCCCGAGGATCCGCGCCCGTTCTCGGAACTGCTCAACACTCTGGGCCGCAAGCGTCTGCCCTGGCGCAGTTCCATGATCCTCGAAGGCGGTGGCAAGGCTGCGTTCGCCATCAAGGAAACAGGGGCCACCATGCTCGGCATGTTTCCCGGGAACAAAGACATCACGCGGGCTTTTCAGGCCATCAAGCGGATGCGCGAGACGGAAAACCATAATTCCGTCCGGATGCGGATGACCGCCAGCACCTGGGCACCGGTCGGCGAAGACAAGCTACTGCGTCGCCGTGCGGCCGATTTATCTCAGGGCCTCGAAAGCTGGGGCGGCTGCAAGACCACCCGTGTGCCGGGTGATCCGCTTGAGGCCGCCATGGGGTCGGTGCCGGTGCTTTCTCTGGGTTCCACGGCCACCCCGGCTCTTGCGCCTCTGGGGGATGCCATGGGCATGATGCCGTGGATGCGAAGCGCCTCCCCCTTCCCGCAAGGGTCCATCCTCTTTCGTAAGCCCGATGGTGGGATCTGGCCGTTCGATCCGACTGGCGGCGGTGTCCGTGAGCATATCGCGGATATCATCGTCGCCCCTCCAGGCAGCGGTAAGACGGTGCTTGGAAATACCATTCTTCTCGGCCTGCTCCTGAGTTCTGCGGCCATGGGCAATAATGGCGTCAAGCTGCCGCTGCTGGCGAAGCTGGACATCGGCCATGCGTCTCTCGGCTTTATCGAAATGGTCCGCAACGCGCTCGGGCCGGATCGTGCCCATGAGGCCATCTTCGTGGAAATGCAGATGGCACCCGGCTTTGAGGTCAATATCTTCGACCTTCAGGTGGGCCTGGAGTATCCGCTGCCGCTTGAAGAGGTCGCCATCGACAATTTTGTGTCCCTGCTGGCCACACCCCTTGATGGTCAGCCTTTCGAAGGGATGGACCAGCTCGTCGGCGACGTGATTGCGGAGGCCTATCGTCAGTGCACGGGTGTTGCAGGCGGCAATCCGAAGCACTACCGCGAAGGCATCGAGCCTCTGGTGGATGAGGCTATCCACCGCCTCGGCCTCCAGCTCCCGCACCACGCTGCGGCCGAAGGCGATCTCGACAGCGCGGATCCGACCTGGTGGCGTGACGTTGTGACGGCCCTGATCGCTGCGGGCGAGCATCGTCTGGCGGGGATTGCCCAACGTCATGCCGTTCCGGTTCTTCAGGATCTGATTGCAGCGGCCCGCGCGCCGGAAATCTTCAATCGCTATTCCAAGATCGTCCTGCCTACGCACGAGACGCTCATTGATGCGTTCGAACGCTACATCATGGCGGCGATCAAGAAATATCCGACGCTCTCCGAGCCGACCCAGCTGGATTTAGGCGACGCCCGGATCATCGTGCTGGATCTGGCCCGTGTCGCGCCTCAGGGGTCAGAGAGCGCAAACCGGCAGACGGCCCTGATGTACATGCTCGGCCGTTACCTGATCGGCCGGAACTTCTTCCTGCACCCGGAATATGCAGATCTGCCGGTCATGCCGGACAACGTGCGGGAGTATCATCGCAGCCGTTTCACCGAGATGAAGGAGACGATCAAGCGCCTCGATTTCGAAGAATGGCATCGTCCCAAGGAGGCCCCGCAGGTCGATAAGCAGGCGATCCGCGACGTTCGTGAAGGCCGTAAGCACAATGTGCAGCTTTCGTTCATCAGCCAGCGCAGCGGTGACTTCAGCGCCGATCTCGTAGGGCAGTCCACGGCCCGCTGGATCCTGAAATGCGGAGACGAGCGCGAGGCCAACGAGATGATCGAGAACTTCAAGCTGACGCCTGCCAGCGCCTATGTGGTGCGCAACCGCCTGCCCGGTCCAGGCCGCAACGGTGCGCCGTTCTTCGTGGTGATGAACGCGGCCGAGGGTAAATATGAGCAGCTTCTGGTCAACGTGCTCGGCCCCATTGAACTTTGGGCCTTCTCCAGCACGCCGAACGATACCGCTCTGCGGTCTCGCCTCTTTGCCCGGATGCCCTCAAGCCGCGCCTTGCGGTGCCTTGCCATCGTGTTTCCAGGCGGGAGTGCGGAAAAGGAACTGGCACGCCGCAAGGCCCTGGCGATGAAAAGCTCGTTTCTTCAGGACGAACAGGCTCAGCAGGGTGTCATGGACGCTCTGGTGGATGAGATCCTGTCAGGACAGGGCATTGCAGGCGGCCTGTACGAGCGCCTTGAGGCCATGGATGAGCAGCAGCGGGCCGCTGCGTAAGACGCACGATTAAAGAAAGAGGGGGGATAAGGCCCCCTCCTTTTACAATCGGTCTTTAGCAGTTTCGTAAACGGCACTTTTGTCGCGCTTGCCGACCGCGATCAAAAGAACCGTGATCTCCTGATCGTGGACCTGATACACCCCACGGATGCCATCATCACGCAGTTTGATTTTATAACAATTCGGTAAACCGCGAAGCTTGTTCTTTGGAACATGCGGGTTATGCAGGATCTTGCGGAGCTTTTTTACGAACCGCTCCGCAACGCTGTAATCCAGCGCGTACAGTTCATCCCTTACGACGTCCGGGATGTCCAGAGAGTAGATCGTCAAGGTTCACGTTCCTCATAATTTCCCCCGGGTTCTTCAGGCGTTTCTTGACCAGATCAAGAAGAACGGCGTCATCATCGCTCACGACTTCCTTGCGGATCGGCAGACGGTTGTTTCTGACGACATATTCAAGAACGTCCCGAAACAGGTCAGCAGGCGTCGTTCCGAGTTCCTTGACCTTCCTGAAGGACTCTTCTTTGAAATCGGCTTCAAGCCGCATTCCGAAATGGGCTGTGTTTGCAGTGATCTGGGGCATGGAGTCGGGACTCTCTCTACTCAACATCTCTCAAGGGCAATTCTCGGGGGCAGATCTCACAAGGATCACATCACCTTACACCGGGCCAAAATCTGATTTTATGGATCCGTCACTGTTGTAAAACAAAATTAAAACAAATGTTTTACGGATACAAGGAAATAAGAGCCCCTTCCCGTGCGGTTTTCTGACTAATAGGTCGTAGGTAGGAACTCACCTGTTTTCCGGCAGGCTTTCAATAATGATTTTTCCGATTTTGCCAGTCGCCCTGGTCTCGGGTGGTACGGTCGGATTGGAGGGGTAGCGATGCCCATCGAAACGGAGCCGCGCTTCGTATCTGGCAGTAATACCGCCGCCTGCGACAGACACACCAAGATCGTGCCAGCCATGGGTCGTGCTGGATAGTACGCGTATGGGCGGCCGGGTAACCGAAATGCTCGTTACCAGACGATACCCGGTTGGCGTCAGCGACAAGACATAGAGGGTACAACCGCCGCTGCCGCATAGGTCAGCCTGACCGTTACCAACAGTCGTCGCCATGGCATAAATCAGGGCCTCAGACTGCTTGTCACCATTCAGGTCGGAAAGTGCCACGCTGTAACGCGTGAGGTGGCGATCACGGATAAAGGCGGTGACACCAGCGGAGTCTGCCGCGCTTGCTGCGGTCGTGAGCGAACTGAGTGAGAGAACGGCCACTGCTGTCCACATTGCTCGATACTTCATCCACCGTCTCCTGATCGGGTGCCGCACACTGTCGTATCTCTGTGCCCGTTATGTAACGCCCACATATTGGAGCGTGAACAGTAATTTTTCCGTCTAAGTCGCAGATCGAGCCGCGATGATCCTTCCAACATCTGGAGGGATCCATGCGACACCACTACCTACTGACACCCGTTCTTCTGCTAGCCCTCTCGGCCTGCGCCACCAAACCGCCAGAGCCTGTGGCGACAACAGGCATGGCCAATCCCGAGCTTGCGCTGCAACGCGCCATTGCCACGACCGACGCGGATCTGGCCCAACTCGGCACGTTGCGCCCGACCCCGCCGCCCATGACCCCGGACCCCGGCCTGCCCGCTGACCTCAAGCGTCAGGTCTGGTTTGTCTGGCAAGGCCCACTTGAGCCTGCGGTCCGCAAGCTCGGCAAAGACATCGGCTACAGCGTGACCACGTTCGGCCCCCACCGGAAGGTCATTGTCCAGATCAATGCCGTGGCCCCGGTGATTGACCACCTGCGCGCGCTCGGCGAGCAGGCGGGAGATCAGGCCACCGTCTCTGTCGATCCCCTCTCCCACGCAATCTCGGTGACGTACCATGGCTGATCGCGCCCTGCTCTGCGGCCTCGCAACGGCTGCCTTCCTCGCATTCCCGTCTCTCGCAGGTGCGGCCGACACCGGCACCATTATGCCGTCCACAAGCTCCCTTCCTCCGCCAGCCCGGAGCGGAACGCTCGTGTCCATGCCCAACCCGCCTGAACCGGGCGCGGATCAGGTCAACACCAATGATGAGGCCCTCGGCAATCCTGCCAACACCCCGGTGACAGGCGCGCTTCAGCTCGACCGCATCACAGGCGGCGAGGCCCCACCGTCTCTCGAAGCCTTGCAGGATGCGCGACCGAACGATGAAGCCGGCGACGACCTCAAGCCAGGCCGACGCGAGCAGATCCGGCAGGCCGCGCTGACCTACGGCGCACAGGGCGGACAGGCAGCGCGGTCTTTCGCCATCAATGAAATGCTGCGCCACAACGAGCCAATCCTCGACACGACGTTCGATTTCCGCCCCTTCGTCCTGCCGGTCGGTGATGGTCAGACGCTGATGCAGCCCCCGATCGTCAGTCAGGCGCAGATGGCCTTTGCCCTGAATGATACCGGCACCATTGCCCATGAGAGCCGCTGCGTCTTCGAGATTACCCGAGAGGCACAGCTTACGTCCGCCGCACCGAACTGGCGGACCTATCTCGTCCGCTCCTGGAACAAGCCACGTCATCCGGCCTCATCCGCTTTGCCTCACACGGACAAGGAAGTGCGGCACTGGAACGACTGGGTGGCTGAGGGCTGGGCATCCGGAGAAAAGGTGGCAGATGAGATCTACCTGTCCGATCTCTCCCGTCTTCAGCGCGACATCACGGGCATGGCCCGCTACCGCGTGCTTCTGCGGGCCGGTCGCGTCGAAGAGCCACGCGTGGTGTTCGAGAACCGTCAGGCCGTGGGCGGCGGCGACAGTCTGCATCTTGGCGACCGTGTCATCCGGATCACCGGACAGCCCGGCCTCCAGGCCCGCACCCGCGTCGCCTATCCGGAGGACTGCCGATGAGCGCCGTCCTCAAACTGCGCGACACCGAAACCTGGGTACACGAACGGGCGAAGCGCGAGTACCCGTGGGTTGCTGAAGCCCGGAAACATGCACCCGGTCTCGATGACTTCCTGAAATGGGCGCATGGCCTCGGCGCGTCGCGCATCGACCTGCTGACCGGACACCGTGCCACGCTCACGGTTCATGGCCGCAACCGCTACGCCACCATGGACCCCACGACATCGCTGGATCTCAAGCAGATCGTGGATCACGTCTATGGCGCGGACGGCTCGGCGCGCGTCCTGATCAGCCTTCAGCTCGATACGGCCTATAGCGTGACGCTCAACCGTCGTGAGTCCCTGCGCTTTCGTATCAACATCTTTCCCGTACAGACCATGCGCGGCCCGGGCATGAATCTTGTCCTGCGGCCGATCCCGACCCTGCCGAAGAGCCTGGATGAGCAGCGCGTCGAGCAGGAGATCCGCGACACGAACCTGCTCAGAAGCGGCATGGTGCTCACGGGAGGATCGACCGGATCGGGCAAGACCACGTTGCAGTTCGGGCTGATCCATGAGCGTCTGATGGATCCGACCGTCTCGTGCAACATCTCCACGGGCGAGCAGCCGATCGAGTTCCTTTTCGACAGCCTCAAGCCTCCTAACGGCAACCGGATCACCCAGACGGAGATCCGACCGCCAAACATGACGCCGCCGTTGTTTGTCGAAGGCTCCATGCGCCGCGAAAACTCGGATCTGGTCCTTGGCGAGTGTCGTGACGGCCCGACCATGGAAGCGGCCATCAACTGCGCCATCACGGGCGGCAAGCTCTCCACCACCATCCATGCCGATAACGGCCCCCTCATGATCCAGCGCTCCATTGCGCTGTGCCCCCGGGCCGAACGGGACAATCTCGTCAGCGCTCTGGCGCAGTCGCTGCGTTTCGTCATCAACCAGCGTCTGTTGGATCGGGTCGGCGGCGGCCGTGTCGCGGTACGCGAATACCTGACCTTTCATCAGGATCTGCGCCGTCAGCTCATGCGCACCGAGAGCGAGCTTTGGCCCGATCTCGTGGCTCAGGCCATCGAAAGCGACGGCCAGAGCTACGCGGTCGCCATCCGCAAGGCCCTGGAAGACGGGCTGATCACCGAACAGACGGCCAATGAGGCCTGGAGGAGAGACGCCTGATGTGGCGCGCAACCGCAAAACCTGTCCGTCTGGCCATCCTTGATGGCCGGGCCTGTCTGCCGCTTCTCGTGACGGTCACGTACTGGAGCTGGACGACGCTGTATATTGGCGTTCTGGGGACCGCCCTGTTTGCAACGATCAGCTTTTTTGGCCTGACGCTGCCCGCGGCCCTCAGAACCGTCCGCCGCCTTGTCACCGGCCCCGTCCGGTCCGGTCGGCCGACCTGGAAGCGGAGGCGCTACGGATGACGGCCTCTCCTGCCATCGGCCTGCTGTCAGACGTTCTGGTCCGGGCCATCGACCGCAAGGGCCTCAGCGTTCTGTTGCGCGATGCCACCAACTCAACCCCCTGCGCCAGCACGGTCGCGGCGTCCGGCAGCGGTTTCCTGCCAGCCTTCCTGATCACCGCCGAGGCGCTGTGGTTTGAAATGACGCGGCACGGCTTTGGCCTGAAGCTGGTCGATGATCCTGAAGCCGCCCTCGGCGTGACCGTCATCGACCATGACGCGCAGTCAGCCGTCACGGTCCTGCTCTGCCTGCTCGATGTGCTGGACGCGCTTCCGGTTCAGAACGGTCAGATCAATCTGTGTGATCTGACCGGCCTCTGGCAGGCCAGTATGGCACGTCTTCAGCCTGTCTCCGTCCAGAAGGAGCAGGCCGCATGAAAACCCGCCTTTTCTTTCCGTTGGCCCTCGCGGCCCTCATGGCGGCCCCGGCTGCCTCGGCCGACGACGGCGGACGCCAGATTGCGGCCTGCCTGAAGGAGTCCGCTCATAACGCGCATGTGCCAGCGGGCGTCATGCTGGTCCTGCTCTATGTCGAAGGCGGCCATCCCGGTCAGGCCGTGCAGAATACCAACGGCACGTCCGACCTTGGCCCCATGCAGGTCAATACGATCCATGTTCCCGAGATTGCGCGCCACTGGCACACCACCCCGTCCCGCGCCTACGCGGCATTGCGGAACAATTCCTGCGCCAATCTTGAAGCGGGCGGCTGGATCCTCGGGCAGGAAATGACCAAGGCCCGGGGCGATCTCTGGCAGGCCGTCGCAGGCTATCACTCCCATACGCCTCGTTTTGGCACGGCCTACCTGAAGCGCTTCTACGAGATTTCCCAGACCCTGATCCGCACCAGCCATCAAGGAGACCCGGCATGAGTGGCACAGCTTCGCGGTCCTCAGGCACGCGCTCGTCAGGGGAAATCACCCTGATGCTGGCCGGTGTTGCGCTGTTGGGCATGGTTGTTCTGGCCTATATGGTCTGGTCAACATTCCACACGCAGATCAGCCGCTTCTACTGCGAGGCCCTGATCTGGCAGATCGGCATCCTCTCGCCGACCCCAGAGCTGGCGCGTCTGAATCTCCAGCTTCATCAGGCCCTGCACCATCCGGCATCCATTCGTCTGATTCAGCTCTATTACGGCCTGTCCATCGTCGGGATGCAACTTCGGTGGGTTGCCGTCCTGGTCGGCGGGATCTGCGCAGGTCTGTGCCTCTTCTTCGGGGAGAACAAGGCGCTGCGGGCCGTCCTCGATCTCGAAGGGCTGATTGCCGTGCAGGCAAAAATGTTTCCGACCCTGCGCGGGTTTGCCAAGCGCCGCATCACCCGACTGGTTGCGCCGTCCACCGGGGCACCCCTCCCGGCCGATCCGGCCCTGACGGCCGACGAGTGGCGCAGCCGCTTTGCCACAGCCGCTGATGGCAGTTTCAGTGAGGTCTGCGCACAGGAGGCGTTCGAGCGTCAGCTCGGCCCGCACTACACAACAGCCGGACCCGTCGCGACCCCACCTGCGGCTCAGGTGCTTTTTGCCGCCTTTGCGCTGCACAAACTCAAGCGTCGCGATGAGGCCATGACCCTGCTCGGGCAACTGTCTG
Source organism: Gluconobacter japonicus (assembly GCF_015244665.1). NCBI lineage: Bacteria > Pseudomonadati > Pseudomonadota > Alphaproteobacteria > Acetobacterales > Acetobacteraceae > Gluconobacter > Gluconobacter japonicus. The sequence goes on from NZ_JABCQN010000008.1 coordinate 40,616, forward strand.
AAGGTCTGGCAGACGCAGGCCTTGATGGCGATACCGGCCCGAAGGTCAGCCTGAAGGTGCCCGCAAACGTCCTGAAGGACGCGCAGGACTTCCTTGCAGACCCTGACGTCCAGGCCACGATCGCGCAAAGCTGTGACCGTCACGGATGGACCACGACCGCCCTCATGACGCTTCTGTGCGATGCCAGATTTGAAGCGGGCGTGCTGGCGCCGCCTGCCTTTGCCATCGTCAAGCTAATCGACCGGCCGCTTTGGTACGCCCTGCACTCCCTGGGCTACCCCAGTGAAAACCCCAACGAAGACGTGCATCCCAATCCCCGGATCGAAGCCGCTGGCGCCCGCGCCCACTGGTCCGAGGAACAGCGCCTGCGTCGCCCCCTCTACATCCCGGTGCTTGATCGCGCCCTTTCCACGCTCCGCTCCGCCTGAAGGACAGTTTCATGACCCGCATCATTCTCCAGCATGGCCAGAACGCACCCCTCACGCTCGACATCGAGGAGGGGAGCACGGCCCCGATCCATCTTCATTTTTCGCAAGCCCTGCCTGTGGCCGCCCCTCAGGCCGAGATCGCCCCGGTTGGACCTCAGGCCGCTCCGGTCAGCAGGATCCGCCGCTTTCTGCCGGTTGCCGCGACAGCCGCCGTGTGCGCAGGTCTGTTGTACACCTTTGGCGGCCTGCACGCCTCGGCGCCTGCGATGCCTGAATCTGCGCCTCTTCCGCCGTTGCCTTCCAGCGGCCCGCTGGAGACTCAGCCGCAAGCTCAGGCACCCACGGCACCACAGCAGATCCTGAAGGCGCTGCATCAGCCCGCCCATCTGGAAATGCCGTCCCCAGCACCCGCGCCAGCACAGGCCGGCTCGCCGTTCGGTCTGGAGAACTGAGGCCATGACGGCTCGCAAAATTGGCGCACCGCTTGGCCACCAGCAGGTTGAGCGGGGGAAGACATACCGCGACACCCGCCCGTTCTGGACAAAGACGAAGGAGGAGCTTCGCTCGCCTTTGGCCGGTTGGCTCGGCCTTGTGGGGGTCGGTCTGGGCTGGTTCGTGCCTGCCATTGATGGCGCGCTGATCCTCGCGGCCCCGGCCGTGGCAGCCTGGGTTGTCCTCCGTCCTGAGCGTCTTCCGCTCCACATGCCGCGCTACAGCGGGCTGAAGGATGCGAACGATCTCAATCCCAAGGATCGCAAACCCCGCCAGGCCAACGGCATTCTTTATCTCGGCACCGAGGCGCGCACCCGTCGTCAGCTCTGGATGTCTTCGGATGCGGCCCGTCAGCACGCGGCCATTCCGGGCACCACCGGGTCCGGCAAGACCACGGCCATTGTCTCCCTGATGACGAACGCCCTGGCCCATGGCTCCGGTTGCATTCTCGTGGACGCCAAGGGCGACAACACCGTCTATGGCGATGTGCTGGCCCTCGCACGGCGGTTCGGGCTCGATGATCAGGTGCTGGCGCTGAACTTTCTCGCCGCCTCCGGCACGCGGGATTCCAACACGTTCAATCCGTTTGCCACCGGAAACGCTGATGCCATCCGCGAAATGCTGGTCAGCCAGCTTGGCGAGCAGTCGGCCAATGATTCCAACGGCGTCTTTCGTGACCGCGCTGTCGGCCTCATCGGAACGGTGGTTCCGGCCCTCGTCTGGATGCGCGACACCCACGGCATTCCCATCAATATCGACGCGATCCGCTATGCCACCGACCTCCGCTGGATCGGCACCCTTGCGCGGCACAAGGTCTTCCTTATCCGCAATCCCGGATCCAATCAGGCCATCGAACGAAGGGTTGAGGACATCCCGGACGATGTGCTCTGGCCGCTTCAGGCGTATCTCGGCGAACTGCCCGGCTATGATTCCTCACTGGAATGGAACGCGCAGAAGGAAAACAAGCCGTCCGAACAGCACGGCTATGCCAAGATGTATTTCTCGCGCGTCTTCACCCAGCTTGGCGTCAGCCTCGGACATATCTTCAGCGCCGAGACGGCCGACATCATCATGCGCGATGTGGTGCTGAACCGCCGCATCCTGATCGTCATCCTGCCGTCTCTGGAGAACTCCTCGGACAGTCTGGCGGGCCTGGGGAAAATCGTCGTGGCCTCGCTGCGCGGCGTCATGGCCCAGCTTCTCGGGGCCAAGCTGCACGGCTCTGCCAGCGAAGTGTTCAAGCTGAAGGCCGGTGCCGGCGATGCGCCGTTCCAAATCTTCTTCGATGAGTTGGCCGCCTATGTAACGGACGGCATGGACCGGATGCTCGCCATGGGCCGTGGCCTGAACTGCATGTTCTGGATCTCGTTCCAGGATCTGCCCGGCCTGACGGCCCGGATCGGCGAAAAGGCCTTCTCCCTTCTCGGCAACGCGAACCTGACCCATGCGCTGCGGCTTCAGGATGCCATGAAGACCCGTGAATGGCTGGAACAGCAGGCCGACAAGGTCGAAGTCACACAGGCAACCCGCGTGGAGAACGATGGCTACGGATATTACAACGGCTCCGGCGCTGAGGTCCGCGAGGTCTCCCGCCTGCCCTGGAACGATCTGCAAAGCCTGATCGAGGGTGAGGCCGTCACGATGTTCGGCGGCCGGGTCATTCATTCCAAGACCTTCTTTGCCGACATCAATGGACGCTCAGGCGAGGTACGACGCGCCCGTCCGGTCATGCTGCCCTCTCCCAAGACCGGCCATGGTGTGGATCCGGATGCCGAGACATGGGGCATTGTCGAAACGCTGGAAAACGGCGACTTCCAGATCGAGACGGCCAGTTCGGCCTTCCCGCCAGCGGTCGCTGCCCTGATTGGCAGGATCGCGAATGAAAACCATCGGGACAGCAAGGCCCTCATGGGCGATGTCAGTACAAGCCTGACCGATCTGACGGCTTTCTTGCGGGCCACCACGGCTCACGGCCATGGAGAAGGCAACACGCCGTTCGCGGGGATGCTGGCCTGGGGACGCTTCCAGCGCGACGACAACAAGGACGAAAGCCTTGTGCCTGCGCAACCCATGGATGGGGCGTTTCTGGGGCAGATTGAGCAACTGGAGCGGCTTGTGGGCAGTCAGACCGGTCGGACGCCTCGTCGGCGCGCTGTGCTCGTCCTGGCGACCCGCGATCACCTCAGAACTCTACCGGCCAATACACCCGGAGCAAAAGGGGCCAGCGAGAAGGAAATCTTGGCCGCCTTTCGCAAAATAGGGGACAGGCTTCAGGCTTAGGCGAGAAACCCCTTATACGCTTAATGGCGGCTGGAAAGTGCTCATTAAGCGTAAGTCGAAAGCAATTTGCTTGCACCAATAGAGCCTATCTGGCCTCTGAACAGATCACCTGCCCCTCAAAAAAGAGGAGATGGCGACGGTTGCAAGTGTCGTAGTAAGAGGAGAAAGCTTTGTCTGGGCAACCTCTTACTGCAAGAAACATGAAATGACAGGCAGCCGAGACACTTTTCTGACGATATGCTTGGTCTTGATGACGGTTGTATTATTTTTCCCGTCTATCTTCTTGGATCACGCACAGGGCCTCAAATATGAGGATGTCTTCAAGGCAGTACCCGCGCTCGTTATTGGCCTCATAACAGCTTACATTGGATGGCAACAACACCAGACTGCTGCCGGACAAAAGCGCATCGCTGAGGACAAACATAGATTAGAACTGTTTGAAAAACGGTTTGAGACATACGACTTGTTTCTGAGAATGGCCGTAGCTGCACACAAGCTAACACCTACGGCTAGCTTCTACATCGACGACGAAGAAAGATATTCCGATTATAAAAAGAACTCGGATCGTATCTTTTTACTTAAAGAAAATGAAAATGATTTAATCTCGCATGGCGAGGGATCACTATTTCTGTTTGGACCTGAGGTTAAGTCTGCTCTCGATGTCGCAAGGCGCCAGATCTTTTCGAAATTAATTTCGACCGAGGCCATTAACAAGCAGGTGGAGCAGAATGGCCCAAGCAAAATCTTCACAAGTGACTTCTCAAGACGCGACCCCACCCAGAGATTCCATCGAGAGATGATAGCTAACTCTGACGAGTTCCTGCCTCGATTTTATCAGACAGGGCTTCCAGAAGTCATGAAGCCGTACCTCCAGATCTCACCGTATCTCACCGAGAAGCAGGGTTCATAAATTCTGAGGGCAGCCGATTTTGAACTGCGTGCCCTAACTTAGACCGCTGGCGAGGCGGTCTTGGCAATCATGAATCTACTCTCACGCAACTCCTGTTCCGCTTGAGACATAGCAGAACCGCTTTGCACCAGAAGCTCTGCGATCTGCTGGTCCAATTCCCTCAGCCTCGGAGCAGCCGTCTTTTCCAAGGTGATCGCCTGAACGCGGTTGGCCACCTCGCGCCCATAGTCGCGGCCCTCCTGCGCCATTTCCTCCTGCATCTTACCAAGGCGGATCAACTCCTGAACGTGCTTCTCCCGTTCCTCCTGCGAGGTGAATGGGAGATCCATGCCAAGCGCCTTGTAGGGCTTGTTGGACATGCCTTTGGCCACATGGTTCCACAGATCATCACTGGTGATCTCCGTCGTATCACCGAGCGCGCGCCCGTTGCGGACGGCCTCAAACGTCGCGCCGTCTGAGATCATGGTCCAGGTCGTGCCCTTGGCTCGGCTCTCTGCCACGTAAGACGTAAACCCGGTTGCCGTCGCCACGCCTCGCGGAAGCGCGTTGATATGTTCGTCTGAGGTGAGGCCCTGGGCGGCATCAATGGTCATGGCATGGCCGAAGCCAAGCAGGATCCGGCCGGTCTTGTGGTCCTTCAGCCGACGCCATTCAACATCCGCTTCCCGCCCATCCTTCATCCGGACTTTCAGGCCGTCCTTGCCGTGTGAGACAACCTCCACGACATCGCCGTTGTTGCCAACGGTCGTCCCTTTCCCTTCGACCGCCCCCCAGGTGCGCCGGAACAGGCGCAACCTGTCGCCGGCTGCAACCTGAAGCTCGTAAGTCTCGCCGCGCTGATCGACCGCATCCAGCTTCACTTCGTCCCGGGAGATTTCGCCACGGTTCTGCAGGATCTTACGCACGGCGCGGCTGAGGTCGGCCGCGTCCTGGTTGGTTAGGGCCGACATGCTGATCCCGCGCTTGGATCCGGACGCGGCCAGAGCGTCGCGGCGCGTTACATAAAGCTCGGCAATCTTTTGCAGCACCTCGTCCTGATCGCCGCCGACCAGACGGATGGTGCCGTCTTCGCGCTTCATGTCGATGGCGCGGCGGACTTCCTCAAAATGGAAGGCGTTGCGCGGATCGTCCCAGTTTTCCTGATCCCGGTTGGCATAGGCAGCCTTCCCTTTAGGGCGAAGCGCATCCAGTGCATCTGCATCCGGTGTCTCGCCACGGAACAGTCCGGCGATCTCACGATTGCGGGCCGTTGTCTGGCGGACCGTGGACAGCAGCTCCGGCATGTCCTCCTTAGCCAGAACCCTGCGCAGGATCTCGACAGTATCACCGGCCTCAATGGACTGTGCCTGCTCCCGATCGCCCAAGGCCTTGATGGTGCAGCCGCTCACGCGTTGCAGTTCCAGAAGCTGAAGCATCTGGCGCGGTGCGATCTGGCCGACCTCGTCAATGACCAGAACCGTGTTCTCATCCACGGTCTGCTCGCCTTTCTCAAGGCGGCTGAGGAAGGGCATCATGGCGTAGCGCTGATGGATCCCGGCATCACCAAGCGCATCGGCCTGACGCCAGGCCGTGGCAAGACCGATGATCTCACGGCCTTTCTCCGAGAACCGGGTATCCCGCTTCCAGGCATCCACGAGCGGCTGAAGCAGCGTTGTCTTGCCAGAGCCGGCAACACCCGTGAGCATCGAAATCTTTCCGGCCTTCCCCAGGGCATAGATCGCTGCCTTCTGGGACTGGCCGTGTTCGTTGTCGAAATCGAGGTCGCATCGTTCGATGGCCTCTGTGAGTTGGGCGTCCGAGAGGGAAGCACTACGATCTGCCGAGGCCCGAACGGCCTCCTTGGCAAGGGTCTCCTCGACACGGATCTGGGCCGTGTTGGTCACGCGGACCCGGTCATTCTTCACGCAGGACACAAGACTGACCTGTTCGCCTCGAACCTCAAGGCCTTTGTCCTCGATCAGTTTGACGACCTGGTCAATGTCTTCAATGCCCCCGGGGATGCCCGCTCCGATGAGGCCGCGAGCGGCGTACATCCTCAGCTTGTCATGATCGAGAACGGCTGCCGTCTCAAATTCCTTGCCGAGATGCCTGGCCGCGAACGCATAGGCCTGCTCATGCCGGTCTTTGGGATCAGCGATCTCTTCCAGCGGGGACCCGAGTAATGAGCCCTCCTCCCAGCCAAGTTCACGGGCCTGTCGCTTCCAGGTCTCTACTTCATCTTCATGGCGCTCTTTCCCGTGCCGGGAGGCAAGACCTGCCATTGAGAGGATGCGCTGCTTCTTCTCAATCGGCATGGTCTCCCAGTCCTGACCTTCTTTCGCAGCATAATCCTTTGCAGCCTGCACAACCTGTCTGCGGCCCTTGCTGAAGAAATCGCAAAGGTCTTTCGAGACGCCAAGTGCCACGGTGGCCTGTTCGTTGGCGTCGTACCCCTGAGCCACTCCAATTTGTCGGAGCCGGCCGGCCAGCCGTGCCTGGAAAAAGGCACCGAACTCGTGCACGCGAGATCGCAGCCTTTTCGTATCGAGAGATCCTACATGGCCGTCTTCTGTCACTACGACATTGAAAAACGTGTTGTGAATATGGTCATGCGGGTCGCCGCCCGAGCGACTGTCTATCAGATAAGTGAGACCGCTTTCAGGGTCTCTTGCCTCCACGGTAGGGCGTGCGGTCGTGTGCCGATATGAGACCCAGGCAACATCTCCTTTTTCTGCGCCTCCCTCCCCGCCATGGCCTCTGCGAGCATATCCAAGTTCACGGGCGACATAGCGCATTGTGTCATCATTGGCCTGATCAATGGCGTGCCAGATCGCGGCGCGCTCCGCCTCGGTCGGCGCGAGCTCAGCGGCCAGGCTGATGGACTTGTGAGGGGCAAGGGTCAGATCATATGCACTGATCTTTCGCTCTGATTTCGACCATGCTTCACCATTGTCAGCCCGTTTACCTTCATACAGTCGGCTGAGATCCTGATGACGGGGCGGGGAGCGCAAGTCCACGCCCAGAGCCTGCGCGACATGAGGCGACATATCGGGACGCCATGAAGCTCGACTGTCACGCCCGGTGTAGTAGCTGGTTAGCCGCTTGCCATCTCCATCCGGAACTTTGCCTCCGTCTTTTCGGAAATCGTGTTCGGGGTCGGGCGCGCCTTCCGTAAAGTAGGCCGCGACAATGCTGCCTCGACACGCAGCAGAGATCTTTCGGAAGGTCATCATGACGTGTGGCCGTCCTCTGTCTTCGGACGAACCTTACGGCCTTCAAGAAGGTCGTTGTTTCTAGCGGTCGTGTGGTCGATACGCCTGATGACCGGCTCCTGATCCTTCATAAGCTCGACCAGGCGCGCGAGAATGTCGTCCAGTGTCGGGCCGTCCCCCTTCTCCGAGGGGGTAAGAAGCTCGATCAGGATACTCAGCTTTTCGCTGATGAACCGGATCTCTTCGCCCTGCTCGTCAGAGCGGGCGAGAAGGGTCTGAAGAAGCTCCCGATCCGAAACATCGGTCTCGGGAGCGCGGTCGGGGGTCTGGGTTTGATCTGTCATGAGGGCAGGATAGAAAGCCCTCATGCGACTGAGATCATTTCGTCCCAGCCTTCGCTAGCGCCAAGGCTTTGTTTTCCGAAGCTCGCTGGACCCATTGTGCCAGACGGGTGCTGAGGGAGATGGCCTGATCGAGTTGCTGTAGGCCTTCATCAAGTGTCAGCGGTTCATTGAGGATCGCAATCTCAGCGCGATAGCTCCGCCACAGCGATCCCACCAGCTGTGCGGAACTCACCAAAGCCTGCATGTCGGCCTGATCGAAGTCGAGTAAGATCTCGTCCATGTCGCGCGTCTCGATCACGAGTGGCGCATTCGGCAGGCTTAAAACGACATAGCGGCCTGGTGCCTGGAAGCGCCCCTTTAGATGCTGTTGGTCTTCAAGGTTTTCAGATGAACCTCCTGGAAGCGCGTAGAAACCTGTCTCCCGGATGCGAGGAATAACCTCTTCTGTAATCCAGCGGCGGAAGCGTTTAGCGATTGGTTTCCGGGATACGAAAGAAAGATGATACGCGCCGCTCTCGGTGACACACACCACCTGCTGCGGGCCACCTGCGGTCTGTACTCGAATGAGAGTCTTTTCGTCATCGTCCAGTCGCTTCGCCGCATCGGCAGGCCCTTTGATTTCGAGTGCTCCGCAGATGTCCGCAATCAGAAACCATTGCCGTCCCTGGTGGGAGACAGAGCGCAGCGTCGCTCCGGCGAAGATGAACTCAGACGATGTTTCAAGTGGAAGGCTACCTGCCTTCTGCTGCTCATAGATTGTCTCTGCTGCCAGTGTCACGGGTGTCTCCTTCGGGGTGGGACAGTCATCATGACAGCGTGGTTTGCGACTGAGCCGACCATCAGAAGCGCGACCAAAGGGTGCGGCTACTAACCGCACCCTTTTCCTCTTTTGCCTCTCGGCGGCGAAGCCGTCCGCACCAACGGTGCAATGGTGTATGAAGAAGCTCTTTTTCTATGCCGTGCTTACGCCGTGCCTTCGCCGCGCTCACGCCGTGGGGTCGCCGTAGAAACGCCGTAGGAGCGCCGTGGTAACGCCGTGAACGCGCCGGACTTGCGCCGTGAAAACGCCGTGTGTATAGCTTCAGACGGCTGTATTGGGCTCTGGGACCATGTCACGCAGAGGCCGTCAGTCCCGCGCTGTGCCCAAAACGGACACACTTCGAGGAGACCGCCCGTGACAAATCCACTCCACGACCTGAAGACTTCCAGGAATGGAAAGCGCGCATTGCGGGACCGGGCGAGCCCACTCTACAGGTGGCTGCGCACCAACATGGCCGAGGTCGCCGACCTTCGTGAGACCGGGGTCGCAACGTGGAAAGATATTCTCGGCGCGGCGCGTCTCTCGGGCCTGAACGTCGAGGTCAGTCCGCGGATGGCGAACGTCATCAGCAAACAGTGGTACCGTCTTCAGAATGAGGCTCAGGGCCTTCCGGTGGATGCCAAGTCAGACACCTCGGCAGTGAGGCCAGAAAGGATTTTGCCTCCGAGCAAGATTGCTCCCGACTGGCGTCCGGACGAAATTGAGGCTCACTGGGCTGAACGCGAGGAGCCTGTTTCAGTGAGGCCAAGTGAACTGAGCAGCCCCGAAGACGCAACCGGACAGGCGCTGGTGTCGGCTCATCCGATCCGCGCGACACCTCCCGTGGCAATCGAAGACAATGAGAAAATTCCGCAGCACAGCAGAGACTCACTGAAGCGCCTGCGCGAAAAGATCCGCGCCCGCAAAGAGGAAAAGTACCGTCTGACACCAGACTGATTTTCTTACCCAGGAGCATCTCAGTCGCAGATCAAGCGGTCATCATGGCTTTCGAAAGAGGAACACCAGTCCGTCTCATCGGGAGGCGGATCACCTCAACAGGAGCCTGACTGTGACCAAGGACGCTGACGTCAAAGCCACCCCGTCTGCACCGGCCCCCAAGGCCACCGCCAAGAAAAAGCCCGTTATCTTCACAATCATCGGTCGTCAGCGGGTTGGCAAAACGACCCTGCTTAATGCTCTCGCACAGACCGTTCATGACCAGGGCGGAACGCCGGAGATCTGGAACACCGATCTCCTGAACCGCTCACACTCAATCTCGAATTTCCATGACGCGGATAGTCCGGCCGCAGGCGACACAAAGCGCCAGAGAAAATGGCTGGAAGAAAAAATCCAGTCTCTTATGGAAAGTCGCCATGACGCCATTCTCGACATCGGCGGCGGATGGACAGCCCTGCACGAGTTGATCAACACGGAATCCCTAAGCCGCGCGCTTGACATGATGGGGATCACGCTCTCGGTGGTCTTTCTGATCGGGCATGAGCGGGCTGATCTGGACTATCTGGAAGATCTCCAGAAAAAGAAGAAGTTCTCGCCCCGCAATTCCGCGATCATCATCAATGAAGGCCTCATCCCTCCTTCACTGGACGTGGATGACGTTGTTGATGTCGTTTCCCACCATCCAGCCGTCGAAGAGGCGATGGAGAATGGCGCGGACATCTTCATGTATCCGGCCGCTGAGCCAATGAAAGACGTGTGCGACCGGGCGATGACGTTCTCGGCCTACGCCGCAGGCGAGCAGAAGGACGGCTTCCCGACTAGCTCCATTTTTGATCGACTGGCCATGGACCGCTGGTATCGCCGTGATTTTCCCGCATTTCTTCAGGAACTCGGCGCCAGTCGCCTGCCGAATATGCCTAAGGGCCTCCCTGTTCCGGCCGAAAGTGACGTGTAATGTCTGAAGGCCTTACCCAGAGGATTTCCGACTGTCAGGCCAGATTCGAAAGCTCACTGGATGCGCTGCGCGAGCAGACGCATCGTTGGACGCTTCGGCCGCGTTCACCTGAGGCCAAGGTTCTGGATGGCCTCATGATCCTGATGGAGATGAACAATCTTCATCAGGCCCTCCTTCTCAAGGATCGTGAACACTCGGAGGCAGCGCATAGAGCGCTGTTTCAGGAGGCCGAGACACGAATGGAGCAGTGCGTTGCCAAGTGCGAGAGCCTGCTGGATCAATGCACACGCTCGGCAACAGAAGAGGTTATTGAGGTCAGGCGTGCTCTTCATGAAGGCGTGGCAGCCTCTCGCCAGCTCCAGAAGATTGACGAAAAGACCGTCAAGGCGAAGGTCGCGGAAGTCCTTGGCACCGTTAAAGGCGAAATCGCCGAAAGCATGAAAGCGCAGATCGTGATGGCGGGCACTCGTGTTCGACGGGACGAAATCAGCAAGCGGGCCGGATGGTTCGCTACCATGATCGTGGGCGGAACCGTCTTCGGAATTATCCTCGATCACCTGATTTAGGTGTGTCCAAAACGGACACACCACCTCGGGCCAACAAGCGCTGTTCAGACAATACTCAAAGTCGCAGACTACGGGCGGATACTGACCACCCCAACACAGGAGTGTTCAATGCCGCCCCCTCTTAAACCACAGTTCCTGATGACAGGTCTGGCCTTCTCGGTCGGACTTGGCCTCAGCGGTTCGTGCCAGGCGCAGTCGATTGAGGTGCCTAACGGCCTGCCTGAAGTCCCGCATGTCGTTTATCCAGAAGTCGGCCTGCCAAACTTTACGGTACCAGCCGGGACAGTTCAGCAGATCGGCGGGGACGGGAAAGTGATTCAGACCACGCAGCCCGTCTCAACCGGATCGGATTCATTGCAAACGCTCTATAGCCGCGCATGGGGCTATCAGGCCGCTGACAATGCGTCCTCCATTGGCGTGAACCCTGCTGCCTTGGCCGCAACCTGTCAGGTCGAATCAGGCTGCCAGAATGTCTATACGGCCACCGGATCAGGCCACACCATCACGGGAGCGTTTCAGATGTCGAACGGCACATATTCAGAAGAAATGAGCAAAGCGCTCGCCGCCAACCCGGGACTGGCCAGCACCATCACCTCGGGGACTGCCGGACAGCAGGACCCGGCCACACAGGCTGTTGCGGCCGCACAATATCTTAAAGACGCAGCCCTTTCTCTTCAGAAAGCCGGCGTCAGTAATCCGACCGCCGTTGATACCCGTGGCTATTATAATTTCGGCCCAACAACTGGAAACGCCCTTGCCCAGGCAAACTCAAGCGACCTCATGTCCGACTACATCTCCAGCAGCAAGATGAGCAGCAACGGCGTTACAAGCGGAATGACCGTAGGACAGTGGAGGCAGTCCGTTGCGGACAAAATGAGGACCGGAGCCACGAGCCCTGTCCTTTCATCGTAATGTGATAGAGAGAGACAATGAACAGACAAATCCTCTTAGCGGTTGCCGGTTTCGCCTCTGTCCTTGGGACAGCTCATGCCGCGAACGTCACTCCGGTAAAGCCGATCGACCATCATGTCTGTATGGCATTGGATGCGCCCGATGACGTCATGATGGACACTCACCATCCCATCTCTTTCATGTCAGCCCCTGCTCCATCAGCTACCGTCATTTCTGACGCTTCGGTGGTCATGGCTATTGATACCGTCGAGCCACAGAAAAATGGCTACGCTCTCACAATGACCTACACGCTCCAGCCTGCATGGATCAGCACGAGGTGGCTAAAGCCGTACTCGGTTGTTCACCCAGGAGTGACATGCACGCCTTATGTGATGAGCAATGGAAAGCTCGGCTTTGACTTCAAGCACCACCAGCACTGACGAAGGCGAGTTTGCGATTTGAAGGCAGCCTCCGGGCTGCCTTTTTCATATCCCCTGAGCCTGGACGTGGAGACACCGGAAGCCACCACGTCGCGGGCAATGTCACCCGGCTTTGCGGATCTCGGCGAGAATGGGATCGGCCTTTCTCTGCCGGGGACAGGGATGGGCCACATGGGCCGCTTCCAGATCCAGTAGCCACAAAGACAGATCAGCCGGAAGAGAGGACGTGCCCTCCAGGCAGCGCCGGAACTGGTTGCGGTGCATGTCGCATTTCTCGGCGGCCTGACGCTCGGACCATCCGATCCGGAACAGGGCAAGAGACAGGCGCGGCCCGGTCAGGTGCTTCGGGCGGCTATCGAGAGGGGAAAGGCTCTTCGTCATAAGGGTATCGTGCCGCCGCGTTCTGCGACTGAGCGTAAATAATCGCTCCTTCAAAATACGCATCCAGATAGGCCGCGAAGCCCGGAAAACCTTGCCATTTCTCGCAAAAACCGCTAATTTCTTCCTATGAGTTCAGCCAAAACCCTTTTCGCTCCGACGCCTTTTTCCGCCCTTTCGGATGAAGAGCGCGCGCGCCGTCAGGATGCGGTCGAATGGACCCTCGCGGCCCAGAGACGGCAGGGCTACACGCATGATCCCCTTATCGAGGATGCCTGCCAGTCGTTCGTCGCGGGACAGATCGACCTCGCCGAACTGGGGCGGAGACTGAATCCCGCCCTCTGACGCGTCAATGCCTCCCGCCCACGGTTACACCTACCCAAATGTCTCGGATGATCCTGACCAGACGGACGTTCTGCGAAACCGTCTCGGCCTGCGCCGCCATTCCGAGCTTCACCCCGAAGAGTACCGCCGCACCAGTCACAGGATTCTGGAAATCCGGATGGGTCTGGGGCCGTCCGGCTCTTTCGATGCCGACCACCTGAAGGCCATCCATCGGCATATCTTCCAGGACGTCTATGAGTGGGCCGGTCACATGCGCCACGAAAGGCCGGTCGTGGACGGAGCACGGGTCGAACCGATCGGCTCCATGCGGAAAGGGTCAACAACCTTCCTCCCCGGCTCCCATATCGACATGGGGCTAAACGAGGCCTTCAAGCCCATCCGCAACCCGGATGTGCTGAAGAACTCCACGCCGGAGCAGTTCGCGGCCGTTGCCGGAAAGGTTCTAAACGAACTCAATTATGTCCACCCGTTCCGAGAAGGAAACGGCAGAACGCAGGAGGCCTTTCTTTCAGAACTCGGCCGTCATTACGGGCATAACGTGGACCTTTCCGTCATCACAAAAGCCCGCATGGTGTCCGCGTCCATTGCCGGCACGCAGGATCCGGATCACCCTGCTATGGGGGCCTTGCTGACAGATGCCACCGATCCCACCCGTGCGCGTGCCCTTAAGGAGCTGATGCAGGACATGGGCTCTGGCCCTGCCGCAAGGCCGCTGGATGACCTCGTCATCCGCACGGCCGCGCCTGGGGAAACCGTTTCGGGGATCTTCAAGACACGGACCAGCCTTTCCGGTGCGTTTGAAACGCCTGACGGGATCGTGGCGGTGCCTGTCGCGGATCTGCGAAACGCCGTCCGACAGGATGGCGGATACACTGTCACCGTGCAGTCCGATTTTTTGACGGCCTCTACTGCTCCGGTGCTTCGGCCCGTACCGCGTCCGGTCATTCCGGCTGTCTTCGGGCCTGCGGAAGAGAAGCGCGAAAGCGCGCTCCTGGCACAGGCCAAGGAAGAAGGCCGCAAGGCCGCCGCCTCTCTTCATGCGTTCTGGTCGGCCCCGCCTTCCCTCGTCTGCCGCGACATCGAGGCCGCTATCCGCCAGGAGGGCGGCGATGCAGCACAGGCCTTCACCGGCATGAAGGCCGGAGGCCGTCATGCGGCGCTCGGGAAAGAGATCGAAAAAGAACTGCGCCATAATCCCACCTTCGCGCGCGAGCTGGGCAAGGTGCAGAAGGACATGGCAGCCTATGGCGACAGTCGGGAAAAGGCCTTTGCGTTTGGGGCCGCTCACGGTCGGGAAGCAGAAATCCTGACAGAACTGGCCGGGACGGATCGGGACATCGCCCGCCATGCCAGCCGGACTCCCACCTCTGAACCGGGCCGCGCCCTGATCCAGACCCTGACCGGCCAGCCCGCCCTGACCTCCACAACGGACCCGGCAGGCCACCCGTCTCTTTCGTCTGCCCGAACACCCGGCCCCGGCTGATCGCCCCCTGTTTTCCTAGACCCATCCTGCCCGTGCGGCGAGCACACTGACGGCGACGAGAGTGGAACGACGGTGGCGTTTTCCTGAGCCCATCCTGCCACTGGTCAAGACGGGCGACGGGACAGGCCGTCAAGCCCGGAGCGTCCTGAGCAAGGGGGGCAGGTTTGCGGCTGATGCGGGGTCGCGTGCGGCCCTGCAGCAGACGCGGGCCTGACACCTGCCGCCGAGGGTCGCGCAGTGGCTTTACGGACTGGCACGGCGACTGTCAGACTGAACGCTGGATGCGAGGCCGCCGTCGTGGAACGTGCCTCCCCGGACGGTCCGCAGGACTGGCCGGGGAGGTTGAGGAGCCGTCTCACGAACCGATCAGCCACACCAGGACCGTCCGTCATCGGAAAAGGATGCGGGTGAACCGTTACCCGGAAGGGCCGAGACGCAGGGGCCAGACGCCCGACCAAGGGCGGCTGGACCCTGTGGCTCGGTGGAGCTTGGCGACGCAGGAGCCTAGCGGAATAGGGTGAACGAACCCGTCAGGGCCGCCCCGATCCTTCTTTCACTTCTGGCTCGGGAAATTAACTTCGGACAGAGTTTTCAGTCACAAACTGCTCACGCATGATTCTTTCGACGCCACAGAACCGAACTGCGCCCCGAACGGGCCAGTGTTTTGCGTCTGGAGATCGAGACGATGCCTCACTTTCCCACCGTATGGCCTTATTTTACAGCCCTTTTCGTGGTTCAGATTCTATTCAAGACTGCCGTCTCGGCGACGCAAGACGGTTCTGAAAGCGGTTATGGCGCAACTTCCCTCGTTCACTCACTGACAAGAGCCGTCTTCGACACGGCCATGGGATGGGTGAGACGCAGCACGCGCTATGGTCTCTTTCTCGCTGTCCCTCTGACAGCGCTGCTTGGAGCGATGGCGCTTGGAGCGGCGCTAATGGGCCATGAAAAGGAAGGCATGACCTGCCTTGAGGCTGCGTTCATTTCCGGCATGACTGGATGGTTTTTGGATCTGCTATCGAACGCGATTGAGGATTACTGAAACGGGCACGCTCCTGGCGCAGCCCCCCTGTGGGGGGCGAGCATTGGGGGCAAAACACTTCGCGCCGACGAGGCGCGTCCGCCTTCCTGGAAAAAACGACGGGAGAATGAAAAGGGCGAACGGGAGAAGAGGCCGAGGGCAACGCCGAGGCCGTCAGCGCGGCCCCGGTGAGTGGCCGGACCTGCTGGCCCGGCCTGTGGGGGTTAGAGAACGGCCCCCCATTGTGCGGCACGGACGTTCTCGGTGAGGCTGCGGGCGTTGTCCTTGACGTAAGGCTTCCAGTCTTCCCCGATCAGTTCGCGGTAGGCGTCACATGCGCCCTGAGCCATGACGGCGAGCGCGTAAGCCTTAGGGGCCTGCTGTGCAGCGAAACGGACGGCCCGATCTACGCGGTTTTCCCCGCCGTCGATGCCTTGGCGGTCTTCGTCGCGGCTTTCGTTGCTGAAAGAGTTCTGCTCGTCGCGGGCAATCTGGCGCTTGTTCTCATAGAAGTTGGCGGCACCATAGGCAGAGCGGATCAGGCCGTCCACGATGCGGCCAAGGTGCATTTCCATGGCCTTGAAATTGCGCTCGCCCCGGAAGTCGGTGACGACAAGCACATCCTCAAGAAGCGTGTACTGGTCGCGGATCATGCTGAGACCGGCCCCCATCAGCTCGTCATAGTCGCCAGCCTCGAAACCGAAATGCTGAACGATAGCGGCGATCTTGTCATCGTTGGGGGCGAGGCGCATGACGTCTGCCAGCGTGGGAGCGGCAATGGCCTTGGTGCGCTCGCGGGCTTCGTTGAAACGGCGGACGGCGGCGGGGCTGGCCTTGTTTGCAGCCTTGCGGTTCTGGGCCTTCGGTGCGATTGTGGTTGCTGCGTCGGACATGAAACTCACCTTTTCTAGTCTAGCGAAGTCCCGGCTTGGTGTTCCAGCACTAACCGGGGCGCTTTGTCTTGAGGGCCAATCCCTCTCGACAAGTAAAAGATAGCCTTTCTGGCCTTTCATGACAAGCGAAAAAACGCAGAAAACCGCCATAAAACGCGCTTTATTTTTGCATGACAAGTAAAAAGATTACTTGGTTACTTTATGAATACCTGTTGTTTTCCTAGACCCATCCTGCCCGTGCGGCGAGCACATTGACGGCGACGAGAGTGGAACGACGGTGGCGTTTTCCTGAGCCCATCCTGCCACCGGCCAAGACGGGCGACGGGACAGGCCGTCAAGCCCGGAGCGTCCTGAGCAAGGGGGGCAGGTTTGCGGCTGATGCGGGGTCGCGTGCGGCCCTGCAGCAGACGCGGGCCTGACACCTGCCGCCGAGGGTCGCGCAGTGGCTTTACGGACTGGCACGGCGACTGTCAGACTGAACGCTGGATGCGAGGCCGCCGTCGTGGAACGTGCCTCCCCGGACGGTCCGCAGGACTGGCCGGGGAGGTTGAGGAGCCGTCTCACGAACCGATCACCCACACCAGGACCGTCCGTCATCGGAAAAGAATGCGGGTGAACCGTTACCCGGAAGGGCCGAGACGCAGGGGCCAGACGCCCGATCAAGGGCGGCTGGACCCTGTGGCTCGGTGGAGCTTGGCGACGCAGGAGCCTAGCGGAATAGGGTGAACGAACCCGTCAGGGCCGCCCCGATCCTTCTTTTGCTTTTTCTACTGACGGCCCTGATTTCTGCCTGAAGAGTCCCGCGTGAGGAAGAACGCGGCAAACCCGACGGCAAGCACGAGCAGACCTCCTCTGATGGGATGCAGAAAGCCCTGCCAGATCAGAAGAAGAATGGCGAGCTGGATACTCAGCGCACCGACGCGGATGACTGTTTGTCGTGACATGGGGCCAGTCTAGTCTTTTTCTCTGTCCTGGCGCAGCCCCCCTGTGGGGGGCGAGCATTGGGGGCAAGACACTTCGCGCCGAGGAGGCGCGCCCGCCTGACTGAACCGGGCGAGCGGACAAAAAAAAGCGGCCCGGAGGCCGCCTGTCGGTGTCACTGATGGGACGTTCGCAGCTTTGCCAGCCGGGTGGCAATGGGTCCGATCGCAAGCCCCAGACCGATGGTGAAAGCAGCGGCAGGAAGAAGAATAAACAGGATACTCTGGGTTACGTTATCCATTGGTTTTCGCCTCCGTCTTGTCCTCAGGATAGGGGATATACGCCAGAAAAGTCAAAGAAATTGCCTCAAGCGCGGCTCCCAGAAAAAAGCAGGTGACGGCACGCATGGGGGTCAACGGTCCTGTCCCTGAGATGAGCGGGGTCACGATGCCGAGCCCCCACGCGCTGAGGGCGAATGTCTGAAGGACGCTGGCAATCGCCTTGTAGCGGTCTTCCTTGTGTTTGGAGCGCTGCGGCGGGGGCAGCAGCGCCATGAGGCGGTCTTTGTTCATCTGGCGCTAGGCTCCTTTTTCCCGGCACTCAAAATGGGATTTCGTCATCAAGGTCGTTCCCGCCCGGTGCGTCCCAGCCCGCATTGCGGTTTCCATTGCCAGACGATCCCCCGGACCGGCCGCCACTGCTTCCACCAGCAAAGCCGCCCTCGCCCTCATCGCCATTGCCTCGGTTGCTGTCGATCAGCACCAGCTCACCCCGGAAACGGTCAATAACAACCTCCGTGGTGTAGTGCTCCTGACCGCCCTGATCGGTCCACTTGCGGGTGCGGAGTTCGCCTTCGAGATAGACCTTGCGGCCTTTGCGGAGAAAGCGCTCGGCCACATCACCCAGACGGTCATTGAAGATGACGACCCGGTGCCATTCGGTGCGCTCACGGCGTTCGCCGCTCTGGCGGTCATTCCATGTGTCAGACGTGGCGAGCGTAAAGCTCACGACCTTGGACCCGGACTGCGTATGACGGACTTCCGGGTCTTTACCAAGGTTGCCAACGAGAATGACTTTGTTAACGGAACCAGCCATGAGAGCCTCCAAGACTTAGGGAACGTATCGACTGGACTTGTTCGGCGTTATTGCCTCTGTCCATGAATAGATAATAGGTTTTTACTTGGTATCAGTCAACGAGAAACGGCAGGAAACCGCCATTTCCGAAGAAATAAAACTGAATGTAAAGGCGTTTTATTTGTTGATTACTGAAAGGGTATTTGATGTTTTCCTAGACCCATCCTGCCCGTGCGGCGAGCACACTGACGGCGACGAGAGTGGAATGACGGTGGCGTTTTCCTGAGCCCATCCTGCCACTGGCCAAGACGGGCGACGGGACAAGCCGTCAAGCCCGGAGCGTCCTGAGCAAGGGGGGCGGGTCTGCGGCTGATGCGGGGTCGCGTGCGGCCCTGCAGCAGACGCGGGCCTGACACCTGCCGCCGAGGGTCGCGCAGTGGCTTTACGGACTGGCACGGCGACTGTCAGACTGAACGCTGGATGCGAGGCCGCCGTCGTGGAACGTGCCTCCCCGGCCGGTCCGCAGGACTGGCCGGGGAGGTTGAGGAGCCGTCTCACGAACAGATCCCCAGACCAGGACCGTCCGTCATCGGAAAAGAACGCGGGTGAACCGTTACCCGGAAGGGCCGAGACGCAGGGGCCAGACGCCCGGTTGAGGGCGGCTGGACACTGTGGCTCGGTCGAACTTGGCGACGCAGGAGCCTAGTGAGATAGAGTAAACGAACCCTTCAGGGCCGCCCCGATCTTCTTTTCTTCTGCCCATTACATCACCCACGGGTCAGGATCGAAGAGATCGAAAAGGATGTCCTTTCCCTCCCGGCTCTCCTTCTTCGTCTTCCTTTTCAGAATCTTCCGCTCCTGGCGAGCCTTGCGCCTTTTCTTCTCGTCAGCCTTCCAGCAGTCCCGCAGGACAGCACGCAGTTCAGGACACTGTGCGCTGACCTGTCCATAGGCCTGACGCCGGAACCGGGCCACGCCGCCGAAGCGGTCGATACCTGTCAGCAGGGTGCTCCTGCCGATCCCCGGATAGATGATCACGCCGAGACCATCCTGCGCATCGGGTGTTGAGGGCAGCCGGAGGAAAAGGGTGGCGAAGCCATCCGAGGTCTCGACCCATCCGGGCGCTGGCCCTGCCCGTTGCCGCAGCGGCATCAGGTCAAAGTCCGGACAGTTCTCAGCTATGGCCGCCGAGAGAGGCGGAGACCTGTGCCAGAAGCTGGCGCTACAGCCCGGCCAGTCTTTTGAGGCGTCGGTCGGGAACAGGATTCCGAAGACTGTGATGAGATCCGCTTCATAGACAAGCTGACCGCCCTGCCATTTGGCAAAGCCCGGATCATCGAAGCAGTCGAAATACTCTATGCCGCGGATACTGACGTCCGGGAAGTCGTCGGACAGCCCATGCCCGTGGTCAAGGAACGACGTTCCGATCCCGTTTTCGAGGGTCATCACCAGCGTTGTGTCGTTCTCCCACGCCATCTGGTTTGGTGCACAGGTCCGGTAGGCACGCTCTTCGGCGATCTGGCGCAGACGGTCCTGCGGGCCGGTGAGCGTGAAGACTGTTGTGACGGGAGTCGCCATGGGGAGCATCCTTTTCTTTTTTCAGATGCTTTCCCGCAGGCGCAGACGGCTGGACGGGACAATGGCGCGCCCTCCAGGGCGCGGGCCGCGTGCGGCCGAACCATTGTGGCGGCCAGACGGCCTGTGGCGCGTCTTCCCTGTTTTTTCTTTTCTTATTTACAAAGTACGCGTCCGAGGAGTGCACGATTGACGGCTGGTTACGCCTCGTCCCGGTCGTTTATTGGGCTAGACGCTTTCGCATAAAGCAGTCATTGTAAGGAAAGGAAATTCCACTTTCAATAGCCTTAGAGATTATTTATGCACAGAATAGTAAAAAGTCACCTTAATGATTTTAAAGAACAATATTCCATCACAGGGACAGAAGATAGGATATTTGAATCCTTCTTAAATTTTTCGGTTTTTAGAAAATTTTGCCTCAATAATATTGATCCAAATGTTTTGCGATATGATGGTGAAGATCCTGGAATAGATGGTGTTATGATCTTTATTGGAGATGAGTATGTTTCTTCTCCAGAAGAGGTGCAGGAGGCTTTTTCTGGACGCAAACGCGAAATGGAAGTTTTTGTAATTTTTACACAGGCGAAGACTTCAGAAAAATGGGATAAATCAGAAATAACAAATTTCCAGTCTGCTATTTTAGATTTTTTATCAGAAAGCTCTTTATATCCTCATAGCGAATACATGAAAAACCAAAAATGTATTTTTGAAGAAGTTTTGAAAAATGTGGGAAAAATAAAAGGTGGAAAACCGATTGCCGATTGTTATTTTTCAACGACAGCACCTCCCGCCACCACAAAGGAGATTTTAGCAGCAAGAGACGCCATGAGGAAATCGATCTCTGACACAGGACTCTTCTCTAACGTGGACGTAATTTTATTGAATAGAGATAGTCTTATACCTCTCTGGAAATCTACTTCTGGTGGAACAGAAACAACACTTCCTATTCTTGGCAGCGCAGCCTTCATAAAAGCGCCAAATATATCAGAAGCTTACGTTATAACCTGTAGGGCTAACGATTTTATAAATAATGTCCTAAAAGACGAGACCGGTAAGTTAAGGCAGAGTGTTTTTGATCAAAACGTGAGAGATTTTTTAGGTAGTGATGCAGAAATAAACTCAGAAATTTCTTCCACTTTGGATGACAAAAGTAAACAAGTCCGCTTTGGAATTTTAAATAATGGGATAACTCTCATATCACCAGATATTCGAATGTCAGGATTGGAGTTGTTTATAAAAGATTTTCAGATTGTGAATGGATGCCAGACATCAAACGTACTATTTGAACATTCTCATTCGATTGACGATGACACAACACTTATGTTGAAGGTAGTGGAGACATCGGACCAAAATGTCGTAGACGATATAGTAAAATCTACTAACCGACAGGCAAAAGTTAATGAAGACCAATTTCTTTCTACAATAAACACAACAAAGAAAATTGAACAATATTTCAACATCCGGGGAAAAGACGCTGATCATCGTCTGTATTTCGAACGTAGAACTAACCAATATGCTTCTCATGAAAACGTTAAAGCCGTAAGATTATTTGACATAAGAGAACTCGCGCGGTGTTTTTCGTCTATGTTCTTGGATAAGCCTGAAATTGCCAGCCGATATCCGAATAAATTAACGAAAGATTCTGTTGATATCGTTTTTAATCCTTCGTATAATGAAGAAGTATATTATGTATCAGCATTTTCGTTGTATAGAATAAAAATGTTGATCAGCAATGGTCGTGTTGAAGCCAAATTTGGCAAGCTTCGCTGGCATATAATTATGGCAATAAAATATTATCTATTAGGTGAACAAAAAATTCATTTAAATTCGAGAAAAATTGAAGAACAATGTGCAAAAATAGAAAAATTTATTTCATCAAACGAAGAAGATGTTGTTTCAATTATATCTCGACTTTGCTCAGAAATCGTAGAAATAGATAATATAAATTCTGACAATTTAAAGTCAACGACTCTAGTTCAAAATATTAAACAAAATACCCTTAAGTTTCGAAAAGAAAATCCGCCGCCAAAAAATAATTCATTGGGCACAATTAATATATAATATAATATTTCTTCGTAATTATATTATTATGAAATTTGCAGGGAAAATATATTGATTTAATGAATGACTGCTTTGGCACTCTCCCACCTAAAAGCAGTCATTCCGCTCCCCCCCCCTAATTAGGCGTTGGCATCGGCAGAGTGTGACAGATGTTCTCGCGATGCGGTGCCAAATAGAGAGACCGCAAAGTCGCAAAGCACGTCGCTAGAGTCAGGATATCGTTTGCCAGACCAGAGACATGCCATGCGCTTTACCAAGCCCCATACTTTCGCCTGGAGGCGCGCCTTCGTATGGTGCGCCTGAGACTTCGGCCGCGTGGCGGCCCCTCTCGCATCGAGCGGAGCGACAGCGCGCACGCAGCCTGGAAGAGCCTTCAGGCCGAACTCAAAGGCGCGAAAGGCGAAGACAGGATCCGCACCCTCCTGAACGATCTGGGACGGCCAAGCCTCCATGACGTTCGTCTTCCCAAGGCCTCTGGTGATGGCACAACCCAGATTGACCATCTCGTCCTTTTGCCCCGTGCCCTCATGGTCATCGAGACCAAGCACTATGCGGGCCACCTGAGTGGGCATCCGAATGACGAATACTGGCGTCAGCGTATCGGAAAAGAAGAAGAGGGCCGGCTGATCTACAGCCCTCTTCGCCAGAATGCGGGCCATTGCGCAGCCGTCCGCGCTGTGACGTCACAGGCCTGTCTGGATGTGGAGATCCTGAATCGCGTGGTCCTGACAGGACGCGCTAGCGTCAGCCCGGCCCTTCAGGCCAGTGTCAGAACCCCGGACGCCCTCGCCGACGAACTGCGACACAACTGCGGAGAGGCGTCAGGACTGATGATGGGCTTGTGGCAGAGGATCGTGCGCGTCGCCCATCACACAAAGAATTAAGCGCGCAACGCCTTATTCCACGGCAATACCGATGGCGGCCGCTGTATACCGGGTTGTCGGAAGGATCCTGACCACCACCTCCCCGCTAACGTCGGAGAGATAGAGAAGCCCGTCTTTCGGGCAGCCCAGAGGGCGCCCATCAGGATCGAGCACCAGGCGAAGGCTGGTGATCGGGCTGACTTCATAAACATGATGCTCGTCCCAGGAGACGAACGCATGAAGCCGCCCTTTTTCGACCACCGTATGCAGCGTTCCCGGGAGAATCCCTCGGGCTTTCTGCTTCAGACGCTCTGACATGAACTGACCAACAGCCTCTTTCTGCTGCTCGGTCAGGCTCTCATATGTGCAGGGGGCGGGATAGATCGGTTCACCAGTCACGCGGCCAGTCCTTCCTTGCTGAGATGGATAAGGGAAGCGCCAGAGGGGCCTCCCTTATCGGGACAGGTCAGTGTTTTGCGGACGCCTGGCGTTGCTCGTCAATAAAGTCCGTGACGTCTTTCAGGACGCCATCCGGAATTTCCTCACCGTCATCAAGATCGACTTCCAGGCCATCCGCAGGGGCCTCCGTGCTGCCAGCAGACAGGCCCAGGCAGAGATCCGGATCTTCAGGATCGTAATCGACCCGCACAGCCCAACCATCCGACAAAAAGACGAAATCGCTAAGCAGGCCGTCATCCTCTAGATCGTCGTCATCCTCAGCCTCATCGGCGTCTGACGGCAGATCGGAGGCCTTGCAGACACCCGCATACAGGCCAGGAAAGGCCGTGTTCAGTGCATCCACAACCTGCTGGGTCTGCGGACGGAACGGTCCTGCCTTTGAAACCGGCATCACATCGCTCATCAGTTCAGCTTCCAGCACAAAGAGGACACATGCTGACTGAAGGTCAGACGCGTATTGCCGTTGTGATCGCCGATCAGCTCGCACCGCACCCATTTTGACGGGGAGGTCCGATCCACGAATTTCTCAAGGGTCAGGATATTACCTTCTTCGCCAGCCGACGTGCGAAGAACGTAGCCGGCATCGAGCAGTGTCTGAAGACTTTCGGGAATGGCGGCAAAAGACGTGGACACGGAGGCCGCGTGGCCTTTGGATGTCGGTGTCGGAGGCGCAAACCCCATACTCCCAAGCGCGGGATCGAGGGCCATGGCTGGCGAAAGGGCAGCGGCCGTGAGGCCGGCTGCCAGGGCGAGAGAAGAAAAAAGGCGGGTCACGGTCTGTCCTTGCGGTTCATTGGATCTGAAAAGATCCCTTTACCCCGCAAAGGTAAAGACCGCTTCTGCGACTTCCTAAAAGAGACTCAGCCCTTTGCAGGGCGTCCGCGACGCTTCTCCGGGATTTTCCGCACGGGCACCTCAGGCTCGGTCTCTTCGGGCTCAGGTGCAGGCTGGCTCCGACCACCCTTCGCGGTCCCAAGACCGATCTGATGAGCCAGCTCGGTCCGATGCCGTGAATATCCTGGCGCCGTCATGGGATAGTTGGACGGCAGTCCCCATTTTGAGCGGTACTCATCCGGGGTGAGATTATAGACGCTCTTGAGATGGCGCTTGAGCATCTTCAGCTTCTTTCCGTCTTCGAGACAGATGATGTAGTCCTCGAACACGGACCGCTTCGGATGGACGGCCGGGACCAGCTCAACTGGCTCTGGCTCCGGCGGCTGGCCGGCCGACGCAAGAGCTGTATGAACACTGCGGATCAAATCAGAAATCTGCTCTGCGGGAAGTTCATGGGCACTCACATAGCTTTCCACAATATTGGCTGTCAGACGCCGAAAATCTGTCTCACTATTTGAGGTCATTGCAAATTCCCTTTTCAAATTTCGACTGTGCAGGATCGCACCCTATACGAAAGATAACCTGACAGGTCACTGCGGCCGCGTGGTTCGCGGCATGGGGGCCGGAGCCACGCCTCGTCCCAGATGACGGTGTTCGGAGCAGTAGTGCGTATCGCCTTTCGGTCCGGTGAACCCGAAAGCCGCGCCCTTTCCACAAATCTCGCAGTCATAAAGCCAGCCAGACTTCGTCCTGGGCCGCTGAGAGATGTAAGGCCTGTCGTCAGGACTGTGATGATCGGACATCCCTTAAAACCCCATGGCATCAAGAGCGGCGGCCGTGTGGCGGAACCGGCCCCCTGTCTCTCTTCTCTTCGATTGCCCCTGCTGGCGCAGCCAGCCCGTCACGCGATGCTCGGCTGGGATTTCCTCAATGAATCCTGACGGCCTCGCTGAAACACCCTGACGATAGCCGACACTGCTGATCGTAGCCTGCTGCATGGCCCGGGTCAGCGACACATAGGCCAGACGGCGCTCTTCCTCATAATTGCGCTCGCCCATCCCCGGAAAGACTGTCTCTTCCCAGGCTGGCAGGAAGACGTGGGGAAACTCCAGACCCTTGGCGCGGTGCATGGTCATAAGCTGCACCCGATCGCGCCCACGCTCATTCGGTGAGGCCGTGGCCAGGGCTGCGTGCTCCAGAAGATCCTGAAGCCGGGTAAAGCCCTCGGCCAGCCCGACCAGCTCGGACAGGTTCTGCAAGGCCGTCTCCCCCTCTTCGGATCCGGCCTCCCTCCACATCGTATAATAGCCCGTCTCTTTCAGAAGCGTATCGAGGCGATCGCAAAGCCGCATGTCCGGGATCTGCCCGATCCGGGAGACCGTCTCACGGAAGGCAAGCAGGCTGTCACGCACCTTGGCCGGAAGCGTTGCCGTGGTGACGGCCGCACACAGGCTGAGGCCGCGATCCTGAGCCTCCTGCTCGATCTGGCCAAGCGCCTTGGCGCCAAGGCCTCGCCTGGGCACATTGGCCACGCGCCGGAACGCCTCATCGGACTGGCGACTGTCAGGGCAGGCCGCCAGCATCAGGAAAGCGAGCGCGTCCTTCACCACGGCGCGATGATAGAAGCCGACATCGCCGATGATCTCGTAGGGGATGCGTGCCTTGAGCAGCGCTTCTTCCAGAGAGCGGGACAGACGGTTGATCCGGTAGATCATCGCCATGTCATGCCAGGCCACACCTTCTGCCGCACGACGTCCCATCTCGGCTGCAATCGCGTCGGCCTCATCTGACGCATAATCGTAGGAGAGCACCTCAA
This sequence comes from Gluconobacter japonicus, assembly GCF_015244665.1. NCBI lineage: Bacteria > Pseudomonadati > Pseudomonadota > Alphaproteobacteria > Acetobacterales > Acetobacteraceae > Gluconobacter > Gluconobacter japonicus. Next base: position 66,592 of record NZ_JABCQN010000008.1, read on the forward strand.
TCTTCTGACCGTCGCCCTTCTGGGTAAACAGCGTCTTCGGGATCCGGCCCGGGTCTCGCGCGATGATGGCGTTGGCAGCCTGGAGGATATGATGCGTCGAGCGGAAGTTCTCTTCGAGCTTGAAAAGTCTGGCCCCGTCAAACTCCCGAACGAAGTTCCGGATGAAGCCAATTTTGGCCCCACGCCAAGAATATATTGATTGCGAATCATCGCCCACGGCAAAGAGTTCCCGTGAGTATTCAGACATATAGGTGAGCCACAGCATCTGTGCACGGTTCACGTCCTGAAACTCATCGGCCATCACAGACGTAAAGCGCTGCGACCACCTGTCACGATAGGATCGGTCATTCATCAGCGCAAGCGTTGGCCACATCAGCAGGTCCGAGAAATCGGCGGCATTCTGCTCGCGCAGGGTGGCCTGATAGATCTGGTAGAGCCGGACAGCAAACTCCCAGCCTTCGACATCGACCATCTGACGCCCCGCACGGCGGCGCTCGATCAGCCCGCGTACCCAGGCCGGTGCGGCCTCAGGTGTCACGAGGTTCTCCTTCATATGCCCGATCCGCTCGCCCATCTTTTTGACCTGTCTGACGTCACACTTCTTGCCTGTGTCCGGTTCGGGCACAGTATCCGGGTCCATGGCCTTCATGAGACGACGGATCAGCGCCGTCGCATCGTCTGCGTCGCGGATGTCAAAGCCAGGGTGCAACTGCGCCACCTCAGGCTCTGCCCGGAGCTGCCGCGCGCCGAGGCCGTGAAAGGTGCCAAGCCAGAACGGAGCCTGTCCCTCGCCTAAGACGCTCGTGATGCGCTCGCGCATTTCCTGAGCAGCCTTGTTGGTAAAGGTCACGCACAGGATCTGTGACGGGCGCATCCCATACATCTGGATCCGGCACGCCACACCGGCCGTGAGCGTCTTCGTTTTTCCCGTTCCGGCCCCGGCCAGCACCAGCACGCGGCCAAGCGCCATGGCGGCCTCACGCTGCACTGGGGTCAGCGGATCCAGTACGGGTGCGAGGGTCTGGGGATAGGCGCTCATGCGGGCACCTGCTCAACCGGATAGACTTCAGAGGCCACTGGATCCTCGACAGCCACGACATTGCTGCTGTCAGTAAAGAGGGTCAGCGGATGATAGAGATTGAAGCCCTCATGAGGGCCGTCCCAACGCCCGGCAATGACGAGGGCCAGTGCGCGGTTCAGGCCGCTGCCCAGCCACACGAGCTGATGCGGGACCGGCATCTCCGGCGCTTCAGGATCCGTACAGCCGAGGCGGCGCGCATGATCCATCCAGATCGCAGAGGCCTTTTCATGGCCCAGCATGTTGAAGGTCAGGCCGCTCTTGAGAACCATCTGGTCGATATGCTGGCGGGCCGCAGAGCGGGTGTCGTTATACATCATGACGTCCTCAAAAGCCTTGGGGCAGGCTGACAAAGTGAGCGTTGGGAGTTCAGGTCCGTTCAGACGGACGATCGTGGATTTGCGGGTGAAGACGACCAGCTCGCCGTCGCGGTCCCAGGCGTCATTCAGGCGATCACCGCCGATCACGACCCCCTGCACCAGACCTTCGGGCGTCTGCGCCTCACAGAAGACTTCAGGGGCAGAAGATCCCACCCCGGCACGCTTCCAGACCTTCATGGCCTCTGCGTCCTGCCGCCACAGGATCAGGGTGATGGCCTGCCAGCTCAGACGGGATTTGCTCTGTTTCATGCGGCCACGTCCTGACGGGCGCGGCGCTGCAGGACGGCGTTCCAGTCCTTGTCCCGGGCACTGGGTGAGTACCGCAGGGGTTTCAGCCCGGCCTCACGGATCATGGGTGCATAGATCTCTTCGTAACGGTCGCCCTGGGCATCGCAGTCCACGGCAATCATGACGCGGCCGCCTGCCTCAAGGGTGCCAAGAAGCGCACGGAACTCCTCCAGGGCCTCGGGACTCATGCCGCCACCTGATGAGACATACAGGCTGGGTTCGAAATTGAACGGGTCCATGGCTGCATAGGACAACACGTCGATGGCAGACTCACCGATGACCAGACGAACGGGCGTTTCCCCTTTTTCGCCAGTCCTCATCCGAAAGAGCATCTTGCCACCGCCGCCCGAGGAAAAGCCGCGATAGTCCGGCCCGCGCATTTCCATGCCGGTCAGCTCGCCTGCGTTGTTGCTATGGGCGAACCACGCCGTGCCCTTCATGCCTTCACGCAGGAGACCCTGCTTGATGGCCAGATGAAGGATGCTCTCCGGCAACGCCCGGTCGCGGGTCAGATAGATCCAGGCGGCCGACCCGGGACGGGGAGCCTGACGGTTCTTCCACATATATTTCGGATCACGCGCGGGCTTGCGCTCCTTCGGTTCTGCCACGTACTCGGCCCCGCTCGGCGCAAGGCCCAGCATTCCACGTAATTCCACGCGCGCGTTGCCAAGGGACATGCCCGGATTGAGGAACCGGACCAGGTCGATGACCGAGCCTTTGACGATCGAAGAGGAATTGTGCGGATCCCACCAGCCCTTGCCGCCGTGGGTCACGATGATGCTCTCGCCCTTCTGCCGACGAAAGCGCATGTGACGGGCCGAGCTTTCGGAGCGGTCGAACCTGTAACCGGCCTTCTCCAGAACCACGATGCAACTGATCTCGTCACGAAACTTCTGGAGTTCGTCGTTCATCTGCTGGGGCGAGTTCTGGTAAGCCATGGCGGAATATCCTCCCGAACGTCCGTTACTTTCGATCTGTGAAAAGTATAGTAAATTCCCGCCATAATATCCAATGAATACAACAGAATAGCGCGGAATATATTTACTTGATTGGGTGAAATAGTTCTTGCGTCCAGAGCGGCAAAAACCAGTTTTTCTTGTTCGTCCTGCGGGGGTCTCGGGGGCAGCGCAGCCCCCGGTGTTGCCGCTGAAAGGAGATGTGTGGAGACGTTTTTCTCGTCCCGTCCTGCCAGGAACACGACAGTTGCGGGCCGAGGGTGTCAGGACCGGAAGACTGCGGATCGGCAAAAGCGGGTTGCGGGCAGCGCGGGACACCGTCCTGCGATGAACGCGGCCCTCTTTTGACGAAAGACGCGGTCTGGAGCCCGAAGGGTTGTCTTGAGACCCTCGGACCGTGACTGTCACACTGATCGCATGACGGCGAGGTCGGAACACAGCTCCGTGCCACCCAGCAAGGGGTGGTTGAAGCGGCGACGTCTGATGATACGGCATGAACGGATCCTTCAAGAAGTGTCACCAGTCTGCCCGTGCCATCTGCGACTGATGCCCCCCGGCCTCAGCTTTTTTTCGAAGGCCCTGTGTCGGCCATCCCGTCTTCGTCCTTCTTCGTCTGCCCTTTCTGTCGCTCCAGCTCCGCCAGTGTGCGTCTCACGGCCTGTGAGAACCGCGTTTTTCCTTCCCAGAAACGACGTGAATACGCGCGGCGGTCCACCGTCGCCGTCCTCATGCCACACCTTCCGGACGATCGAGGCTGTCCAGGAGCTTCTCCTGCGAGCGGCGGCGCAGCGTCGCGGCCTTGCGGCGGAAACCGGCCGTCAGGCGCGATGGCAGCATGAGGGACTGATCCGTGTCTTCCAGTAACACGGCCTCTGCCATGAGGCGCACACTCAGGGCGCGCGCCTGACTGCGAGGGACTGTGAGGGGAGCGGGCGTCGAATAGAACATAAAGCCTCCTGAAACCCGCCTCCTTCAGGAAGCGGGTATAAAAAGACCGGCTCCAGGGCCGGTTTGCGTGCGTGTTTCGAAGAAAGAGGACGTCAGCGTCCCGGATCGGTCAGGATCATCACATCCCCGTCCTGGGCGCTCACGACGATCTCGGTCTCAGGGGGCGCCTGATCTGTGCGGGGACGGGGTTCGTAAGCGCCGCGTACGAACACGAGCTGGCCCTTGCGGGCGCGTCGCTCCAGAAGATCTGTCAGAAAGTCGTTGTGGCAGACGATCCTGTGCCACACGGTCTGCGGGACGCGACGACCGGTGTGCGTGTCGGTACGGTGGCTGTCCGTCGCCAGACGGAAGAGAGCCACGCGGTGTCCGTCCTGCCCTGTGCGGATCTCGGGATCCGCACCAAGGTTGCCAATGACGATGGCAAGGCTGAGGGTCTGAACCATTGGTCTGTCCTTTTCTCTGGCCCGTGTCAGAAAAGCTCGGCCTGCACGGGCGCGGCAGGGAGAGGCTGGTGTTCGGATGGCAGGGCGATCCGGAAGCGCTGCGCCAGACGGGCCAGATCGGCCCGGTCGCGTGCCTCCTGCTCGGCGGCAAGCGCGCGCGTGTAAGCGTCGATCAGCCCACTGCCGATGATGCGGTTGCGGATGTCGCGTTCGACGTCCGACCAGGTCCAGGCCGGATCGCCATAACAGCCGTACAGGACGATGCCGCGCAGGAAGCCCAGACGCGCCTGTGTCGTGGAGAACTGCGCCCCCCAGAAGCCGTGGATGTCGTAATGGGCGATATGCCCGAACATCTGGCTCAGGCGGTTGTAAAGCGTGCGGTTCCACGCGCTCTGCGGAAACCCGCGCGCGATGAAGGCCAGCAGCGCGTTCCCGATTTTCGCTTTCTCGGCTGTGTCACTGAACTGCGTTGCGGTGAGGCCCTGAGGCCCTGAGGCCCGATCGGCGGCCGCCGCAGGGACGGGCACGCAATGGACGCTGGCTCCAAGCCGTTCATGACCGCACCTCGCGGGCGAGCATCGCCTCGACCTGAGTGAGGTAGGCTTTGAACGGCGTCTCTTCAGGAATCACCCTGATCCACTGCTCGGTGCCCAGAGATCCTTTCCAGCGGGCGTCGCAGAAGCCCTCGGGATGATCGCTCCCACGCTCGGGTGTCACTGACACAAGAAAGGAGGCCTCCGGATAGTCGCCGCGCAGGCGCGTGCCGTACTCGGCAACGGCCGCCCGGATCCCGGCAAGATCAGGCGCCTCGATCCGTGTCTTTCTGTAGCGGCCCGGAGATGAACAGGAGATTAAGCTCCCGTGAGAGGCCGCAGGAATAGCAGCCAGAGTGTATGTCGGCATGGTGATCTCCACACAGGACAGGGCCGCCCGTCAGGGCGGCTGATCTCGGATCGGTCAGAGAAAGGCGGGAAGCACCACCACCAGAACGATGAAGGCTGCGAACAGCGCGACGCCCGCTACGAACCCTGCGAGTTCGAGCCATTCCGTGCGGTTGCGGGGGCGAAGATCGGAAATGTCGGCCATGTCATTCTCCTGTTTTCTCTCATGACCTCTTCCGGCGACCGCAGCGGAGACTGGCTGGCAAAGGCGCTGCAACGCAGCGGGATCGGACGACCCGCAGCGCAGCGAGGACACGGCCGACCCACCCTTTGCCAGACAGGCTCCGGTGTGGTGCCTGCCCTCTCCTTTTCCCCCTTCCCCCTTTTTCTTTTCCCGTCTCCTACTGCGCGAGATTGGCCACCTGCCGCGCCAGGCGGGCACAGAGCGCGCGCGTCACAGGATCGTCCTCGTCCACAACCGCACCGGTCAGGACTGGAAGAAGGCGGCGCGCTTCAGGTGCCGAGAGATCCAGATGCCAGCACGCGCCGATCTGCGTGGCCACCGCATCTGGGTGATCGACCGGGCGCACGGACACCGAGACTTCATTTCCGTCCACGTCTCCGGGTTCGAGAACGGTTTTCTGACCGTCTGGCAGGCGAACCGGGCGCAGCCCACTCTCGTTCGGCTCGTCGGCCGTCGCGTCCAGCACAAGCTGACCGGCTGCCTCGGCCGTCTCGGCCTCGACCTGAAAGGTGACGCGATCGGAGAGAAGCTGGCGCTCGCTGAGCGTCACAATAAAAACGGGCATGTCAGGGCTCCGGAACTGAAAAAGGCCGCTCCGGAACGGGCGGCCTTGAAGGGCGAACGGAAAAAGAGAGGCTCAGTCGCTCACAAATTCGGAGCTGCCGAACACGTCCTGCCAGGGGCTGTTGCTGGTCAGGTGGCAGTCGGACTGCCAGTCGTAATATCCCGACTTGAACCGCGACGTGATGGCCTGGAGGGTTTCGGTCGCCGCCTCGTCCAGATCCGCCTCGGTTCGCACAGTCACACTGCCGTAATGGCTCTTGCGGACGGAAAACTTCACCTTCGGGAAAGCCTTCTTCAGCATCCGGCGGATGTTTTTGGCCGCCAGCGTGCCGCTGCTGTCGTCGCCCTGCTCCAGATCGGCATAGTCCGGATTGACGCGGAGTGCTGCGACCTCGGCGGCATGTTCGGCTTTCGCGCGGGCTTCGGCTGCCACCTTCTCAGCCTCAACCTCTTCGGCATGGGTGCGGAGGAAGGCGATCTCCTCAGCGCTTGCCAGTTTCTTGTCGGCTTCGATCCGCCACTGGACACCGCGCAGAATGGCCTCGGGCAGACGACGGGAGATCGAGCCGCAGGCAAAGACGATATCGTAGGAGGCGCTCCCGCCCGACACGATGGCCCCGCCACGCGACAGGGACCGCACGGTGGTCGGGCTTTCCTTGCCGTAAACAGCCATGACGATCCCGGCTCCCCGGCTGTAGAGATGGGTGTAAACGCGGGTACCGACCTGAATGGGCGCGAGTGAGGGGACGAACATCGTCTGATCCTTTTCCTTTGGATTTTCGTGATGTCTTCTCCAGCGTCAGCGCGGGAGGGCCGGGTCAAAAGCGGCGCGTGCGCCGGCACCGGAAGCGGCGCAGCCGGTGAGGAGCCACCTTTTGACCCGGACGGAGCGCGATGGCAGCGCCCCTCCCCTCCCTTCCTTTTCTTTTCCCTCTCCCTGCTTCAGGCCACGACCACGATTTCGAGGTGGTCACGCATGAACTGCATGGCCTCGTTGTGCTCCGACTGCTCGGGCTCGGGCGCTTGCAGAGAGAAGGTCTCTTCTGAGTCCGGCTCCGTCACTGGCACGACAGGGCCGTTCGACAGGTCGGCCTCATCATCGGCTGCTCCATCGAAATCATCCTCAGGCATCTCGTCCAGGTCCTCGTCGTCCACCACGCTTTCCAGCTCGCGGATCTTCTGCTGTTTTTTCTTCTGCTTTTGCGCCCAGACGTCCTGCGCCTGCGCAAAGGAGGCCACCTCGGGCAGCCAATGGCCCTCCCCGACATGGTTCATGAGGACCGCACGCATCTCCTTGCCGGTGTTCTGCGACGCAAGCCCTTCTGCCTGCACGGCCTTGGTAATGCCGGGCTTGCTGTAGCATTTGAGGAACGACTCAAAGGCCATGCTCGGCATCTTCTGGTCGGCACCGAACAGAACGCCCACGAGCTGCGCGGGCAGACCGCTGCCGCTGTGCATCGACACATCGCAGTTCAGGATGCTTTGCAGGACGGTGACAGCATGGCGTCGGATCAGCTTTTCGTCGCGGACAAGGCTGCCTTCGGGGAACAGGTCAGCCATCGCGAGCGTGCGCGCGGTTGGCTCTGACCAGCTGTTCCCGCTGGCATCTCCATGGACACGGACATTCTCGGCTTCCAGCGCCAGCAGAAGGGCTGCGATCAGCTCCCATGGATCGGCCGTCTCGGCCACCTCGCCGAGGGCCTCGCGCAAGGCGACGGTGCGGATCTCGCCGATCATCTTGTGGCCGGTCCCGGAAACGTCCGGTCGTTCCTTTGGGGCCTCGGGTGTGGAAGATCCGCCCGTGTGGTCCAGCTTTGCTGCGCTGTAAGGACGGCAGCGTTCTTCCACGATCTTCAGGGTGCGGGGATTGAGGCCGTACCCCATGACCTCACCCTCCTGTGTCGCCATCCATGTTCCCATGGTGATGAAACCTTCGGGCGCGCGGACGTATCCGTACTCGTCCGAGACCAGGACGATGGAGTTTTCGGGCCGCTCATTGTCCAGCCAGTCCTGCTGTGCGGCCGCGTAAGCCGTGGCATCGAGCGTATAGCGGCTGTCCGTATCGGCTTCGGCAAACAGATCCTCCATCCAGACAATCTTGTGCTTGCGGGCAAGATCGTCGCCAAACCGGGCGTCGCGGGCGTACCATTCCTTCTGTTCGAGGTTTCGGGCAAGCGCACCCCAGGCCACGGTATCCTCCGGATCTTTCGCCTTCACGCGATACTCGGCCGGATCCTCGTCGTCTTCCACGCTTTCGGAAAACATTTCCGCCCATGCGTCACGCTGCTCCTCCAGAGAGGCCTGCGCGATGATCTTGCGCTGCCGCTCATCAGGGCCTCGGCCAAGAGCGATGGCATCCAGAATGGGCGGGTGCAGCTTCGCCAGAAGGCTGAGACGCTTGAGATAGCTCGGCGTCACCATCAGGGCTGCGCAGACCTGCGGGTCTGTATAGCCAAGCTGCTCGCGCAGGCGGGTGACGCTGTTCCACTGTTCCGGCTCCGTCATGTCGAGACGCACGAAGTTCTCGCTGACGGCGGCCAGTGCATCGAGGTCTTCGCTCTGATCCCCGACATACACGTCGATTTCAGGAACACCCGCATAGATGGCGCCTTCTGTCCGACGGTGGCCTGCCACGATCATGAGGCGGCCATCTTCCAGTTCCCGGACGGCCGGGGGATGGAGGATGCCAATCGCCTTGATATTCAGGGCGAGTTTGCGCAGTTCCTCAAGGCTTCCGATGGAAGAGCGCGGATTGTTCGGATTGGGCACAAGGGTTTTCGGATCAACGCGGCGAAGCTCGGCCATGGGACGCTCTTTCTATAATTTTTCAGATGTCCCTCCCGCGTCACGGGCCAGCCAGCCGCGCAAGGCCGCGCGCAGCGCGCCCGGCCTGAGCCTTGCGCGGCTGGCTGGTTCGTGACAGCCCCGCCTTTCCTCTTATTCCTTCACCCTTTCAGAAATTGCATCAAATCTGTGAATGCTGTATTTTATGCCAATAAAGGAGAACGCTATGCGCACATTCTCGACAAGCGATTTGTCCCGCAAATCCGGAGACATCATCGCCAGTGCCCTGCAAGGGCCAATTTCAATTAATCAGCGCGGCAAACCACGGTTAGTCATGCTGAGTGTCGAACAATACGAGGCATTGGTGGGAAGCGCACCAGAACGTACTGCCGGTGCCACTACGGAAATGCCTCAGGATCTGGTGCACGATGTAGCAAATGCGATCGATGGGTACCTGCTGGAAACCCGCACAGAACCATGAGCCACACATTTCGGCCAGGGATGGTGCTGCGATACCCCTATCTCTGGCATTGGCAGAGCGGGAATGGCGAAACAGAAGGACGCAAAGATCGTCCAACAGCAGTTGCCGCAGTCTTTGTGGGACGTGATGATCGTCAGTATGTTCTGCTCCTTCCCCTGACGACGAAACAACCCTCTGGGCCACGCATTGCAGTCGAGGTCCCGGCAACCGAGAAAAAGCGGGCAGGCCTTGATCAGGAATTGCGCCAATGGATCCTGTTGGACGAATACAACCTGGATCCGACCGCTACCTCGTATTACTTGCAGCACACGTCATCGCTTGGTCAGTTTAGTGACGCGTTCATGCGTCCCGTACTGAAACAATTCCGGGAGCTTCTGCCTACGGCACGACGTATTTCTCGCTATCCTTGAGACAAGCCGATCACGCCTACTTTCCCGACGCTCAAGATCTCTGGCGTCCGTCTTAGAAGCGGATTTTTGCTTACTCCCCTCCCCACGGAGTACTGCCTCTGACTCACCTGCGAAGTAACGTGGAAGGCCTATTCTGCTTCAATCCTAAGAGAGAGAATTGGAAAGGGCTGGTCCTCGGTATGGGAAATGGGCATTCTGTCTCGTATGCGAAATGCTCCTCCTGCCTTATTGCTCGTATTGCCGTTGGGGGGCACTCTTGCTGCGGTGCCCTCGCCTGCCGAGATCGTGGATCATGCTCCGGATAGTGCATGGCAGACGGTCGCGCCCGACCAGTTGTTGCTTATGAACACGAATGATGGGCGGCGGATCGTAATCGAACTCGCTCCGCAATTTGCGCCTGTTCACGTCGCTAATATCGTGCGTCTTGCGCAAGGTCGGGCCTGGGACGGCGGAGCGATCATGCGTGTGCAGGATAATTACGTCGTCCAATGGAGCGTCAGGGACGAAAAAGCATCTTTGCCCACGCATTTCGTCGCGCATCCGCCTGCTGAATACGATCGCCCGCTCGATGGTCTCACATATCATCCTCTCGGCTATACCGATCCTTATGCCGCGCAGGTCGGATTTGCAGATGGATGGCCAGTTGGCGGCGATGGAACGAGCGTGTGGCCGGCGCAGTGCTACGGGACTATCGGTGTGGCGCGGGATATGCCGCCGGATACAGGAAACGGACAGGAACTTTATGTGGTCAACGGTGAGGCGCCCCGGCAACTCGACCGAAACCTCGCGGTCGTCGGGCGTGTTTTGGTCGGGATGGAGCAATTGAACGCGTTACCGCGTGGCACGGGTCCGCTTGGGTTTTATACCGATGTGCGACAGAACGTCGGTATTCAAAGCGTAGTGCTTGCTTCGGACTTGCCGGTCTCCGAGCGCCCGAAGGTTCAGACAATGCGCGTCGAGAGTGCGACATTCGCGGCGTATCTTGCTGCGCGCGCCGCTAGGAGTGACCCGTTCTTTGTTCATCCCGCCCATGGTGTCGCACTCTGCAATGTCCCGGTGCCAGCGCGCGAGGTGCTGTAGCCTTTAGAGGAGTGCGGTTCGTGATTGATCGGTCCAATCAGCTCTGATGCTCTGACATTACCTAATATGCCGAGCAGCATCATCATGGATGGGCGTGGCCGCTGGCTGGACGCACACCCGAAGAGGCGTGTCATGATACGCCTACTCAACTTAAACAGGAATAATACGGTTCCGTTGCGAGAAAACTCTCCTACGGACATGATCATGTGAATATTTTTCAACATTGCTACATTATCAAGATAATAACCTTATGTGGTATTTTTGGTATGAGATGATTGGATCATAATTATGCGCAAAGCAGTCTCAGGACCGTGATCACGCTTCTGGCGTCTTCTGTAGCTTATGCCGCCCCTTTAGAAAATTATATCTCGTCTGCAATGACTGCTCCAATTCGTCAGGGCGACAGAGCGGATGATACCCGTCGACACGGAGCTGAGATCGCTGCCCTGGCTGAGATCAAGCCAGGCGAGCATGTTGCTGATTTTCTGCCGGGAGGTGGTTATTGGACCCGTATTTTCTCTGGGATTGTTGGCCCTGAAGGTAAGGTACTGGATATCTGGCCAGCAGGCATGGTCACTCCGGGGTCAAAGGGCGAAATCAGCATGAAAGCGCTGGTCGGGGCACCAGGGACAGAAAACGTAGCGGCTGTCCCAGATAACCTTGCGCATCTCACTTTGCCAGCCCCCGTGGACGTATTCTTCACGTCCCAGAACCTTCATGATCTACCAACTCCATTTCTAGTTGTTTAGTCCCGTGGTTTGATGGGTTGATTGCCGATGAATCTTTCTGGCTCTGAATTCCATATTTTGCAGACATATTCGTAAGGTGTGAGGCCACTCAGGGTCTTGAGTCTTCGCCCGCAATTATAGGCTGCCATGAAGTCGTTGAGGGGGATCTTCAAGTGCTCATGACTGTCGTAATGGACGCGCTTGACGGTTGCTTCCTTGATCGTCCGGTTCATCCGTTCAACCTGACCGTTCGTCGAGGGATGGTTGGGTTTTGTCAGACGGTGTTCAATCCCGTGGGCTTCGCAGATCACGTCAAAGCGCATGGGACGCGACCAGGCCGTATTGCGGTTACGGGGCTGATCAGCGAACTGGATGCCGTTATCGGTCAGAATGGTATGGATCCGATAAGGAATGATGCTCAGGAGATATTCGAGGAATTCCCAGGCGGTCTTCCGATCGGCTTTCCCGACGAGTTGTGTGACAGCGAATTTGCTTGTCCGGTCGATAGCAACGAAGAGGTGCAGCTTGCCCTCAGCAGTCTGGACTTCGGCAATATCGATGTGAAAAAAGCCGATGGGAGTGCGTTTGAAACGCTGTCGTTTGGGCTTGTCTCCCTCGATATCCGGAAGCCGGGAGATCCCGTGACGCTGAAAGCAGCGATGCAGGGCCGAACGTGTCAGATGGGAAATGCTGGTCTGCAGGGTGTGAAAGCAGTCATCCAGCGGCAGTAAAGTGTGCCGACGAAATGCCACGATCATTGTTTCGTCCGTCTTGGAAAGGACCGTTGATCAAGGCTCTTTTGGTCCCGACTTCTGATCTTCGACAGTCTGACGCTTCCGTCACTTTGCAACAGCTTCCGGCTTGATCCCGAACGCCTTGCTCAGCACCGCGAGCGAAGCCTGCGATCGCTATAGTGCTGCTCGCACGGCGTGCGTGGTCGTGGCGCTCCCATGATGTCTCTGTCCCATAAGGCTTCCTTCCACTCTCGTGAAAATAATACACCATCAAAGCACGGGACTAAACAACTAGAACACCTAACTTTTAATTGTCACAACCGTACCCTGGCGATTTTCACATCGCCAGGGCCTGATGCCGGTCAGGCGTGGAGCGCGCTCTTCTCAGAGGCTGTGTCAGCAAGGAGATATGGACCTCCGGCATGAATCTGGAGTGCCATCAGGGCAATACTACCGAGCGGACGCCGACCCAGATCCAGACGGGCGGATCCATCCGTCCAGCGCATCGTACCGTCTTCAACATTGTTCCAACCCGACAGATCCGCTTCATTAAGATGCGCGCTCAGGGTTGTCGTCGCGTTGCCTTCGAAGAGCTTCACGTCTCCCACCAGCACGCCAAGTGTGCGACGATCATCGACAAAAGGCCCCACAACGTCACAGGGGCGGCTGGCATTGGAGACAATCCGGACGCTTTCAACACCGGCAGGAATCATGAACATCACCCGACCATTGTGTTCCCGGATCTGGTGGAGTGCTGCACCAGTATTCGTAATCAGGGACAGATCGCGCTCATAAGTCAGAGGCTGGGGGTCGGTTTGTACCAGGCAGGCCTGATTTTCAGCGCGGGCTTCAATCTGGCGGAAAATTGGCTCGACGGTTTCACGGGACACGATAAGTGGCGCTGCAGCCTGGTCCCAGCTAAGCGCGCGACTGCCCCCGATGGACACCACATTGCCCTTTTGCGTAAAGGACCGGCGGTTTCCGGTATCAAGATAGCTCTCGGTTAGCATGCCATCAGCCATAATGACCGAATGATCTTCGGTTTCGATATGGTAGTAATCGTAAGATGTGATGGTCGTGTCGTAGAAGATAGAGCGGCCATTCACGAGCATCCGGGCTGGCACGAACTTGCCATCAAAGAAGAGGCAGTGCTCCGCCGTAATGAGCAGATCCTTAAATGGGACCCCTTCGGCAATCGCATTCTTCAGTACGCGGACCGGATACCCGGCCTGATCCAGAGGCAGATGCGGACGAACCGTGCACTGTGCCTGCCCCGCCCACGTGATGCGACGCGTAGTCGCAGCACCGTTCAGATACGCAATAACGTCCTGACCCAAGCTGAGGTCTTCAACCGCGATAAGGCCATTCGGGGTTGTGATGAGGCTTCCAGACAGAAAGCAGATCTGTGTGTCCACATTGCTGAAGTAATCATTCCAGCTGCTCAGAGGCAAAACCCCATCCGATCCGGCCGTATGCGTAATGGTCTGTCCAGACAGGATATTCAGAATAATCTTGAAAGACGTTACACTCGGTGTTCCCGATTTATCGGTATAAAAAGTGATCGTATAAGTTTGGGGTGAGCTTTTATCCCCACCAGTTATCTTAAAATAAGAAACATAGCTTTGAAGATTCTCAATAATAAATGAGTCTTTTGTTATATCGAAACCACTCTCTGAAATGGTTTTCTTTGTACCCGCGTAATCAGAGGCATTGATTTCAATGTTAGACAATTTTCACTCTCTTTGTTTGGTTTTTTTTGCCAAATAAGGGTGAGTGTTTATCGAATCAATAAGCCTTTAATAATTTGTAAAAAACAGAATAAAAATAACGGTTAATTAACACTTTTATAGAAGTCTTAATCGTTAAACATAAAAAAAATCAAATATAAAATTATAAACTAAATCGTTTTCTGGAAATTTTATTGTTATCTTTGACGGCTATTAAAAACGCTCTGGCGACCAGATTTGTCCAAAACCCAACCGCGACACGTCCTGAATCAGACGGCTGTGATGGGCCCGGGATAGGCCTGTACGAGCGGATCATGGGTCAACAGCAGAAGCCCCTCTACTGTCGCCTGGGCCACGAGGATGCGATCAAAGGGATCCCGATGGACATCAGGAAGCTGCCCGACCGCAATGGCATGCTGACCGGTGACGGGTAGTTCCTCATAGCCGTTTTCGATCAGACCGCGTCGCAGCAGATGGGGATCGATCTGGAAGTCTGCACGTCCCAGTCCTGCCTTGATGGTGACTTCCCACAGACTGGCAGCACTGAACACCTAAGGATTGTTCATACGAATGTCCTGTTTTGTCGATCGCGCAGCACAAAGCCAACATACCGCTTTCCCCCCATTTCTGACTATTTTCCCGATTTTCACGCAGCTACGAGCGCGGCCTTTGCTTCAGCCTCTTCCGCGCCCTTACGGCGTTGCGTATCGGCTGCCAGATCCGACTCAAGGGCCACCATGGCCTCGCGTTTCTCCTGCAACAGCGCCGCCTCCGGGAACGCCAGACCCACACGGGCGCGGTAGCCGGGCAGCTTGCGCTCGGCTTCCTCCACCTGACGACGTGCGTCCGCCAGTTCCGCCTCGAACCGCAACAGTGCGTTCTCGATGCGGCTGACCAGCCCGACCGGGCTTGTCTCGCGGTCGAAGTCCATGCCGAGGATCCGCCCGTCCAGCACAAGACCGAGGGTCGCGTCCCATGTCTCTTCCCCGTCGAAGCGGGTGCGCCAGGTCTCGCACAGGATCTCGAAGCCGCCGATCGTACCAAGCGTCCACTTGCCTTTCTCCCCGGACTTCGCGGCGAGACGGGCCTGCGAGAGAAGCCACAGACCGGCTTTCTCACGCTCGGTCATCTCCCGGTCCTTGCGCACCAGCCGGAACGCTTCACCGCGTGTGGGCTCACGCCGTGCGATGTCGTTCTGAAGACGCGGGATTACGGCCTGCGCCGTCTCACGGTCACGCTCGGCGCGGTCGATGGCACGACGGACGTTATACTGGTCGTCGTGATGGGCGGCCTGCAACCGCTCCAGACGGGCCAGTTCGGCCTCCAGTCCGGCCTTTTGCATCAGGCGTTCATCTCCTGACGCAAGGGCCTTGGCCATGGCGAACTGGTTGGCTTCCGCCCCCACATCTTCCAGACGGCGGATCGTCCGGTCTCCGGACATGGCAAGGCAGATGAACTTCTGCTTGCGCTCCAACATCTGCCAGTTGGTCGCATCCACCGACCCTTTCAGGGCGTAGGCATAGAGCTGGATCACCGGGTTCTGGTTGCCCTGCCGCTCGATCCGGCCTTCGCGCTGGATGATGTCCGAGACCAGCCAAGGCACATCGAGGTGATGCAGGGCGATCAGGCGCTGCTGCGCATTCACACCCGTTCCCATGGTCGCTGACGATCCGATCAGGATGCGCTTGCGCCCGGAGTTCATGTCGCGGAAGAGCGCCTGCTTGGCCGTGCTCTTCCTGTAGTGCTGCATGAAGGCGATCTCGTCGCGCGGCACGCCCATGCGGATCAGCTCGTCGCGGATCCAGCGATAGGCCGAGAAACCGCGTGTCTCCAGCGCCGATTCCGTGCCCAGATCCGAGAAGATCATCTGCGTGGCACCGGGCAGGTCGTACTCCCGTCCCGTCTCAGGGTCGGTATAGCGATTGGCGGACGTGTCCTGCCAGATCTGGAAGACCTTGCGGATCATGACGTTCAGCTTGTTGCTGTTGTCGTTATCCGCCCAGTTCCGTACGAAACGCAGGTCAATGGCCGCGTGCCGGGCATCGGTGATGACGGACAGCAGGATGTCGTCACCCTTCTGGGGCTTGCCCGTGCGCTCTTCAATCGTTTTGATCCGCTCGGCAAGCGTCTTCTGATACTCGCGGAAGGCGTCCCCGCTATCGGCCACGACGATCTCACGCCTGCCGCCCGCAATCTCGGGCAGTTTCACGTAGCGTCGCAGGTCGTCCTGCTGCACGACGTCGGCAAAGTCGCGATACATTGCCATCAGATCGGCGACGTTCACGAACTCGGAGAACCGCGTGACCGGCTTGTAAAGCCCGCTCGGCTGAAGCTCCAGCTCCGTGCGGGTCTCGCCAAAACTTGCAGCCCAGGCGTCGAACTCGTGCAGACCACGCTCGACAAGGGCTGGCAGGTCCATGAAGCGCTGGATCGAGAACATCTCGCCCAGGGTGTTGGTAATCGGCGAGCCTGATGCCATGACCAGAACGCGCTCGGGATTACGCTTTGCGAGGTAGCGCGTTTTCACGAACAGATCCCAGGCGCGCTGGCTGCCATTCGGGTCGATCCCCTTCAGATCGGACTGGTTCGTGCCGAAAGACAGTTTGCGGAACTGCTGCGCCTCATCCACGAGGATCTGGTCCACCCCGATCTCGCCGAGATGCACCAGATCGTCCTTGCGGCTGGACAGGGCTTTCAGCTTGGCTTCCATCCCCTCCTTCAGGCGCTCGATGCGCTTGCGCGACAGACGGTCATCGCGACTCACATTCTCCAGAAGGCTTTCGTAGGACGCGATCTGGTCCTCGACCATCTCCTGCTCGAACGCGCTCTCGACCGGCACGAACTTGAAGGCGTCATGCGTGATCACGATCGCATCCCAGGTGCCCGTGGCCGCCCGGGCCAGGAACCGCTGGCGCTTGTCCTTCACGAAGTTGGTCTCGTCCGCCACGAGGATCTGGGCGTTCGGGTAGAGCATCATGAACTCACGCGCCATCTGCGCAAGGCAGTGTCCGGGCACCACGATCATGCCCTTGGAGATCAGCCCGAGGCGCTTTTGCTCCATCACGGCCGCGCACATCGAGAACGTCTTCCCGGACCCCACCGCATGGGCCATGTAGGTGCTGCCCTTGGCGATGATCCGCCAGATCACCCGCTTCTGATGGTCGCGCAGGCTGATCGCCGTGCTGGCTCCCGGCAGTTTCAGGTGGGAGCCGTCGAACGTGCGCGGGACAAGGTTGTTGAACGCATCGTTATACAGCCGCACCAGACGCTCGGCGCGGTCAGTGTCCTGCCACACCCACGCCTCGAACGCGGTCTTGATTGCGGCCAGTTTCTCCTTGGCGGCCTCGGTCTCTTTGGTGTTCAGTTCACGGTGTTCGCCATTCACATCGCGCCAGGTGTCCCAGATTTTCGGGCTGGCCTGGTTGAGCGCATCGTCCAGCAGATCTCCGGCATGGCGGCGCTGTGTTCCCCAGACCGAGGTGGCCTCGGCCTTGCCGGAAAAGCCGCTCTTGTCCACGCTCCAGGTCGCCACCTCCAGCGTATGGTGAATGGTCGTGCGAACCCCCATGACCTCTGCGACGAAAGCCTCGACATCCGGCACCGGGATCCACGGAGCACCCAGGCGGGCCGTAATGTCGGACGGACGCAGGTCTTCGGGCTGGACCTCTTCCAGCGCGGCGACATTGCGCAGATAGCGTCGGTCGCGCTCGGCAGCCTCCCGGGCCTGCGCCAGCTTGGTGCGAACCGCGCCTGACAGGGCCTCGTCGGCCGTCACCCAGACCTCACGGCCGCCTGTGCTGCGGATCGGATCGAGATAGACCGAGGATCCGAGTTCGGCGAGCACCTCCTCACCTGGGCGGCCCAGAAGCTCCGCCATACGCTCGACGTCCACGCCGCCTGTCTCGTGCAGGGAGACCGCCAGCGCATCATGTGCGCCGTGAACCTCGGGCTCGGACGGTGCCTGAATCACGCGCTCGCTGAAGATCGAACCCGGACGGCCGGTCTGGCTCTTCTCGTCATACTCCTCGATTGAGCTGACCAGCCACACATCCGGATCGTCGTAGAACGGCTGAAGGTTCGGGCGGCGCTGTGTGGATTTCTCCTCTCCCGTCTCTTCATCCACCCGTGTCGTGGTGTTCGTCAGGTTGATCGGCCCGAACTGACGGCTGAACGCCTGATACGCGCGCTTGAGATCAGCCTGATGGGTGCTGTAGGGCAGGTTCTCCACCTGGGCGCGCAGCACCAGACGGGCCGCGTCCCTTACCGGAATCAGACCCTTGATGATGGCCGCGTGCTTCTGGAAGATTCCTTCCTTCTGCTCGCCTTTCTTCACCTTCACCAGCACGGTTTCGCCGTCGATGATCTGGTGCAGCACGCCTTTGTGCAGCAGATAACTGCCCTCTTTGAGCAGGGCACCGTCTGCGGCCGTTCCGACCTCGGCGGCATGATTGTCCTGCACCGTCGCAACATCGAGCGTCTGCGGGGTCGGAAAGCGGGCCAGCGAAGAAAGACGGCCGAGGGCGAGCGGCAGGGCCTCGTCCAGCATCTGGAGCGGGTTGGCCTTGCAGGTGTATTCCGGGCCGAACTGACCGCTCGTCCAGTCGTGCCGACCGAGAACCTGCTGGCCGTTTTCCGCGAAATAGCGGTTAATCCGCAGCGGGCCTTCGCCCTGATCGGTGTCCTCCAGCGCCGCCACGTCCAGCCATGTCGCATCGCCCGCATCCTCTCCCGGTGCGCGACGGCGGAACACGAGCACGTCCACAACGACATCGGTTCCGGCATCGTCGCGCATGGCCCCGGCTGGCAGACGTGCGCCGCCCACGAAATTGGCCGTCTCGAAGATCGTCCGCCGTGCGCCGGCATCGGACTTGTCCATCGTCCACCGCGACGTCACGAACATCGCTACGGCTCCGGGACGCAGACGGGAGATGGACCGGGCGATGAAATAATCATGCAGGGACAGGCCAAGGCGTCCCAGCTCGTCCGTGCCGCGCACCGTGCGGTTGCTGAACGGCGGGTTGCCGATCACCAGATCGTAGCGTTCCGCCAGCTTGGCTGTCGTGAAGTCTTCCGACCGGACCCACTGGTTCGGAAGCAGCTTACGCGTGATGCGGGCCGTCAGCGGGTCGTTCTCGATCGCCGTCCAGGCGGTTTTCGGGGCCAGCTTCGGGGGCACGCTCGCCATGAAAAGCCCGGTGCCACAGCCCGGTTCCAGCGCACGGCCGCCCCGGAACCCCATCTGGGCCACCAGATCCCACATCGCATGAACGATCAGCTCGGGCGTGTAGTGGGCGTACTGCGTGGCCCGTGCCAGACCGGCCCGCTCCTGCTGGCTGGTCAGGGCCTCAAGCTGGCTGCCGATCTCTTCCCACCCGGCCCGGAAGGTCTCTCCGGCACGCGGGAACAGGCTGTTGGCCAGCTCTCCGGCCCCGAACCCTGTGAAACGGGCGAGCACGGCCTGCTCGTCCGCGCTGGCGTTGCGGTCTTCTGCTTCCAGTGTGGCCAGAAGGCGGATCGCTGCCAGATTGTCGCGGGCGCGCTCTTTCCAGCCCTGGGCAAGGCCACGCGTTCCGCTCAGGACGAAATCCACCTTCGGCAGGACGGCGGGGATCGGAGCCGGGGCCTGTGTCGCCTGTCGAACCGCAGCGGCGGCTTCCTCAATGGCTCGGTCTCCGGGAAGATCACCCCAGTAGAGATTGGACTGGCTGCCGCCGAGTGCTGAGGTATCGAAAAAGCTCAGTTGGGACATGGACATGGAAAAACTCCGGACAAGCGGCAGCGCCCGGTGCTGCGCGGAGGCAGACCGGGGGGCCGGAAAACAGAATCAGTTTGGGGAGAGAGGCGTCAGGCCTCCCGGATCAGCGCGGGGTCAGAGGGGACCAAAGCGTAGGCGGATCTGCTCGCGCTCGTTCTCGGACAGGCGGGACAGCGCCTCGTGGTGGTAGATCGAACCCTCGCCTGCCTTCCTCGCCACGCGCCACCAGGCCTGCGGATCGCTGCAATGCAGACCCACCAGACGCGTCTCGTCGTTCTCGGGTCCGCAGCCTTCGAGGATCGTCCAGCCCTCGTCGTGGGCCTGTTTCAGATCGAAGGCGTGCGCCTGTGCGGGGCGTTCGAGGGTGTCTGACATTGTCTTTATTTCCTTTCCTGACCCTCTCCGGCGAGCGCAGGACAGTGCGGCCTGCCAGAGCGACGCGCAGCGTCGGGACCGCCCGGCCCGCAGCGCAGCGAGGACACGGACGGACCCACCTCTTGCAGGGCGGGCTGGCCTGTGCTGCCCCCCCTCCCCTCTTTTCCTTTTTTCCAACCTTCTGTTTTTTCTTCTTTTTTTTCAGGTTGGCCCCCCGCCCTGCCCGAACGCTCCGGCCGGGATTTCCCAGGCTGGTGTGAAGACAGTCGGGATCGGACGCGCCGAGAGGCACGCGCGGGCCGGATCGAGCCAGCGGATCGTTGCAAACTGCCGCGCATCGCCAAAAATACAGGTGGCACAGGACACTCTGGAGAAGCCGATGCGGTATGGTAGCGCAGCCATCACCTTCCAGCGTTTCAGGCTGTCCCAGACCTGCGCCTCGCTCCACTGATGGACGGGCCGCCAGTGATCGACGTGACGGCGACGTCGCGTGCCATGTCGCGTATCCGTGCGGTGCGGCTCAAAAGCGGCATAGCGGGCACGGTTTGGGCTTTCTTCGGCACGCTCGCCCGTTACGAACAGGGTGCGGCGGTTCAGGAAGCGGTCCTGGCCACGTAGGGCGCGGTCGGCGACGTCGATCTTGGTGACACCGGAGCACCAGCGTGTCGTCAGGCTGGCAGAGATCTGGGGAAAGCGCAGGCGCGTCCCGTTCGGCCCCTGCCCGCCTGCGCGGATCAGACCCTCAGGGCTTTCGAAAAGAACAGGGGCTGTCGGTGCGTCCTTGCGGAGCATCTCCCGCTCGAAGCCGCCCTCTCGCCAGGACCGATAGAGCGGCAGGCCGAAGTCCCGCGCCAGCGCGCTCACATAGGGCGAGGTGGAGGGCCAGTCCATGAAGGATGGCCCCTGCCCGTCCACTTCGTGGTGCCACAGTTCCAGGCAGTCCTTCGGGGCGCCGGCTTCAAAAAGGGCGAAAAGGCAGGCGAGGCCGTCCTTGCCGCCCGAGACAGCCACGATGATACTGTCATACGACGTGAGATCCGGCGTCATGACACGAACCTGCTCACCGGGGCACCTGTCCGGACAGAGCGACACATCAGGGCACTGGCGATCGGAGCGTCCCGCAGGAAAAGCGGCTTGACGTGCCGGTTGTCCCAGCTCAGGCCGTCGCAGCGTGAGAGGAGTCCAAGCTGGGTTGCCGCCTCATCCCGGCACGCACACACCCGCTCGTTGCCCCCCGCACTGCGACGGCAGGGCTCATGTGCTGGCGCGGTGCAGCCCGTACACGGGATCGTCAGGGCCGGATCACCGCCAGCCCAGTGCTCATTGCACTTGCGGCAGGACACAGGCTCCTGCGTATCGGTCCACCGCATGGGCGGCCGACCGCGTGGTGTTGGGACGTAAGGAAGGTAATGACGGCGCATGATGCTCGATCCATTTCTGGTTTTTGAACATCGTCGCGTCCGGCTGGGGGCTGTTCAGACTGCAACAGTGCCGCGCAGCGGCAGGATCAACGCGGCCCGCAGCCACGCGCAGACGGCCTAGCCGGCGAGTATGGCGAGGACACGCGTTGACCCACCTGTTGCGGGATGGGCAGCTCCCGGCCAGCCATTTCCCTTTTCCGTTATCTGGTTTTTTAATTATCCGGTTTTTTATATTACCTGATATTTTTATTTATACGGTTTACAGGCTTGATCTCACCTCTCAATCCGCCATTTGTTGAGTGAATTGAGAGGAGTAGAGTGCGTTCCTGTAATATTTTATCTGGTTATCTAAATTACCGGATATTTTTTCTTATCTGATTTTAACATTTATCCGGTTTACTAAAATCTGGAGCAAGACTACGAACGTAAATCAGCACAGCGTCTTTGAGCGGAGAACATAATGCCTGTGATTGCTATCGCGTCCCCCAAAGGCGGCGCTGGGAAATCGACTACTGCTGTTATCTTGGGAACCCAGCTTGCGCACTACGGTGCAGAGGTAACTCTGTTAGACTGCGACCCGAACGAAGCGCTGACTTTATGGGCTGACCGCGCGCCCAAGCCACCCAGAATCAGCCTGATAACCAGGGTCTCTGAAAGCGACATTATAAAGACGATCAAAAGGCATGATGCTGATGGAAAAATTGTCATTGTCGATTTGGAAGGCGTCGCCTCGAGATTGGTTTCGCGCGCAATCTCTCAAGCAGATTTAGTCTTAACACCCATGCGAGCGACAACCTTAGACGCTACGATAGGAGCAAGAGCCCTTGCCCTAGTAGCGGAGGAAGAAGAATCTTTAGGGCGCAAGATTCCTCACTCAGTTGTTTTTACAATGACACGGGCAATTCGTTCCAAACAGCATTCAGGCATTGAAGCCTCACTAAGGGACTCGGGCGTGGACGTGATTACGCCGCCTTTAATGGAGCGTGCTGCATTTTCCGCTCTTTTCGAATTCGGTGGAGATCTTCACTCGATCCCGCCACAAGGTAACATTGTGGCAGCTATCGAAAACGCCGATGGCTTTGCACAAGCTGTGTACCGACGCCTTACAGGAGCGGCAGAATGACCGAAAAAAAGCCTTTTGCGATTGATGTGGGAAAGCTCAGATCGCGCGAAAAAGTCGCCTCCGCCGCCGATGTCGAACGAGTTGATCGCGTAGCTGCGGATCATGGTTTCGTAGCTAGAGAACCAGCGAAACGTAGAGGCCGCCTACCCAGTCCTCGAACAGGACAACTACACGCTAAGGTATTTCCCAACGTCTCTGACGAAATCGCTAAGGAAGCAACTAGGCGAGGCGTTACCCAAGGTGTTGTCATAGAAGACGCATGGAAGCTGTATAAAGAGAATAATCCGGTTTAACGGTTTATCCGGTTTTTTATAAAACCCGGTAATACTGTTTATCGGGTAATTGAGAAAGCTCAGATCGCGCGGAAAAGTCGCCTCCGCGCCGATGTCGAACGAGTTGATCGCGTAGCTGCGGATCATGGTTTCGTAGCTAGAGAACCAGCGAAACGTAGAGGCCGCCTACCCAGTCCTCGAACAGGACAACTACACGCTAAGGTATTTCCCAACGTCTCTGACGAAATCGCTAAGGAAGCAACTAGGCGAGGCGTTACCCAAGGTGTTGTCATAGAAGACGCATGGAAGCTGTATAAAGAGAATAATCCGGTTTAACGGTTTATCCGGTTTTTTATAAAACCCGGTAATACTGTTTATCGGGTAATTGAGAAAGCTCAGATCGCGCGGAAAAGTCGCCTCCGCCGCCGATGTCGAACGAGTTGATCGCGTAGCTGCGAATCATCGTTTCGTAGCTAGAGAACCAGCGAAACGTAGAGGCCGCCTACCCAGTCCTCGAACAGGACAACTACGCTAAGGTATTTCCCGACGTCTCCGACGAAATCGCTAAGGAAGCAACTAGGCGAGGCGTTACCCAAGGCGTTGTCATAGAAGCCCCTTGGAAGCTGTATAAAAAGAATAATCCGGTTTGATGATTTATCCGGTTTTTGTTAAAACCGGATAAGTTGTTTTACCGGGTGATTCGGAAAATACTTGCAATCATAAAATCTCTGTTCTCTTTATGTTCTCGTTAAGGAGAACATAAATGACAACGGACGCCCTGGCGCGACTGCGCGAGCAGGTCCGACGCCTGGAGCGTCGAGACCTGCCTCATTCCCATACTGACACACTCGCCACCGGACATTCTGCCGTCGATGCCCATCTCGGCGGCGGCCTCAGGACCGGCAGCCTGCATGACTTTCTGATTTCTGATCCTCTGGAGACGGGGGCCAGTCTCGCCATGCTGCTGCCCATCCTGAAAGAGGGCAGGGGGCCAATCTTCTGGATCAGCGATACACCGGCCGAACTGAATGCCTGGGGGCTGCACCAGTCCGGTCTGTCACCAGATACTCTGGTCTGCATTGAAACAGACACCGCCAGTCTACTCGCTGTCGCCGAAGACGTGTTGCGCGGACCAGAGCGCGCACTGGCCGTCATCAGTGGCAGCCACGTCCCAAGCCTCAAGGAAATCCGGCGTCTCAATCTGGCTGTGGAGGCGAGTGGCAACACAGGCTTCTTTCTGCGTTCGGCCCCCCTCACACGCGCTCCCGGGAAAGATCCCTGCGCGTGCGCTACGCGCTGGCGGATCCTCTCTCATCCCTCATCACCACGATTTTTTCCGGGTCTGGCTATGCCGCTTCCCGGTTCCCGACGCCTTTCTGCCGCGCTGCTGCGGGTGAGGGGAGGCCGCCCTGCTCACTGGATCCTCGACTGTACCGATCATGCGCCGCTTTCTTGCTCTTTGGATGCCCTTCTGGCGCACCGAGCGCCTCCAGCTCTCCCGCCCGGAAGACTTCCCGACCGACAGGCCGCTCGTTGTGCACGCGCTGGCACATAACCGCCACACCGTCACCGGTGTCAGCCCGGCTGCACTCGCGGCCGGACTGACACCCGGAATGCCGCTGGCACAGGCCCGCTCCCTGGTGCCGGATCTTCTGACCGCAGAAGAGGACGCCGACGCACAGAGGGTCGCGCTGACCGATCTGTGCTCCTGGCTGATCTGGCTGTCGCCGCTGCCTGCATTCGACGCTCCGGACGGGCTCTACAGCGATACCACCGGCTGCGCCCATCTTTATGGGGGTGAGACGGCCATGCTGGATCTCGTCAGGGAACGCATGCAGGCGAGGGGGCATTCCTGCTCTGTGGCGCTGAGCGATACGGCCGCTGCCTCACGCGCCCTGGCCCGCTCGAGGATTGACCGGATCTGTCTCGTCCCTTCCGGTCAGCAGAAACAGGCTCTGCATTCGTTGCCCTGTTCAGCACTTCCCTTACCCGAGAAGACGCTATCCAGCCTCACCCGACTTGGACTGAGCAACATTGGCGCCCTCGCAGACCTTCCGCGCCCACCTCTGGCCAAGCGCTTTGGCGCAGACCTCCTGACCTGTCTCGATGAGGCTCTGGGACGGCAGGGCAGTCCGCTCAGCGTGTTTCAACCTGTGGACCGGATTTCCCTGACCCGGTCTCTGGTCGAGCCGACCAGCACGCCGGAGGCCATTGCCACGGTGATTGCAGCCCTTGTGCCGGTTGTCTGCGAAAAGCTGATGGCGCGCGGGGAGGGGGCGCGGCAGCTCGACTTTCTCTGTGTGCGCGTGGACGGATCCATCCAGGCCGTCCGCGTGGGAACATCCGATCCCACGGCTGACATTACGCGTCTGACACGCCTGCTGAAGGACCAGATCCCGCAGATCGCGCCAGAGTTCGGAATTGAAACCGTCATCCTGACCGTGAGCGCGAACGAACCGCTGGAAGCCGGGCCCGAGCGGTCTGTCCTGCCAGACGAAGCAGGATCCTCTGAAACGGGCCTCCCGGCCTCTCTGATCGACCGGTTACTGAATCGTCCGGGTGTGGTTTCGGTTCACCAACTCGCGCCCCGGTTTTCCGCCTGGCCAGAGGACGGACAGTCTCGCGTTTCTCCAGGCAACATGGCAAAACCGCCTTTCGCGAGCCAGATGCTCTGGGCGCGGCCGAACATTCTGTTCGATCTGCCCGTCCGGGTGCAGGTGACTGCCCTGCTCCCGGACGGTGCGCCCCGCCAGTTCGTCCTGAGACGACAGCCGCATCGCATCGCGGCGGCCGACGGCCCCGAACGTCTGCTTGGCGAGTGGTGGCAATCGGCTGACGACTACGGCGCGATCCGCGACTACTGGCAGGTCGAGACCACGACCGGCCTGCGCCTGTGGCTGTTTCGCAAAGGCGACGGAGCCCACGCCTGGTCCGGTTCGGGTGACTGGTTTCTTCAGGGAGTGTTCTGATGGCCCCCCGCGATGATCTGATCCCGGCCAGCACCTCGGACGTCGCCGAAGTCCTGATGCACGCGCTCTGTTACGACGGACGCAGGCGCACACATGATGCTGCCGAGCTGATGGCCCGTCTGGTGGCCGAACGGCTGGTCGCCTATCTCGAACGTTCCGGCTTCGTGGTCATGCGCGCGCCCACCAGCAACGCCCCCGACAGCAGCCGGCACCCGCATCCCCATAGGCGCTAGGCCGTGACTTCGCCTTACGTCGAATTGCAGGTCACGTCCTCGTTTTCGTTCCTGCGCTCGGGAAGTCAGCCGGATGAACTGATCTTCCAGGCGAAGGCCTTGGGGTATGACACCATCGGTCTGACCGACTGGAACACTGTAGCCGGGGTGATCCGCGCCCATCTGGCGGCGCGAGAGGCCGGTCTTCGTCTCCTGCCCGGATGCCGCCTCGCTTTGCGCGATGGCAGCGCGCTCCTGGCCTATCCCCGAAACCGTGCGGGCTGGGCGGGTCTGTGCCAGCTTCTGACCCTTGGCCATCACCGGGGCGAGCGGGAGGTCTTCCTTCTGGGATGGGAGGATCTCGTCGCCGCGGCCCCGGACCTCTTCCTGATCCTGTTACCGCCCGAGGATCTGGCAGCACTTCCGGAGCCCGTTCAAAGCCTGCTGGATCTGCCTAGACACAGGGAAGGCGAAGAAGAGACCCGGTTTCTTGCGTTGACGATGCTCCGGCAGCCCGGGGATGTGGCGCGGCTTCATGCGCTTGCGGCTCTCTGCGAAGTCCAGGGACTGGCCTGCGTGGCGACGGGAAATGTTCTTTACCACGATGCGCGTCGGCACGTCCTTCAGGACGTGGTCACAGCCATCCGGGAAGGCTGCACCGTCGATGATCTTGGCAACCGCCGTCACGTTCATGCCGATCGCCATCTGAAAGCCCCAGAAGAGCAGGCACGCCTCTTCGCTGCCTTTCCGGACGCTCTGGCCAACACGCGGCGGATTGCTGAGGCCTGTGCCTTCAGTCTCGATGACCTGACGTACCAGTATCCGACCGAAACCGGGCGGACGGGCGAAAGCGCGCAGGACACCCTGACACGCCTGGTCGAGGCCGCCCTGCCGCGTCGCTACCCGGCCGGGGCGCCCCCTGAGGTCGAGACGCAGATCGCCCATGAGCTGAAGCTGATCGGCTCCCTGTCCTACGCACCGTATTTCCTGACCGTGAATACGATCGTGCGTCATGCCCGCTCACTCGGGATTGTCTGTCAGGGGCGCGGATCCGCCGCAAACTCGGCGGTCTGCTACGTTTTGGGCATCACGAGTATTGATCCGGTTCGCTCGGGTCTGCTGTTCGAGCGGTTCATCTCGGCCGAACGGCAGGAACCGCCCGACATCGACGTGGATTTCGAGAGTGACCGCCGCGAAGAAGTGATCCAGTGGATTTACCGGCATTACGGCCGCCATCGCGCGGCGCTGTGCGCGACCGTGCAGCGTTATCAGCCCAAGGGCGCGTTGCGCGAGGTCGGCAAGGTGCTCGGGCTACCGGAGGATCTGACGGGTCAGCTTTCCAAACACATCGCCTCCTCTCTCGCGGATCCGGACCTGTGCAAGGCGCGCGCTGCCGACCTTGGCCTGAACCTGAAGGATCGTCGCCTCAGCCTGACATTTCACCTCGCCCGCCAGCTTCTCGGCTTTCCGCGCCAGCTTGGGACGCATCCGGGCGGATTTGTGCTGACCGAGGATCGCCTGGACGAACTCGTGCCTCTGATGCCGACGGCCATGGACGGACGGCAGATCATCGTCTGGGACAAGGACGACATTGACGTGCTGCGCTTCATGAAGGTCGATGTCTTGGGCCTCGGGATGCTGGGCTGTCTGCGTCGCGGGTTCGAGTTGCTGCACACCGTGTATCAGACCCGCATGGATCTCGCTTCGATCCCGGCGGAGGATCCGCAGACCTATCGCATGATCCAGAAAGCCGACACGCTCGGGACATTCCAGATTGAAAGCCGGGCGCAGATGTCGATGCTGCCGCGCATGAATCCCAGGACTTTCTATGATCTGGTGATACAGGTCGCGATTGTCCGGCCCGGGCCAATCCAAGGAGATATGGTTCATCCCTATCTCCGCAGGAGAGAGAAACTGGAGCCTGTCACCTATCCGTCCGAGACCCTGTGCGGCATTCTGGGGAAAACACTGGGCGTGCCGCTATTCCAGGAGCAGGCAATGCAGGTCGCGATCCACTGCGCGGGCTTTACGCCAGGCGAGGCGGATCAGCTCCGTCGCGCCATGGCCACGTTCAAAGCGACAGGCGGGGTCTCGCCGTTCCGCGACAAGCTGGTGAACGGGATGCTGGCCAATGGCTATGAGCAGGACTTTGCCGAACAGACGTTCAGCCAGCTCGAAGGTTTTGGCAGCTATGGCTTTCCCGAAAGTCACGCCGCCTCCTTTGCCCTGATCGCCTATGCGTCCGCCTGGATGAAATGCCATCACCCGGATGTATTTTGCGCCGCCCTGCTGAACAGTCAGCCCATGGGGTTTTATGCGCCCTCGCAGATTGTTCAGGACGCGCAACGCCATGGCGTCGAGGTCCGGCCGATCTGTATCAATGCCTCCCGATGGGATTGCACCCTGGAGCGCGGCCGGAATGGACGGTACGCGGCGGTCCGGCTGGGGTTCAGGATGGTGCGCGGGCTGGCGAACGGCCATGGTGCCGCCCTGATCGCGTCTCGGATGCCGGATTATGAGAGTATTGACGATGTGTGGCGGCGTGCCGATGTGCCGGTCTCGGCCCTGGAATGTCTGGCAGAAGCAGATGCCTTCCGGGTGTTCGGACAGATGCGCCGTGCTGCGCTCTGGTCAATCAAAGGGCTCGCGGACACGGCTTTGCCATTGTTCGAAGCGGCGGATCGGGGCCGGAACTTTCCACTTCCGGAAGTGATCGAGCCGGAAATTGCCCTGCCGCAGATGTCAGAGCGGGCATCGGTCCATGAAGATTACCGGGCGACCGGATTCAGTCTGAATGGGCATCCCGTCGCCTTCCTGAGGGAGGCCTTGCGAAAAGAGGGGATCGTGCGCTGTGCGGATTTGCCTTACCTGCGGGATGGGCGCCGGATCCAGCTTACAGGTCTTGTCCTGATGCGGCAGCGGCCAGGGACAGCGAACGGCACGATGTTCGTCACGATCGAAGACGAAACCGGCACAGCCAATCTGATTGTCTGGAAGGATGTGCAGGAGAAATACCGCCGTCCTCTTCTCGCGTCCCGTCTGCTGGCCTGCAAGGGCAGGCTTCAGAAGGAAGGCGATGTGATCCATGTCGTTGTGCTCAGTCTGGAAGACCGAACGCCATTGCTCCAGGGATCGGAGCTGCTGAAGGCACGGGACTTTCGATAGGAAGCGTAATCGGGTCGACCGATCTTATTTGAAAAATAGAGAGATACTTGTTGGTGTTGAACCTATGGACTTGTGGGCAGAGCCGCGCCTGTGGTCAGCCTGAAGGGCTGTCCATCAGGACGCGAGCGACCGTGAAACGGCTATCCATAAGTCCATGGGCGGCTCATGCCGGTATAGCCAAAAGCAGTGATACACAAACATAGGCGTCCTTCTCCTGACGTCCCGGCTTACCTTGTCATATGTGACACACGGTTGCAGTAATATCGCCAGTTGTTTGATCCTGCTGAACTCTGCTGCACCCCAAGGCCCGACATGAACCCGACTGAAATCTACGACGCTCTATCCAAGATCGTGGAGGCATCCTTTGATGCAGACGAATTTCCCTTCTCGTTTGCTGAAGCAACAGATGCTTCACAGGCGGCAATTTCAAAGCTTCGCAACGGGTCGACCAATAAATCTGAACTTCCGGGCGGGGTCTTGTTTGGTAAGAGATTTCATTATGCACCGGCCCCAACCGGAAAGAGCGACACTACTCTTGAGCAGTTGAGAGCATCGAAGAAAACGAAATCTGCCAAACCCGCCATTCTGCTCGCAACGGATGGTGAGATGATTGCGGCGGAACATACTGCTTCGGGCGAAACACTTCATTGCGCCTTCAAAGAGTTGGGGGATCAGTTCGGCTTCTTCCTCCCCGCTGCGGGGAAAGAACGATATCGCGCCGTTGAGGAAAACCCGGTCGATGTGAAGGCTACGGGTAAGCTCGCCAAGCTTTATGACGCGTTAATCAGGGCAAATCCCGACTGGGGAACAGATGCACGTCGTCATGAGATGAACCAACTCATGATGCGGCTAATCTTCTGTATGTTTGCCGAAGACGTCGGTATCTTTCCAGAGCAGCAATTCTCCCGCCTGATTTTCACCTATGCAGGCGATAAAGGTGAGGAAGCCCATAAGGTGATTATTGCAGCCTTCCGGGCGATGAACCTTCCCAAGCATGAGCGAACAGGTCTGCCCGCATGGACCGGTGAGCTGGACTACGTGAATGGCGGTCTGTTTGCTGGCGCCATTGATGCGCCAAAATTCGATATCTCTGCTTTCGGTTATCTGCGTGAGGCCTGTGGGTTGGATTGGGGTGAGATCAATCCGGATATTTTCGGTTCGATGATCCAGTCTGTTGCGGACCCCAAGCAACGCTCTGAACTGGGAATGCATTACACGTCAGTGCCGAATATCATGAAGGTCATCGGGCCACTTTTTCTCGATGATCTGGACATGGAGATCCATAAAGGCTGGGATCGTGCTCGCGCGCTTCAGCAAACACTGAGCCATATGTCGCACATCCGTGTGTTTGACCCCGCCTGCGGATCGGGGAACTTCCTTGTTGTGTCTTATCGAGAACTCCGGGCACGCGAGACGCGCATCATGCAGCGTCTGGAAGAGCTTGATGGCCGTAATGCCATGGGCACAAGCGAGATGTTCTCGCGTATCAAGATCGACCATTTCTACGGGATTGAAATCACGGATTTTGCAGCTGAGACAGCCAAACTTGCGCTGTTCATCGCTGAATATCAGGCCAATGCGAGTTTTAAGGCCGTTTTTGGGCGTTGCCCTGCCGCCTTACCATTGAGGGATGCTGCTCGCATTCATACAGGAAATGCCCTCCGACTTGATTGGGAAGAAATTTGCCCTCCGCCCGTCAAAGAAGAGGAAGTCTTTATTGCTGGGAATCCGCCGTTTTTAGGGTCAACTTTTCAAAGCCGCGAACAAAAAACTGATTTGGCCTATGTTTTTGCTAAAGACGTTAAGAGCTTTGCCGCCTTTGATTTTGTAGCGGCATGGTTTTTTAAAGCGAGCTGCTTTGTGCGTGAATATGCTGTGCGAGCGGCATTCGTATCAACAAACTCCATATGCCAAGGACAATCTGTTGCGGCTTTGTGGCCGCATATTCTTAGTGATGATCTGGAAATTTCTTTTGCGCACAAGGATTTCAAATGGAGTAATAACGCCTCGTCCAAGGCAGCCGTCATTTGTTCCATTATTGGGATTAGGAGACTTTCAAAAGAAAAAAAACGCCTATTTTCTGAATCTATTGAAAGTATTGTAGAGAATATAAATGCCTACCTTGTGGACAGCCCCCATGTTTTTGTGACTGGAATCAACAAGTCTTTATATAACCTTCCTTTCATGCCTCGTGGAAACCAGCCAACAGAAGGTGGTGCATTAATTCTTTCTTCCGAGGAGCGAGAAGAATTTATCGCATCTGAACCAAGATCTGAGAAATTCATTCGTAAGTTTATGGGCTCCATGGAAGTCGTACGAGGAATTGAACGCTATTGCCTGTGGATTATGGATCATGATCTAATTGAGGCGAGCTCAATTCCTATAATTAGCGCTCGTATAGAAAAATCACGCGATATTCGTATCAGCATGAAAGATCCCGGAGGGCGTAAACTCGCCGCCCGCTCTCATCAATTCCGTGACCTTTTAGCTCCCAAAAACCACGCCATCCTCGTCCCCCGCGTTACTTCAGAGCGCCGCCCGTACCTTCCAGTGGAACGAGTGGGAGCTGACGTGATTTCATCGGACCTCAATCAGGTCCTCTACGACGCCCCTGAATGGTGCATCGCGCTCATTGCGTCCCGTCTTCATCTCGTCTGGATCGGTACTGTCTGCGGCAAATTGAAATCCGATTTCCGCTATTCGAACACGCTCGGCTGGAATACGTTTCCAGTCCCGAAGTTCACGGATAAGCAGTTGGAAGCCCTCTCAGCCTCTGCACGCCGCATCCTGAAATGCCGCTACTCCCACTACCCCAAAACGATCGCGGACTTATACGATCCGGACAAAATGCCTGACGACCTTCGCGCCGTGCACAAAGAAAACGATGAGCTACTGGAGAGCATGTATATCGGCCGTCCCTTCCGCAACGACACGGAACGCCTAGAAACACTCTTCAAGCTCTATGCGGCCAAGATCAAAACGCTAGAAACTGCCAGTAAAAAGAAAAAGGCCGTGACCCATGGTTGAAATGCTCAACGTCACCTATGGCACGTCAACAGCCAAGACGAACGCATTAGGCCAACGCCCGATGCAGGCTCGTACCTACGATGCCCGTGCCGCGCAGTTTCTCCTTCTCAAAGCCCCCCCGGCTGCGGGTAAAAGCCGCGCACTCATGTTCGTGGCACTTGATAAGCTGCTGCATCAGGGGCTGGAGAAGGTGATCGTTTGCGTTCCTGAAACGTCAATCGGTGGCTCTTTTCGCTCTACCGATCTGATGAGCTACGGCTTTGAGGCAAATTGGGAGGTTGAGCCGCGCTGGAATCTCTGCCTGACAGGCGATGACGCGAGCAAAGAAAAGGTCAAGGCGTTTCAGGCTTTTCTACAAAGCGACGCAAAGGTTTTGGTCTGCACCCATGCGACATTCCGTTTTGGCGTTGATGCTGTCATTGAGACCAGTGGTATCGAAGCGTTTGATCGGTGCTTCATTGCGATAGACGAGTTCCATCACGTCTCGGCATCGGACAACAATCGCCTCGGCGTTATTATGCGGAACCTGATTACCCGTGACGCATGCCATATCATGGCAATGACGGGCAGCTACTTCCGTGGGGATTCAGATCCGGTTCTCCGGGAGGAAGACGAAGACCGCTTCACCAAGATTACCTACAGCTATTACGAGCAATTGGAGAGCTACGCCTTCCTCAAGGCACTCGGCATCAATTACGATTTCTATAAAGGGAATTACATCAACGGCCTTGAGGGCGTTCTGAACCCCAATCAAAAGACGATTATCCATATCCCGCATCGCGGCTCATCTGAAGCATTTGATGACAAATACAACGAGGTGGGTCGGATCCTCGATTTCTTGGGAAAGCATGAAGGTCGAGACCCTGAGACCGGCTTTGATTTGGTCCGCACAGCAGAAGGACGGCTTCTGAAGATTGCTGATCTAGTGGATGATGGTCCGGGCCGCAACAACGTGAAGACGGCTCTATCCCATGAAATTAGAGGAACGGATGGTAAGCGTGATGATGACGCTGACAGAGCCAAAGTTGATATCATCATCGCCCTTGGCATGGCCAAGGAAGGCTTCGATTGGGTATGGTGTGAACACGCTCTGACCATCGGCTACCGCTCCTCCCTGACTGAAATCGTGCAAATCATCGGTCGTGCAACCCGTGATGCGCCCGGGAAGCCTCGCGCCTTGTTCACAAACCTTGTCGCTGAGCCCGGGGTTGAAACGGGCGCGGTTACTGATGCTGTGAATGATATGCTGAAAGCAATCTCGGGTTCATTGCTGATGGAGCAGGTCCTCGCTCCGAACCTGAAATTCTACCGGCGGGAAGATGGGGATGTTCGTGCACCGATTGGCACGGATGATGAAGGTAATGTCACCATCGGGATTAAAGGCCTCATGGAGCCACCCACAGACCGCGCGCGGGCGATTTGTGAAAAGGACATGAACGATCTGATGGCGACGGCCTATCAGGAAATGGATCGCCGTGTGCTTTCACCGGAGACCGCCCCTGAAGTCGCAACGCAAATGGTTCTGACGGATATCATCGAAAGACGTTACGAGACGTTGGACACAGAAGAGGCTGAATCCGTTCGCCAGCATCTGGCTGCGCATATGAACGTCCTGACATTGGCCCGCAAGCAAGCCGAGCAGGATATTACGGGCGCGCAATCCGTGCTTGGTGCTCCACCAACCGAAGGTGCCCCCACAACAGGCGAAGGGGACGATGGTGGTGAGGAGACACCTGACAGTGCTCCGAACACTCTGCTGGAGATGGTGAAGAAATTTATCAATGTTCGGGACATCGATATTGAGTTGATTGATAGCATCAACGTCTTTCAGGAACGCTTCGAAGTCGCGTCTAAATCGTTGAATGCTGAGATCCTCGCGCATGTGCAATCCGCCATGGTTGCCTTGCGTGTGAATATGAGTGGAGACGAAGCACGGACTTTATGGCCGCGCATTAAAGCATTTCGCGCGACAGAAGGCCGCGAGCCCAATGTGAACTCCGCTAACACACTGGAGAAACGCATGGCCGAAGCGCTTGCCTGGCTGAAAGCCGAAAAAGCCAAGCGTCTACGCGAGGCAGCACAATAATGGTGCGCCCCTCTCTGGATGACATCTACAGCGAACACGACGAGTTTGGTCTTCTGGATCTCAAACAACGTGGTACCCGAAGTGGAAACACCACAGATCGTGGCGTCGCGGTGTTGCTGGACGTTACCCGTTTTGTCGAGCAGAACGGCCGCTTGCCGGACCCAGAGGCACTTGCCCATGACGAGATGAAGCTGGCGATGACTTGGGGCGCTGTAAAAACTTCACCAACCGAGAAAATGCGAGCAGCCGACCGCCTAGGACTTCTGGACGAAAAGTCAATCGCCCCGCCTCGCTCGTGGAAAGACGAAGTCCCTGAGGAGGCCATCCCGGAAAGTCTCGATGATATCTTTGATGATGACGAACTGGAGGTTGATCCCTCACTCGTCACCTTCCAACACACAACCCCCTCAAGCGAACGGGTGATACCCGATCATCGCGCTGAGTTTGTACCCTGCCGGGATTTTGAGAAATTTCGTGAGCGCTTTGAAGCCGTACAGCGTGCTCTGGAGACGGGAGAGCGAAAAGTAAGAGCGGTGAAGAAATGGGCCATTATTGAGCCCATAGAAGGGGATTTTTTCATCCGGAACGGTTTGCTCGCCATGATTGCTGAGAAGTCTGAGATGACCTCTCGCGGCGGCTCTCGGGATCACCGGTTACGGGTCATCTTCTCTAACGGGACAGAGAGCGATCCCTTAATGTCTTCCTTCCGGAAGTCGCTATCCGAAGACAAGACTGCGCGCACCGTGCAGAAGGTGGGTCTTGGTCCGGTTGATCCAGAATGGGAGAGTGATCAACTCGAACTGTCTGGCACAATCTATGTCGCCCGGTCGCGCTCAGAGGATCCTGCCATTCGAGAGCAGCGGATGATCTTACACAAAATTGGTGTGACCAGTCAGGATGTCGCCCGCCGTGTAGCTGATGCCCGTAACGATCCAACATTTCTACTAGCTCCAGTGGATATCGTCGCCACATACAGCCTCAAGAACCTCTCCCGCCATAAAGTTGAGGATCTTCTGCATCGCTTTTTTATATCCGCACGCCCTGCCGAATTATTCGTCGTGGATCGTCTTGGAAAGAAGATCTCGCCAAAAGAGTGGTTTTATGTGCTGCCAGAACACGTTGGCCAAGCCGTTAAACTGATCGAGGACGGGCAGCTACATCTCTTCCACTACGATGTGGCGACGCAGAAAATCGTACCGAACTGAGGCGTGGAGCGATGACACGAATTCTAACGGTGCTCACCCCACGCGTACGTAAAATGCACTTTCGTGTGCGTTGCATAAATCTTCACATTAAATGCCCCAGTTGCTCATCACGGTATCTGGCCGCCTGCGTGGTGTCTCTCAGGCAGCTCTGGGGGGTGAACGGAATGTCCGCTTCTCGAAAAAAAACGGGAGAAGCGGCAATAGAAGCTCAAACTTACGGGTAGCTTCACAATGGTGGACAGTCTGACGACACAACCTTATCAAACCAATTTCTCAACAATTTTAGGTATGCATAAAGAAAGTTTCATGCACGACCCAAAAAAGCAGCACGCCCTCAGAGCGTAATAAGCATTTCTATTTTGATGTTGGCGGAGCCCCGGACACTTGCAAGCAGAGGTGAACCGGGGCCACGTTTGACAGTCTAGAAAATTTCGCTCATTAATTCAATACCATGCGAGGAGGAAAATTGTGGCACAATGTTTTTCTCCGGCGGAGATAACAGAGTTTGAAAAAATTCTATCTCGCGAGAGAATAGATTATTGGAAAGCCATAGCAAATGATCAAAGACTGGCTACATGGCGATCCCGAATTAAATGTCCGGTTCCTGTAGACGATAGTCATGCAATTTTGTTGCACGAATGGAATTTCGCGCTGTCGTCAGCGTTTTTAGCAACTTTGCAGCCGTTCGAGTTGAGCATCCGCAATCACATGCATTCCGCGATGTCCAATTATTTAAAGACGGACCATTGGTGGGGTAAACACGGGAACAATAAATGGGAGGCGTCCGACAATATTGTTGGTAATTATAAAGAAGCCGTAAATGATGCAATAGCTATTGCAAGTAGGCGCGCTAAAGGTGTTACGTCCGGCGGCGTAATATCTGAGTTGTCATTTGGTTTCTGGTTATCCCTGCTTGGACCGTCCTATGATAACCCAAATAGCCACCCTTATTGGAGACAATGCTTTCATTCTGTTTTTGATAAACTGGGACCTTCGAGGCGAAAAGATGTCTATTTTGATCTGGAGCGTATTATTCGTTTAAGAAATAAATGTGCACACTTAGATCCCATAGTGAAAATGGATTTACAGAACGAATTTAATCATATCATTTATTTTTGCAAAAAATTTAGCCCGGAAACAGCTAAATGGATTGAAGATACTAGTTTACTTCCGGGCCTCTTAAATCGTGACTGGATTTCTGCTTTAAAAAAATGTGGGAGACTAATTGGAAGCGCTCCCTAAGAGCCCTTTTGGAAATTCAGCATGATGGGTTTTCAGGGCGTGTCGCGCGTGATTCAAGCTCTTGATGTGGACGCCCGAGCAGAGAGGCCGAATAGCCGATATTACTCGCAGGACGAAACGCTATCCGTCTGACCTGACAGATGAGGAATGGGAACGCCTAGCGCCTCTGATGCCGCCTGCGAACCGACGTGGTCGGAAACGGGCAACCGATTTTCGTGAGATCATCAATGCTCTGTGCTATCTCGTGCGCTCAGGTTGCGGCTGGGAGATGCTTCCGGTTCATTTTGGCCCGTGGCAGACGGTTTACTGGTGGTTTCGCCGGCTGATGCGCCGTTTCCTGTTCCAGACCATTCATGGCATTTGTCTGATGCTCGATCGTGAAGCGGCAGGACGTGAAGCCAGTCCATCGGGCAGCGTCATTGATAGCCAGGGTATCAAGGCGCCTCATGCAAAGACGCGTGGTTATGACGCAGGCAAGAAGATCGTCGGTCGAAAACGCCACATCGCAGTTGATACGGATGGCCGGCTTCTCTTGGTCCGGCTGACAACAGCCGATAT
Source organism: Gluconobacter japonicus (assembly GCF_015244665.1). NCBI lineage: Bacteria > Pseudomonadati > Pseudomonadota > Alphaproteobacteria > Acetobacterales > Acetobacteraceae > Gluconobacter > Gluconobacter japonicus. Next base: position 103,728 of record NZ_JABCQN010000008.1, read on the forward strand.
TTCGGACAGCGTAGGGGGACAGATGATCCTTGATGCCATTCGTAAACGCTGGCCTTGGGTGAAGCACCTGTTTGCCGATGGAACCTATGATCGCCTCCAGTTGATGGATAAGGCCGCTTTTCTCGACTTCACAGTCGAGGTCGTCCGGCGATCAGATACAGCGAAAGGGTTTGAAGTCCTACCGCGTCGATGGGTCGTTGAACCGACCTTCGGCTGGAGGATCCGCTGGCGTCGTCTTGTGAAGGATTACGAGCAACGGATCGACGTTGCCGAGGCCATGATCCACATCGCCATGGGAAGCCTCATGCTACGCAGAAACGCTCATCCTTGGATTTCCAAAAGGGCTCTAAGCGCAAGCCGTTATGTAATAAATCCGTTATTTAATCTCAATTATAAGCGACAGCAGAAACATGTCCGCTTTCGGGAGACCAATACATAATTTGAATGTCGGATATGAGGCGAAACCGGAAGGTCCGCTTATTTCAAGCGGCTCCTCCTGGGGGGCAAGTATCCGTGGAACAGAAAACCTGCATAGGGTTTACACTGCGTACGACTAGCGAATGAGAACCACCTCAACTCCGATTGCGTCCGCAATTTCAGCCCATGCCCGATCGGCAGTGACCGCGGGGAGACCCATTTTTTTGGCTAGCGCCAGACAAGCGCGGTCTCCGTGACTGAGACCAACCCGCTTGGTCGCATCGCGCATCAATCCGGCCGTTAGAGCCAAATTGTGATCAAGAGGCCGCACGTCTAGGCGTAGAGCCGCGATCAG
>NZ_JABCQN010000009.1:0-84701 GCF_015244665.1 Gluconobacter japonicus
GACATAGAGCGCTATTTCAAATAGAGCGACGTGCCAGAACCAGCTTAAGGCGCCGGTCCGCCACAGAATGCTTCTCAACAGCAATGTCACGAACACTGCTGCAACGGCATAAATTGAAAGGGGTGCAACAAAGACGCCGAAGAGATTAACTTCCGTCAGCATCTGCTCCCCCTCCCCGTTGATGAAATATTACCTGCGTGTTGGTTCACGTCTCACTCATCGCACGTCAGCCCCAGCAGAAAACTTGAGCCGACAAGATTAAAAAATTTTCCAAGCTCGCTCAAAACAAGCTGAAATCTATTTCCTTGGCGTCGTTTGTCATATAAAAAGGTTACATGTCAACAGATGATATGGAATCGGAAATGTCGAAATCTTTTACAGCCGCCTGCCTGGACCAGACGCGCTACCATGATATTTCCTTAACGTTCCACGTCATGCGTCTGGCAACCTTATGGCGTACGCATTTGGACCGGGTTTTGCGCCCCAATGGCCTGACGCTGGCGACCATGCGTCCCATGGCCTATCTGATGACCTCGAAAACGCCGCTAACGCAAAGCGATCTCGCTTCTTTGATTGGGGTCGATCGATCCGCTCTGGTCCGTCTGCTGGATGTTCTGGAAGCAGAAGGTCTGGTTATTCGCCAGACAGACACTCAGGACCGACGCCTTAAGATGGTTCTTCTGACATCCGAAGGTAAAAAACAGTGCAAGCTGTTTCATCGCCTGGCTGCTGACCTGGAAGCAGAGCTGACAACCGGATTGTCCATGAGCCAAAAGCTCACCCTGACAAAAGATCTGGATATGATGGAAGCGCTTCTCTCTGTTGATCATGGCGCGTCTGTATGACAACCATCGTTCGGAAGAAGCTTTGGTCGCCACAATCATTCTGGTTTTCAGAAGCACGATGGAGCGGGTTTTTAAAAACCACTGCTTTTACCGTTCGAGTGTGTCTCTCGATCGGCTTGGCTTTGCTGGTAGCATTTGTTGTTCAATTGGACTCTCCGATGAGTACAGTGACAACTGTGGTAATTGTCGCACATCCTATGGTTGGTGCACTGGTTTCCAAAAGCATTTGGCGCGTTTTGGGAACAGTGTTCGGAGCGGGTTTGAGTGTAGCCATTATGGGCTGTTTTGTTCAGTCTACCTGGCTTTATTTCGTGGCCTTGGCTCTCATCGTCGGACTAGCCTGCATGACCGCAAGTCTTCTAAGGCTGTATCGGGCTTATGCCGCTGTTCTGACGGGATATACAATCATCATTGTCGCATTTTCGTCATTTTCTCATCCTGAGAGCGTCTTCATGTCTGCGATGATGAGATTATCTGACGTGGTCATCGGCGTGGTGAGTACAGCCGTTGTTTTTTTAGCAACGTCTCCACGTCGAAGCCAACCCGTTCACGGGGCATTGAATGACGCTTTCCTAGCGGTTCTGGAACACGCAAAATCGTTTCATAGCAGTCTTACAGCTCTCTCTGTCGATGACGATTCAGATTTCAGAACGCTTCCTGTTGCACTCTATGATAGCCGTCAGGCCGTACTAAAGAAAATAACGGCACTGACGCCATTGCTGGAATATGCAGCATCCGATAATCCTGAAATCAAAGACCATCTTTCAAGCTATAAAATGGCGGTCAATCAAATGGCCGGTGTGATTGCGGGTTATCATCCCCACTGGAGCAACCTACACCAACCTCACGCCCGGTTTTACGAGATCCACGCCTACACAACACGTATGTTAAAAAACGTGATCGACGGTATAAAAAATCCGTCATGGCGGAACGATCCGGAATCAATCTTAAAAGCACTTGACCAAGGTATTCAGTCTCTAGAGTTATTTGAGGCAGAAGAAATGCTTACGGCCGCCAGTCTTGCATCTGTGCATAATGTCGAAAATCTTTTGTTGGCATTACGTCGCATCATCGAGGACCTCACAGAGAAAAAAAATCGGGTTCCAATGCGCGTATCTCCTTATCTGGAATGGCCGACAGCGCTCCGTAATGGAGCAAGAGGCATCCTGATCACGCTGCTTGCGACATTCATCTGGTATGTAACAGCGTGGCCGAATGGTCCTATGATGATGATGTATGTCATTGCAGCATCCAGCCTGCTTTCTACGGTGCCCTCAGCATCGAAGGCCAGTATGGCTATGGCGATAGGAACTGTGCTGAGCATACCTGCGACATGGATCTATCACGTTTATGTTCTGCCACTTATTAGCGGATACTGCTTGCTCTGGCTGAGTTTGAGTTTTTTTCTTTTGCCGGGAATTTGGCTACAGTTTCATCCGAAATATAGCATTGGTGCTTTCGGATACGCTGTCTTTTTTGCAATACAGTCTCTCGTAACCAATGAAATGGTTTATGATGATATCGCCTTAACAAATACCTGGATGGCCATTATCTGTGGTGCCGTTCTTCTGGTGCTCGTATTTCGAGTCTTTCTTCCTCCAAACCATGAATCTGATGCCAGAGTGATTATGAGATCATTGCGCAGAAGCGTGAATTTGTTAGCGACATCTTCGTCCCATCGTTTGCCTTTCGCAGAACAGTGGCAGGGAGATCAAATCCAGAAACTATCGCGATTGGCATTGAAACTGTCATTCCTGAGCCAGAAAGACCGTGCTCGGGACGTCCTGGATCGCGCCTTTTCTTTAGTGTCGCTCGGTAAGCTCATTCTGGAATTACGGCAAAATGCAGAAAATCCGTTCGAGAAAAGAGCCGTACGGATGTTTCTACAGGATGCCATCATAAGACGTCAGGAAATAACCTACGAAGCTTTTGGGAATAGAACCCTGTCAAGTGGTATCGAACAAATACAGTTTATTTTAAAAAATCTTCAGGAGATATAACATGTCTATCAAATACTGGAGCATTTTAGCTTTTGCCTTGGTATCATCATCATGTTCAGCGCAGGTTCAAACGAATGAAAATCAATCTTTTTCGATAGCTGACAAAAATCATGATGGAAGAATCTCTTTCGACGAGTTTGAAGTTTATGTTCGGGATTATCTTCGTGAGAAAAGTAGCTTTGAAGCGTCCGGATTTTCTATGCTATCCCATTCAACGCAAGAGGCAGTGCTAAAAGACCATTTCGACAAAATGGACGTCGGACATAAAGGTTATCTCCTTCCCAACGAATGGAAGAGATAGGGAAATTCCTCCGAAAAAAATTAGAGTTATTTACCATCCATTAATTTCCTACTAGAAAATATGGTAGTAACGGATGGTAAATAAATAGAATAGAAGGAAACTTTTCTATTAAAGATAACAGATATTCTTTCTATTTTTTTGTCATTCAGTATTCTGCTCGGTAGAGCTTGGCTTCAATCCAGTCCACGATATCCTCGGGTTCAGGAACTTGAGCCAGGCCCGATTTGAAGATTTGACGCGCGACCTTGATGGCCGTGTTGATCTCTACACGCAGGACATCTTTTTGCGGCGGGAAAAGCAGACCGTGGGCCCGTTGCTCCGGTGTGACCTGTTCAGCGGTCGCTCTGGCGGCTTCAAGGAAGACCTCGTCGGTGATGCGTCTTGCCTGTGTTGCCCAGACAGCCAGTGCCACGGCGGGGAAGATATAAAAATTATTGGCCTGCCCGGGGGTGAGCGTTTTGCCATTCAAAGTAACATCGTCGAACTGGACGCCAGCAGCGAAGAGGGCCCTGCCGTCTGTCCATCGATAAGCCTGTTCTGCGGTACATTCCGCCTTGTCGGTGGGATTGGAGAGCGCGAAAATAACGGGCTTGTCGTTAATGCTCGCCATGGTGCGAACGACTTCCTCGGTGAAGCCACCCGCGTTTGTGCTGACGCCGATCAGGACAGTGGGCTCAATGCCTTTGACTGCTTCCGCAAGGTCTTTCGTCGATGCATGGGCGTGGGCGAACACTTTCTGCGAGGGATTAAGATCCTGCCGCGAAGGTTCGATCAGGCCGTTGATATCCATCATGGAAATACGGGCTCGGGCGTCAGCTTCAGAAAGACCTTCGTCCTGTAATGCACTCACGATCATATTCGCGATACCGATCCCCGCAGACCCTGCACCGTAGAACAGGATACGCTGTTCTTTCAGCGCCTCACCCTTGATCGACAGGGCGGTGTCGAGGCCCGCGATCGTAATGGCCGCAGTCCCCTGAATGTCGTCATTATAGCAAAGGATCTTGTCACGATATCGCGCCAATAGGCGGATGGCATCGTCTCCTTTCCAGTCCTCAAAATGTAGGCAGCAACGAGGATAAAGTTCTTGAATGGCTGCCACGAGTTCATCGACGAATGCGTCGAGTTCGTCTGAGGATGGAGGTGCCTGCCGCAGACCGAGATAGAGTGGATCGTCAATCAGCTCCTGATTGGTTGTACCGATATCCAGTAACATTGGCATCAGGCCCTGAGGTGGGATGGCGGCGCAGGCCGTGTAGAGCTGCAGTTTGCCGACTGGGATCCCCATGCCATTGGCTCCGATATCTCCGAGCCCCAGAATACGGCCGCCGGAACTGACGCAAATGAAGCGCACATCTTTTTCAGGCCAGTTGGCGAGCACATCCTTCACATGACCTTTATGACGTAGCGAAAGATACATGCCCTGTGGTCTCTCGAAGAGACGGCTGTACTGACGGCAGGCATCAGCGATTGTCGGATCGTAAACAATGGGAAGAAAGCGCTTCGGATCAGACATCACAACCTTGAAGAACAGGGTCTCGTTACGCTGTGACAATCCGTTCAGGTGCAGAAAGCGCTCGAGATCGCTGCTCTTGCTGTCAAGCTGCCATAGGACGCGCTCCATCTGCCGATCAAGGGTTTCGATGGCGTCTGGCAGGAGGCCAAGCGTACCATTCGCGTACCGCTCCTCATTCGTGAAGGCAGTTTCGCGGTTGTGAACCGCGTCCAGAAGGGGGGGGAGTGAAGATACAGTGCGATTGTACGTCATGTCTGTCTCCATTCATTGATGAACTTATAATGGATGTGCGTTTATCGCGCTGGTAGTCGCATAAAAGACATTGTATCTGTGTGCAAAATGCAAAGATGGCACTCTCAATGCACGATGACGCCGGTGATCTGAGATTTTTCGTACTTCTCGTTGAAGCAGGAAATCTGACTGCAGTCGCGCGTCACCTCAACGTCTCGGCAGGAGCTTCCAGTCGAAGGCTGGCTCGGCTGGAGGAGCGGCTTGGCGTACGCCTGGTCACAAGGACATCAAGGCGCTTCGACCTGACGGACGAAGGACAGACGTTTTATGAGCGTGCTGCAGAGATCATGATTGATATCGAGGCGGCTGAAGCAGAGATTTCTGCCAATCAGAAAGAGCTTCGTGGCGTCCTGCGGATCGGGGCGCCACTTGAACTGGGACGCCGCCGTTTGGCTGATTTTGTCAGTGAATTTGCCGATCGTTTTCCAAAGCTGCGTGTGCATCTCCTTCTGTCAGACGAAGGACTGGATGTCGTTAACAGTCGCCTTGACCTGGCCATTCGGATTGGAATGCCAAATGAAGCGGGGACTGTCGCGACGAAGATCATGAATAGTGAACGGATCATCTGCGCTTCTCCAGCCTACCTCGAGAGGTTTGGCATGCCGACCACCCTTGCCCAGTTAACTGAGCACCGTTGTATTTGCCTGATGCGAGGGCATGAACTGGGGATGCTCGACCAGTGGAGACTATCTCGTTCGGGAGAAGATCAGATTGTCGAGGTAACTCCTCATCTCTCGACGACGAGCGGCGAAGTGGTGCATGACTGGGCCCTCAAGGGCAAAGGTATCGTGTTCAAAGTCTTGTGGGACGTCGGCGACGACCTGCAACGCGGCAGGCTGGTCCGTCTTTTTCCGGAGTACCAGGGAGAGACGATCGGATTGTTTGCAACGATGCCCAGCCGACGCAACGTCCCGCTACGCGTTAGAGCTTTTCTTGATAATCTAAGAGACTTCTTGGCGCCTCCTCAGTCTTGAGCGTATTCGGGGAGGTGAAGAGCGATCAGAGGGGCCGATCGCAAACAGTGCTGTCAGCTGGAAAGTTCTAAAAACCCCCTTGGTTATGATGGGTCCTCGATGATTCACTTTTTTATCTTGTGATGAGGGGGGTATTTGAAGCAGCCAGATTTCTTTAATGTTGAAAAATGGATTGCTCGACTGAGTAGGCTGGGTAATCAATTCGAAGCATTTTCTCGGACTGTGAATTTTGAAGTGTTCTGCCCTGATCTGGAGATGTCTCTGACCTGTTCAGACGGAAGAAAAGGCGGTCATTTCCCGTTTGATGCAGTGTTGGTATTCAAGATCCTGGTAATCTAGACGTTGTACAATTTTCCTGATGAGCGGACGGCATATCTGATCAACGATCGCCTGTCGTTCATGCGTTTAATGGGATTGGGGCTGTCGGACCGTGTGCCAGATGCCAAAACAATCTGTTCATTGGGTTCTTGGCTAAAAATCCCATGTCTCCATCAACCGGAAGTTCCGATTCATCCGGAAATGGAAAACGACGGATGCCCCCGCCAGTGATGGTGTGCGGTTGAGAGAGGGGCTGCTGGAAAAGACCACTACCGCTTCAACGGTACGGGCAGATACGGTTAATTTCTTAAAAAGCGATGAAGACTCCATAAAAAACAAATGTAGAATTATATTTCCATATCTCATCAGATAATCTAGTAAATAATTTTTCAATAAATTAAATATAAGAAAAACCTTAATAATAAAACAATGAACAAATGTTGATTTATTTATAAACCAGAGAATATTAATATTAATATTAATTAATGAACCAAATATGATGTTTTTACAGAAACCATACATTCTGTAATTCATCACGCATACATCGTTGCTCTTTGCAACATATCGCGCTAAGACGTGTCAACGATAAATTAACGGAAGGATAAAAGATGTCGCTGCTATATGGATACGACCATACTGTCACGAAAAGCGGGAGTTACACTCTTGTTCCAGCTTTGCCTGTCCTTGGACTAATATCCATTGGCGGAGCGAGCGCTAATTTTTCAGGCAAAAACGTCAATGCTTCCGTCAATTTTTCTCCCTCATTAATCTCCCTGGCAAACCCTTGGAGTGTCACCTCAAGCAACAACGCCTTTGTTACAGTAACTGGATTGACTGGTGGCGTTGTCAATGCATTGACTGGTGCGACATTCACAGCAGATGGAGGCACCATTTCCATGGATAGTGCCTCGACAATATCAGCCCTTTCTGGTTCGACATATAATATCTCTTCTGGCGGAAAGCTGATCCTGAATTCAGTACAGAACCAGGCTGCGATTTCTGCCTTAAGTGGATCCAAAGTAGCTTTCGGAAAAGGTGGTGGTACACTTCTGATTAACCCAGGAAGCAATGTATCCGTCATTTCTTTTCAAAGTATATCAGGATTTGAGAATGCGGGATCAACCATAGAAATTCCTGGCGCAACAAAGGTTGTTTCCGTTTCAAAGAACGGAAGTAGCACGAATATCGTCACAGATAATGGAAAAACAATTACGGTATCGGGAGATTTTTATGACTATGGAGCAAATAATAATTTGTTCCAGTCATATCAGGATGGAAATTTATTCATTAGTTCGACTCCGTTAAATAACACAAACCAGAACGGAGTCTTGGTTTGCTTCCTGAGAGATTCGATTATTTCTGTTCCCAATGGAAAAAAAGCCGTGCAGGATATCGTCATGGGTGACGAAGTCCTCTGTTATAAAGACGGGGTGACATATACAGATATCGTCACGTGGGCGGGACATGCGCATTGTACGGTGCGACCGTATCTTCCACTGGATCAGGCGGGCTATCCCGTCCGTATTCTGAAGGACGCAGTATCCGACGGCGTGCCGTTCAAGGATATGCTCATCACAGCCGAGCACTGCCTGTTTTTTGATGGAAAATTCGTTCCGGCCCGTATGCTCGTAAATGGTCGTTCGATCTTCTATGACACGTCGATAACCTCTTACGATTACTACCACATTGAAACTGAAGAACATTCAGTTATCATGGCGGATGGTATGCTGACTGAGAGTTATCTTGACACTGGAAATCGTAGTGCGTTTCGGCAGGCTGGAGACGTCGTGTCTCTGACACCTTCCCGTAATCTGTCCTGGGAGGATGCAGCAGCGTCTTTGACCGTAGACCGTGATCTTGTCGAACCCCTCTTCCGTCAGATTGAGACACGAGCTGTTCACCTCAATTCTCCTCTTATGACTGATACTCTCTCCCTGACGCAGGAGAACGATCTTCACCTTGTCACAGATACCGGTGCAACGCTCCGCCCGATCCGTAAGAATAATGATCGGATTATGTTCATGATTCCGGCTGGTGTTGAAAACGTTCGGATTGTTTCAAATGCAAGCCGCCCGTGTGATGTTGTCGGACCGTTCGTGGATGACCGCCGTATGCTCGGCCTGCTGGTCGGCGACGTCCAGCTTTTCGAGGGACACGCGACGAAGACCCTGACATCTCATCTGCAGGACATCGATCTGTCCGGATGGAATAATGTCGAGGACGGCATGTCCCGCTGGACAAACGGAAGCGCGCTCTTGCCTCTTGGGACCCGGCCGATTGGAAGTATTGCTCTCATGGCGCTTCAGATTCACGCTTCGGGACCATATCTGGCCTCAGGCGCTGAAGCTGCTGACCTGCACGCTCTACAGGCTTGACGTGACACCAACCCAGCGTCAGTAAACGCTGGGTTGGCACTACATTTGCGTTTTCTTGAGAATTCTGAATCTATGGGCAACCATAATTTGGAACGAGATGAGTGGCACGGCTGGCACCATCACGTCACGCTGGCCATGCTCACATGCGCGATGATGGCGGCCGTGTGCTACCGGGCCAACGCGCTCAAAAAACTCTCTGCCAATACGCAGGAGCTCATCCGATGGTCGATCCATGAAATCCGCCGTCGCGTCGTGAAGCTGGAGGGTTCTAAAAAACCTTTGATTGACTGCTCTTTCGCCTGATTTTAGGTTTTTAGCGTGTTGAGTGCTACTTCCTGAGTCTGATTTTCGCTTTGGGTTTCAAGCAAAGCGAGAGTTTCATGCTCTGGATTGCTACGCGGCGTCGTTAATTCGCTCCGGGAAGAGGAATCGGCGCATATTATAGACGATATTGGCCAGCCCGATCCTCATGGTGGCCCGTGTGATACCGACAGTTCGGATGAAGAATTCCGTCTGCGATTTCTGGTCGGCAAAGACATGCTCGACGCGCGACCGGATCATCGACTTCCCTGCATTCGATCTCTGGATATGGCGTGGCATAGGCTTGAGATGCGGCTTTTTCCTGTGAACCTTCGAGACAAAGCCCTCTCTTTCCATGAAGTTCTCATTGGCTTTCGAGCGGTAGGCTGTGTCCGCCCAGACTGTTGAGGCTGTATTGCTTTTATCAAGCGGGCCCTCTCTCAATCGCGCGCCATCACTGGCGGCTGCATCTGTCGTCTTCCATTTGCGGATCAGCCGAAATTTCCGGTCGATGGAGAGTGAGATTTATAGCCAAAGAACGGGATGGCCAGATCTGTTGCTGGCATACTCCCGTCCTCCTGTCGCTTCGCTTTCGTGAACTTCAGGGTCCAGCGCGCATGCCTGTCCTTGTGGGACAGCTTTGACGGCTTGTCCTGCCAGTCCTGTGGGATCCGTCCTTCACGCAGATCCTTTTTCTCCGCATTGGTATTGCGCTGCTCTGGAGAAGCCACCAGTGTGGCATCCAGGATCTGGCCTGACATCGGCAGATAAACAGCATTACACAGGGTTGCGTCAAAGCGATTGAACAGACCGCCAATCGCACCAGCATGGGTCAGACGCTCTCGAAACAGCCACACCGTTCTGGCATCAGGTGGAGGGTTCGAAGAACCCTTGATTGATTACCCTTGCGCCTGATTTCTGGTTGCTGGTCCTGATTTTCACTCTGCGTTTTGAGCGGAGAGAGGGTTTCATGCTCTGGATTGCTACGCGGCGGCGTTAATCCGCTCCAGGAGGATAAAGCGGCGCATATTATAGACGATATTGGCCAGCCCGATCCTCATGGTGGCCCGCGTTAAGCCTACGGTTCGGACGAACAGTCCCGTCTGTGATTTCTGATCGGCAAAGACATGCTCAACGCGAGATCTGATCACCGACTTCCCTACGTTGGATCTCTGGATATGACGGGGCATAGGCCTGAGATGCGGCTTTTTCCTGTGAACCTTGGAGACAAAGCCCTGCTTTACCATGAAGTCCTCATTGGCTTTTGAGCGGTAGGCTGTGTCTGCCCAGACCGTTGAGGCTGTATTGCTTTTATCAAGCAGGCCCTCTCTCAATCGCGCGCCGTCACTGGCGGCGGCATCTGTCGTCTTCCATTTGCGGATCAGCCGAAATTTCCGATCGATGGAGATGTGCGACTTGTAACCAAAAAATGGGATGGCCAGATCCGTTGCGGGCATACTCCCGTCTTCCTGTCGCTTCGCTTTCGTGAATTTCAGGGTCCATCGTGCATGCCTGTTCTTGTGGGACAGCTTTGCCGGTTTACCCTGCCAGTCCTGTGGGATCCGTCCTTCCCGCAGATCAGTCTTTTCATCGTTGGTATTGCGCTGCTTCGGAGCAGCTACCAGCGTGGCATCCAGGATCTGGCCTGACATCGGCAGATAACCAGCGTTACGACAGGGTCGCATCAAAGCGGTTGAACAAAATATCAATTGCTCCCGCCTGTGTCAGACGTTCCCTGAACAGCCAGATGGTTTTGGCATCAGGCACACGGTCGGACAGCCCCAGGCCTAAAAAGCGCATGAAGGAGAGACGGTCATTGATCAGGTATTCCGTCCGGTCATCGGACAGATTGTTCAGCGTCTGGATGACCAGGATTTTGAACATCAGCACCGGATCAAACGACGGACGACCGCCTTTGCTGCCGTCTGCATAGGCCAGCGCTTTATCCAGATCAGGACGAAATGCTTCGAAATTCACAGTCCGGGAAAAGGCTTCGAGCTGATCGCCAAGCCCGCTCAAACGAGAAAGCCGCTCTTCAACATCAAAGAAACCGGGCTGTTTCATGTCGCCACTCTTCCAATAAAAACCGGAAAAATAGAATCACAGAGAGGGCCTCAAAACCAAGAGGTTTTTCGAACCCTCCATGCCCCCAATCAACTCAGGGGAAATGGAATCACAGAGCAAACCTCAAAACCAGAGGTTTTTCGAACCCTTCACGTTGTAGTTTGCATTATCAATGAGGTTTGTATACAGAATATGAGAATTCTTATCTCGCTGTACATCAAATTTTCCTTCGTGTCCTATGGCATTATTTGCGAGATAATATTTCATTCTCATGTAGTTTGGCGTCTCTTATAGCATCTGAAAATTTTATAGTAGACTTTATCATAAATGTTCGTCCGCTACCGTCTTTTTATTGTAATGTTTATTCGATCCCTCTAAATCATAATTATTCAATTCTCCGTATTCGTTATTTTATCTTTTAGAAAGAAAAATATCAATAAAGACCATGCAAAAGAGTAAACTCCCAGAATTATTTTAAATAATATCTCATTTTTATTTATATTTAAAAAAGAATTATGTATATAAAACTCCGAGAAAATTAATCTTGCTAAAGAATATAAAAAATATGATGGAAGTACAGATAGAATAAGAATCCTAAGAAACTTCTTTCTTATAAATGCAGCTGTTAGAGACATGAGAAAATTCGATGACGACAACCAAAAGAACAATATGAGAGACGTACAGAAATAGAAAGAAAAATCTTCGTAATTAAAATTATGTAATGATGCGTCTGTCAAATAAGCTCCAATAGCGCCTATAGCTCCATAAGAAAAAAAATAGAAAATAATCATTATGATCATGAGAATTAAGATCATTTTATATACCCTGATTTATAATCATTGTAACCTTCTATCCATAAAGGCAAATCTCTTTGAAGTGTGCTGAATGCCTCCACATGAAGATCGTTCTTCACAATATAAAGGAGTCCCAACGCCTCGATCTCGCCATCAAGTAACCCCACAGCCGCCCCCCATACGCCAACGTTATAATTGGCATTATCTACGAGTCCTTTGTAACTAACTTGTAGATTGTTATCTCTTTGGGCATCGAATTTTCCGCCATGTCCAAGAGTATCATGCATAAGGTGCATGAAGTTTAAACTTAGCTTGTCATCCGTTTTGTGTAATTCCCCATCTTCAGCAACAGATCTAAGACTATAATTTTCTGTTATACCAAATACCCTTCCGGACCCATCTGTGTATTGATGAGCATTTGTTGGCAAGCCCTCTATTGGGGTATAGTGTCCTACTGGAGAGTTTTGATCAATCGCAGGTAACTTTGCACCAACTTCGAGAAGTGATTTGATTCTCTCTAAGGTTAATCCTTTGTTTGCCATATCATCTGAAATATTTGTAGTCGGTATTAAGTTTTGTGGGTTTTCAAGAGATTGTCCCGTTTCATCTTCATATGCCTTTGCAAGAGCATTTATAACCAAGTCAGAATGAGCAAGCTCTACACGCATACCTTGAATCGTCGAGGTATCAGCCAGCTTGTCTTCCACAGCGCCTCGTTCTGCGTCCGTAGGGGGGCGTCCGAGCATGTTTTGCCAATACGGATCTATCACCCAGGCTTCGCCATAGAAATGGGCAAGATCGTATCGGACTTGTTTGTAAGTTCCATTTTTGCCGACAAGATCTTTCTGTGCATTAGTCCAGTTATCATCGTTAGAACTGGGAACCCTATCCTGCACTTGAGAGATCAAATTCTTGTATAGCGCTGTGGCTTCGTCGGAATGAGCCAAATTAAATCGTGTATTATTCAAATTATCATTGTTACCAAGAGAGTCTAATTGTTTTTTCATTTCATCTGCATCTGACATTCTGTTTAAAACATCATTGTAGTCTTTCTCGACTTTGTCCCTTATTCTATCGCTATGAGCGTATAAGGACCTGACATCATTGATGTTGTGCTCTTCAGACGAAAAATAATCGTAAATGCTTTGTATTGTTTTTTCATCGGGTTCTGAATCACCGATATCTTGAGCTGCTTTGTTAATCTCATTATCGAGATCAGAAATCTTTAAAGAGGCATAGCCTCCTGAGTGAGTGACATAGGTGACTAGACCTTTGCTTCCTTCAAGATACTGCACCCCGTTAATAACCTTCACCTTTCGAGCATGAACTTCTATTTCTTCCGGGGGTGATGGGGGAAGATTGCCATTTGCATTGCCGGGAGGAGTATATCCATCTCCCGTATTAGATAATCCTCCCGACCCAGGGTTGTATCCTGTCACTGGAACTTCGTCTCCTTGTCCAGGCGGGGCTTCTACGCCGCCGCCACTGCCTCCGCCTCCTGAAGTTACGGGGGAAGGAGGATTATCGCCCTCATCATCGTCTGAAACGGACATAAGAGATATTGCTACAGGAAGCTTTATATTTGAGGCTGCTATTGTAGTGCCGTCATTTGATGTACCATGGCTTTTTGCAATATTACGAATCTTCTGATGAATGTTGGCCAGATCGGGAGAGTCTCTCCAGTAATCGATCTGGCGGTGAGGAGAGTAATTAGAATTTATAGATCTGATTGTGTTTAAATTCTGTGTCGAACCCATTCCATGAGGATTAAGTGATACACCTTGAGAAGACGGGGCTGATAAAGAATTATCGTGCTGATCTGGTGAAGTTTTTCCGATTGCGGGAGATATTGTATGATGCTGCGCCCCGGACGTCTGCGGAAAAATTAATGAGAAATCCGACAATTTTACCTCCGTCTCGTAATGAGATATGTCGGTACGATACCATAATTATCTTTTTGTGACAGTCCTTGGTTATCGAAGATTGTTTCGATTTCTGTCGAATATACCTGTGACCCAATTTATGGGCGGCTATTAGGATCAGAACCGATAAAATTACCTTTTAGAGGACAAAAGGTAATTCTCAGGTTTTTTCTAAAAATTGCCCCCTCTCCACCTCCTATGTCCGTTAATTTCTATTATCGGACATAGGGTAGGATGCCCAAAAAAGACCCGCAAAGGTCTTTTCGAGGCATGTTGCACAGACGCCATGCAAGGACAAAATCTGCTCCCGGAAAGACATCCTGATCGTCTCTGGCCCTCTTTGCGAGAGACATTCCAACTCACGCAGGTCTGTAACTATTCTGAGGCTCGCGGCTGACTTGGGGGGGATTCGGAATGTCGGTTATCAGTTTATTGTTGTCCGATATCGGATATTCACGATGCGAGATTAACCCGAATAGGTTGCCTCTAAGTCCAGTAAAATCGCCAGGAAGGCATCGCTTATGACCTGGCGCATCCAGAGATTATCGGCCGTTCTCTGCCAGAGGATCGATACAGAATAGTCTCCCAAATCAATAGGTGCCTCACAGACAGTAAGGCCCGAAACGGCCGCAAGGCTCTGGGCCGCATGAATTGGTAGTGTGGCAACGGCACGCGTCCCGATCAGGAAGGGAGGAAGGGCAGAGAAATGTGTCAGCGCCGATTGCACCCGTCGTGAGTGACCAAGATCTTTCAAGGCTTGATCTACAATGCCCTCGCGACCTGAAAATGAGACCAGAAGATGTGGCAGAGACAGATAGTCGTCCAGTGTTAGTGGCAGTGTAAGGCCGCAGGTGACGGGATCAAGCAGGCAGGCATAACCGGACCGCCCGATCTCCTGCTGCTGTAATCCGGAGCGCACATTCGGCTGTGCGACAACGGCAAAGTCGATTTCGCCCGCTTCAAAAAGGGCCTCCACGCGGTGTGTGTTAGCCTGCCTGAATGTCACTGAAACACGGGGCGCTTCTTCTGCCAGCCGTCTTCCGATTAGCGGCCCAATTGCAATCTGGAAGTCGTCAGACATTCCTATGGAAAAATGCTGCCGGCTGGTTGCGGGATCAAAAGCCGCGACAGTCGAGAACGCGGTATTGATCAAAGCGACCCCGCCCTGAAGCGGCTCCGCCATGGCGATTGCCCGCAGTGTCGGCTGCATACCCCTACGTGTGCGAACGAACAATGGATCATCCGCCGCCTTCCTCAGGCGGCCCAGAGAAGCGCTCACGGCTGACTGGCTCAGTGACAATCGTTTTGCTGCTCGGGAGACGCTGCGCTCTTCCCAGAGTGCCAGAAAGGTAGTGACCAAGTTGAAATCAAGACGTGAGATATCGATCATAGTGATTTTGACTATCAAAACAATCAATTTGCCCGATAATGTGAGAAAGTCCACTCTCCCCGTCATTGCAATTCACCACATCCATGAGAGATCCGGACATGAGCCAGCGTCGCGTCGCCGTTATCCAGGCAGGAACCAGTCTCTTCGACACCCCTCGCACACTGGATCGGATGGAGGCCCATTGCGAAGCCGCAGCAGCGCAGGATGTGGAGCTTGCAGTTTTTCCTGAAGCCTATGTCGGCGGATATCCAAAAGGTCTGAACTTCGGCGCTGTTCTGGGAAGCCGCTTCCCTGAAGGCCGTGAGGATTACCTACGGTACTGGAAGTCAGCCATCGACGTCCCAGGCGCAGAAACGGCGCGGATCGGCTCTTTCGCAGCGAAGATGAAAGCCCATCTCGTCGTCGGCGTCATTGAGCGCGATGGTGCTACACTTTATTGTACGGCACTCTTTTTCGGGCCAGATGGGGCGCTTCTTGGCAAACACCGCAAGCTGATGCCGACTGGGACCGAACGATTGGTCTGGGGACAAGGAGACGGTTCGACCATTCCGGTATTCGAAACAGAGATTGGGCGTATCGGGGCTGCGATCTGTTGGGAAAATTACATGCCCGACCTACGTCAGAGTATGTATGCCCGGGGTATCAATCTCTGGTGTGCGCCTACGGTGGATGAGCGCGATATCTGGCAGGCTTCCATGCGGCATATTGCCTATGAAGGACGGACGTTTGTGCTCAGTGCCTGTCAGTACATGACGCGCGCGGATGCGCCGGAAAATTATACCTGTCATCAGGGTCACAACCCGGAAACCGTTCTCATTCGTGGCGGAAGCGTGATCGTCAATCCGCTCGGAGAAATTATCGCAGGCCCGATCTATGATCGTGAAGCCATCATTACGGCGGATATCGATCTGGACGATGTCATCCGGGGGAAATATGACCTCGACGTGGTGGGACATTATTCCCGTCCTGATATCTTCAGCTTGGAGGTTAACAACGTCTGTCAAAATCCAGTATCGTTCTCTGTGCAAGAGATCGATGCTCCACTTCCCACGATATGAAGATCGAATAAAATAACTGCGGCCTCTATCGCCTTGCCGTAACTACTGAAGCCCTCCTTTTAGATGTCACGGCACAGTCCGTATCTGGGGATGAACTGCTCTGGGGGGGGGAAGCAGTCTGTCCGCTATTTGCCCTAAACGCCTGCAGTCGGACATTCAAAAAATTATTCTATATCCTCGGAAACTTCGGCTTTCCCTTCTGTATTTCAGAGCCAGCTATGCTCATGGCACGCTTCGTATGCTAAGACGGTATGCGCAGGGAGGATACTATGACAAAGCACGGTGGAGGACGCAAAAAACCAAAGCAGCTTATTCAGAAACAATCTACTCGTTTCAAAAGCGCAAAGAAACTAATTGCTCCGATGTCGATCATTGCGGTTCTCTTTCTAGGGGCAATCGGAATGCGTGGGATTTTTCTAAATCGGGCATCAACAACGTTGGGCGGCCCTTATACGCTCATCGATACGCACGGTCATCCTCTTACGGAGCGCCAGTTCCAGGGGCGCTATACGCTGATTTATTTTGGATACACACACTGTATAGATGTCTGCCCGTTAACCCTCTCGACTGTCACACAGGCTCTTGAGCTTATGGGAAAAGCGTCACATCAAATTGTGCCGCTTTTTATCACGGTTGACCCATCACGTGATACTCCAGAGGTTGTCGCTGATTACGTCAGCCATTTCTCTCCTGACATCGTTGGACTGACGGGAACGGAATCCCAGATCCAGTCGGTCATTAAAAGTTTCCACGTCATGGCGCGACGTCGTGGCACTCCAGCGGATCGTGTGTCCTCAGACTACCTCATGGATCACAGCTCTGTGCTGTATTTGATGGATGGCGATAACCGACTGGTGTCTGTCTTGCCAGTTGACACCAGCCCGCAGGAAATCGCCACACGACTGCGTCGTCTCGTTCCTGCCAGTTAGCTATGGCGGAAGACTTGTAAGAACAAGCTTGCAAACCAAAGGAGCAAAAGAGAGGCGCCCAGTTCTGGTAGAAGCACTGCCAACAACACCAGAACAACCAGCGCGCCTGCACCTATCTGCTTATTGGGCACGGTCAATGGAGCTCCGAGTTGTCCAGGCGGTCTGCGCCTGAGCCACAGAATGAGCGCCGATACGCTCATAGTCAGCAATCCTGATGCCACAAGAAAATTTAAAAGTTGATTGGCTCTTCCGATAAGCTGCCCTTCATGGGCTGCAACCCCATATCCGATGATACGATCCATCAATCTCTTATCTTCAAAGCGTTGGACTGACCGTACCTGACCAGAGGCGTCTACCTTCGCACTGATGCGTTCTGGACGGTTTTGCGTGTCCGAACGAACCCGCCATAGAGTTTCACCCGTTGATGGTGGCGTCACGAGGACAGGTGCAGGGAATTTAAGTTGAGACGCAGCCACGACCACATGGTTGAGCCCGTCTGGGAGGGAACTATCGGACATGGTCATGGAGCCCATATCCATGCCAGGCATTGTGTCCATTTTAGGCGGAGAAACTTGACGGCCAGCAACAAGGTTGCGCTCGGAAACAGCTCCGATTTCCCAGTCCGGAACAGTCGTCATTCGATTGATCTGTGTCTCCACACGCGACAAAGCGTGCCCCCAAACAAAGGCCCATGGCAGGCCGGAGATAAGAAAAAGCGCCAGAAATAAGGAGATCCACATCCCAGTTACTGCATGAAGGTCTCGCCACCGGACACGACCGTTTCGGGTAACCCGTGGATAAAGAATACCTGCCAGACTCTTTATCCGGCGCGGCCACCAAAGATACAGGCCTGTAGCAATCAGAACGATTGTCCAGGAGGCCACCATTTCCATGATGATGGAGCCAGTATTCCCCAAGAGCAGTTGGCCGTGCAGTTTGAAGATGATGCGCTCAAAGCGTTCTTCTTCGGGAACCTGTTTGAGAACTGTGCACGATGTCGGGTCAACATACACCCGAATGGCTGTACCTTGGCGATCAACGATCACTCGGGCGGCGCTGGAAGCCGTCTTCGGCAGTTCATAGGCTAGAAAATGGCTACCAGGGACAGCATTGAGTGCCGCCCTGACTTCCTGTACCGGGGTTGAATGTGTCGCGCTGCTTGCGAGATGATCGTAACGCCAGTCGATCCAATGATCGACCTGCGGCTTGAACAGGTAAATTGATCCTGTAAGACACAGAAACACAATAAAGGGCAGACAGAAGAGCCCCGCAAAAAAATGCCATCGCCAGATCGTTCGATAATCGGGCCAGACTGGGGTTCTGGAAGCGTTCATCATCATGGATACCTTCAGAACTTGATCCGCACGCCACCAAAGAACGCTCTTGGCGATCCAGCGTATATTGATCCTGTCTTATTGGCCAAAACACCCCGCCCAGCCTGCTGCCCGGTCGAGAGGAGTGTATCGCTGATGTCAGTCGCACCTGCGGCATAAACCTGATTGGTTACATTCTGCACTTCGAAGTAGCTGTGCAGACGGTGAGCCCAACCCAGATGTTCTGGAGGGTCGTAATGAACCTCCAGATTGAGCAATGCGTATGAGGGGGCTTTCAGAATATTGGCATTGTCGAGGTAAAAGGAGCTCCTCCACGTCACTTCTGCAAAACCTCCCAGCCCTTGCAGCCATCCGTCTGGCTGATCATAGAGAACGCGGGCATCCAGGAAATGCGGCATGACGCCCGGGATGAGGTTGCCCTTTCGCGAGAAATTACGCGCCATCGTGCTGTTGGACAGGGTTTCGGTGTATTTCGTGTAGATCTGGTTATCATAGGTATAAGACAGCTTCAGCCGTGCACCTGGCAGAGAGGCTCGTAATGGCTGCCATGTTGCGCCAAGTTCAATGCCACGATGCTCTGAAGCCGGGGCGTTGAAGGTATAACTTCCAGCAGGAGTATTGACACCCGCCGACTGGCTAACAAGCTCGTTTCTGTAGAACTCATAAAAGCCAGTAGCCTGAATATTGATGCTGGGCGACGGGTGCCATTCAGCGCCCAGATCAAAACCGAGACTTGTTTCGCTCTTAAGCTGCGTATTGTTCCCGTAGGTTCCCTGAGGAGTGACAAAGAAACTGGAATAGCCGGGTGTGGCGTAGGCTGTTCCAACACGAGTATGGAGAGTCCAGTCCTTGGTTGGCGTATAAACCAGCGATGCTTCCGGTGCCAGATTGAAGAAACGCCGATTGGCCGTAATATATCGCAGCGCAGTTGAATTGGCAGATCTGTTGTAGAGCGTTTCGAGCGCGCCGATGTCGGATTGTGTGCCGCCAAGTCCAATTACAGCATGCCAGAGCGGCGAAAACTGCCAGTCTTCCTGGAAACGAATACCAATGTTCCACTGATGGCCATATGATGTGGAATTCAAAGCACCGCGGGTCGCGCCGCCTTGCGGGGTCAGATTATAGACCTGATAGCCATAATCCATGTAGTCGAAGCTGGCACCCACAAAGCTGGCCAGGGGCGTCTTTCCGATACGTCCGCGGTTCGTCAGATCCGTCTGCACATTATAGGAATTAAACGGTCCCACAAAAGCCGTTGTCGAGACTGGCTGATCAATATGACGTTGATCATAGGTAAACTGGGTATGCCATGTCGTTCTTGGATCGAAGTCATGCTCCCATCGGAGACCCACAATGGTGCGTCGGTCAAAACGACCCAGCCCTGCCTGCTGCGGGCTCATCGTCTGGCGGGCTCCATAAGCACCATTCACCAAAAGATTGACCGAGGCGCATCCAGCCGCGGCCGATGCCGCATTGGCACAACCATTTTGGTAGGGATTACTGCGAAATTGGTTCAGAGAGAGGCGTAACGGCAGCGATGTATCCGTGACGTTATTGACGAACTTTAGAATGAGGCGATCTGATGAGGTCAGATTAACCCGCAGCCGCATATTCTCGGTGGACGTATTGTACTGGCTGTTCGCAATAAAGCCTTTACCACGTACATCGCTGCCAAACAGCATGAAGTCGTAGCGTTTATTGCCTGCTCCAATTGTTACGTAGTTATTGAACAGGCCGAAGCTTCCGAAGTCTGAGCCCAATTCCAGACCATGAATGTCAGCGCCGTTCCGGGTGCGGAAGTTGATCGCCCCATTGATCGCATAATTACCGTATAACGTGGATGCCGGTCCCTGGAAGACATCCACGCCCTCATAAGCATGCGGATCGATCAAATCTGCCCGGGCCGTACCATCCGGCTGCGTCATGGGAAAACCGTCTTCTGTGACCTGAAGGTTCTTTAGGCCATAGGACTGTCGTGCGCCCGACCCGCGGACGGAAATAACGCTGTCACGCGGTCCATTGCCCTGTAGGACGGTTACACCGGGAATGGTTGCGACCATATCACTCACGGTCTGGGCCGCTCTATTCGCGAAATCTGCGCGTTCTGCGGTGTAGGTTGTTTCACCAGTTGGATGAAGCAGTGCCGAGCCATGCGCAGCACCTCGCACGATAATGCGTTCAGGAGTTTGTATTTGATGCGACCCCGATTGGGGCGTTGCTGCTTTACGGGAACGTATATGAGGCCGTTGCGCCTGAGCCGGGACGACTCCCAAAAAAACGCAGGCAAGCGCGAGCGAGCCGAGAGGACGGCTGGATACAAAAGAAATTGGCATCTGTTTGTTCTGATCTAAGAAACGCAGAAAACCTTTCATCGTAGAGACGAGAAAGGCGCTCAGTCAGTGCTAGATCAGATGGGGAGGTCCCTGAGCATAGATGCCCGATAGCCGCCACAAAGGAGGGCCTCGCACTGGCGGGAAACACCAAAAAGCGTGACGGCTTGTTAGAAAAATTGCGAGAAAAACAGCTACAACGCATCCGGTCAGAATGATCGTCAACAGGTCATCGATTACGGCAATGCCATCACCAACATCCGCTGCGTGATGATGATCAGGGCTATGTGAATCAAGATCCTGGCCATCGCAAAGGGTTGAGAGGCTGGCGACCTGTTTTAACGGATTGTCGAGGAAAAACTGCGGTACCGGCAGCCCCCCAACACTGAGCCGAATAATGATGGCAAGCAGAACCAGCGGCCAAAAGACCAGCCCCCCTCCACTATGCCATGCACGTTTCTCCATCCTTCTTTATTTAAAGGGGCTTGCAACACTGCGCCAGATGGCATTGTAATTTTGTCGACCGTTTGGGTTGTGATGCATGGTTGCTCCAATCTTGTTGGAGTTCCACGTCAACTGGCGATGTCCGCTTTGCGGAAGCCTCAATGGCCTCACTTAGGTCTCAGATGAGGGCGTAAGCAGCAGGTCCGCTTACGCCTTCATGCTGGACATCAGATCCCCATTAAATTTGCCGCCCCTCTGTCAAAGTGTCTGGCAGGCGTCAGGTTGACTGGCGGCCTAACATATTGACTGTCTGCCGTTTGGGGACTTCACATCGGGAAAGTGCTTCCTGAACAGCCAGTCCCAGATCTTCATCTGAAACAGACAGCGGGACATGCATGACTTTTTCTTTATGCTGCTTTGTATTGGATGGCCATGCAGAGTGGCCGCCAGTGGTCCGTTTGCTGGGCGTCAAAATAACAAAATCGTCCACAAGATAGTGCCACTGGGCAAAGACCATATCGCAGCAGGACCCTGCCTGTTCACGTTTCTTATAGCCGTACGTTGAGGCAACCTCTTCCCAGAAAGCCAGACGGCGCATGTTAGATTCTTTCTCCATTGCTGCACGAGCCGACGGGTCTACCGGCGGATCTTTCGCGAGATTGGCGAAATACTCACTTGATAAAAGCGCTCTGCGAAAATTCTCTCCAATCCAGTGAGGAGGAGCATCTTTGGGAGCATGCGTACTCCAGCCCGTACGTGAGAAATAACTTCCCCCCCAGATTTCTTTGCACTCAATCACCAGAAATTTCGGAGACATAACAACGCCGACACGTTTGGTATGCAGCCACTGGATGCGTTCGGGCGTAAAATAGGTCTGGGTCATTTGATTTCATCAATCTCAAAAGTCAGGGGCTTTACGTCGCTCGGAGTGTAAGCTGCCATCTTGGCCGCTGCGCCACGATAGGCCTGACAGATCTGCTCCCACTGGGCTTCAGTCGTGCCATCAGACCGAACAGCCAGCTCAAAACGATAGGATTTAATATCAGCTTGGGCAAACTCGACATATGTGTTCGAAGACGTCCTGCTATTGCTCGCTTGATACAGGGTCATCTTTTTCATGTCGGCCCAGATCTGCCACTTAATTTCTGGGGGGTGATTTTGGTAACTGTCCCTTTTTGTGTTGAGGGTCTTATCGCTGACAGCGTCAAAAGTATCTTTGTTCCAATGATCGAATGTTGGCCAGTTCCCGCGGTGATCCTGCAGCCAGACATAGCCGCCATCCGGGCGCCAGTTGTTCAGTTTCTGCTGAACATAGGCTTCGTAAGGCAGACCCTGTTTGGACAGGTTGTTACCAGCGCCAGCATCGTTCCAAGTGATACCATTGGTCTTATACGTATCCGGCCAGTCTTTCTGATTTACAAGCGAATACAGGATATTTGCTCCAGCAATCAGACTGGTGTTCTCCACAGGTTTCGGAACTGTCGTGCGGAATTTGTTTCCATCATTACACGGTGGGGTCGGGTCGTCTTTGTCCAGCTTCTGAACGGTCTTGATAATGGCCTGATCCGTGGCAGCAGTCAGGACGGCTTCTCCCCCTTGCGAAGAGAGATTAGCAACGTCTGCAGCGGTATCGGCTTCCTCCATCATGGGCTCAGCGCGCATGCTGGCTGTCAGATCCGTTGCCTGGTCCTGAGAGACAGCAAGCGCGCTGATATAGTCCTGGAACGTCGCCGCTGCAGGAAGCGCCTGATATTGCTGGACTTCGGCCTGAAGCTGTGCAGATGTCTGCGCTTGCGTCATGACCCAGGCTCTTTGAAGATGAAACAGGGCGGTTCCTGCAGTCTGTAGCTGACTATCGGTGGGAGGAACCTGGCCCCAGTCTGCATAAAGGTTCCGGTACTGGGTGTAGGCTTCAGAGGACTGTGAGAGCGGACTATAAATGCCTGCGAGACTTGTGCCGGAAGCGATCGTCGCCTGTGCTGTCGAAAGCTCACTGGCGGAGACTGGCCGTCCGAGGAAGAAGCTGTAACCTTCTCCGAGCGCTGCTGTGACTTCATTTCCATACGCGTAAGACACGGTCATGTCCTGAAGAGACTGACCTCCGGCGATTGTGCGTGAAAAGTAATCCAAAAGCTGGCCTGATGGCGCCTGGATGTCAGATTCCTTCTGAATGATCGCTGTCGCTGCGCCACGCACTTCGCCACCATAGGCAAACGAAATGGTCATGTCCGCCAGGGATTTACCGGCAGAAAACTGCGACGAGAAATAATCAAGAAGTTGCGCTGACGGAGCCTGGATCCCGGCTTCTTTCTGGATCACGCCTATGGATGCAGTGCGCGCGGCAGATGTAAATGCAATATCCTGCCGAACACGCTGCAACGTCCAGTCCGTGTATGATCCCATACTGTTTTCAGCCCATTGATCATAGGCTTCATCATATTGACCGTCCGTACGACCAATAATGTCATGCTGAAGCTGGTTCAGAGCCGTATGCGTTTCGACACTGTGCGCCATATTGATACGAACCTGAGGGATGCCATACCCTGAGGCCAACTGGTTCTGGTAATAAGTGTTCTGACCGTCATTGGGTGAATTCAGCCCTGCAAGGTCACGATACAGACCTTGAATCACGGCACGCCCGGCATCTGACATGGCAAGCGCTGTCTGCTGGTTTGTAATGCTCCCGCCGTTATCAAGATCCTGCTTGGCGCTGGCGATCTGATCTGCTGTCGGACCGGTCCCCAGGACGCGCTGATAGTAGGCTGTGATGACGTAATCTTCACCCGAGAAATAGGCCAGATCATGACGCACCTGATAATAGGTCTGCTGACGGCCTCCGATGAGACTTTCGGTAGCCTGGATCCAGGTTTTGTCCGCATCTGTCGGCGTGCGGTTTTGAATGTTCTGAATCAGGCCATTGTAACCGCCATGCTCGCCCGTCCAGAGGGCCGTGCCCTGATAGATCTGTGTAAGTGTTGTCGAGCTGTTTGTAAGAGCGTCTTCCTGGGCCTGGATCCAGGTCTTGTCGTTCTCCGTAACCGCACGCCCCTGAATATCGATGATAGCCTGGGAAAGACGCTGTGTAGCTTCGTCGGAATGGGAGACCTCAGTCCGGACCTGTTGCAAGGTCCACCCACTGGCCAGCTTGTCTTCGTAGTGAAGAAGGCCTGAAGCATCGATATTCCGAGAAAAGTCCGTTTGATAAATTGCATTCAGGGCTGCCTGGGCTGCATCACTGTGTGCAATATTGGATCGCATCTCCGTAAGAGAGTATCCATGAGCCATCATGTTCTGGGCCCAGGTATTCCAGCCGGTATCGTAACTGCCGTCTGTGCGGCTGAGAATATCGCGCTGAAAGCCGTTCAGATCCGTGGTCACTTCAGGATAATTAGAGACGGTCACATAGAATTTCAGCCAGACTTCTGCTGGTGTCCATCCGTTATGTTTGATGTCCTGATTGATAACGCTGACCCAGTTATTATGTTCTGTAGGCGTAAAATCCCGATTTAAAAGACGCTCTGCAACGTAATGTCCTGATCCACCATCAAAGCTTTGCAGAAAATATTTATTGGTTGCAGCATCACTATATCCTGGAGGTACGTCGGGAAGTCCGCCATGAGCAATATCCAGGTCTCCATTAGCCCACCGATATCCGTCATTCCGCAAAATTTTGAGTTCAGTGAGATGACTGCTGACCAAAGCAGAGTGCTCTACCATGACGGTATTTGAGGCAAAGGGGTTGCTACTAGCAAACCAGATTGTAGGCCCTACGCCGCCCTGGTCGTAGAGCGGTTCATCAATGGACGTCGAGTAAAGCGCGATGGCGGCACGACTCACCAGTGCCGGAGATGGTGAGACGGCTGTCGATAATGTCTTTGTTTCTGAAAGGGCCGTCTTGTCTGAAGTAAGTGCAGAAGCCGGATTGCTTTGCCCGGACGCAAGCAGCTCGGTCTTGAGCTTTTCGACCTCCGGGGAGTTCTTCCAGTAGTCGACACCTGACGTCAGGTCCTGACCGGAGCTTCCCACCTGCTTTCCTGACAGGCCCGTTAAAAGGTCCTTGATCTCCTGAGGGGTAGGGAGAGATCCGTAGATCTGATCGTGTGTCGCGACAGACTTTCCCGATTTTCCAGACAGAACCCCTTCAAGATGATCAGTTGGAGGGACTTGTGCTGGAAAAAGGGACTGATCTGTCATCTTGAAATCTCACCGTAAAATTATGAGTGACAGAATGTTTCTAGTGTAACAGAACGTCAAGAACAGGTTTCGTATTATTTCTTAGGCAAAATCTAAAAATTTTACTTCAATCTCTCTTTGGGAGCACGTCTTACAGACGATAGACGGGATTTCTGAATCCCGCGCTTGCATGCTTTATTGTCGGTTTCCCCCCACATGTCGGTCGCAACTCAGAGAAATGGTTCCAAGCCCGCGTGAGTTGGAGGGCCATAGACAATCAGACTGTCCTTCCGGGAGTAGACTCTGTCCGTGCAGAGCCTCTGTGGAACACGCCTGGAACGGACCTTTGCGGGTCTTTTTGTGCCCTACACCCTATGTCCGATAAAAGAGATTAACGGATATAATTTTACCTTGTCAGATTTACTGAGAACGGTCGTCTCAAATGAGATAGGGAAGGGGGACTCTTAGGTAAGTTCAAGGCAATAGGAATTCTACTATGTAAAGCATATCTTTACATTGAGAACGTAAAGCTGTAGGTTACATCCATGGAGATCGACAGCATCAGTCACAAGGGCCTGCGCCGGTTTTTCGAAACAGGTAATGCTAAAGGTCTCGTTGGCGACGTCAGCCGGCTTCGGAAGATGTTGGCATTCATTGATGCAGCAGCGTCGTTAGACGAACTTGCTGTTCCTCCAAATTATGGGTTGCACCCATTGACGGGGGATCGCGCAGGCACCTGGTCAATGACGGTCACCAAAAACTGGCGTCTGACGTTTCGCCTGAACGAGCAGGGTTCCCTCTGCGATATGACACTGGAGGATTATCATGGCGCTTAAAATGCATGCCTCGCTGGCCGTTCATGTGGGTGACTGGATCAGGACAGAAATACTGGAGCCCTATAATATCAAGGTAAACACCGTTGCGGAACATTTTGGTGTCTCGCGTCAGTCGATCAGTGCTCTTCTAAACGGAAGGTCTAACCTGTCTGCTGACATGGCCATTCGGTTTGAGAAGGCCTTTGGAGTACGCGCCGATACCTTGATGCGTATGCAGAGCGCATTCGAACTGGCTCAGGCACGTGCGCATGAAGCCAATTTGAACGTCCAGCATTTCAATCTCGTCGCACCTTCCAGGACTGAACAACGGACTATTTAAGGTCGACTTTGGGGTTAGCCGCGGGCCTAAACAAGATCATCCCCCAGAAATTAAGTGGCAGATCTGGGCCGACATGAAAAAGATGACCCTGTATCAAACGGGCAATAGCAGGACGTCTTCAAATACCTATGTCCGGTTTACTCAAGATGAAATTAAGTCTTATCGTTTTGAGCTGGCTGTTCGGTCTGATGGCACGACTGAAGCCCAGTGGGAGCAGATCTGTCAGGCCTATCGTGGCGCAGCGGCCAAGATGGCAGCTTACACTCCGAGCGACGTAAAGCCCGTGACTTTTGAGATTGATGAAATCACATGACCCAGACCTACTTTACGCCCGAACGCATCCGGTGGCTTCATAGTAAGCAAGTTAACATCATCATGTCTCCCAGATTCTTGGTGGTTGAGTGCATAGAAATCTGGGGAGGAGGTTATTTCTCGCGCACGGGTTGGAGTACGCATGCCCCCAAAGATGCTCCTCCACTTTGGATTGGAGAGAATTTCCGTAAAGCTCTTCTGTCCAGTGAATATTTCAACAAGCCTGGGGAGCCTTCCCTGAACAGAGAAGAGGTTGATGCCATGTCGAAAACTTCGAATGCGCGCCGTCTGGCTTTCTGGGAAGAGGTTGCCTCAACGTACGGCTATAAGAAACGTGAACAGGCAGGGTCCTGCTGCGATATGGTCTTTGCCCAGTGGCACTATCTTGTGGACGATTTTGTTATTTTGACGCCCAGCAAACGGACTACTGGCGGCCACTTTGCATGGCCATCCAATACAAAGCAACATAAGGAAAAAGTCATGCATGTGCCGCTGTCTGTTTCAGATGAAGATCTGGGACTGGCGGTTCAGGAAGCGCTTTCCCGATGTGAAGTCCCCAAGCGGCAGACGGTCAATATGCTGGGCCGCCAGTCAACGTGAAGCCTGCCAGACTCTTTGACAGAGTGGTGGCAGCTTTAGGTGTGACGTGATGAGGATCTCATGTCCGAGGGGCGTAAGCGGACCTACTGCTCTCGCCCTCACCTCAGACATCGAAGTGATGATGATGGTTGCCCGAAAGCCGACATTGTCAGGCGAACCACGATAGACCGCGTTTGGAACTTTGCAGTCATTCTCGGGCCGCCGTCGAAAGAGCGGCTTACAGTCGAACACCGTAAGTTTTCAAAGACAGCAAGGGGCTGCGGGGAGCGGAAAGGACGGGCCGGATACGGCAAGGTCGAATGACGTGACGCCGTTTTTCGTATAAACGAAACAATCTATTGACGCTCACTACTGCGGCTGGCGAATGACCCCTGATATCGACTTTTCAAAAATTCGTGCGGAACGCGGCGGCCAGAGAGAGGGCTTCGAAGAGTTCTCTGTCCAGATTTTCCATCATTACAGTGTAGCTGCGGGCTCGCAGTACAAGCGGAATCACGGCGATGGCGGCGTCGAAGCGATCTGGCGATTACCCACAGGAAAAGTCGTCGGCCTTCAGGCGAAATACTTTCTGCCACTTAAGGCTGCACATCTCTCCCAGCTCGAAAAGTCGCTCGACACAGCCCTCGACAATCATCCTGACCTTCAAACCTATATCGTCACTCTGCCATTTGACCCGACGCCAACGGTCAAAGCGCGTAAAGGTGAAGGCCAGGCGGAAAAGCTGGAGACTTGGCGAAGAGGCCTAATTGATCGCGCTGCCAAGCGTGGCATCACGATTGAGGTCGTGTGGTGGCATGAAAGCGAGCTGAAGTCTCGACTCCTCGGCATGAACAACCCCGATGGGCGTATATTGTACTGGTTCGGCTCGCCGCATCTAAGCATGGCGACGCTTGAAAGGGCCGCCACCGTGGCTGAAGGCGTGGCCGGCCCGCGATATTCACCTCGCCTTCGGGTCGGAAACGACGCCGGCGATACGATCAAGGCCTTTGGCCTCGATCCGAGTTGGCCAGCGGTCCATCAGGGCTGGGTAGAGCGGTTGGACGGAGCAGTGCGTGTTTGGAGCGACATGGCCCCAAAAGCGCATCCTGCTTGGTGCGAGCAGATATTGGCGGCCCTAAACGATGCGAAACTTCGTTTTGCCGCGGTCGAGAAGCTCTGCTTCACGGAAGTCGACCGCTTAGCACTACATAGCCTCGCCAGTAATACGCTTCCCATCGCCCAGTCTCTGGAAGCCGAAGTTAAAAGTGAATTTGACAGTACGCATGGTGCACAAAACGATAACATTCTCTGGCGGCAACACCAGGCTGCCTATCAGTGTGTATTCCCCGCCGCAGATCTCGATCACGCTCGCGAGGCGTGTGCACTCCTGCGCGACATCCTCGCGTTCGCCGAAAGCTCAGCTGCGATCGCCGCCGGAGCGGACATTTTGCTCATGCGGGGGGCTGCCGGCATCGGCAAGACACACACCACGATCGATGCAACCAAGGAACGGATATCTGCCGGGCGGGGGGCATTGGCCATACTCGGACAGGAAATAACACACGGCCAGAATCTGTGGAGCGTGGTGGCAAGCAAGCTAGCCATCGGTCCGTCGGCGAGTAAGTCCGAGATCTTGGGCGTGTTGGCCGCGTTCGCCGAGGGCACAAATGCGCCGTTCCTGATTTGCGTAGATGCGATTAATGAAACCCCCGATCGGCGGCAATGGCGATCCTGGCTTCCTCAACTCAAGGTGGACCTCGTAGGGCAGCCGATCAAACTGCTTCTCACCTGCCGGGACATCTTCATAGAGGATGCGCTCGAGGCCGCAGCCGACGACCTTCCCTTCTTTACGCATGCGGGCTTTATCGGCCGTGAATATGACGCTGCATACGCCTTTGCAGCATTTTACAAGGTTGGCCCGCCCGCAGAAGTGGTCGCGCAACCCGAGTTCGCCAATCCACTGTTCCTTCACCTAGTCTGCCGAGCAGCAGTGAACCTGAAAGGCACTGTTGCAAAGTCGGGCAAGATTTGAAGCGGGCCTGATTTTCGGGGTTTTTAGTAAGTGTAGACCCCGAACTGCCTTTCGATTAGGCGCACTTCTCCCATGATGCCTTTCTGGAACTGGAAGAGCTGAGCCTGCCCTTTTTTCAAGGCGCGCATGACCTCGAAACCCTTGATTGTCGCGTAAGCGGTTTTCAGCGTTTTGAAACCACGCACTGGCCTGATCAACTGCTTGAGCTTGCCGTGATCGGCCTCGATCACGTTGTTCAGGTATTTCACCTGACGATGCTGCATTGTGCCTGGCAGCTTACCGTCCTTTTTTAGCTCTTTGATCGCGATACCATAGGCCGGGGCCTTGTCCGTGTTGATCGTCTCTGGTTTTTCCCAGTCCTTCAGTCCGCTCACTGCCTTGCCCAGGAAACGTTTGGCAGCCTTGGCGTTCCTGGTCGGTGACAGATAGAAATCAATCGTATCGCCCTCCTTATCGACCGCCCGATAGAGATACGTCCATTTCCCTTTGACCTTGATGTAGGTCTCATCAACCCGCCAACTGCGGGAAAAGCCCGGGCGTTTCCAATACCAGCGTAGGCGTTTTTCCATCTCGGGCGCGTAGCGCTGAACCCAGCGGTAAATCGTGGAGTGATCAACGCTCACGCCACGCTCAACAAGCATGGTTTCCAGGTCCCGGTAGCTGATCCCGTAGCGGCAATACCAACGCACCGCCCACAGGATCACCTCACCCCGGAAATGTCGTCCCTTGAAATCGCTCATCCGCAGTGCCCCACACCAAAACTGAAAGCGGTTTCAAACAGGGGCACCAACTTTGCAACAGAGCCGTACAGGTTGATGCTATGAGTTGCGGAGAAGAGCGAGACAGAAGACCGGGGCCAAGTGGTCAAACATCCACGTCACATCTCCTTTTAGGATTTCAGATTAGATGCTTTCGCTTCGCCTTTTATGTATCGGTAGGTATTTACGCCAAAAAATATCATGCAAAGCACTGTATAAATGGAAAAAATAACAAGGAATTCCATTGCATTCCAATGATGAAATTTATTGGAAATTGGATAAAGCAACGGGATAATGCCCATTATCGGAGCTAAATATAGTGCTTTCTTCACTTGCCACTCCTGAACCCGATCACATCGTCATTCTGAACCTTTAGGATGTCAGAAAATGTACGACTACGTCAGCTTACGAGTAGCCTCATGGAAATTCAATAACGACTGATATGTAGGCGTATGCCGCCCGTATGCTCCGGCATCACTGAGCAGACGGGCAGTTCAGGGGGGGGAGAACGGAATGTCCGCTGTGCGTCGCGAAACATAAGAAGCGGACTTAATATTTCTCAGAGCGCACACTGTGGTTTTAAAAGGCACTGCGGGATACGACATGGAGCGATTAAGCCGATTGCTGCTTCATTAAAAAACGTTCCCTCTTTCATGCCGAATCAAGCGGCACGATGATTAGGTTACGTTGACAAAAGGCCTGAGTCAGAGCCTTACGGCGACGAAGTTAAGGAAACTCATAAAGGACAAGGCAATCGTGTCGTATCGGGTCGCGATGCGGCGCATCTGAGGTGCTTGAACATCCGCGCGATGCGGTTGCGGTCGATGTAAGGCCACCAGTCTGTTTTCTGTGGAACGCTGCGGCCTTGGCGAGATGGAATGACCGTCAGGATCCGGTGGATCACCAGATCCTGACGGAAACTATCGCTGTCATAACCCCGATCGGCCAGCATGGCCTGTGGGTTGGGAACCGGCAACATCGTCAGGGCGCCTGTGGCTCTGTAGTCCGAGCCGTGACCTCCGGTAAGGACAAAGCCAAGAGGACGTTCTTGATCGTCGCATTGGGCGTGAACCTTGCTCGCAAAGCCGCCGCGTGATCGACTAAAACCTTCCGTATGAGCCCCCTTTTCGCACCGGTAGCGTGGGAATGCGCACGGACTACGGTACGTCGACCATATGCTGCCAGTCATCTGTTAGGGTCAGATCTCCAAGGATTTGCAAAAGAGCATCCCACACGTCCTGTTCGGCCCAACGTCCACGCTCAGGCGGCAACAACGAACCAGTTATCACCCATTCCTGATCCGTCAGATCGCCTCGTGCCATGTCTGTTCCCTCTGCCCGCTATCCCCAGGCATCCCCGGGCACAAAGTGAATCACATCTCAGGCAGACCATACAGTCCTTTTGCCAACTTGATCTAGGATCGAGCATCTACATTACCCATAACTGGTAATCGCATAATATTTGTGGTGATATATGTCACGTTGAAAGACTTTTGGGTGATCCTTGAAAGAAATCTGGAGAAATTAATTGAGCGATGATTTTTTTATCGGTGATTTAATCAGAGCCAAACAATCCGCTGTCGATGCAGCAGTTACCACCATAGCCAAGAGTGCTGCGGGTCCATATTTCTTGCAGCGGCGTCCTGCTTTGGTATTAGGATACTATTCCCTTGGTATTGGCAATCGAGTGAGCGCATGGATCGCTTATAAGCGGAAAAATGGAAAATGGTACGAATACGGTTGGCCCGTAAATCTAAATAAATACGAGCTAGTTTCCAGACCCAAAAACACTGCAATTCTTAATCCGTTTGAAGCATGGCAAAATGTTCCTCAAGCGAGACACATTACTCTCGTTAGATCAAAGAAATGTTTCTACAGTTACCAGTGGGCTGCGGGAACATCGACAACCGATCCCGATACACCCCTGATATATCAGTCTCTACCTATGTCAGCCGCTGATCTGGGGGCATATATTCGGCTTGCTCTCTCTAAGACGAGCGATCACAGATCACAAAGGATCGATGGGAAATTTTCGGAGGGTTATCTTCGTGAAATTGCTATCAGATCCAACGAAACTGCTGCCCCCATAAAGGAGGAGCTTTCGACAAAATTCAAACTCGAACCTACCAAGCTTCTTTCCGCACGATCGCAAATATCTATAAACCAATTATTTGATTGTTATGAATTACATCCTTCAGTGCAATATGGTGGAAGCGATATGTTTGTTTCCATAAATGAAAGTGATGAAATTTTAGGGAAGGCGGCACTTGAAATGCTCGATAGACCCTACATGGCAGAAAAAAAATATTGCGAAAAATATTCCTATTTGTCGCATGTTATACCTCATCTGGAAAAATCCATCATAGATGCGGAATTTTAATATTCATTTATAATCTTATTGATCTTTCTATCACCTAGGTCCTTTCAGCATATTGCTAAGACGCGTCGATTGGGCCGGTGGCAGCGTGACTGCAGCGGTGATTTGGGAAATCTCATCGGCGGAAAACAACGCCGGAAAGATGAAGCGCTTTTCCAACTCCTCCAGCACCACGAACCACGAGATATATTTCATCTTATGATCGGGATTGCGCATGTCTTCGGCAAAAATCTGGGGCAAGGCGCTCCCTTGGCAGGCTTGCAAATGCCCGCGATCAACGGCGATTGCCGTCTTGCTCATAATGTTCAAACCATCAGTCATAATGATCCGGCCGAAGGGGCACTGAGATCTATGACCTCCAGTTCTGTCAATCGGACAGTGATAGTCAATATCCCGTGCAGTGGGGCTGTTTGGTTCTTTGCGATATCGACTGAGGAGAAATCGGCAAAGCGGGTCAAAAAGCTGTCAATCTCATTGAGCTTCATTGGCCCGGTAAATTCGAGTTCCATCGACTGCCAATCATCGTCAACCGCGCCAATTTCAAGCCAAGCGATTGTAACACCCAAAATAGTAACGCCAGTCACGACACAGCAAGGCGCATGCTCCCCTGTGGCCGAAGGTGTGCAGAGAAAACCAGTGCTGCTGGAGGAAAAGCCTTTCACATCCATGCCAGGGGAGGCTTCGATACGGATAGGCCACACGGATCTTGTCAATATTGTCAGTCTTGAGAGGATGCATTGCTTGTATCCAACGTAAGGTGGCGACAATAGCGAGAAGAGGGATCGTCAGATGAGTGACTTAATGGCAAGTAGCGTGACTTCGGAAAGCTCGTGAACAGGTGCACATACCGAGCTTGCGGCACCATAAATTGTACAACAGCTAGCTAAATTTGTTCGCGTATAAGAGGCGTTCCGGTTCGTCCAGAAGGCCGGACAAAAGAGGGGCGGATTATGCGGCTCTGCGAGTAGTCGGTTTCGGAATAACCGGACGCGCCAAGCCGCAGCACTGCTCCCCACCAAAGTTCCAAATGCGGTCTATCGCGGTTCACCTAAAAACGTCTGCTTTCGGGCAGCCAACATCCCCACTTCGATGTCTCACTTATAGGCGATAGGGGAAAGCGCTTTGCTGGTCCTCAACAATCAGACATCATCAAGGCGCGCCGCTGCGGTGGCCGTATCTGCAACACCGGAGGCAAGACAAGATGCTAGATCTTAGGCCCAACTGCGAATGCTGCGACCGAGACTTGCCGCCTGAGAGCCTTGAAGCGCGGATATGCACCTTCGAATGCACGTTTTGCGCGACATGTGCGGCCGACGTTCTTCCAGGCTCTTGCCCGAATTGCGGCGGAAATTTGGTGGAGCGGCCGATCCGCCCGCAGGCAGCGCTTGTCAAAGCGCCTGCATCGAACCGACGGGTCATCAGAGACCACGGTTGTAAGTCGTTTCCTGCGTGAGAAAGGGTCAATCAATCATGCAGCGCCGGGAGACAGGGGCGATCCGCAGTTAGCTCAAACCGAATTTCGAGCCCCCCGCATCATGTCCGCTTTCGGGAATCAGATTACTCGCGCGCGACGACCGAGAAGAGGCGTAAGCGGACCTGCTGCTTCCGCCTCATGTGAGACATACGATCCATGCGAAAGCTCAATGGAAAGCCGACATCACGGGCTACCTTAATAATAGCCTTCCATTTTAGATGAGGATAAAGTGAGAATACATGATCGCCGTTCGATATCCTTTTTTAATAACGAGAACATTGACTGGCATCCGTATCAGAATGGAATATTATTTTCAGAAAAACCCTCTCGGCAGAAAGAAAATAATTCCTCCGCCTCACTACAAAGAGAAGTTATAATTTCTTCTTCATTAATGTCTTTTTCTTGCTGTGTAATAGGTAAAATTGCCTTTAATGCGTCACGTGTGTATTTTGACATATATATGTATTCAAGAACTATATTTTTATGAAGAATGTAGTGATCTTCATAGTACGTTAAACCTGTGGATATGAAATAATCCCTATAGGTATTAAGTTCTTTTATTCTATCGCTAATGGCAGATTTGATTGCGTGCAAATTTCTTGTTAACCCTGTCACTGTATCTTCATGTGAATTATTTTTGATATACATTGTACAAAAATCTCCAAAATACCTCTGGGGATTTCTATACCTATCCAAACAAAAATCAGATAAATAACTGTTTGATCTTATGATATTTGTGAATTCATTATCGAATGACCTATTTTTTATTAGGAAATCAGATATATCTTGAAAATTATTTATTTTAAAATTTACTTTTTTCCTCTTTAGGAGGTCTTGAATTTTTTTTATTATTTCAATATGATTTTTTTGATGTAATGTTAAAGGATCTAATGATTTCGTAAATTGTATTTCCGTTTCGTTTAATTCTTTTATTGCTTCTTTTACTTCAAAAAAACTATCGCATGAAAATAAAGTCTGAGGAGAACAAAAGCTCGGATATTTTATTCCGTTGAGTTCATAAGCGATTTCTTGGAAACATTGAGCAACGAAACGCGAGCAAAATTGTTTGTCAGAAGCTTTGATACCACACCACCGCAAAGGAGCCATGAATATGGCTTCAGGAACAGAGTACGGCGTGAGAATTTTTTTGTTGGCAAAGTTTATTAACGATTGTTCTTGTATATTGGTTAGCTTTTTTTTTGGTCGTAAAACGTGAATTTTATTCTTGTTATCTGCTAATATACGTTGTGGGTTTTTAGAAAAAATACCTTTAGAAGCAGCCTCCAACATGGTTTTCCCAGTCCACAAACCAACATGAGAAACTTTTCCTTTTGTAAAAAACCTTATAGCTTTACTGACTGCGGCATTTTCTGCTGTAAATATAATATCTCCGACTTCGAGTTTCATAACGTCTACTGAAAAAAAATTCTCCATTTTATCAACATATCCTATATGTGTTTTTCTTAGTAATCGCGTAGACGACTATAATTCACTTGCACTCTTCGCATTCTATTCTGAATGTTATCAGAAAGTCGACTGTCCCACGTCTGCTGCCCGAAAACGGACTGACTGTTGTCCCCCCTGTACTGCCTGTCCGCTCAGAAGGATGGATAGGAAAGATGCGTCTTAACTCCTGAATGGGCCAAAACGTCATTCAGGTTATCAACAAGGCCATTGCCAACCTTCGGGATGACTTGGGACAAGAGTTGATCAGGATGATTGTGGCATTCAAGCTCCATCCTGAGAAAGAAGCTCCGCATAATCTGCCCCATGACCTCTTGTCCTAGATGAAGCGAAGCAAATTCCGTCATATACGGTTGCATGATTTTCATTGCCGAGATCACTCTGTTTCGCGCTTCCGGCGCGTTAACAGATGCTTTGTCTCTATTTGCGTAGTCCAGATAAGTCGCACATGATGTCGAGGGTACGAAGGTCGTCGTATCTGAGGCTACAGCTGGTGTGGCCCCAAATGCGAGCTGTAATGTCAGTAAAAACAAACCTTTAAAATTACGCATCTGATATACTCATCCCGAAAAATATACGCGCCCGACCGGTCGATCCCTTCTGCGACGATCAGGATCGACGCCATGTCTCCATGATTTGATTACACGGTTCCTGAGACAAGCAACATAGGGCTCAATTACAGCCTGCCGTTTCAGGCTGGGCTTAATCCGTTCTTCAAAGTCCTAAGAGACCCGCTGTAGGCCCGTTCTGCTATCTTCGGCGGGGCTCCGGGCTGTTTGCCGTCGGCGAGGGTCACCCATGTGAATATCCGGTTTAACTGACCGCCCTACACAAAGCAGACCTTCCGTTTACCTCTCATATTGCTCATTTGAATGAGCGTATCGGGACCTGTGTTTCCTCAGCGAGCCGCAGTAAGTAGCTCACTCACCAACGACGGCCGCTTATCCAACATCGCCAGCAAAACCTGAGCTGGTCCGGTTGGCTGACGACGGCCATGTTCCCAGTTCAGAAGGGTCCCTTTGGCGACCCCGATGCTTCTGGCAAACTGTGCCTGAGAGAGTCCAGTCCGGGTTCTGATGGCCGCCACGTCAACCGACGGAACATGCACCTGGTGGGTCACGCTGTCCTCGTCCGGAGCTTCCGAATAGGCGAGAGCCTCATTCAGCCCCTGCAGAATGCTGTCATAAGCGCTCATGATGGTTCTCCGTATTTCGCAACAAGCGTCTTGCTCAAGTCTACCAGGGCGGCCTGTTCAGATCGCGTTAGATTGTCTTTCTCGTTTTTAGCAAAAACAGTCAGGAGAAACAGAGGCATCTGTCTTCCACCAAAAACATAGAGAGTTCTGTACCCTCCCCTCTTCCCACCACCCTCGCGGGAAAAGCGGACCTTTCGCAGACCGCTGCCTAAAGAAATTCCAGCATCTGGCATTGCAGCGAGTATGTTAATCAGAGCCGTACGATCGTCGTCTGACATCAGGGCTTTTGCCCGCTTTATGAATTCAGGCAGTTCGACAACGGTCTGCAACTTTGACATTCACAAAAATCTATACGTCATTGGCTCATACGTCAACGGCGTATAGTTCGGAGACATGAAGGGCGTGATGGGCATTTAGACAAACAGCCGTTCAGAAACCTCAAGGAATACCAAAAATCCGCAGTTTTCCGCCATGAAATCTATGTCCATTTTTTACATTATCGGACATAGGGGGTGAGACCCAAAAAAGACCTGCAAAGGTCCGTTCCAGGCGTGTTCCACAGACGCTCATGCAAGGACAACGTCTGCTGCGGGAAAGACAATCTGATAGTCTCTGGCCCTCTTTGCGAGAGACATTCCAACTCACGCAGGTCTGTAACTATTCTGAGGCTCGCGGCTGACTTGGGGAGGAACGGAAGGTCTGCTTTCAGGTGGTAATCTGAATTAGCGAACATTCAGCCAGACCAAAGATAATTTTTGAATTTCCCTTTCCGGGAATCAGAAAACAGAAAGGCTAATGACCAAAAATACTATTATCCTGACGAAACAGTCTTTCTAATTTGGATCGCGGCGCTTTCTGCGATCTTCGAGATCATAAAGCGGCATCGATCCAATCATAGTATTTGGGTTAGCACGGCGCTTCTCACGTTCTTCATGGTCGATCGCGAATGATACATAAAATAAAGCCGAGCGGGCAATTTGCATTAGCCGTATAGCCTTCGATTCCAGTTCGTCGCTCCCGATGGTAATCCCGAAACCACTAGTGTTGGCCTGTCCTATCATGAACGGCTTAGCCCAGCCCATGCTGACGCGCAGATAGGTATGCTCAAGCGCGTTGCGGATCGCATGGAGTTCGTGGGCGTCTGCAGCTGTTGTCTGTTTAAGCTGATCGTCAAACAGTTCCTTCGACAGCCAATAGAGTCCCCGTAGAGGCCAATTGTTCGATTCCTCGAACTGCGGGAGCAGCCTCTGCTTCTTTTCGACCATCCAGACGTTCTTGAAGTTGATATGCTTGGATACCTTCCCCAGTTTCCAATAGCGGTCGATCAAAAAGGCAATCTTGTCGAGTAAGGAATACGCAACGCGAAATGCTGTCCGAACTCTCTCGCTCGCGAGCGAGTAGAGTGGATAATCGAGCGTGTTAGTGAGCGTGACGCCGCGGTCGGAGAAGTGGGTCCGTGTGCTGCTCACTCCTTCGAATAGCATGTAGCGGGCTGAGGCATATTCTTGTTTCATCTGGCTGAAAAAGCCGATGATTGGAGGCGGTGAATAGTCTCCAGGGCGTTCGTCGAATCTCTCGGTGATACCGGGCAACATAAAATCGTCGGTCGCCGCAGCGAGATACGATCCCAGGTCATTCAAAGGACAAAGAAACAGCCGCTTATCGAGGCACCATTGACGATAGGCGCGTTCCGTTTTTGATCGGCCATGCTCACCCTGATCAAGGTGCTGCATCGACCGCACTGCATCGACATCGAGCTTTCTCTCAAGTTCGTTGGCTAGGTTCCTGAACTGCGCAACGAGGGGCGTAAAGTTAGGAGACTCATACACTGCATCCCGCGCCATCGCCTTGCAAAGACTGTCATAGGCATGGAGCGACAGAATGGCGCGTTCGCGATTGTCTTCGACCATACCGGCATAATGTCTGAGTCCGGCACCGCGGTTACCGAGTGTTATCGCGAAGTGCGGACAGATGCAGAGCGCATCATCCCAACCGGCGATTGCGTCGATTGAGCGACCGACCCTACTGAGTAGATTGGCACGATTAGTCAGAATTTGGCAGCGTCGTATCTTATCGAGCTTAATGAACCCGGGATGGTTGACTGCCCGCGAGAGTGCCAACATCTCTTCCTGAAGTTCTATGTTCTCCCAAGACCAGGATGGTCGCATATTAGCAATCTGCGATCGCGCAGCCCAAGCATTAGCCCGGAAATACTCTGCCAACACGGCATTCTCTTCAGCGAGCGGCCGTTGTGTAAGGTCATCGAGCAAATAGAATGCCCGTGTCAGGCCGCGTTCAAATGTCCCATCACAGGAATCGTCGATCAATTGGCCGATATGTTTGAGCGCCTCGTCGTCGCTCATTTTTGTGATGCTCCGTTCGCATCTTTTATTAAGAGCTTCGAGATTGGGTTGATTGGTCAATTTGACTAACTTTCTGAATTTTGTCTCAGGGTGGACTTCCCGTAAGAGTTTTGAGTTTGTCGGCAGCTGAGATGCCTATCAAGGCGCGATTGGGAAACGAAGAGCAGACATTCGTTGCGCTTAGCGCTTATGTCTGAACGGCGGAGCTTGCAGACCGTCCACTTCGGAGATTGTCGAGTAGCGACTTCTATGGCCGCCAAGTAGGCGACTGCCGCCTGTCTGCCCCTGTATCACTGAGCAGACAGGCAGTTCAGGGGGGGGGATTACAGAATGTCTGGTATCGGTTCATCTGGTGAGAAACTGGACGTTATTTGATATCAAAATTGGTCAAATTTCGGACTTATGATGACTTAGTTCTTATAATAAAACGTACGTAATCCTCGCTCTGCACGAGCAACTAGACTTCTGTGAGAATAATCTTCAAAGTGCATAGATGATCGATAACAATAATGTTGACGTTGAGAATATAGTGACGACACTTCCAGAAGAATCTGCTGTAGTGATAGCGACCGAAGATTCTTTTGAGATTGTCAAAATAGCGGATGCGGTTTTTGATCCATCGATTCGAAACCACGACCTATCAGTCAAGGATGGTGCCACTGGCGCCAGCGAAAGATTAGTAGGCCCCGATGGGGTGTCGGTGTCTTCCCCATCAATTGGAATCTCTGACACTCGGTCCGCACGAGCGCGAAAGTGGAGCCCTCTTGAGTCGATAACGGTTCGTGGCTTCAAAGCGGCAAATGAGGCAACTATACCGCTTGACCGCCTCACAATCCTCGTTGGACCAAACGGCTGCGGCAAATCGTCAGTGCTTCAGGCAATTCACTGGGCAGCACGAGCAGCAAGCTATGTTTTACCACGGAGCACGAAGGAGGTGATTTCCTTCGAGCGACTGGACTACGTTCCGTCTAGCGATCCTCTGACCACTCTTCACAAGGGAGAGCTCAAATCGGACGCTGCTTCCAAACCTGTTGAAGTCGTGTTTTCACACTCTGCGGGCAACGAGGAGGCAGTTGAGGCCACAATCCGTATTCGCGGTGCCCGAAACCGGGGGGGCATCAGTGTTTACATGGATGGCGGTGGCGCAGTCACGCCCTATAAGCAACGTTATCAATTTATCACCACTTATATCCCTGGACTTGCTGGTCTATCGGAGAAAGAGTCTATTCTCGCACAACCAACACTGCGTCGGCAGGCTGCGAGTGGAGATGCCGGAGGTGTGCTGCGTAACATTCTTCTCAACTTGCGCAGCCGCAGAGAGGGAGAAACCGATGAGACACCGGGACTGAACAGACTCGCCAAGCTGAACCAACTTGTCCAACAGGTACATCCGGGGATCCAAATAGATGTCGCGTTTGACGAACGCGAAGACTACCATATATTCGCCACTATTCGGACGAGAGAATTTTTCGGTGAAACTCGGCCGCTGGAAACTGCTGCGACCGGTGTACTGCAAGTTATTCAGATCTTCGCGTATCTCATCTTATTCGAACCTAAGATTATGTTAATCGATGAGCCGGATGCACACCTTCACCCAGACAAGCAAGAACGCCTTATCGAGGCGCTAGAGCGGGCCGCACCTGCTTACGACACCCAGATCATCCTTACCACCCATAGCCCCCATATTGTCAGGGCCGCGAGCGCGGCGGCTAAGCTCGTCTGGATGAAAGACGGAAACATTGAAACGGAGGACGACGAGGCGATCCGCCGCCTACTAGGCTGGGGAGGCCTCGACAAAGGAGCTCTCTTTTTTGTCGAAGATGAAGACGACAAGCCACTCAGGGCAGTCCTTCGGCAGTGGCCTGATCTCGCACGACAGGTCGCTGTGTGTAGGTGTTTTGGAATAGAAAATCTGCCACGTGACAAATTTTTACAGGGTCTCCTAGTTGACGGAGAGCTTAAACTCCGAGCGTTGCTACATCGCGATGGAGACTTCATGACGCCTGAGGAGGCGTTGTTGTGGTGTCAGAAATTCAAGACCCCGGGCGTCTTTCCTTGGGTCACGGCGGGGTCGGATATTGAAGCCTATTTCTGTCAGGTCGATTACCTATGTGCACTTTACGATGTAACGCCCGATAAGGCGGAAGATTGGCGGTTACAAGCTGCCCGGAAAGTCGGAAAGGCACGTGATGCTTTTCTCGAAAAGCGTAAAAAAGTTGTACAGGCTGTGTGGCCGAACGGTGGATCGCCTAATGCAGATGCAATGTGGACGGAAGCGGGCGGCCATTCGCCTGCGACAGTGAAAGGTAAGCTGCTTCACCGCGCGTTAAAAACAATTGTCAAAGAGGCTGGACATGATGACACGCAGTTG
Organism: Gluconobacter japonicus; assembly: GCF_015244665.1. Lineage (NCBI taxonomy): Bacteria > Pseudomonadati > Pseudomonadota > Alphaproteobacteria > Acetobacterales > Acetobacteraceae > Gluconobacter > Gluconobacter japonicus. The sequence goes on from NZ_JABCQN010000009.1 coordinate 41,438, forward strand.
AACGCATACAAAATTCCCAGTAGATATACTGTCGCGCCTGAACTAAAAGGGCTGATCGAAGAAGCTATCGGAATTATCGTTACTACGGAAGACGAGTAATATGACAGCCTTCAGTCGCCGCCCCCATATCGTTGGTTGTCATAAATTATGCAGGTAGCCGCCGGATCTCGCCTTCGTGAGGGGCCACTTTTGGTTTGGTTATAGAAGCGAGTTGATGACCGAGATGAGGCGGCTGCCCCCGTCTGCTCCTTTATCGCTGAGCGCGCAGGCGAATTAGGGGGAACGGCAGCAGGTCAGATTTTTGCGGGCGATCAGTAAAACCGGACATCTACATGGACGACCCTTGCGAAGGCGCTCAAGGACACCCCCTTACTTCCCGCCGGCGGTGAACATCGGCTTCACCAGCAAATTCACCAATGCCTAGCCGATCGTCGAAGAAGGCTGGCTCAAAGGTCGGTGCTCATGGTTTGGCGAGGCATAATCAATGTACTGCTCCGCCGCGTTGGTGATCCGCAGCAGTAGACGCTGAAACAACCCTCTTAACAGCTTCATGTCGCGGATCGCCGCCACCTCTTGACCCTGAGGGATGGGCATGCCGTGGGCGGCCTTGTTCCGCCGGCGCCAAGCGGCGTCCTCGTCTTCACCCAGTTCTAGGTTCAGGGTGGCCATGACATCCTTCAGCCGCTGACGCTGATCGATGCCATTGAAGGTGGGCAGTTTATCCTTCAAGGCCGCCTTCACCTCAACGGAGACTTCGGCGCTGGCGATGACGTCGCTGAGCGCCGCTCTAAGGATTTTCCATTCGTCTTGTGTTGCCCAGCCCTTTCGTACCTTTCCAGAGTTAGCTTTGGTGTATGCACTCAGCAGGCTCTCGATCGCCGCGCCGAAGTGCACGGGTGCGATATGCGGGGTGGCGGCGCAGGCATGCCAGAAGGCCCAATGCAAGTTCGCAAGGTTTAGGACGTCAAACGCGGTCACAAACGCCTGGATCGCCCTTGTTAGCTGCAGGGCACCTAACTCGTTCAAGAAGCGGTCGCCGAGCGGCGCTAGCTGGAGAGTTTCAATGTCGAAGGCATGGCGGCGAAGGCTGTAGGCGCTTCGCGCTAATGTGGACACGACGTTCCATTCGGCGTCGTAGTGGGTTGTTCCTAGATCGATCAAGTAAATGCCCATCGCGAAGGAAAGGCCTGTGCGGACCTTCTTTCGGAACTCGTCATCGGGGACGCCGTCGTAAACAATGCACCCGGGCTTGATGGCACCAGTCCGGTCTTTTCCGTCGAGCGCGCAAACGTAAAAGGTTATTCCATCCACGGTCAGTTTGGCGGAGTTCCGCGAGGTGCTGAACCGTTCAGTATCGCTCGCAATGGTTATACCGTCGTGGAGCGAAATTCTCCGAGTTGTAATGGTTTTAGTGACCACGTCGGAAGCCTCGGGCCACGTGTATGGGCTCTGAGGCAGGTTTTCGAGCCAATCGATGACGTATAGCGCGGACGCCCCGGAAGGGTTGTTGGTCTTAGCGATCTGAACCTGGGCGAGCTCCTTTAGGGGCTGCTCAGCCCCTGCTTGGAACTGGCGGTGCTGGCTGTAGGGCACTAACCCGAAAAACTCTCCTTCGAGGCCGCCTACACTGCGGAGAAGTGCCCGCTCAGTGGCCAAGCGAACCATGCCTGGCGCCTGATCGACCGCCGCCGATATCGCATTTGGGTCAGCCTCAGTCTCCAAAATGAGGCGTAGCTTTTCGTCCCTTCGGATTGAAAATCTACGGATCGGCTGATGGAGGGGGCCGGGATCGGCGATCTCGAAGAGGCTATTGTTCAGAATGCAGAGACATTCCTCAGTTAGGTCGTGCATCAGCTTGCGCCCTCTCGAAGAGTCTTAGGCCGGATGAATTCGCCGATGAGCAAGGTCATGTGTATGTCGAACAAACCAAACCTTCTGAGGACCCATCGCGGAATGATGTGCTCGTCGTTGAATGTGTTTTCCCTCGGCGCGGCACTACAAACAAAGCAGGCGTCGCCCATAACGATATCATCGACGAACCGTATACAACTCATTAGGAGGATGCGGCTGTCACGGCTGACGAACGTTACATCCTGCTGTTCAAGGGGCATTGCTCAAAGTTTCCCTTCTCCTAATCACAATTTTGACTTGATCGAGGGCTTTTATAATACAGAGTGCGCAATGCTGTTCTCTACCATAGAGACTTAAATATTACCTGAAAATAGTTCCTTTATACAATAAAATATCATGTACGATTACGTTTTTATAATTTCGCGCGTAAATCCTTGTCACGATGCAGTTTCCGTTTTCGCTCCGTCGGGACTCACGAACGACGACTTTATACGGAACACCCTATTTATCGGCAGCTATGTCCCAAACGCGGTCTATCGCGGCTCGCCTAAAAATGTCGGCTTTCGGGCAACCGCCATCATCACTTCGACGTCCGAAATGTAGGCGTAAGCAGCAGGTCCGCTTCCGCCCTCTTTTCAGACATCCTTATCGCAGATTCTACTTTCCGATAGCGGACCCCGGGTTTCGTCACGCAGCTTGATTATAAACGCTGAATGAATGCTACGATGGGGGCTACCAGCTCATTCAGCCTCGGGGGGTTTATGCGTTTCGTTATCGATAGATGCTGCATGGATTCAGACAGACTCAGGGACTTCCTCTTACTGTCTCCGCAGCACGTTGCTGTTCTGACAGATTATTCCGTTATGGAATCGTTAAAGGGCCGGACGCTGGAGAATATCGAAACGGCCTGGAGGGTATTGCGTGACTTTCCCGATCAGATCGTCGTTTTGAAGGAAGCGCACGAAGCCGCGTTAGTGAGACCGCAGGAGGCTGAGGTCGCTCAACAGATGATCTGCCAGATCGAAACACGGGCGCTGAGCAAAATTCCGAAGATTATCGCGAGCGCCAAATTGGGAAACGAGGACTCGCTCGATCAACTGCGCAAACTTGGACGCGAAGTAGATGATCATTTTGAGCAAATCCGTGCACGGTCCTCCGAACTGCCGCTCTTCATAAAAAGTGTTGAAGGTATCTTTTCAGCTGGCGAGCTAAAGCAACTGCGCAAAGCAAGCGAATTGAATGAAGATATGGCAATCAAGCTTTTCAACTACGTTGTGCATCAAACTGAAGGTCTGTGCGCACAGCATCCGGACAATCCTCCTATGCTCGAACCGAAACACCTCGCCAACCAATTCCTGTTTCGGTTTGCCGTTGCCAACGCCGCCTACCTCATCGAATTGGTCCGAACAGGTGCTAATCGCCGAAACCCCGATGATGCGCGGAATGACGCTGTCGATATCATCAACGTCACGTTCGCAACATATTTTCATGGACTTATGACGGATGATAGAAGGGCAGGTGCTACATACGAACTCACCCGGCAGTTGCTGACGGCCTACGGAAGTGAGGTGGTAGATGGGGCGCTAGATTGGACGAGAGCTTATCCGGTAGATATTCCGGCAGATTTCTTCGAGATACTTTCTGACGGGTGCCCCAGACCACTGCCCTAGGTGTTTAGTCCCGTGTTTTGATGGGGTATTATTTTCACGAGAGTGGAAGGAAGTCTTATGGGACAGATACGTCATGGGAGCGCCACGACCACGCACGCCGTGCGAGCAGCAATACAGCGATCGCAGGCTTCGCTCGCGACGCTGAGCAAGGAGTTCGGGATCAACCCGAAAACAGTTGCAAGGTGGCGGAAGCGTCAGACTGTCGAAGATCAGAAAACTGGCCCTAAAAAGCCTCGCTCAACGAGCCTGACAGAAACCGAAGAAGCCATGGCAGTCGCTTTTCGCCGGCATACGTTGCTGCCGCTGGATGACTGCCTTTATGCCCTGCAGGCCAGCATTCCCCATCTGACACGCTCGGCCCTGCATCGCTGCCTTCAGCGCCACGAGATCTCACGACTGCCGGACATGGAGGGAGACAAGCCCAGATGCCAGCGCTTCAAACGCTGCCCGATTGGGTTCTTTCATCTCGATATCGCGGAGGTCCAGAGCGCTGAGGCAAGCTGTATCTCTTTGTTGCCATCGACCGGACATGCAAATTCGCTGTCACACAACTGGGCGAGAAAGCTGATCGGAAGACAGCCTGGGAATTCCTCGAACATCTCCTGAGCATCATCCCTGATCGGGTTCATACCATTCTAACCGACAATGGGATCCAGTTCGCTGAGCAGCCTCGTAATCGCAATACGGTGTGGTCGCGTCCCATGCGCTTCAACATGATCTGCGAAGCCCACGGGATTGAACACCGTCTGACGAAACCCAATCATCCCTGGCCGAACGGTCAGGTTGAGCGGATGAACCGGACAATCAAGGAAGCAATCGTCAAACGCTTCCATTACGACAGTTATGAGCAGTTGAGGACACACCTCAACGACTTCATGGCAGCCTATAATTTCGGGCGAAGACTCAAGACCCTCAGTGGCCTTACCCCTTACGAATACGTCTGCAAAATCTGGACTTCAGAGCCAGAAAGATTCATCATCAATCCAACCCATCAAACCCCAGGACTAAACACCTAAGAGCCCCCTTCCCTACCTCATTTGAGACGACCGTTCTCAGTAAGTCTGACAAGGTAAAGTTATATCCGTTAATCTCTTTTATCGGACATAGGGTACGAGCGACAAAAACAGGATCCGAGAAGCCTCTCTAATGTTCTGACCTGGAGCACTCATTCGGGGAAAAAAGCGCCATCTTAGAAAGATGGTTCCATCATCCATGCCATTTCCTGCGAGAGAAATTCCCCCCCCCCAAAAAAGCTACCACGAGCGAGATGTTGAAAGTTGCCGCTTGAATAGCCTCTATGTGATACAAGCTGCGACACATGACGCGCGCGGGTCCGAGCAATGAAAACATGCATCTATTGTGGCCTCGAAAAGCCCTGCAATGACTTTTCTGATGAGCATATTTGGCCCGATGCTTTGGGTGGCGACTTTCTTCCGACATTCTGGCGAACTGATGATGTCTGCGGAAGATGTAACAGCGCGTCCGGCGTTTTCGTGGACGGTGCGTTCATCAAGAGCTTCTTTGTATCCATCGAGCGTTCGTTCGATGCCCTCGACTATCTCGATCCCGACAAGCCGACTGGCATCCTACCGCTAAGCTATCTCGGGACAATCCAGGGTATCACCACGCAGGAGGGCGAGGTCGCCGACTTTTGGGTCTGTGCGCCAGGCGCCAACATCGTCCACTTCCGAACGGCGAGTGAAGAGGACGCCTGGAATGCATATGCTGGCGGCGATCCTCGTCGCCAGTCAAAGCGATCAAAGGCGGGACGCGTAGCAGTAACATTGACCTCGGCGGAGCCGTACTGGATCCGCACAGCCCTATCATCCGTAAAACATCACTTCGCTAAAGCGGACAAGTTCGTGACGAACCTTCAACTTCCGCCGAGCGCGAAGCATTTCAAAGTGCTTGACCCAAACGATCTGCAGCAAGCAGCTGACCTTTGTTTCTTAAAGGATATTAAGGCCACCACCCTCCGCGGAGATTACCTGCGTAACCAGGTCGCCATCGCGTCGAATGCCGATGGGCGCTTCCTGGCCAAGCTTGCTCTAGCTGTCGGCTACAAGCTGTTTGGCGCGCAGTTCCTTCAGACGTCCTATGGACTAAATCTTCGCAAGGCGTTCCGCGAAGCAAATCACGAAAGGCGTCTGAAAGTCCCTATCCGAGGATCGGGCTACCTGCAAAGCGCTGCTCTCGGTGCCTTTGAGGAGAAGCTGCGGTGGCCGGGTGGATGGGTTCTCCTACTCATGCAGCATCAGAATGCTCTTTCGCTGACCGTGCAGACGCCTTCCGGACGCAGCATGGTGATCCAGGTCACGGACGATTCCGCCTTGCTTGGGGACTTGGGGCCGGAATACCGTGATGGTATTGCTTGGGTGACTGTTCCAGCGGCAGCGCGCGCGGTTGGTCCCATTCATCTACCCGAGTATTTGGCGCACCAGATCGGCCAACAGGTTTCTCCCAAGTTGCGAGAACTCGATGTCCTGAGAGGGCTGCGCAATCGCCTTCCTCCAACCGGCATTTCGGATCCCAAAGACCCTGAAGCCGGGATGAGCAAGTCGTAAATTGAGCATAAAAATCACAGAGTCGGGCTCTAGAGGTCGATTCAAAGCGAGCACGTCCGCTTTCGCCTTACTCCCTTGACAGTTACACAGGTAAGAAGACTTCTGCGAAAGCAGATGTGGCTAGATCACAAATCCTGCATGCTTATAAAACTGCGGTTTGCAGCGTCATGAGGTCTGAAGTGCAATAGTTTACTTCGTTTTCCGGACCTACGTGCGCATCACTACACCATAGAATGTGGGGCGCTTCTTTGGTGCCGGGCACCCCATCAAGTTAAAGCATTCTGGGGCGATCCGTTTTCATCTCGCCCGTGAGCAAAGGATACGGAATCGCGTCTTGTTCGACCTGGTAATCGACAGTAAACTACGTGACTGCGTTTTAGGCGCCATCGCAACCATGCGACGTCGTTGTCAGCGATGAAGCTCTGTTAGAAAACTTATTCTAAGCGTCTGACAGAGAGTTATTTGTGTTTCACGACCCTGTCCCGTAGAGGCAGAGGATGCAATACGATCCCGATGACGCCCCGGAACTAACCGAAGCTTTTTTCGCAAAGGCGGTGACCATGCAGAACGGCCATCCGGTTCGGGGAGCAAAAAAACACCAGCAGACGCCCGAGGAATTCTACCTGGCTGCCGCGCAGTACCTCAGCGCGGTCGAGAAGTTGGTTGGTTCCCCAATACAGCAACGGCCGCCCGAAGGTCTCGAGCTACCGGTCTTGGCGCTTGCATGTTTTTCGCTGGAGTTCTATCTCAAAGCATGGGTCTCCGACGCTGTGAAGCGCCAACATCCGCAAGCGGCAGGGGTCAGACCCCACGGTCACGAATTGCTCCCTTTGTATCGCCTGGCCGTGAAATGCGGATTGCCTGAAGTGTCAGGGCTCACACATGCGGTCACGGCGTTCGATCCGGATCATCGTGATCATCTCTTCAGGTATTTCCAAAAAGACCGGACCTATTATCCCAAAAATATGGACGAGACGGTCTTAGTCATGCGTCAATACCTTGACAAGCGGGTTCGGGAAAAGCTTGCCACGCCGCGGTAATGCCACTGTTGCCGGTCAGTGGACATGGTCGCCTCTCCGTGTCACGAGCGTCACGGACAAAAGGCTATGATTTGCTCTAGTGCCATAATCTATTTTAAACTTAGCTTTTTATAATTTTATTAGAGGGTTTACTCGATGACTGTATCTGTTGAGATCTATGTGGCTTCCGCTCCCGGCAAACGACCTGACGATGCTTGCTCTCATACTTATGACCTGCCAGATGGAGTAGTCCCTTGCGAGGGGGATCAAATTCTCATCACGGGAAGTTCTGCGTCCGTACAGGACACAGTGCTAGGCCGCGTTCGTAAGGTAACTCACTTGATGGGAGACGGATTCTATAAAATTCATGTTTGCGTAGATCCCATTTCATCCGAGGAATTTCACGAAAATTATAAAGACTGATTAGAAATAGGTGCGACACAGCCATAATATATGTTTTCATACTTATTACTTGGCTGTGCTTCATTGAGAAATTTCATCTGATTTTTCATGTGCACATCTAATCTAATTGCAGGATGGTGATGTAGCCCTTTCGTTCGTAGCAAAAATCAATTCGCTCTATATTTTGCTTTACCCGGCGTTCTGCGTCGGCACACTATCCTCATCGCGCTTGCAGACCTCAATGCCTTCGTCCAGCAGGTCCAGGAGCCGCTGATGTCTCTGGCGTTTGGACTTCAGGGAAAATTCCACTATCCAGACGATCAGGGCGCCGCACAGACAAATAAGAAGCACAAGAAGACCAGCTCCACGCATGATCGTGGGTCCATGCGTTGGACCAGAGGTGAGTAATCCTGTGAGCCCCACGCCCGTCACGAGTGGGACCAGCTTGAGGAGTGCGGGAAACTTCAGAAGCGAGAGCCGTTCCAGATAGCCGTCATAAGATCTCTCACAAGCTTTGCGCGCCAGGGAAAGCTCCTCCTGAGAATACAGCTTCAACCGTTCGAGCATTGCAAGATCACTCGAAAGCATTTGACCAGCACGGATAACGCTCTCCTTCTGGAGGGCCTTCAGTTCTCGTTTGGCTGCCAGAGCAGTACTGCCAATCAGATAGGCGGCGAGACTGAGGTTAAAAACGAGATAGGCAAGCAGAACTGCGAAAGCGACATGCCGCAGCGTTAAAAGCACCGCTAACAGAGTCAGGCCGGAGCCGAGCCAGAGGACGGTCACGATCAGAGTTCTGGGACGTGACGGCGTCAAGTCATTGCCTTTGATAGACGGAACGGCATCGACGATTTCCAGGAGAAGCTCGCTGAGAGGCTGCCTGTCCGTGTGGTCTTCAGACACTATCCGGCAGGGCCTATTCGGATCAATCACAGCGTCTTCTTCCCTTTGATGACAGCATTGCGTCGGGGACACTAAAGACTGGGGTCGGACTGGACCACCCACGGCGTTCGCTCTTACTGCACTCACAACCACCCGCGATATGGTTGCCTGGCAGCGGGTTTCCTCCGCTGCATCATCAAGGTTTCAGACTGGAGAAGCAGACATGACCAGAGTTCTTTATGGTGACAGCCGCGCCCTCGCCCGTGCCGAAGACCAGGGTTTCGTTCACTGTGTTCGCGACGAGGCGTCTCTGGAGACGTTCCTCAAGGAAGGACACGACACGATCCTGGTGCATGCAGAAAGTCCAGAAGGTGTGATGCGTCGCTACCCTCGCCTTGCGAGCGCGGACGTCACTATTGAAGCCGCCGCCTGATCTGACACTCAGATGGCCGGATCATACGCCGATCAGGGCTTCTATAGCCTCAGGCGTGTGACCCCGGCCCGATACAACCCTTCGAACAGGTCCCCGAGTGCCAGACGCCGTCGCAGCGTCAGACGTCGTTGGGCCAGATGATACATCCGGTCGTGCAGCAGATGGCAGCGCTGACACAGCGCGCGCAAATTGCGCAGCCGGTTGCTAGTGGGATCATGATTCAGATGCGCCGCTGCCAGGGACACTTTCGTTTGACGCACCTGCAGAAGCTCGATCAGGTCCGGAGGTGAGACCCGCCTGCCCCGACCATTGAACCAATGCCCCGTGTCCGGATGCTTCCATCGGCCACCCGGTAGCACCTGAAGGCAATGTCCATGCGGCCGACCACAGCGCTGACAGACACCCCCTGCCCGCTCGAACCTCACCTGCCGGCTCAGTTCAGGCCAATTTGGGGGGTAAAGCGGCTTCAGTTCCGGTCGGATCGGCATTCAGTCTTCGTTAACACATTTCCGGTCTGCATTGGACAGTGTTTGTTCTCCTCTCTGCCCTGCCCCGGCTTCATGCTATCAGAAGCCAAGTTCTGGTTTCGCGGAGGCATTCATGCTCAGCCATCTTCACATCACAGGCTCGGCAAAGGCTGCCCGTGAGGCCCTTCTGGACCGGTTGGACCAGAAGACCCGACAACAGCTTCCTGCCGGCGATCTGACAGAAGCGGTGGCGCTTCTCTCGACCGGTCGCTTCTCCCCTCGTCTCTCTCTGGTCATTCGCGGCATCGAATACCGCGACAACGAATTTGCCGAAGACACGGTCCTGTCCACCGATGTCGAGACGGCCGAGGAGGCATTGGCCATCGCCAGTGCCCATCTGACCGCCCTGCCCTCCGGGCACGAACTGGCGATTGCTCTGGATCTCGAACCCGAACCGGTGTTCGTCGCCTGGCTCAGACCGAAGGTCGCCAGACGGCGCAAGGCGGGACCGCAGGCGACCACGTTGGCGCCGCTGGCCTCTCCTCTGGGTCAGCAGTCTGGCGCGGTCCTGCAGTGGTTCGATGCCCTGACCGACGAGGCCCTGCCCGACTATGACGGGACGCTGGTGACGGCGGAGCGCGCCTCGAAGACCTATTCCCGGGCGGCGAAGGCCGTGAACACACGCCGGACATACCGCTCGGCCGTGCGTTCCTGGTGCGCATGGGCGGCAGGACATAGGCTCCCTGCCCTGCCCGCCCGCAGCGAGGATGTCGCCGCCTACCTGGCTGATCTTGCGCTGCAGAAGAAGCGACCCGCGACGGTGGATTTGCACCGCGCCGCACTGCGGTATCTGCACCATATCGCTCAGGTCCCCGTCCCGACCTCCCATGCCCTCGTGTCTGAAACTGTTGCGGGTATTCGTAGAACGTCTACGGGAAGCACGTCCCGTCAGGTCAAGGGGCTGACCTGGGACCTGTTGCGCGAAGTCATTGAACAGATCGATACCTCCGAACTCGTGGGGATCCGCGACAAGGCCATTCTTCTGCTCGGCTTTGCCGGCGCGCTGCGGCGGTCCGAAGTGGCGGCGCTGTGCCTGGAGAACGTGGCGCTGGATGATGACGGGATGCGGATCCGGCTGGAGCGCTCCAAAGGAGATCGGACCAGTCAGGGGGTCGAAGTCGCCATCCCGCGCGGCATTACTGCCCTGTGTCCGGTCCGGGCCTATGAAGCATGGCTTCGGAAGGCGAGACTGGCCGACGCCAAGGGACCGGTTTTCCGGCGCGTGTGGCTCCCGCGTGCTGCCGAGGCCGGTCAGCCACCTGCCCTGCCCGCGATGGGTTCAGAGGCGCTGTCTGACCGGTCTGTGGCCCGCATCATTCAAAAGCGCTGCCTCGATGCGGGACTGACAGGCGATTTCAGCGGGCACAGCCTGCGACGCGGAGCGATCACCACAGGAGCTCGTGACGGCACGGATCTGGTCTCGCTCAAACGTTTCTCCCGCCACCAGACCTTCGGCGTGGTGGAGAAATATATCGAGGTCGAGGACGCCATGACCAAGCATCCAGGACGGACCCGGTTTTAAAGCGTTTTCCTTCTGTGTGATTTGGTGAGGATCAAAAAAAGCTTTATCCCATTCAGATTGAGTGATTTGGTGATGATAGCAGGTGATTTGGTGAGATGCCGAATACGGTAAAGTGCCGCTTTCAGATGTTGTTCCGTGTGATTTGGTGAGCATACTAATAATAGATTCACTAATAACCATTAGTTCGTCTCACCAGATCACACAAAAACGGCTATCTAGCCTATCCGCGCACTAAACAGCGTATTTCTCCATGCCCATCCTCACCAAAACACACAGTTTCGTCCTTCGGCTTGGAGTTGGTTAGAGCCCGAAAGGTGTCTCAAAGGGTTTGGATCACCCAAAAGACCTCCCTCACCAAAACACACGCCCTGAACCTGCGGGCCTCACCAAAACACACACCTGCTTTCCTCGGCTGATGTGCAATAAAAGATTTCTGGGGATGCTCAAGGGCTAGCAGTGTGACGACCATCCATAAGCTTTTAGAAGCTCAAGGTAAGCAAGGCGTCTTGGCCTTAGGCTTAGATCGCGATGTAGTCGAAGCTGCATCAGCGTACATGTCTGATGAGGAAAACGGACTAGGCTTTATATATTCGGGCTGGGCTCAATGCGCTTTGCCTCACCGAAGATTACCGGCTCATGAAGCATGGCAAATGTCATCTGATCGGGTGAAGCTAATCATTCAGCCTGGAATAAAGCCCATCCCCAACACTGATGAATTAGAGCATGTTGGCGTACCCTTCGGTGCACATGCGAGGCTGATTTTGCTATTCTTGCAAACCGAAGCAATTAGAACGAACTCTCGCGAAATTGAGTTAGGCAAAAGCCTAAGACAATGGATTAAGCGGATAGGCATTCAGCCTAGTGGATCATCTGCGCGTTCGGTACGAGATCAAGCCGAACGCATCAGCAGATGCCGTTTAAGTTTCCATATTCATAATAATGAAACAGGAACAAGTGCTCTCGTAAACCAGGCGATTGTTGATGGCGCGCTTTTTGTCTCCGAAGGTGGCGCTCACAGTGACAAAAGTTATCTCGAAGTAGCAAAGCTCTCAGAAGGGTATTTTGAGCAACTTCGTAAGCATCCAGTACCCGTTCAAGAAGCAGCTGTTAGGGCCATCGCTAATAACTCGGCAGCGTTGGACATATACATATGGCTTGCGTACCGGCTTCATGTTCTAAATCAGAAGCGTCTTGTGACTTGGGGGGCTCTAAAAGCTCAATTTGGTCCTAGTTACAAGGAACTCTATCATTTCAAGGCTAAGTGGCAGAAGCCTTTAGCCTTAGCGCTAGCCGTCTATCCCGATGCAAAAGTAGAGGTAACAGAGGAAGGATTGATTCTCCATCAGTCCCCTCCCCCTGTAAAACCGCGGCTCATTCCGCGGAAGTCAATTTAGCGATCTCGCCACGGAGTTATTTTGCCATTCTCTAGATCAGGTAGAGCAACGGCTACTCCCTTGTCAGCAACAGCCCGCATAATAAACTGCTTAACGGTCATCCCCTGCTCTTCTGCAGCTCTGCCCAAGGCACGCAGAGTGCTCGCTCTAACACGCATGTTATGATTGACAGCTTTGTCCTCTGGAACGACTTCAGCTGGCGGTAATCGTGGGTTAACGCTTCGTGCAGTCTCAAGTGCTCCGATCGCACGAGTTTTCGGCTGAGGAGCAGATCCTTCTTCGTTTCTGCTCGCTCGTCCAAGCGCAGCAGCGGTGATTTCACTAGCGTCGGGTCTCTTTCTGGGTTTGAGCGCCATCAGGCTTGCTCCGCTTTAGGTATTTTAGAGCTTTCCGGTATCCAACCTATCGACCTTAGTTCGGCAATTAGAGCGGTTACCTCGTCGGCTGCGGTGCCCTTACTTGGTATCGTGCCTGAGTAGGAAATTTCTCCAAACGCTGTACGGTGTGAGATTGACGCTTTCAACGTAGGAATGCCAGCTTCCTTCAACTCCTGCTCAGCGTGCTTCGTGAGATTAGTGCGAGACAGACGGTTCATTATTGCACGAACTTCGATTTTACGACGTGCCGCTGATGCAAGCCCTTTGGCCTGTTTGATTGTCTCTTCGGCTTGGTTGAGATCTGCGGCACCAGCAGTTAAAGGAACAAGGATTTGGTCCGCCACAGTCATTGCTACTGCTCCGGCCAAGTTACCAAAGCCCGCCGTGTCGATCAGAACTAGATCGGATGTCTCATCTAATCCCAAAGCGAGGTCAGCGATTGACCGCTCTGAAGTTTCTGCAACGCAGGTGAACGGCTCTCCTTCGTAGGTGTTGTTATGCCAGTCGGACATCGCTTTTGTTGGGTCAGCGTCAATGACTGCGACTGTCAAACCATCTGCCGCGCAGCGCGCTGAGATTATCTGGCATAGGGTGGTCTTTCCGGGCCCCCCTTTGAAAGAAGCAATGGTAAGAATGGGCATTATCCATGTTTCTCCTTAGATATGTATGATCGATAACACGTCATTACGTCGTTACGCAACGCTATAACGACGTAATGACGTACCGGTCTCTTTTTCCTTTGACACCGTCCTGCCTGCGGCGAGTATTGAAGAGGATGTAAAGCCGTCATTACGTCATGACAGGGTAGCCTGACGCGGGATGTTCTACTCTGACGGCCTGCTTCTGTCATTGCGTAAAGCCGTAACGACGTAACGGCATCTTTGTGAGCTGACACCGTCCTGCCTGCGGCGAGTATTGAAGAGGATGTAAAGCCGTCATTACGTCATGACGGGGTAGCCTGACGCGGGATGTTCTACTCTGACGGCCTGCTTCTGTCATTGCGTAAAGCCGTCATTACGTCATGACGGGGTAGCCTGACGCGGGATGTTCTACTCTGACGGTCTGCTTCTGTCATTGCGTAAAGCTGTACTCAGGCAATTACAGCCGCGGGAAAAGCAAGAGGAAGAGAAGGGGAGAAGAGAGATAACCGCTGCGTGTCGGTCGCCCGTGCTGCAACAGGTGGGTCGCCGTCCGTCCTCCCCATGCTCGCCGGCTGCGCCGTCTGCGCGTGGGTGCGGGTGACGCCGATCCTGCCGCTGCGCGGCACTGTTGCACCCCGGTCGCCCGACACGCCGTCGCAAGGATGTTTGAAGAACCAGAGATGGATCGAGCATCATGCGACGCTACCAGTTTCCCTATGTTCCAACCCCCCGTGGCCGGCCTCCGATGCGCTGGACCGACACGCAGGAACCCACAACCTGCCGCCGCTGCAACACGCACTGGGACGACGGCGATCCGGCGCTGACGATTGCCTGCACGGGCTGTGGCGCTCCTGCGAATGAGCCGTGCCGCCGCAGTTCAGGTGGCAATGAGCGTGTGTGTGCCTGTCGCGACGAAGCGGCCGTCCAGATGGGGCTGCTGACACGGTGTGAGGGACTGACCTGGGACGGTCGCCACGAAAAGCCGCTGCTGCTGCGGGAACGCCCGATCGCCCACGCTCTGATGTGCCGCTCGGTGCGGACAGGCGCCCCGGTCAGTCGGTGGACCTCATGAGCCCGGATCTCGCATCCTATGACCGCATCATTGTCGCCGTGTCGGGCGGCAAGGACGGCACGGCCTGTCTGCTCGCTCTGCTGGAAGCCGGTGCTCCTGTGGACCGCATCGAGCTCTGGCATCACGAGGTGGATGGGGCAGGGCGGTCCTTCATGGACTGGCTCTCCACAGGCCCGTATGTCGAAGCCCTGGCGCGGGATTTCGGCCTGCCGCTCTACCGCTCCTGGCGCGAGGGTGGCTTCGAGCGCGAAATGCTGAGGGACACTACGCCCATAGCTCCGATTGTTTTTGAAACGCCTGACGGGGTCGTCAGAACAGGAGGGCAGGGGCCAGAGGGGACACGCCTGCGCTTTCCCCAGGTCTCGGCCAGCCTCTCCGTGCGCTGGTGCTCGGCGAGCCTCAAGGTTGATGTGGCCGATCGCGCCTTGCGGGGACAGGACAGGTTTCTCAACCGCCGTACTCTGGTCGTGACAGGCGAGCGCGCCGAGGAAAGTCCTGCACGGGCCCGCTATGCGGCTTTTGAGCCTCACCGTACCGACACGAGAAACGGGACGCGTCGTCGTCGGCATGTCGACCACTGGAGGCCCGTGCACGCCTGATCCGAGGCCGAAGTCTGGGCCATCCTCAAGCGCTGGCGCGTGACGCCCGCCGCACCCTACAAAATCGGATTTTCCAGATTATCCTGCGCGTTCTGTATCTTCCTCAGCGCGGATGCACTGGCAACGCTCCAGTGGATGGATGCAGCACGGTTTATCCGGCTGGTGGACTACGAAGAGCGCTTTGGGTGCACGATTAAGCGTGACAGATCGCTGTTGCACCTGGCAGGGCAGGGACGGATGTTTGAGGCTGCCCGGTCTCAGCCTTCGCTCGTAGCGGCCGCCTTGTCAGACCGGCCGATCGGGTCGGTTCTGACAGAGGACTGGACCCTCCCAGCCGGAGCCTTCGGCACCGGGGGAGGGCCGGTCTAGTTGTTTAGTCTCAGGCGCGAGCCGGACGGCCGCGACGTTTCTCGGGAAGCTTCTTCACCGGAGGATGTTCTTCCTCCTGCGTTACAGGCTCCTGCGGCGCAGAGGCACGGGTCGTGGAGCCCAGGCCAATCTCGCGGGCGAGGGACGAGCGTTTCTCGGAATAACTGGGTGCCACCATTGGATACTCGCGCGGCAGGCCCCACCGGGCCCGGTACTCTTCCGGGGTCATGTTGTAGGCCGTCTTGAGATGACGGCGGAGCATCTTCAGCTTTTTCCCGTCTTCCAGACAGATGATGTAGTCCGGAAACACGGAGCGCTTCGGGTTCACGGCGGGGATCGGGGCTTCTTCCGCGACAGGCTCCGGCGTGGCCGGGGCTGCGAGGGCGTCGTGCACGCTGCGGATCAGCGCAGGGAGCTGGTCGGCGGAAAGCTCGTTCTGCGACAGATAGGCGGCCACGATGTCCGCGGTGAGTGGCAGAAGATCAGCATGAGGGTGTGCAATGGTCTTGATCAGGTCGGTCATAAATGTCCCTCAAGGTTCTGGAAGAGCTCTGGACATGGCTCTTTCAGGTCATGACTGCAAGTCGTTACGACTATTACTGCCTCAGATCTTAACAGTTCCCTGAGCCGCGTCGAAACACGGTCATGTTTCTTTGATCGTTAGAGCACACATCGCAGAAGACGCGGACCGTAAAAGAAAAAGAGGAAAGAAAAGGAAGGAAAGAAGGGCAGGCACCACGGGATCGCCCTGTGCCGCAAGGGGTGGGTCCGTCCGTGTCCTCGCTGACGCTGCGGGCCGGGCGGTCCCGACGCTGACGCGTCGCCCTTGCCGCCCAGAACGACGCCGCGCTCGCCGGAAAGGGTCAGAAAGGAGACAGAAGACGATGCCCGTCATGGCCCTCACACGCCCAACCCCCACACAGAGTTTCAGCCTGGTTCAGGCCCACCGCGAGGGCTGGACCATTCTCGAAGGCTGCGGCCCCGAGCACGCCGACACCCAGCTGCGCGGCGTGACCTGCTCGGACCAGAATGCCTGGTGGCAGGTCGCACGTCAGGCCCGACAGGGATCGTCGTATCACCGAGAGGCCCTGTCGCGTCTGTCGTCCAGTGAGCGTGAGCAGATCTCCCTGCGCTTCGGCCCACTCTGACCTGATCTGCAAGGCCTGAGCGCCTTTCGCCCAAACCCATCCTGTTTGTTTTCCGGCCCCCCGGTCTGCCTCGTGCAGCACCGGGCGCTGCCGCTTGTCCGGAGTTCCGCCCATGAGCAAGACCCAGCTCAGCTTTTTCGACACCTCAGCCCTTGGAGGCGGCAGCAATACCCTGTTCTGGGGCGACCTGCCCGGAGACCGTGCGCTCGACGAGGCTGCGTCCCTCGCAAAAGAAGCCGCTGCCGCTCCTGTGGTGGCCCCGAAGATCGACTTTCGCCTGTGCGGCACACGCGATCTGGCCCAGGGCTGGAAAGCGCGGGCGCGGGACAATCTCGCCGCCATCCGTCTCCTGACCGAACTGGAAACGGACGGCCGCAATGCAACGCCCTCCGAACAGGCTTTGCTGGCGAAGTTTACGGGATTTGGAGCCGGGGAGCTGGCCAACAGCCTATTCCCTCGTCCTGGCGAAGCCTTCCGTCAGGGCTGGGAGGAAATCGGCGTGCAGCTTGAAACGCTGACCAGTCAGCAGGAGCGGGCCGGACTAGCACGGGCCACGCAGTACGCCCATTACACGCCGGAACTGATCGTACATGCGCTTTGGGATCTGGTCGCGCAGATGGGCTTCCGCGGCGGACGCGCGTTGGAGCCGGGCTGTGGCACGGGTCTGTTCATGGGCGCGATCCCGGAGAAACTGGCCCCCAAGACAGCCTGGACGGCGATCGAGAACGACCCTCTGACGGCCCGCATCGCCCGCAAGCTGTTTCCGAACCAGTGGGTGCGGTCTGAGGACTTCACGACGGCGAAGATTGCCGAGCAGTTCGACCTCACGATCGGCAACCCGCCGTTCAGCAACCGCACGGTGCGCGGCACGGACGCGCTGGGACGCCTTGGCCTGTCCCTGCATGACTACTTCATCGCACGCTCCGTCTCCCGCCTGCGTCCTGGAGCGATGGGTCTGTTTGTGACGTCACGCTGGACGATGGACAAGCGCGACGCCACAGCACGCCGGTACCTGTTCGAAACGGCGGATCTGGTCGGGGCGGTCCGCTTGCCGGCTGGCGCGATGCGCGATGATGCCGGGACCGACGTGGTCGTGGACGTGCTGGTCCTGCGCCGTCGCGAGATCGGAGACACCCCGGGCGACACCGCCTGGCTGGAGGTTGCGGATCTGCCCGATACGGACGAGGGGGAGGGACCGCTCAGCATCAACCGCTATTTCGTAGAGAACGGTCAGCAGGTGCTGGGTCGGCACGGCTGGACAAGCGGACAGTTCGGGCCGGAATACACCTGCTCACCGAATCCGATGCTGATGCTCGACGATGCCCTGCCGAGCGCGCTTTCCCGCTTGGCCAGGCTGGCCCGGTTCCCGGTGCCGCAGACGTTCGATGTTGAGGCGCTGCGTGAAAGCCGCCGTGCGGATGTCGGCACGGCAGGGGAGGGGGCGAGCCTCAAGGAAGGCAGCTACCTGATCGAAAAGGGTGCGCTGCACCAGATCATCGACGGCCAGTCGGTGCCGGTGAAGGTCAAGAAAGGCGAGCAGAAGGACGGCATCTTCCAGAAGCACGCGCGCATCATCGAAGGCCTGATCCCCGTCCGCGATGCCGCCCGTGCGGTCCTGCGCGCCCAGGTGGAGAACCTGCCTTACAATGCGCTCCAGGCGGACCTCAAGCGCGCCTACCAGACGTTCGTGCGCCAGTTCGGCCCGATCAACCTGACGATCACCAGCACGCGTGTTGATCCGAAAACCGGGGACGAGAGCACGACGCAGCGGCGTCCGAACCTCCAGCCCTTCTACGACGATCCGGACGTCTGGCTGGTCAGCTCGATCGAGGAGTACGACGAGGACCGGCAGATCGGCACACAGGGGCCGCTGTTCTCCGAGCGTGTGATCCAGGCGACGCTGGAGCCGGAGGTGCACAGCGCCCATGACGCGCTCGCGGTCTGCCTGCATGAGACGGGTGTGGTGGAGATCCCGCGCATTGCCGAACTGCTGGGGCGGTCCGAGGACGAGGTCATCGCCGAACTGGGCAGTGCCATCTATCTCGATGCCGGACGCAGCCAGCCCGGGCGCGATGTCTGGGTGCCCGCCGACGAGGCGCTGTCAGGCGCGGTGCGCACGAAACTGGCGGAGGCCCGCAAGGCGGCCGAGACCGATCCCCGCTTTGCCCGGACCGTGGCTGCGCTGGAAGAGGCCCAGCCCGAGGATCTGCGGCCCAGTGACATTACGGCGCGTCTGGGGGCACCGTGGATCCCGACCGCCGACATCGAGGGCTTCATCGCCGAGGTGATCGGGGTCGAAGCCGGGGTGTGGCATACGAAAGAGGTGGCGTCCTGGACCCTGGACAAGGGACCGTTCCGGGGCAAGGCGGAGGCGACGTCCGTCTGGGGCACCGAACGGCGTCCCGCAGGGGAACTGATCGAGGATGCGCTCAATCAGGCCATCCCGCAGATCTGGGACACCTGGCGCGACGAGAGCGGCGAGCAACGGACCCTGAATGCGCAGGAGACCGAGGCCGCCAAGGAAAAGCTCGCCGCCATCAAGACGGCCTTCCAGACCTGGGTGTGGCAGGACCCGGAGCGCGCCGAGCGTCTGGTGCGGCTGTATAACGACACCTACAACAACCTCGTCCCCCGCGCCTTTGACGGCGCGCATCTGCAGTTGCCGGGGGCCAGCACCACGATCCAGCTGCGTGCCCATCAGAAGCGGGTGGTCTGGCGCATCATCGCTACCGGCAACACTTACATGGCCCACGCGGTGGGGTCGGGGAAAACCTTCTCGATGTGCGCGGCGATCATGGAGCAGCGCCGTCTCGGCCTGATCTCGAAGGCCATGGTGGTGGTGCCGGGACATTGTCTGGCGCAGATGGCCCGCGAGTTCCTGATGCTCTACCCGACCGCGAAAATCCTGGTCGCGGATGAGACGAACTTCGTGAAGGCCAAGCGCCAGCGCTTCCTCGCCCGTGCGGCCACGGGACAGTGGGATGCGATCATTATCACGCATGATGCCTTCAAGTTCATCCCGGTCGAAACCGCGTTTGAGCAGGCGATGATCGAGGCGCAGATCGCGTCTTACGAGAGCCTTCTGTGCGAGATCGACGCCGACGACCGCATCTCGCGCAAGCGCATCGAGCGCATGAAGGAGGGGATGAAAGCCAAGCTGGACGGGCTGGCCAGCCGCAAGGACGATCTGGTGCATCTTGGCGAGATCGGGATCGACCAGATCCTCGTGGATGAGGCGCAGCAGTTCCGCAAACTGAGCTTCGGCACGAACCAGTCCAGCCTCAAGGGGGTCGATCCGAACGGCAGCGGGCGGGCCTGGGACCTGTACGTCAAGGCCCGCTATCTCAGCCGCATCAATCCCGGTCGCGAGCTGGTCATGGCCTCGGGCTCGCCGATTACGAACACTCTGGGCGAGATGTACAATGTGCAGCGCTTCCAGCAGATCGACGCCCTGATCGAGCGCGGTCTGCACGAGTTCGATGCGTGGGCCGCGAATTTCGGGGAGACCCGCACGGAACTCGAACTTCAGCCAAGCGGGCTGTACAAGCCTGTGACGCGGTTTGCGGAGTTCGTGAACGTGGCCGATCTGATGGCCATGTACCGGCATTTCGCGGATGTGGTGCAGCAGGATGACCTGCGCCAGTACGTGAAACTTCCCGAGATCGCTACGGGCAGTCGCCAGATCATCGTCGCTGACAGCGGACCCGCCTTCCGCGATTACCAGAAGGAGCTGGAGGCGCGGATCAAGGTGATCGAGGAGCGCAAGGGCAAGCCGCAGAAGGGTGAGGATATCATCCTGTCCGTGATCAACGATGCGCGTCATGCCGCGATTGATCTGCGCTTTGTCCGATCCTGGGAGGACAACGACACCAGCAACAAGCTGAACGTCATGATCGCGAGGGTCTTCGACATCTGGAAGGAGACGCGCGACAACCGTTACACCGATCCCGACACTGGCAAGCCGTATGACCTGCCCGGGGCCGTGCAGATGATCTTCTCGGATCTGGGCACGGAAGCGGCGCTGGAGAAACGGGGCTTCTCGGCCTATCTGTGGATCCGCGACGAGCTGATGCGGATGGGCGTGCCGCGAGACGAGATCGCGTTCATGCAGCACTACAAAAAGAGTGCGGCCAAGCAGGGGCTGTTCCGGGATCTCAATTCCGGGCGCAAACGCATCCTGATCGGCTCGAGCGCGACAATGGGCACGGGCGTCAACGCACAGCAGCGTCTGATTGCCCTGCACCATCTCGATGTGCCCTGGCTGGTGGCCGATATCATCCAGCGTGAGGGACGGATCGAACGCCAGGGCAACCAGAACCCCGTGATCCAGATTTACGCCTATGCCCTGAAAGGCTCGGTGGATGCCACGAACTGGCAGCTTCTGGAGCGCAAGCAGCGCTTTCTGTGTCTGGCCATGTCCGGAGACCGCTCGATCCGCCGTCTGGAGGATATTGGCGAGAGTGCGAACCAGTTTGCCATGGCCAAGGCGCTGGCTTCAGGTGACGAGCGCCTGATGAAGAAGGCAGGACTGGAAGCAGAACTGGCCCGCCTACGTCGCCTCAAGGCCGCCCATTATGACGACCAGTTCAACGTGCGTCGCGCGATCGAGCGGGCCGAGCGCGATCAGAGGGTGGCCGAAGCGGTGATTCCGAAGATCCGGGCGAATATTGCGAAACGCCAGTCGACACGGGGCGAGGCGTTCCAGCTTGTCCGCAAGTCGGATGTGCTGACCGAACGTCAGGATGCCGGCAGGTGGCTGATGGGTCAGGCGCGCACGGCCAAACGCGCAGAGACGAAGGGCCGCTGGACACTTGGCGAGATCGGCGGTTTTGAGCTCGTGTGTGAGACCTGGAGCTCGACCTTCATGGGTGAGACGGAATGGGACGCGACCATCGCCATCGTGGCCGAGGACCGGATGATCGGGATCGACTTTGATCACGACACGGCCCCGCTCGGCTTCATCGCCCGCATCGAGAATACCCTGCTGCGCTTCGACAGCGAGCTTGCGGATGCGCAGCGGCTGCTTGCCGAGACGGAGCGCAAGCTGCCCGGCTACCGTGCCCGCGACGGGATGCCGTTCCGCGAGGCCGCACTGCTGGAGGAGAAGGAAGAAGAAATGGCGTCTCTGGAGGCAGATCTGGCCGAGGATACAGCGCGGCGGGAGGCTGAGGCCGCCGAGGCGCTGGCCGCGATGGAAAGCCTGAGCGTCAACGACAATGGGGGAGAAGGAGAGGAAGAAGAAGCGGCAGCATAAGGAGAGGGGGAAGGGGCGGGCATGGCCCGCCCGGTGCGGCAAGGCTCAGGCCGGGCGCGCTGCGCGCGGCCTTGCCGCACCGGGCAGCCCCTGCATCCGCGGAGAGGTTGAAAGAGAGACCAGAGGAAGAGAGCATGTCCGACCATCAGACGTCCCCGCAAACCACGACCCTCTCCAAAGTTCTGTGCGGCCTGCGCGTGGAGATTTTCACCTACCCGAGCGGTGAGGTGCTGCTGCGCACCGTGGACGCCTGTCCCGTCAACCGGAACGACTGGCATGGCCCGTATGCGGATGCCGCCCAGGCCGAGGCCGATTTCGTGGACCGCCATGCGCTGCCTGTACTGACGCCCGAGGATGTCAGACGCAGGCGTCAGAATGGGACACTTTCGAAGACGCGTGAGCGTGGCGAGATGATTCTGGCCTTTCATCGCTGGACAGGGGCGACCTGTCTGACACCGTTCGTTGTCCGGCCGGAGAGCCGGGCATGAGCGAAGTCCTTCCGACGTCCGCAGGCCTCGTCTGCCGGCACCTGGATCTCAGTACCGGGCATCTTCCGGTCGCAGAGCGCGAGGCGTGCGAGCTCTATCTCAGCAGCGGGGGCACAGCAGGGCGAAGCTGCCTCGGCGGCCCTTATGGCTGGATGATTTATGTTCCCACCGAGGCGGAGGACGTCCCGCAGGACGTGTCTCCGGAACTGGCCGCCCTGATGGCTCAGGCCCGGGAGCAGGACTGCCATTACCTTCATTTTGATCGGGACGGGTTCATCGACGGGACGCTGCCTTTTTACGACTGAACCGCCACCGCCGTGCCTGTCTCAGGACAGCGAGAAGGCGACGGGAAGAGAAACGGAACTGAAAGAGGAAGCCGCCACAGGTCGCGGCTCCGCGCAAGGCTCAGGCCGGGCGCGCTGACGCGCGGCCTTGCGCGAAGCCACGCCCTGTGCCCGCGCCGAGATCATCACGACAGAAAAAAGGAGAGAGGCGTGTCAGACCCGGCAGGACAACCCGCGGCCGAAGTGGCTCTAAGAGCAAACCTGACGCTGATCTTTGCGGCGATGCGGACGCATGGCGTGAAGACGGTCAAAGTTGAGTACGAGGCCAAAGAAGGCTGGTGGACAACGCTTCATGTGACAGCTGACGACAGTCCGGATCTGCTCGAAGGCTTATCCCTTGAGAAGGCCGTTGCAGCGCTCGGACCTGACCAGACGATTGCCGCTCTGTTTCCGAACAACTTTGACCTTGTGGTCTGGCACTGCGTCGAAACCGTTATCCGCCGCGTGCAGGCCGATTACGACACCGATGAAGACGGATCTTACGGCACAGCCACGCTGACGCTGGAGACGCGACAGCTCGAGGTTGAGCACATCGAGCGTGTGGTCTCCCACCTCGCGCACAGCCTGACCGCCTGACGTCTCCCCCCCACGAGACCTTTTTGACACCCTTACGACATCACTGGAGCCCATCATGGACGAACTGCGCCTTGTCGATCCGAACAGCCTTGTCGACAATCCGGATAATCCCCGCAAAGCAGAAAGCAGCCAGGACAGTATCCGACGCTTTGCGGCGAACATTTTGCAGGTTGGACTCATTCACCCGCCGAAAGTGCGGGAGCTGGAAGACGGGCGTCTGATGATCATAGCGGGTCATCGGCGGAAACGGGCCTCCATCTATGCCGGACTTTCCCAAATTCCGGTTCATGTGACGCACGAAGAGAGCAAGCATGAAGCCCTGGCGGCGGCCAGTGAGAACATGATCCGCGAAGGCATGTCTGAGCCGGACCAGTGGCGTGCCGTGACCCGGATGCGCGAAGACCTTGGCTATACGGATCAACAGCTGTGCATGGCGCTGATGATCACGCCTGCCTATCTCCGTGGACTGACACTGCTGGCGAAGCTGCATCCGCCAATCCTGCACGCCATCGAGATTGGCCGCGGCCCCGACCTGAAAGAGCGTCGGACTCTGGCCCTGTCGTCTCTGGAGGATCAGGCCGCTGCCTGGGCTGAGATGTTCGCCGAGAGCGTGGAGGAGGGAGAGGACCCGGCCGGGTATCGCCTTAACGCCGAGGATCCGGAGGATACCGTGGACTGGCGCGACTTCACCTGGCACCTGCGTCAGGAGGAGTGGTATGCGCGTGATGCCCGGTTTGACGATGCGCTGGCGCAAAAGCATGGCGTCGTCTGGACTGAAGATCTGTTCGGGCAGGGCAGTGAGGACAATCGCTACGTCACGGATGCCACGGCGTTTCGGGCCGCGCAGGAAGACTGGATTGCCGAGCATCGTCCCGAAGGAACGCTTGCGGTTGAGACGGGCGAGCACGGGTCTCCGCTTCGACCAGAAGGCTATAACTTCGTCACGAACTGGATGGGCGAGCGGGAGACCGATGTTGTCGGCTACTGGCTCAATCGGAGTACCCTGAAAGTCGAAGAGCGGAAGTTCCGCTACACGGGTGAAGAGACCGTCCGCTCCGAACCGCGTGTGGTGGAGCAGACGCCACCCCCAAAGAAGGAGCGCGCTGACATCTCGGGCACGGGTCTGAAGATGATCGGCTCTGTGCGGACCCTCGCACTGAAGAAGGCCCTGCAGGCGAAGAACGAAGACGCAGATCCGTGGGATCTGGTGGCTGGGCTGTTGCTCGCGCTGAATGCGAACAACGTCCATCTTTACGGCTGCGAAAGCAGCTCGCCTCAGGAGAACGCGGTGAAGACCGCCATGGAAGCGCTGTTTCCGGAAGGCGAACTGGTGCGTGATGAAGCGCTGATCCGCCGGCACGCGCTGGAAAGCCTCGCGGGCTTTATGAACTGCGAGGTCAGTATGCACTCCGGCTCCGGCATGGCAGCCGAACTGCTGGGCTGTCTGTTCAACGCGGACGCCCACATGCCGACCATGGCTGATGAGGCGTTCTTGAAGACCTACAGCAAGCCCGGAATCACCAAGGCGGTTCAGGCGCATGGGCTCGCGCCACTCAATACGGGCAAGGAGATGCGCGCTGCCCTACTGAATGCCGTGGGAGACGGACACTGGGTCCCGGAGGCCGCCGGTTTTGCGCAGGCGATTGGTGCTTGGACAGAGGAAGTGCGGGAGCAGCAGGCCCGCCGCGCCAAATGGGTCGGCCTGAAAGATGAACTGGAAGACGGGGATGAAGACGACCTGAACTGTGCGGACGCGGAGGATCTGGAAAACGTGATGGACGAGGAGGGCGGAGAAGACGCGGGCGAGCCAGACGTCACAGAGAATGAGCCGACAGAAACACGCGACCTCGTGGTGCCGCAGGAACTGGTGGCCATGCAGGCTGCCATGGGAGGGCGGCTGGAGATCCTTCGGGTCTGAGGCAACGCGATTGCGGCCACGTTCCGGGCCAGACTTGCGCGTAGCGCCTGATCTGGCACAACAGGAGATTGGGGTCGCCTGATGAGTCCGCGCGACGAAACGTCTGTTCAGGTTACGGTTCAGACGTCGCGGCCCCCGAAAATCGTAACCGGATGTGGGTCGGGGGTCGCTTGCCCACAGTCGTCAGAGTGAAAGGGGAAGCCATGATCTTCGTGATCGTGGTGGACCGTAAGTGGTTTACGAAGATCCTTCGTAAAACGAAGAAGACCCTTCAGGCGGTTGCCACCGCACTGAAGAGCCTCTCCGAGTAAATCACTTAAGGTAAACCGGGCCGTGAGGTGTTTTTTGCGAAGCCCCTCACGGCTCACCTCTGAACTTGGACGAACCGGTTGCGATTTTCAAGGGCGGAGTCAGCATGGCTCCGCCCTTTTTCATGCGGTGAGACGCAGCCTTGTTCCACAGGGCAGGACAGCCCGCGCAAGGAAACAAGACGAGAAAAGAGACAGAAAGAGGAGAGAAGGGCGGGGTGCCAGAGCCTGTCTGTCGCCGCAAGGGGTGGTGTCCTGGGCTAACGCCTGCGGGACCGCCGCTGACGCGTCGCCCTTGCCCCGCCAGTCAGGCCCTGACCCCGGAGAGGACAGTTGAAGAGACATGAAGAGAAGGAGATCAGCATGTCTGAACACCCGACTGTCACCGTAGGCACCCGCGTCAGCACCATCCTGTACAACAGAGGCCGGGGCGTCGTGTCTGCGGTCCATGGCACGCCTCGTCCCGAGACAATCAGACGCCTTGCTGGCGGCTTCATCGCCGCGGGAGGCAATGCCAGCTTTGATATCGTCTTTGCCTGCGGGAGTGTCAGCAAGAAGCTGCCCGAGAGCATTCTGCATGGTGTGCAGTGGACGATCTTCCACGACGAGCCCAAGGCCAGCCCTGAGGAAATTGCGCAGCTGCACGCTCATGCCGAAGCGTGCCGCGCTGAAAAGCAGGCACAGAAAGATCAGGCTGAGGCGGCGCATGCGGCCGAAATCGAGCGTCTGCGCACCGCTCCTGAATACGCCCATCTGGAGCAGGGATCGGACCAGAGCGGCGTGCTGGCAGGAAAGAACATCCGCCGTCTGCTGAAAGCCGCCCTGCCAAAACACAAATTCCGGGTGCGCAAATCCTCCTACGGGTCCGTCTTGATCGGCTGCGATGCCCCGCTGGACGATGCGGCACAGAAGACTGTTGACGACATCAGAAAGCGGTTCAGATCGGGGTTCTATGATGCGGCGTCGGATTGCCACTCGAAAAGCCGGAGCCCCTGGCAGGACGTCTTTGGCAGCGCCGAATACGTCTTCTGACCCTACCTTACCCCTTCACAGTTCTTCAGGCCGCCGCGAGGCGGCCTTTGTCATATCTGGAGATCGACATGGCTTTCTTTACGCTCAGTGCTACGCCCGCCACCGCAAAGCGTGAGGGCTATTTCACCAGCACCACGATGGCGCTCATGTCCCATCTTGGTGAGCGCCGCACCGTCGAGGCGAAGTCGGTGGATGGCCTCAAGCCACTCATTCTGAGCTTCGGCCGCGACACAGCGCTCCAGCATCCCGGCAAGTCCTTCAAGATCATGATCACGGTCAATCGTGGCAGCCGCAAGCCGCGCGGCTTCGACGCGGCTTATGATTCAGAGGAGCTTGGCACCTCCGAATGGCTAGAGACCACGATTGCAGATCCGGTACCTCACGAGGGCACGCCAGGTGTGGCCTCATGGGGAACACGCTACACGCCATTCCTCATGGACGCTGCAGAGCCGCGCGAGGTCTCGCTCACCGAGGCCGAACGCCTGTCTGAGGACGGCCATCTCGGCTTCAAGGGGTGGGCCGCGGAAGTCGCCGCCAGTCTCGAGACCATTGGCGCGCCTGCGGCTGCTTTGGGCAACGAGACCCGGGACACTCTGGTGTCGCGCTATCGCGCCCACCAGCATCCTGCCCTGGCCGCCGCCGTCCTGATCGCAGCTTCGCTAGCGGATCAGCTGGCCGCCTGAGGCCAATGCAGGGGAGCGAATGATGTCTCCACTGCCAGATCCAACAGTTCAAAAGATGAGCGAGTTTTCCATGGTCGATGAAAACCTTCTCCAGATCGAGACCTGTCTTCTGGATCGTCGCAGGGTCCATCTTGGCGTTGCACCGGATGGGCGCGTCTATCTGCGCGTGACGTCGTTCTGGCCGAAAGAAGCCGCCCAGCTCTGGCACGGCCCCTATTCGGATCGACAGGCGGCCGAGACGGATTTCCGAACCCGGACGCAGCCGCCGCGCGTCACGCGCGCCCAGATCGCCGAGGCCAGTCGCCGCGGGGAGCATGGCACGGTCGAGGGTGTTCCCATGATCGTCCTGAGGCATCGCTGGACAGGCCACATGACCCTGACGGCCTATCAGCTGGTGGATGAGGCCGGGCAGGAGAAGTCCGCGCGCCAAAATGGACACATCTGAACCGCGTATCGTCACCCGCGTGAGCCGGGTGGAGGGAGAGCAGGAAGAAGAAAGAGGAAAAGACGCAGAAGGAGAGAGGGGCAGCACAGGCTGTCTGCGCTGGCAAAGGGTGGGTCTCCACGCGTCCTCGCCCTGACGGGCTCCGGGTCGTGGAGATCCCGCCGCTACGCGGCGCCTGTGCCATCACAACCATCCTGTGCCTGTGCCGGAGAGGTCATCAGAGAAAAGAGATGACGGCAACAGGAGTGACCTTTCATGCAGATTTCCCAACAGACCCTTCAGGACATCAAGGACGTTGCCGGACTGGCCGGTGGGTTCTTCGGTTTTCTCGCCCTGGTCTTCGCCTTTACGTGCCTGCCGAGCTTTCTGGCTGGCCCGGTGCCCCATCACTATCTCGCCTCCGCGTCCCACACCGCCCATGGTCGGGGCTGAAGCCTCCACCTCTCCGAACGCCACACGCCCCGCCACCGAGCGGGGTTTTTTCATTTCTGATCCGAGGAAATTATCCCATGATCGTGACCTTTGACCGCGCGCTGATCGAGCGCCTTCTTGCCCATGCCGAGGCCGCGTCCGAGCGCCGCGCCACGCTGACCCAGCTCTTTGACAAAAGCCTGCGCAAGCCCGGGCATGGCGCGCGTGAATGGGGCCTTCAGGAAGACGTCGATCCCACAAAGATCCCTGCGGGTCTGTGGCTGGTTGGCGATCACGGGATCTACATGATGTCGAACGGGCTTCCCCTTCTGCCGTCCGATGACGGTCAGAAGCCCAATCTGTGCGCGTATGCGCGCGAAGCGGACCCGGAACAGAACGCGGGCAGGGCTCATGACGTGAAACGCCAGGCTTTTGGCGGGGATGACGGATGCGAGTTCCTGGACGCAGCGCTTGTGCGGCAGGCTCTCAAGCAGGCGTCAGGCGACACACTGCGCATGAACATCACTCCGGAAACACTCGAATTCCTGGCCTGACCAAGGGTCCTCGAAATCTTTCAGGAGAAGAAGAATGTCCGATGCTACGCCTGACACGGTGTCTGCGGGTCCGTGGTCCCGCGATCAGATCTGGGCCTCGGCCGTTGCCGTGGCTGCTGACAGCGTGGAGCAGCTGCGGCGCTGCGATGTCGATCGCGTCGTCTCCCTTGTCGACGCGGCGGATCGTACCGCCCTGACGGGCTGGCTGATCGCGCGCCGACCCGAACTGGCAGGCGCGGTCGCGGAGGCGCTCTCCGCGCTCGCACAGGAGGCTCACGTATGAGCCTGCTGTTGCCACACCTGCGGCGCGTCCGCATTGAGGCCGAGGGCCTGACGGCCACTCAGTGGAGTTCACCGCAGGAGAAAGCCAAACTGGCCAATGCAATCCTCGCCTTTGTTGCGAAAGGATTGCCAGAGGAGGGGTTCAGCAAGGCGTTGTACCAGCGCGTCAGCCAGATGTGGGGGTTTATCGCCTGCTTTAACCGGGACGGCTTTGCGGGACGGTATTTCTGCTCGACGCAGGGGCGTCTCGCCTTCCTCGAT
Source organism: Gluconobacter japonicus (assembly GCF_015244665.1). Lineage (NCBI taxonomy): Bacteria > Pseudomonadati > Pseudomonadota > Alphaproteobacteria > Acetobacterales > Acetobacteraceae > Gluconobacter > Gluconobacter japonicus. The sequence goes on from NZ_JABCQN010000009.1 coordinate 70,464, forward strand.
CAGATCGTCGCGCGCGGCGGGATCGGCGATCCCGCCTGGACCTGGTCAGACGTGGAAAGCCGGATCGCGGCTCTTCTGGTCGAGCATCAGGTGCTGGACCTGTACCGCGCTGAACTACGGCAGGAAACGCTCCGGGGCGAGCAGGCGCTGTTGCGCAGCTTGCTCGACCGTCACGGCGTACCGGCCGATCATGCAGGCCGCATTTCACTGGCTCCGGCGCTATCTGCACCTCTGTCCCGGCAGCAGCCTGTTCAGATGGGTCTGCTCTGACACGCTGTGCTGTCCGTGACGGCGCAGGAGTCCGGATCATCAATCAGTCCGTGGACGACCTCCCACCCGCCGAGAATATTCTGGGCCGTCTCCCAGGCGACGATTTCGGCCCGCAGTGCCTGCGCAAGATCGTCATAGATGCCGTCGCGTTGCTGATCTTCGATCTCGCGACGCTCCGCCTGTTCCGTGAGAGACCGTGCGTCGGAAACCCGGGCCAGGGCCCGACTGACCAGAAGGGTCAGCCAGTCAGACGCCATGTGCTGACGGGCTTCGCGGGTTTCGGGCAACGCCGTGGCTCCGAAAATCTGTCGCGCTCTTTCACGTCCGAATGCGCGGAGGCGCTCAACCTGTCGGGGCGGTGTCACGCCGCGGATTTCTGCAAGTGCCCGCAACTGCGTCTCGGGCAGGATTGCGTCGGTCAGCGCGTCCAGGGTTGGCGCGCGACGCCGCTCTTGTGGAAAGCGGATCACCGTGGCGGTCTGATCTGTCTGTGCACTCATCGGCGCCCTCCTTTTGTTGTGGTGCAAGCGTAAAGCGCACCACAAATAAAAGTCAACAAAAACAATTAGATACCGGCCTTATTAGGCCCTCGCGAAAACCTCTTGGGGGCTGAAAGGAGACGCGCGGGAAGGAGAAAGAGGAGGGAGGGAAGGGGCTCTCATGGGGCAGGCGTCGCAGCAAGGGTGCGTCGCTCCGCTCCCGGCGCATAGCGCCGCCCTTGCCACGCCGTCCGCCCCACGAGGCTGCCGATCGGGAACGAAATAATCCGAGAGAGGCAGAGTATGTCCAAGCGCAGGAAAACGGATCTGACAGCAGCCCGAAAAAAGGCAGAAGTCTTCGGACCGGACACGGTTCTGTTCGCAGACCTCCAGATTGACGAGACGTTTTGCATAGGCGGTGCGGAGTTGTCAGGCGTGTACCGCAAGGTGCGACGCAATCATTACCGGCATAACGGAATGCTCTGTTTTGCAAGTGATGGGATGGCCGTGAAGCGCGCTCCCCTGCCTCGGACCGGGGACTGAGACCAGGCCTCCCGATCTCCTCCTTCCTCCACGAATATCTGGGCCGCAGTGCGGCCCGCATCCGGCAAACAAATAGAAAGGAACCGCACCATGCAGGTCCAGAGCGATACGCCCGCGTCCAGTTTTCTTCCCGTACTTGAAGCGCCTGTCTTTCACAGGGCGGTTTCAACAGGCCAGACCATTGGCCGCGCACGGCGCTTTTACGCGGAAGCAGATCATCTCGCTGACGACGCGAATGATGATCGTCTTGGAGCGGCGTTACGCGCCGCACTGCGCCGTGATGCCAGCGCTGCCCATCGTTCAGCGCAGCGCACACTTATGAGTGTCTCCCATTGACGGGCGCGATCCTGCACTCACAACAGGCCGTGCCATCCTGCGCCGTGAGACAGAAGCCTTCGGGAAGAAAAGGATGGGCCATGCGACTGCCGATGACAGGGCTGACCCTGGCGAGCCTGCTATGGGCAGGCATAACCCACGCAGCGGCTGCAGAGTGCTCCGCTTTTGGAGGAGATAATCAGCTCCCGGTTCTGACTAACGCGGCGCTTGGGCAGAAGACCGTGCTGTTGTGCAATGACGCTTTTGCTGTGCTGCATTCGGGCATCAGTCATGGCCCGTTATGGACGGCCGAACACCTGACCGAGGAAGATCTGGAGCGCAGCATGCAGATTGGGCGGGTCGTCCGGTTTTTTCATGCCGATCCGCGTCTGTCTTTTGAAGACCGGGCCGAGCTGAGTGATTACCGTAGATCGGACTACGACCGGGGCCATATGGTGTGCTCTGCTGACGAGCCCACTCTGCAGGCGCAGGAGCAGAGTTTTTCGCTCGCCAATGTTGTCCCCCAGACGCCTGAGTTGAACGAAGGCATCTGGACAGGCGTGGAAATGGCTGTGCGTCGTCTCGCACGACGAGATGGAGAACTTTATGTCGTCACGGGACCGGCTTTCGGAGCTTCGGTAAATACCATTGGTGCACATCAGGTCTTTGTGCCGGTGGCGACGTGGAAGGCTGTTTACGACCCCGCCGAAGACGGAGCGGGCGCGTATTTCTGTCAAAACACCAGCCAGCCCACCTGTACGATCATCAGCATTGGCGCGTTGGCCAAAGCGACCGGTGTGGATCCATTCCCGTCGCTCCCAGATGAGATCCGCCAGACGGCCATGTCGCTGCCCCGCCCTCTGAAAAGTCCCTACGCTGTCCGTATCCGGCCCGCCTCTGGCGGTCCTTTGCTGGAGACCACACCATGAGCTTTATTCCTTTCCTGGATGCAGGCGAAAGCGTTCAGATCGATGATCTGACGATCGAGAACGGGGCGGAACGCATTGCCGTGTACGGGCGCCTTGAAATTCGCAGGGACCGGATTGGCCTGCAGGATATTCAGGCGCTGAAGGCTCAGATCGACGCCATTGCGCACGAGCTAGAGGGATCGGCGCATCTCCCCGAGCGTGCGCGGAGCGCACAGCAGATGAGCGTGGTGCCCAGTCCCTTTGCGGATCGGAACTGTGCCTGACGGCTTGGGGGCTCCTTACGGGAAAGGTCTGGAGTGCCACAAGCCTCACTCCGGACAAGACGACCTTCCACCCCAGCTTCCTCCGCGCCCTTCGGTTGCTCCGTGCAGCCGGGTCCCCTGAGAAGGCATCCTGTCCTGCGCTGCGTTTGTGACGGACCTGAAAGTGTCGGGACGAAAGGCGTCGCTGCGCTTGCTTTCGCCCCTTTTGCCTCCGGCACGGGTCGAACGAAAGGCTTGTTTAAGTATTCGTTAAGTTTGTGGCGATGATGTTTGTATATAGCACAGTAACGGCAAATAAAACCCGATAAAACCGCAGAAAACCACCGTTTTAACTTGCAATATTTGCGGATTTCTCCTAAATTAAACCCAGATCACAGGGGCGTTGAGGCCGGTTCTGACCGTTGCGCCGTCCCGAAACGAAAAGGATGACGATCATGGCACGCTTTGAGCCGTTCAGACTGTCTGACAACGACCGGACGGACATCGTCAAAGGTGTCTCCTGTGCTCTGCTGCTTGAGCGCCATGGCTATCTTCTCGATAAGCCCGAAAGCACGCGCAACGCTCTGAAGTACCGGGCGGGCAAGGGTGAGACGATCATTGTCAACCATGAAGGCCGCGGCTGGTGGGATACGGGATCGGACGAAAAGGGGGATGTGTTCTCCCTGATCCAGCGCCTGACACCCGGTCTGAAGTTCCATGAGGCCTGCCGTGAGCTGGGTCAGCTGGTGGGCATTGCGCCAAAGGGGGCAGAATATGTCCGTGAGCGTCAGGCCAAAACGCCAGATGCTGCCCCGGCCGAGCGCTGGCATGGCAAGAAGGAACTGACATCCGGCACAAAGGTGTGGGCGTACCTTACAGAGGAGCGCGGCCTTCCGGAGTGGGTTCTGCGTCGGGCCATCATGACCGGCTGCATCCGGGACGGCTATCACGCCGCCTGGTTCTGCCACCGGGATGCCAAGGGGACCATCTGTGGTGCGGAACTGCGCGGTCCGGACACCAAGGGCATGTGTCTGTCGGGTACGGTCAAAACGCTGTTCCGGTTTCAGCCCGGCCTTGCGCGCACGGTCCGTCGTCTGGTGGTGAGTGAATCCGCCATTGATGCCCTGTCCTATGCCGCCCTCGACAGTGAGCGCACGCGCGAAACCCTGTACTGCTCGACCGCAGGTGGCATGGGACCGGAGACGGTCGAAGCCCTCACGGCCGAACTGACTGAGATGGCAAAAGATCCGGCAGCCGTTCTGGTGGCCGCAACCGATAATGATGAGGCCGGCAACCGCTACGCCGCGCGCCTGGCAGAGCTGGGCCGTGAAGCCGGTGTCCGTGTGATCCGCCGTATTCCCCACGGGGGCTGCAAAGATTTCAACGACGCCCTGAAGACTGTTGTGGCCGCCGCCCGCGCTGCCTGAGGAGAGACTGATGACGAATGACAAGGCACGACGGGAAATGGAGGCTCTGTTTCCCGGCCACGAAAAAAATGACGCCCTGAGAGCGGCTTTTCTGGCGCACCCGGACGCGGACCATTATCTGCGCCTGATGCCAGACCTCGGATGTCGCATTCCCTGGGCTCTGGTGGAATACGGTCCTGAGGGGGAACGGAGCCAGGGTCTCGTTGTTGGCGGACGCTGGAGTGCAGCAGGCTGGGATCTCTCCGGACGCATCGTCCTGTTTGTTCAGTCTCCGACCGGAAGCAGCAGGTTCCTGACCTGTCAGGCGGGAGAGCAGCAGCTTGTTCTGATCGGCACCATTCCCGGAAGCACGCGTCAACCTGACCGTCCGGATGCCGTAACACTCCTGGGACATGTCGCAGAACTGACCGCCGCCTGGCATGCCGACGCCGAAACAACCCGCGTCTGGCATACCTGGGCCCTGCTGCACAATCAGCCGCCCTTCCCGCAGACCTACGCCGAGGTCGTATTCGGTGGCGATGTGTTGCGCGGCCTCATCGTCGGGGGAACGGTTCTGGCAGACGGGACGTGGGACTTCGGGCGTGAGTTTGATCTGATGGTGGAGCCGGACATGATCCTGAGCCTCGATGGCCGCCGTGCGAGCCGGTGCGAAGTTCTTCATGGCACCCGGGAGCAGGGACGTGGTCGTGGATAATCATCTCTCCGGACTGACTTCCTCCCAGGCAGAGGCCGCACGTCAGACGGGGCCCGTTGTTGTTCTCGCGGGTGCCGGGACTGGCAAGACCAAGACGCTGGTGGCCGGGATCGTCGATCGTGTTGTCAAGCGTCGCATGGCGCCGGATCGCATTCTGGCCGTGACGTTCACCAACAAGGCGGCCGGGGAAATGAAGACCCGCATTGCGGCGGCGCTAAACATCGCGCAGGCGCCGTACTGGGTGGGGACCTTCCATGCGCACGGACGCCGTCAGCTGCGGACCGACCCCGACATTGCCGGGCTGCGTCCGGGGTTCGACGTTTGTGATAGCGAAGACAGCACGAAGATCGTGCGCCGCCTTCTGGAAAAGGCGATTGAAGCAGGCGTCATGAATGCTGACGATGGAGAAACATTTCGCAAGCGTGTGAAGTCCGTCAGCTCGCGCATTGCCATGCTCAAGGAAAACATGGTGCTTCCCCCGGACGCCGTCACCTGGGTCGAGGGACGGATTGCGACGGATGCCATCACTGAGGGTGATGACATTATGATCTGGCGGGATGCGGCCGTCCTCTATCCTGCCTATCAGGCGATGCTGCGCGAAAGCAATCGCGCGGATTTTGCAGACCTGCTGCTATGGCCTACCGTGACAATGCTGCGGGATGAACGCTACAGGCGCGACTGGGCGGACCGGTTTGACTGCGTGCTGGCCGATGAGTTCCAGGACGTCAACCGGCTCCAGTTTCTCTGGCTGAAATGCCTGTCCAAAGACCACAACGAGCTCTTCGTTGTCGGCGACGATGCGCAGTCAATTTACGGCTGGCGTGGAGCCAATGTCCGGATTATCCGAAGCTTTCTCAAGGAGTTCCCGACCGGACGCCTGATTGCCCTAGAGCAGAACTTCCGTTCGACCGGTCATATTCTTTCAGCGGCCAATGCGGTCATCTCTCATGACACGAGCCGTCTGGAGAAGACGCTTTATACCGCGTCTGGAGATGGCGAGCCAGTGGATATTCTGCGGCATACCGGCAGTCAGGATGAGGCCACCGGGATTGCGGCCGAGATCGGACGTCGTGCCCTAGAAGGCGTGCCTTATGAGGACATGGCGGTGCTGTATCGGTTCAACCATCTCTCCCGGTTGCTGGAAGAGTCTCTGCTACGTGCGAAGATCCCGTATGAGCTGGTCAATGATACCGCTTTCTGGCAGCGCGCGGTGGTGAAAGACGCGCTCGCCTTCCTGCGTCTGACATGTTTTCCGTATGAGCGGCAGTCAGACGAAGCCTTCCGTCGGATCGTCAATCAGCCGACCCGAGGGATCGGAGCCAAGGCTATGGCGAAATTCGAGCAGGTCGCAGACGAGGAGGCAATCTCGCTTTATGATGCAGCGGAGCGCACGGTGCAGGGACGCACCGGCAAGGCTGCTGACAAGCTGCGCGGCTTCCTGGACATCATTCTGAAAGGGGCACGCAGCGACGAACCAAGTCTGGGTGAACGTCTGAGAGTTCTGGTCGAAGAGAGTGGATATCTCGCGATGCATCAGGCGGCCGGAGAGGACGGACGCACGGCGCTGGAAAATCTGCATGAGCTTCTGTCGCTCGCCAACGAGTTCAGCTCGGTAGAGGAACTGTTTGACCATGCGGCCCTTGGCTCCGAGAGCCGGGACGATGACAGTGTCGGCCGGGTGAAGCTGATGACGATCCATGGCTCAAAAGGGTTGGAGTTCGGGCATGTGTTTCTGATCGGTTGGGAAGACACGCTGTTTCCATCGCGCACGAACAGTGACCCGGCTGAAGAACGCCGACTGGCCTATGTCGCACTGACGCGCGGCCGACAGCGCGTCAGTGTGTCCTGGTGCGAGTTCCGTCGGGGCGAGCAGGCCAACCCGAGCTGCTTCATCGACGAGATCCCGCTCCAGGCGCGGCGGGACGGCTGGGGACGGGATCTCAGGCGCCGTACTGCGTTCCAGGGGAGAGGGGTCGTGAATCGGCAGGCTCAGAGAGAGGCGATGGGGTTCTGACCAATCAAGCGCTGTGACTGACTTGGGGGGGTAAGCAGAATGTCGGCTATTGGCGAGGAAATAATCGTAAGCAGCCATTCCGGGTATTGCAAATGCATAATCACTACACCTCCCTATCCGGTCATATAGTTTTTTAGATTCCCGAAGCCAATGACGATAGCAATTGAAGTGCTTGCAGCACCTTGGGGAAAGGTATTTTTGGCCTATTAAAAATAAATATTATGAATTCGTATCATAAGAATATTTAAATTACTGATTTTCTATAAGTTCTTTTCCAGATATATATCCTAGATCATCTCTATATATCTCTAAGGTAGATTTTATGTCGCGTGCCTTATACTTGATTTTTACCGACAAGTGACAAATATATTTTATTTTGAAAACTCCCTTTTTTTGACAAGAAAGTTCAGTTACCTCGAAAGTCGGATTCAAGCCCTGACGCATTTCTAACATTTCAATGCGCCTCAGGCGCTGCAGGCCGGTTTCTGCGCTGGAAGCAGGAATAGGTTGATAAATATAGTTGACTAAGTAGTCATGAACCTCATCCACTGTCGGACTTTTCTGATGGCTTTTAATAAAAATTACTACGAGAAAAAGTAAGACTAAAATTATAAAAGATATTTTTAATATTATTTTGTTCACAAAAAAAATTCCGTAAATAGTGTAATATAGAGCGATTATCTGATGATACTCGCTCTATCTGTGTGATTTTTCTCTAGAGTCGGCTTCTTCTCCATTCGTCCAGCTTAACATACAGACTGGGTAAGACGAGAAGAGTCAGGGCCGTACATGACACCAGCCCTCCAATAACAACGGTTGCTAATGGCTTTTCGACTTCAGCCCCTTCGCTCATTGAAAACGCCATCGGAAAGAAACCCAGGCAGGCCACAGTAGCTGTAGCCATGACAGGGCGGAACCGCTCTTCAGCGGCCTCCTGACTGGCAACGCGCGCCGACAACCCTGCTGCTCGTTTTTCCCGAATGCAGGAAACAAGGACTACTCCATTCAAGGTCGCCACCCCGAACAAAGCAATAAACCCAATCCCGGCAGAGACGCTAAACGGCAGGGATCTTACCGTCAGTGCCAGGATACCACCCGTTGCGGCAAACGGCAGATTCAGGAAGACCAGGCCCGCTACCCAGATATCCCCAAACGCGAACACCAACAGAAAGAAAATAAGCGCCAAGGTAATCGGTACGACAATCTCCAATCGAGCAACAGCTGACTGGAGATTGCGAAACTGCCCGCCCCATTCAACACGATATCCATGGGGAAGTTTAAGTTGCTGGCCAACGGTCGTCTGAGCTTCCTGTACGAACGAACTCATATCGCGCCCGCGCACGTTCGCCTGCACCATCATCCGTCGCTCCCCCTGATAGCGGCGGATGGCCGCTGGCCCATCAGTCAGCGTGATTTTAGCGACCTGAGACAATTCAACCATCTGGTCATCTCGTGTCGCGACCGGGAGGCGTTTGATATCCTCAAGAGTACGCCTTTGCGGAGCGTCGATCCGCACTTCGGTTGGAATTAAAGCATCACCCGTTGAAACCGGCGGCCCGACGTGTCCGCCGACGGACTCGACAACATCAAGAATAGCCGCTGTATCCACATTGAGCCGACCTGCGGCTGTTCGATCCACATCAATATGAAGATATGGAATCGTCCCAACGTCCTGGGGAGCGACGTCCGCCGCACCGTTAATCCTGCTGACAATATCTGCCGTTTGTTGTGCCAGTTCCTGTAGCTGGCGAATATCAGGGCCGTAGATGCCGATTGCAATCTGTGAGCGCACTCCGGCCTGCATGTCATCCATGCGCATTTGAATGGGTTGACTCCACGAAAAAAGCGAACCGGGATTATTCTGGCGCAGTGCTGCGTCAAATGCCCTCACGAGCCCTTCCTGGGAATGTGCAGTCTTCCATTCTGATCGCGGCTTCAGCAAAACATAGGTGTCGCTTTGTTCTCCGCCCTGTGGATCTGTAGGGATAGCTGACGTTCCAGTATTACTCACCAACATGCGAACATCGGGAAATTGTCGCAGGGTCTTTTCAATGTTCGTAACGGCACGCACTGACGCATCGAGAGAGATGCCTGGAAGACGCGTTGACGTGACAATCAAATCACCCTCCTGGAGTTGTGGGATGAATTCTCCTCCAAGGCGCGTCGCTAAAAAGACAGATACAAGCAGAATACTGACTGCAACCATGAAAATCTGATTTGTATGCGTGCGGCAGTATTGCGCTGCCGGGTTAAAGCCACGCCTTAAAAAGGCGATAAATCGTGTGTCATGACTCTCAACACTGAAATCATGTTCCTGTCCTTCAGATCCAGTTGCTGTATCAGCGCTTCCTGAATGACCCTTCATGATCATCGCACATAAAGCCGGCACACCCAGAAAAGCGAAGACCAGAGAAGCCAGCAATGCCAGGATAATGGTTTCTGCCATCGGTCGAAACATCCGCCCTTCGACACCTTCCAGTGTCAGGATCGGCAGATAGACCAGCATGATAATAAACACGGCAAAAATCACAGGCCGGGCGACAGAGGCCGTGACTTTGGCCACGCGCTGCTGCAGAGTCAGCCCCGCAATAACGGAAATACTCAGAACGCCTTCGACAATGACAAGTGCACTGTCGACAATCATTCCAAAATCTATGGCCCCAAGACTGAGAAGATTGGCTGAAATACCAAGATGGTGCATCCCAACCATCGCAGCCAGCAGAGCAAAAGGAATGATGGACATGATGACCAGAGAAGCCCTCCAGTCTCCAAGAACGACAAGCAACACCACCAGAACAAGCAACGCGCCCAAGGCAAGGTTTTCCTTGACGGTATCAATCGTCACATCTGTCAGCGTTGTACGGCTGTAATACGGCTCCAGGGTGATGCCCTCTGGGAGTGTTTTTTGTAGCGTTGGGAGAATTGTGTTTAACCGGTTGAGCGTGTCACGGGCACTTGCGCCCTCCTGCAGAAGAACAACTGCATTCACAGCCTCTCCTTTACCATCCCGTGTTACAGCTCCTAGCCTTGGAAGCGCACCTTTGCGGACAGTGCCAATATCCCTGATATGAACAACCTCTCCGTTTGGGCCACTTTTGACCTGAACTTCTCCCAATTCTTTGAGGTCATCGATGAGGGAGCGACCCACAATAATGTGCTGCTCATCATTATGTTCTATCCACGCCCCCCCAGCGGCCTCATTGCCAGTATCGACGGCTTTAAAAACATCTGAAATGGACACATTGAACCGACGCATGGCCATTGGATCGAGCGCGACTTCGTACGTCTCCGACGCACCACCATTGACGTTGACATCCACCACTCCAGGAACCAGTCGCAGCTTAGGCACAACAGACCAGTTCAGAATACGGTTCAGATCTGTAAGAGACTGGCCTTTCCCTTTAATCTCCAGTTGCATGATTTCACCCATACCTGTGGCCATTGGCCCCATGCTAATGGAGAGTCCGTGGACTGAAATGGTATTTTTTGCCTGATCCAGAAATTGAGACACCAGGTCCCGATCGCGGTAAATGCTCGTATTGTCATCAAATTGAAGATAGAGAACTGACACGCCAGTACGGGAAACCGATCTTAGGTTTTTTAGCCCGACAACCCCCGACAGCACCGTTTCAATGGGAAATGTAACGAGCTTCTCCACCTCTTCTGTCGGTAATCCAGGTGCCTGAATAGAGACGAGGACCTGACGTGGCGAAATATCTGGAACTGGCTCTACGGGAAGAGAGCGAAGATCGAAAAGACCTGCCACCATCAGAAGAAGAATACAGCCCAGAATTCCTTTCCGGCCTTTGACGACATGCAAAAAGAAATTCATGATCTAGTCCCGTGCTTCGGAATGATCAGGCGTCGGCGCCAGAAGATATTGCGACTTCAGGACAAAGCTTCCTTGTGAGACAACTTTCTGCCCAGCCTTGAGACCCTCTGTCACCAAAGCTTTTCCCTCAAGAGTAGTCGCGACAGTCACATTCCTCGGAACAAATTCATGATCTGATTTTTGAACAAAGACACAATTTTCTCCATTCAATGTCTGAATGGCGGCTTCTGGAACAAGAACGCCGGAGACGCGATTTCTTGTCATCAAACGAGTTTTTACAAGCATGTCAGGACGCAAAATCATATCAGGATTTGTTACGAGGCTACGCACCAGAACATGTCTGGTTCCGGTCTCAATACTGGCCTCGATAAGAGTAATATTTGAAGAAATAGGAGCCTGATTCGCAGAGATGTATGTTAATTGCTGCCCCCCAGCAGCCAATAGTCCAGCTTTCTGTGGATCAACCTGCGAGATGACCCAGACCTGCGAGAGGTCGTCAATTTCAACTGCTGGCAAGGCTGTATTCGAAACACTCTCTCCCTGCGTCACTGAAATCTTGCGGATAATACCGCTGATTGGAGATGTCACGGTAGAAACCAGACCTTCTCCTTTTTCCAATTGTGTCGAATACCGTGCGAGACGTTGCCGTTCCGTAGTTAACTCTGCCTGTCTCTGACGAACCAATTCACGTGCTGCTTTGAACGATGCGAAGCGTCGCTCTACTTCGCCGGAAGAGACAACGCCCCCCTCTAAAGCATGTCCACGTTTATAAATATCCGTTGCGTTACTTTCTTGCGCCAGGGCCTGCTGATAAGCCGCCTGTGCCTCGTTAGCTCTCTGTTCCTGATCTGCCAGGCTGAAATTTTCATATTTAAAAAGGGGGGCGCCTTTCTGGACTTTCTCTCCTGGCGTTACAAAGACTTCCTGAACACGGCCGTTTCCGACTGGGTGGATACGGGCGACATGGCGCTCATCAAGTGCGACATAGGCCGGAACATCCATATGATCAGACAGCGTTCCGGCTATCGCCGTAGCGATCACAATATTTTCCGTTTTAAAAGCATCCGGCGAAATCTGAACGGTCTTTTCAGCCATGCCTACGTCAGGAAAGCACAAAGAACTCATGCCCAACAGCACAGACACAAAGATGGATTTTTTCACGGGGTCTCTCCTGTCAGGAGCATCATTCTGATCATGGCAGTGTGCCAGACGACATTCGCCTGAGAGGCTCGTTGCTGCGCTTCCAGAGCACTGCGGCGCGCACGGAGATATTCTATGACCGGCACCTCTCCGACCTTCCAGGCGTTTTCAAGATCGTTTGCACGTTTCTGTAGTGCGATATTGGTTGCTTCGCTGTGTTGCAGAATTGTCAGCGAGGAACGAAAGCGGGTGTGAACCTGTCGATATTCGGTCTGGACTTTTCGGCGCGCCAGAATGGCATCCCGGTCTGCCGCCGCCATAGCCCTGACCGCTTTCATTTCCATGGGAGTATTTCGGGCTGCACTTGGTAGAGGGATTTGGATCTGAACCCCTACCTGCGTATCCCACGGACTTTGATACTGTTCCTGCCGGCTGACCATGACACCCAAGCGCGGATTGGGGATTTTGGAATGACGCGCAACTTCGTAGGATGCTTTTGAGACACCTCTTATGGCCTCTGCCAGCCTGACTCTTGGATCTCGTTCAACGTTCAGAGCCAGGTTACGCCCATCCAGGATATGTCCTGAAAGAGACAGAAGATCAGGAATATCCTCGTATCCGGTCAGAGCTTCAAGATCAGCTTTGATACCGTCCAAAGATTGAACGGCATCCGAAATCCTGCCTTCAAGGGTTTCTTTCTCTGCGACAATCGCTTCGTTATCAGAGCCGGACAGTTCACCATTCTGATAGGCAACTTCAGTAACGTGAGCGATATTTCCCAACAGGGTATCGGCATGACGTAAATTTCGAATGGTTTCCTGCTGAAGTGTCGCCTCGCTGGTCAGCGTGACGATACGGACAGCTGTTACCAGTTTTTCGACCTGAGTATTAGCGTCGGCAACTTCCTGATTTCCAAGTGCCTCATTGGCAATCGCGCGGCTTTGTCCTGGCAGCCACAAAGGAAAATTTATACCACCTTGATACGTTGTATAACCGACCTTGCTACCGATAAAATGATCGTCAAGATACTCGCCTGTAATAGTTGGACTGTCAGGAAACCAGGCACGTGCCGCTTTGGCCTCTTTCCTGGCTGCAAAAGCATCCGTATGAAAAGATGCCAGCCTCGGATCTGCTTGCCAGGCCAAGTGAATGGCATCATGAAGTGTTTCTGCTCCAGCCTGCGAAAGACCACTTAGTAAAAGGAGAGAAAAACTCAGATAATATATCGACAGAGGCATTTTCACGAATATGGGTCTCTCGAAGATGCAAGATCGTCCAAAATTCATACACACGAAATGGCTTCTTTATTTTTCAAAGAATGTTTCAATATTAATAATTTTTTTATAAATTTGATTGGGCTTTATGCTCGCGCATAGACCACATCTGAGATATTATAATAGAATTAGTATTTCCCAATATGGAAATCTATCTATCCCAGATGCAAGGGGAGGTTTTTGACATGACTGTCCAAGAACTCGGTGCTCTCTATGAAATACACGGACCCGAGGTCCAATATGACGCACGTGTGCAGGGATATCACGTAACACTTCCCATGAAGATTATTTTTGCACCCAAATCGAATTCATACCTTCTCCAGAGAGCTGACTCTGATTATTATTTTTCTGCCAGCGAAATTGTTGACATGAAGAAATTATAATTGCGTAGTTTTCTAAGGGGGCGTCTTGCAAACGCAACTGCACAAGAGGGTTTAAAGCATCAGAGGCCAGATTGTTCTGTGATATTCAGCTTTGGCTCTTTTCAGTCCTCGTAACGCCCGTCACGCTCTGTTCTCCAGACGTCCCAGTAAAGCAGAGCCAGAAATGGCAGGGGCCAGAGAAACGGAAAACTGCCGTGCATTGCCAGCCCGAGTGCTGCCATCACTGCCCCCATTAAGAAAGACAGGAAGGACAGCCCCGGCAGAAGAATACTTCCTGAAAGCGGCGTCGTTACTCGCGACGGTGCCAGTTTTGCAGCCATCCAGGTTGCAATGCCGGATGCGGCTTTCAGAAGATTGGTTGTAATAACAATCGTCGGCATCGGTGTGCCGGAAAATTTTGCAATGGTTTCTCCCTGTACAGCCAACAGAGCCGGAAGAATCAGGAACTCACCCCAGTATCGGTAAGGAGATGAATGAGCCGCCTGTGCCAGCACCATCAGGATCGTCATGAACATAACGCCGTAAGCTGGAAGCCAGAGAAGGCGCGCCAGGCTGGTCAGGATCGCACTAACAAAGAAAATCGCCAGCGCACCGACAAGCAGGAAACCATGGGCCCAATTTCCCTGTACGAATGAAGCGCCCATATGCGTGGTGTTTCCAGTCATCGCACCTGCAAAGACACCTCCCAGGTCCACG
>NZ_JABCQN010000010.1:0-76043 GCF_015244665.1 Gluconobacter japonicus
ATAATTTCGGGCGAAGACTCAAGACCCTCAGTGGCCTTACCCCTTACGAATACGTCTGCAAAATCTGGACTTCAGAGCCGGAAAGATTCATCATCAATCCAACCCATCAAACCACGGGACTAAACACCTAGTAACTGTGTTTAAGCGGCGGAGCTAATATAGTTACAATTTCGTTGTTGACGAAAAATAACCCGTTAACATAAGTTAATCATGCGGCGATAAGCGTAGGGAGTCTAGGCTTCTCGCTCCCTTTTCTTAAAGAGGATTAGAGAATGGCCTACCAATCTGGTTCTACATATTTCTATAATGCGAGTTCCGGAAGTGTTTCGAATGGCGGTACAATCAGTGGTACAGTAACGTCATCCGGAGGTACAACCTACGTACAGACATATTACAGTAATATTAAAAACGGTGGCTTGTCAGGTGCGACCGCCGGTTCCTACGGAGCGATTATTGCAAGTGGAGCTGGCAGTAATTATGCTGGTACAAACCTTACAGCCACAACGAATGGTGCGCTGCTTGCATCGGGCGGCACAATTGCTGGCGCTGCTGTAGCTACCAGTGCGGCTGCGTTGGCGTTTGGTTCAGGAACCATTACCAACTTCAATGTGGCCAACGGCGGTGCAATTTACGTCGGAGACATGTCGCAGACTTCTGCTGCGCAAGCCCTTACGGGCAAGGGTATTACGTCTCTTAATGGTCCTGGCTTTATTAACAGCGGTACAATCAGTGCCGGTGGTACAGAAATTATCGCCAGTGGTGGCACCGGTCAGAATGCTACTGTGCACGGTGTGCAGTATGTCTCTGCCGGTGGCCTCTCAATTTCTGATACTGTCAACAGTTCCGGTGTTCAGAACCTTCTATCCGGCGCTACCGCAAATCAGACAACCGTTGGTAGTGGCGGCACAACCGTTGCTTCGCCTAGTGCGCACATCAACAACATTACTGTTGCTGGGGGAACCGTTAATAACGGTGGTATCCTGAATGGTGCAGTTGTTCAGGCGGGACGACTTGAAGTTACAAGCGGCGGTACTGCATCCGGAGTGAGCGTCCAAAACGGCGGCACCGAAATTACGGACTCCGGCGGCTCACTGCTCAATGTTACCATTTCTGCAGGCGGCACCGCTATTGTGGAAAATGGCGGATATGCTTCGGGCGGCACCATCAACAAGGGGGGTGTTGAAATTGTATCCTCCGGCGCAACCGTAACGAGGATGAGCATCCTCTCCGGAGGATCCCTTGTCGTTAATTCTGGTGCAAGCCTTACCAACACAGTTATCAGTTCTGGCGCCGTCATCGATGTAGATAATCTGACTTACGCCTCTGGTGGAACGGTCCATCTTTCAAGCAATGGTGTCCTGACCGTTACTGAAGGCGGAAAAACCTGGACCACCACTTTCACAGGTGCAGTCTCTTCCAATGATTACTTCATTGTTACGAAGGATACGGACGGCAGCACGGTTTTGACGTTCGTCTGCTTCTTGGCAGGTACTCTTATCCGTACGGATAACGGCGAAGCGACTGTTGAGAGCCTGAATATTGGTGACAATGTCGTCACTTATGTTGATGGTCGTGAAGTTATTCAACCTATTGTTTGGGTTGGCAAAAAGACTGCACACGTCAAACCAGGTCTGCCGCTTGACGAAGCTGGCTATCCTGTCCGGGTTCTTAAAGACGCAATTTCCACTGGC
Source organism: Gluconobacter japonicus (assembly GCF_015244665.1). NCBI lineage: Bacteria > Pseudomonadati > Pseudomonadota > Alphaproteobacteria > Acetobacterales > Acetobacteraceae > Gluconobacter > Gluconobacter japonicus. Next base: position 1,692 of record NZ_JABCQN010000010.1, read on the forward strand.
GTGCCACACCAGGATCTCTTGGTCACGCCGGAACACTGTTTCTACTTCGATGGTCGCTTCATCCCGGCTCGTATGCTCGTTAACGGTAAAAGCGTGTTTTACGACACCACGTTGACGACATATGACTATTATCACGTTGAAACCGAAAGCCACTCCATTTTGTGGTCCAATGGTGCCCTAACCGAGTCTTACCTCGACACGGGGAACCGTCAGGAATTCGGTCAGCAGGGTAAGGTCGTTCGCCTTACGGCAGGCCCCGGTCGTGACTGGAGCACGGAAGCTGCAGCACCACTCGCAGTAGCACGTGAACTGGTTGAGCCTGTCTACCGTGCGCTTGAAGATCGCGCAGCAGAGCTTGCCCTGCCTCAGGTTACAGCACCGTTTGAACTCACTAACGATGCAGACCTTCATCTGGTTACACCCGCAGGTCATCGCATTAACGTTGCTCGCTACACGGAAAATGGTCGCGTCGTCTTCATGCTGCCAGCGGGCCTTGATGAAGTCCGTATTGTATCCCGTGCGTCCCGTCCGTCCGATGTCGTCGGTCCAATGGTTGATGACCGTCGCTACTTCGGTGTGAACATCGGTGAAATCCAGCTCTGGGAAGGTAACGGCAAGCAACTCATCACGAGCCACTTGTCTGATGCCCATCTCGCTGGTTGGAATGGTATCGAGGGGCCACATGGTCGCTGGACAACCGGTAACGCAACTCTGAAGCTGCCGCACCGTGAAAAGCTCAACCTCTCTATCCTGTCTCTCGAAATCCGTCACGCGGGTCCATATGTCCTGATTGATCAGGACAGAGACAATAAAAAGGTTGTCGCATCCTAAAAACTATTAACTAATACCGAAGTGGCGTGCATTTTTATAATGTGCGCTACTTTTGTATCTCTTTTGTCCCTCTCCGAAAGGTAGGTCATTTTATATGCTGGAACGTCTGGCCCTGGCTCAGTCAGCTGGTTCGCCAGCTTCAATCGCAATGACTTGGCTGGAAGGTGAGGCGACATTCGGGAGACTTGCCGAGGATGTAAATCGCACTGCAGCAGCACTTCTGCAGTTACGGGATCTCGCACCTAAAGTGATAGGGGTGCATTTTACGAACCCATATCGTCACTGGCTCGTTGTTCTGGCTCTCTCAAAGCTTGGGATTGCTTCTGCGTCCCTGCCGGATCAAGTTAATGTAACGCTTGAAAAAGCTCTCAATGTCCTTTCTCCAGACATTGTACTTCTTGAAAAAAATATTGATTTGCCGATTGCGCAGCCACTTGTGCTGGATGAAATTTGGTTCGAACACATAACCGCATCACCTGCAGTCTCTATCGTTCGAGATATTGCAGTCCTTCCAGATGATGTGGTCCGTGTTGCTCTTGTCAGCGGGACCAACGGTGCCCTGAAGAAAATCAACCTTACAGCACGACATATCGAAATATCTGTTTACCATCTCGTGTTTCAGGATCTGTCCACTTATGGATATCGGAACAACGAGTTGCGCGTGGTTCCAACACTTGGACCAACAACCCCAACAGGCTTCCTGATTGTCATTTCAGCTTTGGCTTCTGGGGCCAGATTACAAATGCTGCAACAACGTGAGCTTGGGATTGCTTTTTCCCAGAAAGTCCCGACAGTCGCCATTTCTTCGCCAATTCATATCAGCGCAATACTGGATCAAATTCCTCCAGGGATGGAGCCACTCACGAGTCTTTATCTCACAGTTGCGGGCGGTAAGCTTCCAAATGAACTGCGTGAGCGTATCCGCACTACGCTAACACCCAACATTCAGGTTGTTTACGGCGCTGAAGAGTGCGGTATCGCCACGGTTGAAAACGGCTTAGCGATTTCCGATGATGCTGTCGGCAAAGCCCTGTCTTGGGTGAATCTTCAGGTCGTTGATGATGCCGATGATGTCGTGCCTTTTGGAACCATAGGGCAGGTAAGAATTTCAGGTACCGGCGTTGTTTCCGGATATGTTGACGATGCTGAAGGTACCAGTAAGCAGTTCAGGAACGGTTGGTTCTATCCGGGTGATAAAGGCTCTCTCACTCAGGATGGCGTTCTTCATCTTCATGGGCGTCATGATGATCTCGTCAATTTTGGTGGGGAGAAATTCGACCTGCACGCTCTCGATGCCCATGCGCTGAAATGCTCAGGCATAACCGACGCAGCGATGTTCACTGTCCCAGACGAATTAGGTCTGCCGTCACCTTGGATCGCGCTGGTATCCCAACAGAATTTCAGGCTCGAAGACTTATCGGATTGGATGCGCCAGTCCTATCCCTCGCTTCCTCAGGCAGCCGCAGTTTTCGTGATGGGAATTCCGCGTCTGAGTGGCGGTCAACCAGACCGTGCTGCTCTGGCACAAGCCGTCCAAGCGAGTTGATTGGCACTCTTTTCCTTAAACGATCATTCGACGACGCGTAGAAAAGGTAAACTCACATGGTCGAGTACGGTAACGATATAGCCATCGTGGGTATTGGGTGCAGACTGCCCGGAGGTATTGAAACCACCAAGGATCTCTGGACATTCCTTTGCGAACAAAAGGATGCGTCTTCCGAAGTTCCTGCTGATCGCTGGGGCATCAAGCGGTTTTATGACCCCGAATATGAAACCCCGAACAAGACATACATGCGTCGTGGCTCCTTCATCAGTCAGAAGATTGATCAGATGGACCCCCTGTTCTTTGGGATTTCCCCACGCGAAGCATCGATCATGGACCCCCAACAGCGACTACTACTGGAAGTCGTCTGGGAGGCCATGGAAGACGCCGGGATTCTTCCTGCGTCCTTGACCAAAAGCCGTACTGGCGTTTTCATCGGGACGTTTTCACTGGACTGGCTCGTCGCCTGTGGTTCCCCTCTGAACCGCCCGCTGATTACGGATCACTTTGCCGCCACCGCGGCCTCCGCCACCATGTTAGCGGCACGTATCTCACATAATCTCGGCTTTCAGGGGCCGTGCATGTCGATTGATACGGCCTGCTCATCATCACTCGTCGCCATTCATCAGGCATGCACCAGTCTCTTGACAGGCGAGAGCAACGTCGCGGTCGCGGGCGGCGTCAACATCATGGTTGCACCGCCTGCATCCATTACCATGTCAAAAGGCCATTTTCTTGCAGCAGATGGCCGATGCAAAAGCTTTTCCGCAGATGCTGACGGATATGGGCGTGGCGAAGGCTGTGGCATCGTTATTCTCAAGAGACTTCCCGATGCTCAGAAAGACGGTGATTTCATTCATGCTGTCATCGCAGGAACGGGCATCAATCAGGATGGGCGCACCCTGTCGCTCACCATGCCCAGCGAAGAGGCACAGAGAGCCCTTCTTCTTGAAGTTGCACAGAAGGCCAAAATCACTCTCGATCAGATTGGATATGTTGAGGCACATGGCACAGGAACACCTGTAGGCGACCCTATCGAAGCCCGCGCCATTGGAACCGCGATCGGCCAGAAACGCCCAACAGGGCAACCACTGGTTGTCGGCTCCATCAAGGCCAATATCGGCCATCTTGAAGCTGCCGCAGGCGTTGCAGGGCTTATCAAGTCTGTTCTCTGCCTGCAGAATAATGCCATTCCTCCGCAGGCAAATCTTACAACACTCAATCCCGCCATTCCCTTTGATGAGCTTGGGCTAAAAATTCCGCAACACCGCATGGCGTCTCTAAGCGCGGAGACCGGCCAGGTGCATGTCGGTGTCAATTCATTCGGCTATGGCGGTACGAACGCTGTGGCTCTTCTGCGATCTGCACCAGCACATTCTCCTAAACGTTCGGTTGCACTCAAACCTTCGGACGCACTGCTTCTTCCTATCAATGCAATGGGAGATGGCCCTGCGAAAGCACTTGCGACGGCCTACGCAGATTTGCTCGAGGGGGAAAGCGGCCCCAACGCCGAAGATCTTTGCTTCTCTGCCGGAGCTAACCGGACGCCCCTCCAATCTCAGACCGTCATTATCGGTTCGGACCGGCAGGAGCTTGTTCAGGAACTCCGCAAATTCGTGGATGAAAAAACCTCACCGCGAATTGTGAGAGGACGTCGACGGAATGGACCTCACCTCAAACCAGTTTTTGTCTTCTCAGGAATGGGATCCCAATGGAAAGGGATGGGGCAGCATCTTGTGCGCCACGCCCTGCCTGAAGCTCTCAAAACAGCGCAGCGCATAGACAGATTGTTCTCGGAGCTTTCCGGGTGGTCCATCATTGATGAAATTCTTGCTGATCGTTCGTCATCAAGGATTGATGAAACGATTGTCGCACAGCCAGCCATCTTCATTATTCAGGTCGTTCTTGCCGAAATCTATCGCCTTCATGGCATAGAGCCGTCTGCAATTGTTGGTCACAGTGTTGGTGAAGTGGCAGCGGCTTATATTGACGGTGCATTGACCGTCGAAGACGCCGTGACCGTCATTTATCATCGCAGTCAGCAGCAGGCACGTCTGGCAGGACGTGGGACGATGCTTGCCATCGGACTGTCTGGTGAGGCCGCAACGCAGCGGTTTCTTGGCCCGTATGCGGATTCCGTGTCGATCGCTGCTTATAACAGCATGCAGTCCTGTACCCTCGCAGGTACCGAAGAAGCCCTTAAGGCGATCGCAGCGGACTGTCATGAAAACGGGATTTTCAATAGCCTTCTGCGTGTTGAAATTCCCTACCACAGCTTCATGATGGATGAGGTCCATGATGACCTTACAGCCGCATTAGCCAACATCTCGCCACGCGCTGCTTCTGACGTCCTTTACTCGACGGTCACCGGAACACGGTGGGGGAATTCTGAAAGACACGACGCAGCCTACTGGTTTGATAATGCGAGGAAACCTGTCCTTTTTCAAAACGCGATACAGGATCTCCTCGACAAAGGTGAGCGCGTCTTTCTGGAGATCGGCGCCCATCCTGTTCTGAGCGGTCTCATCCGCGAAACAGCTCAACAGTTTGATGGTGATGCCGTTATCATTCCTAGTCTGACGCGCAGAGATCCGGAAAACCTGGCGATTGCCCGAAGCATTGCGCGCCTCTACATGGCAGGCGTGCCTCTCGATTGGGGCTTGCTGACAGGCGGCGTCAGAACCCCCCTCCCGCACTATCCCTGGTCCCGTAGTTATTTCTGGGCTGAAACTGAACTGTCACGACGAGACCGTCTTGATGGAACTGTCCACCCTGTTCTCGGTATTCCGGTAAGTGCGTCTCGCCCGGCATGGATTGCGGACATCAACCGCAACTATATGCCCTGGTTAGGAGACCATAAGGTTGACGGGATCTGCCTTTTCCCGGCGGCTGGCTATATCGAGGGAGGTCTTGCGGTCCATCGTCAGATCGAGCGGACAGACGTCGCCATTATCGAAGATCTCGAAATCGGTCAGGCGTTACTGCTCGACGGCCTGACGCCGCCGACAGTGGATTGGGCTTTTGATGCCGACACGCGTACTCTTACTGTTGCGTCCGCGCAGGGAGAGGAGGGCGACGAAGAGTGGGTCCAGCACGCGAAAATGCGCGTCCTGAGCAATATTCCATGGGATGCCACACCCGTCACGCCCGACGATCTGTACAAAGACACTCACACCAATGTCCCAACCGATCAGTTTTACGCCGGCCTTGCAGAACATGGTTTTATGTACGGACCATGTTTCCAGACCGTCAAAAATCTGAAAATTGGCGAAAATCTTGCCGTTGCCACGCTCAACTATGATGTTGAAGAAGACGTCAGCGAGTACTTCCTCCACCCCGCTCTCCTTGACGGAGCTTTTCAGGCGCTCATCGGTGCGGGGTACAACCCGGCAGAGGAACGGGTGTTTATCCCGACAGGAGCACGCCAGATCCGTTACCATGGGGAAAAACACAAGGACCTTATAGCGTTCACCACACTGACGAAGCGAACTGACAAAGGCATTGAAGGTGATATCAGGCTTTACACCCCCAATGGCGATCCGGTTGCTGAAATCATCGGCTTTCGTGCAAAGGCTATTCAGAAACTGAAGCTCGGCACTGCAGAAGACGTCATTCCACGTCTCTATAGACAGACCTGGCTGAAAACCGAGTTTCTTCCTTTATTTGCAGAACCTCTGTCTGTGGCTGCTTTCGGACGCGATGCTGCTCTCCTTGGCCAGGTTCAGGATATTTTTTCCGAACAAGGGGTTATGGTCGATGCCCATACACTCAATACCCTTGACCAGACTGGTCTGGAAAACTCTCTCCAACAGACCTATGACGTCGTTCTTTACATCCCCAACCTTGATGGAAACGAACCGACAGGCATTGAGGCTCTGGAAGATGTCTTGCATCTCACCAAAGCACTCAACACGGGCTCTAACGACACAACCATATCCACACGTCTCATCGTGGTGACACGGGGAGCTGTAACCCTTGAAGAGAAGGAAGGCGCTTCGGTCAAAACAGGACAGGCCGCATTACGCGGCTTTGCTCGAGGAATATCGTCAGAGCGGCCGGATCTTTCCCTGCGTATCGTCGACATTGGTTGGGCTGACGCTGAGCCTGCTATCCTCAGGCATCTCTGCGCAGAAATTATGCAGACAGATGCTGAAGATGACATTTTACTCAGGGTCGATGGGCGCGCTGTCAGCCGACTGGTTCCCTCAGATGAAAAGAGCGAGCCAGCTTTAACGCCCTATAGCCTGACTGAAAGGTCTGAAAACCTCTCTGTTGGTGTAAAACTTGCAATTGGTTCCAACGGATCTTTTGACAAGCTACATTATGAACGCATTGTCCTGGAGAAGCCTGGTCCGGGGCAGGTACTTTTTAGAACACTTGCTGCTGCGCTCAATTTCAAAGATGTTTTGAAAGCGACCGGCCTCATTCCGGATAGCGTCATCGACGATACCTTTCATGGCGAGACACTCGGCATGGAGGCTTCAGCCGAAGTCTTGGCTGTTGGGGAAGACGTTACGGATTTTGAAGTGGGCGCTCGATATGTCGTATCCTGGCCCGGATGCTTCGCCTCTCATTTTATGGCGGATGCAAAAACCATTTTTGCGCTGCCACTTCAGGGGCTTGGAGCGCCGAAAGAAGCGGCAACTCTTCCGGTAGCTTTCATCACAGCCTATTATGGTCTCTCTAGACTGGCGCAGTTATCCGAAGGTGAGACCGTTCTCATTCATGCGGGGACGGGTGGTGTCGGGCTGGCTGCCATTCAGTTGGCCAAGAAAATTGGTGCGCGGATCTTCGCAACGGCAGGAAGTGCAGAGAAGCGTGACTATCTTCTGAAACTTGGTTGCTACGGCGTCTTTGATTCTCGCTCTCTGGCATTCGTGGACGGCATCAAGGCGGCTACTGCCGGACGTGGCGTCGATGTGGTGTTGAACTCTTTGGCGGGTGAGGGGCAGTCACACAGTCTTTCTCTGGTAGCGCCTTACGGTCGCTTTGTCGAAATCGGCAAGAAGGACATCATCGAAAACAAAGGTCTGTCGCTCGCAGCATTTAATAAGAACCTAACCTTCTTTTCTCTAGATCTTGATCGCATGATGCTTGAACGTCCGGCACTGATGCGGTCACTGCTTGAGGATGTTGCGGGACTTCTTAGAACAGGGGCTGTTGAACCCCTACCGTATACAGATTTTCCCGCTGCCCATACGTCAGACGCCTTTCGCTTCCTTGCCTCGGCCAAGCATATCGGAAAGGTTGTCATTGATTATGAGAAGCTTGAAGACCTCTGGGCTTACCCTCTACCGCGACCAAAGCCCCTAATTTCTGAGGATAATCTCTATCTGGTCACAGGAGGCATGGGCGGCTTTGGCTGGGCAACAGCCCAGTGGCTGATAAATAGCGGAGCCCGACATCTCCTGCTGCTCGGACGCACACCTCTGGAGAACACAGATGTTTTTGAAGACATTCAGGTCAAGCGTTCTGACGGTTTAGACATTCGAACCGTTCAGGTCGATGTATCTGACGAAAGCGCCATGCGTCGTATTATTGAGGAAGCAAGCAAAGACGAAGTGCCGCTCAAAGGCATTTTCCATTGTGCTGGCATTTTGGATGATGCGCTCCTCCAAAATCTTGATATTGCGCGTATTGCGAACGTCATGCGCCCCAAGGCAGAGGGTGCCATCATTCTTGATCGCCTGACTTCCGATCTGAGTTTGGACTATTTTGTCCTGTATTCTTCAGCAACGACACAGTTGGGGAATGTCGGGCAGAGTGCGTATATCGCAGCCAATACTGTTCTGACAGCAATCGCAGAAAACCGATGGCAGAAAAGGCAACCAGCCCTCTCGGTCGATTGGGGAGCTATCGGCGATGTTGGAATGCTGGCCAGAAACGAAACGGCAACCAAAGCGCTGGAGCTTGCGGGGCTCAAGGGAATGTCTGCACAACGGGCCTTGAAAGAGATCCCGCGTATGCTGGAGCTTGAGATTCCGTCTGTTGCCTGCATGGACATTGCCTGGAAGAAATGGACACAAATATTCCTCGGTGCAGAACAGGCTGCGAGGTTTTCCTTGGTTCGCCTGGCTGAAGATAATGCTGCGGGAGCGAGTGCAAGACTGGCTACCCTTGTCACTTTACCCGAGGATGAGCGGCTACCGTACGTCGTCGATCAGGTTAAGATCCTGATTGCGCAAACTCTTCACCTTGATCCGTCCGCCATCGACGGGCGTGCACGTTTGTCTGAACTTGGCATTGACTCCCTTGCCGGGGTTGAACTTCAGACGGCCCTGCGTCTCGAATTCGGTGTCGAAGTTTCCATTCTGGTTCTCGCGCGCGATGAGAGTATCCAGAAAATGTCCCAGTTTCTTTTGAACCGTATCAAAATCGGGCAGGGGGCCAAACTCCCATGAGCGAAACATTCATTACGACACAAGGTCCTGACGGCGAAGACGTCCTCGACTGGCGTGAAAACACCATCGTTGATGCCCTCAGGTTCCATGCTCTGCGGACACCGGATCTCAAGCTCTATACTCTTCTGGGAGATGGCGAAAACGAAACGGATGGCATCACAGCCATCGAACTGGATCAACACGCCAAAGATCTTGGAAGCTGGCTCAAGCGCCTTCTTCCTGAAAAAGCGCGGGCTATCCTTCTCTACGATAACAGTCTGGATTACATCAGAGGCCTGATGGCATGTCTGGTCTCGGGTATTATCCCGGTGTCTGGCGTCCATCCCAAAGCCTTTGGAGCCCGTGACCGCTTTCTTGCGATTAGGGACGATTCAGAGGCGTCTGCTGTTATTGGCAACAAATCTGTTCTGGCAGAATTTCAAAAAGTCTGTGGACCTCCGGATGACGGGAGCCGTTTTCTCTGGATCCCTACCGATTCAGGCAGACTTCCAGCAGGGACGCAGACTTTTACTCCCCACTCTGACGACCTGGCACTTATTCAATACACCTCCGGGTCTACACGAACGCCTCGTGGTGTTCTTCTGACACACCGCAATATTGCTCATAACCTGTTTCGACAGGCAAAAGCTTTTGGCTATCGACGCGGCGATTGTGGGGTCAACTGGCTCCCCTTGTCTCATGACATGGGACTTATCGGTGGCGCACTGATTACACTCGGAACGGGAGGACGATGCGTTCTCTTGGCTCCGGAACATGTCGCTGAAAAGCCTGTCCGATGGCTCAGGGCTATCAGCAAGTATCGCGCGACATTGTCCGGTGGTCCTGATTTTATGTACGGCCTGTGTGCCCGCACGATTGATGATGAAGACCTGCATGGTCTGGATCTCTCATGCTGGGAGATTGCCTTTAACGGTGCCGAATATATCCGCCCGGACACGATGCAGAATTTTTATAGAAAATTTTCGCCCGTTGGATTTGATAGCCAGTCATTCTTCTCCTGCTACGGGTTGGCAGAAGCAACGTTACTTGTGACGGCCAGTACACGCGGTCAGGGCGTCAGATTTCAGACGTTCTCAAGACATTCATTATCTTGTGGACAGGCAACCGCCTCCAAAGAACCTTTGGATCAGCGCCAACTTGCGAGTTGCGGCGCGATCTTTGAAGACATCCGTATAGTCATTGCAGATGAGGAGACGAACGAGAAACTTCCTGATGGACGGGTCGGTGAAATCAGGATCCAGAGCCCAGGTGTTTCTCCAGGATACGTTAATCGTAAAGCCGAGAATGAACGGGTCTTTGGTGGCGGGGTCGCTGGGGAGCAGGGAACATTTCTGCGAACTGGGGATAGAGGGTTTGTGTGTGATGGAGAACTGTATGTCGTGGGACGTCAGGATAACCGCATAACGGTTGGCGAAAATATTCTCGACCCTGAAGATATTATTGCCTGCCTGACCAAGTATGCGGATGACATCCGCATGTTCTCAACAACGGTATTTCTTGAGAGCAGAAATCAGGAAGCTCCTTTGGTTATTGCTACTGAACTCCCATCCGCTTCGGAAGTGGATAAAACAGCTCTGGGGCAAAGCATCGGTAAAACAGTCTGTGAGCGTTTTCCAGTGCAGAAGTGTCGGGTCGTTTTTCTGCGCGTGGGCAGCATGCTCAAAACACCAAGTGGAAAAATTCGGGTAGGTGAAATGCGGGAATACCTCAAATCAGAGCATCCGAATGTGCTGGGTGAAGAGCTTTACGTACAAGCAGGAACTCCTCAGGTTCGTATTCTGAAATTTGCGCATGGAAAGGTCTGATTGTGGAGAATCCCACCCTCAATGCCACACACAGCGCCTTTTCGTTGACGCAGGAGGGTCCTCAAGGGATCCGATATGACTTTAATGATGGATGCCGCGTTTATGTACCCGCAGGTCAGTGGCATGTGATCATCAAAGATCTTGATACCCATACAATTCTTTTTTCCCAGGATATCAACGATGGGTTTGTGCAGAGCGCGAAACGTTACTATGTGCGTTTCGGGATTGAGGTGAGAAAAGACGACAAACTCGTTTTCAGTCACGATATGGATCTGAAAAGCCAGTCAGTCCGTATTGATATGCGAAAAGGTGGTATTGGAGATCATCTTGCGTGGTTCGGGCACGCTGCCGCATTTGCTCAAAAGCACGGCTGTGATTTGACGGTCGATATTCGGGCCGACATTAGAACCCTCATTCAGGATGAATATCCTACTCTCAAACTCGTATCTGAAGAAGATCCTGACGTTCGATACTATGCGAGCTACACTGTCCTTGTATTTTATAGCGACGATAAGCTTAATCACAGTCCAGTAGACTATCGTGAAGCAGGCTTAGAGGGGAATGCATCTTCCATACTGGGCTTGTCGCGCATTTCTCGCCCTACAAAAATTACAATAGGCGAGGGCGGAAGGCCTATTGAAGAACCGTATGTGGTGATTGCTTCACAGGCATCAGCCCAGAACAAATATTGGAATAATCCTTTTGGTTGGATAAAGCTTATTCAGGAGCTAAAGACCCGAGGGTATCGTGTGTTCTGTATTGACAGAGAACACGTTAATGGCAGCGGTACTGTCTGGAACCACATCCCATTTGGCGCGGAAGATAAAACAGGCGCACTTCCGCTTTCTGAGCGGGCGCGATGGATAAAATATGCCGAATTTTTCATAGGGCTTTCCAGCGGATTAAGCTGGCTCGCCTGGTGCGTAGGCACAACGCCTGTTGTGCTTATCAGTGGTTTTACCCGACCGGAAAATGAATTTTCTACGCCATATCGCGTCATAAACTGGCATGCCTGCAACGGCTGCTCAAACGATATTCGCTGCGTTCTCGATACCTCCAATTACCTCTGGTGCCCGCGCCATGAGGGGACACCCAGGCAATTCGAGTGTTCCAAACTGATCGCTCCAGAACAGGTCATGGACATTATCAAGACAATTCCCAACCTTCTGGAGGTTATGCCATGACCGACCCAAAGGCGGCCGACATCTTCAAATCCATTCTGCAGGTTGGCAAAATTCCTGATTCAGCAGGTCCTGCGCCCAGTTTGAAAGACGCTGATCAAAACAAGGCGAATGAAACTTCAGCTTCGTCGGGTGATGCGGACAATCAAGGCGGTATTCTGGCTGCTGCTGCCATACCCACACAGGAGGGGCCAGAAGGAATCAGATATGATTTCAATATTGGATTGCGTGTTCAGGTTCCGGAAGGAAAATGGCGCGTACGCTTCTTTGATCTTGATACCGAAACGGTTTTTTTCGATGGAGAAGGAAGCAAATGCACTTTTGACAGCCGAAAAAAACACTATCTGAGGGCAAAAATAGAAGTATTCCGGGACGGGGTGCTCATTTTTTCTCATATTTATGATGCCACTGATCGGCCTGTCGCTATCTTGATGCCGGGCGGAACCATTGGTGATAGCATTGCATGGTTCACCTACGCGGCTCGCTTCAAAAAACAACATGGATGCAAACTTGTTGTTGTTCTCGCAGATCAGATGAAGGAGCTTCTGGAGCCAGCCTATCCAGATATCACTTTCATTCTGAGAAAAGATTATCTCTTAAAAAACAACGAATACTACGCAACGTATCATCTTGGCCTGTTCTTTGAGGATGAAGATAATTCCTGGCAGCCGGCAGATTTCCGGATGGTCGGACTTCATCGCACTGCAGGATATATCCTTGGTGTTTCTCCGGAGGAAGAACGTCCACAACTTGTTATTTCAGGTCAAAGGCCAATCGAGGAGCCATATGTCGTCATTGCGACGCAGGCAAGTTCTCAGTGCAAATACTGGAACAATCCCGAAGGATGGCATGATGTCATAGAATTCCTCAAACGATCCGGTTATCGTGTTATTTGTATCGATAAAGATATGGTCTGGGGACAAGGCCTACACTGGAACCAGATTCCGAATGGATGCGAAGATCAAACTGGTGCTCGCCCTCTCTCGGAACGCGCCAACTGGCTCAAGCATGCGGAATTTTTTGTTGGTCTCTCAAGCGGGTTAAGCTGGCTTGCTTGGGCTGCAGGAACACCTGTTGTGATGATTTCCGGCTTTACCCATCCGACGAATGAGTTCGAAACGCCGTATAGAGTCTTCAACACTCATGTATGTAATAGTTGCTGGCACGATATTCGTCATCCCTTCGAACACAGCAATTTTCTTTTCTGCCCTCGCCACAAAGACACCCCCCGACAGTTCGAGTGTACACGGTATATTAGTTCGGGCCATGTGATTGCCGCCATTGAGGAAGCAATATCCCATAATAATTTCATCAGAGGGGTGATACATAAAACGGGTGCAGATATATGCTAGTTGTTTAGTCCCGGGGTTTGATGGGTTGGATTGATGATGAATCTTTCTGGCTCTGAAGTCCATATTTTGCAGATGTATTCGTAAGGTGTGAGGCTACTAAGGCTCTTGAGCCTTCGCCCGAAGTTATAAGCTGCCATGAAGTCGTTGAGGTGTGTCCTCAACTGCTCATGACTGTCGTAATGTAAGCGTTTGACGGTTGCTTTCTTGATCGTCCGGTTCATCCGCTCAACCTGACCGTTCGTCCAGGGATGATTGGGTTTCGTCAGACGATGTTCGATCCCGTGGGCTTCGCAGACCATGTCGAAGCGTATGGGACGCGACCATGCCGTATTGCGATTACGAGCCTGCTCGACGAACTGGATGCCGTTATCAGTCAGAATGGTATGAACTCGATAAGGGATCATACATCAGGAGATGTTCGAGGAATTCCCAGGCTGTCTTCCGATCGGCTTTCCCGACCAGTTGTGTGACAGCGAATTTGCTTGTCCGGTCGATGGCAACGAAAAGGTGCAGCTTGCCCTCAGCACTCTAGACTTCGGCAGTCTGGCGCTTGCGCCATTTTGCACCTGTTTTCGGGTTGATCCCGAACTCCTCGCTCAGCGACGCGAGCGAAGCCTGCGATCGCTGTAGTGCTGCTCGCACGGCGTGCGTGGTCGTGGCGCTGCCATGACGTCTCTGTCCCATAAGGCTTCCTTCCACTCTCGTGAAAATACAACACCATCAAACCACGGGACCAAACACCTAATTTCGCAGCAGTCGTCTGTCTATCGTCAGGACAGAATGTTGATCGCATCCATATCCGCCAACCTTTCACACAGGCTCGAAAAAAGAAAATTATTGAAAGCTTTCTTTAGTAACCTTTAATAAGATTGTTTTTTAAGTTCTCTGATAAAGGTTTTGGGCCATGAAGCGAACTGAACTATCCGGTGGTGTCCGTGAGCGTCTGGTGCGTCTTCCAGCCCCTTATGAGCATCACTACGGGGTGCTTCCTCTCCCTCTTCCGGAGGAAGGAATTCCTCTTGAAGAAATCACAGCAGTGCATTCCGAAGCCCAGCTGGCATTGGGACAGGCTGATGAGATTGCACGCTCTCTTCCAGACCCTTATCAGATCAGTCGTATTCTCAGCCGCCGTGAAGCTGTCAGCAGTTCGGCGATGGAAGGAACCCATAGCACCCTGGATGAACTTCTTATTGCTGACGAAGATGACGATCAGGGGGGGCAGGTGGTTCGACAGGTTCGGGATTACGCGCTGGCTCTGGAGCGGTTCGTGCCATCGGCTCTTATTGCGGGCCGTCAAATCTTTCAGGTCGATCTGATCCAGAACCTGCATCGGAGTGTACTCGGCCATGATGCGTCCTACCGGGATACTCCGGGAGACTTCCGACAGGAGGTCGTATGGATCGGCGGCAATGGGCATATTGCCTATTCCGTCTATAATCCTCCACCGCCGGCTGAAGTCCCTAATTTTCTGAAAGATACCCTGGATTACATGCGGGAAGATGGGATGCAGATGATGACCCAATCCTTGATTACCCGGATGGCGTTAGCCCACGCTCATTTTGAGGCTGTTCATCCGTTCCGAGACGGGAATGGTCGCGTGGGCCGGCTCCTGCTACCCTTGATGATGGCAGCTGAGAAACAAGTTCCGCTCTATCTCTCACCGTATATAGAGCTCCACAAACAGGCTTATTATGCAGCACTCAAACAAGCACAGCAGAAACTAAACTGGCTTCCTCTGATCGGCTTTGTATCGAATGCCATTGTTCAAACGGTTCAGGAGTTACGCATCACCCGTGAAGCTCTCAGAACCCTGAATACTGCATGGTTGACCCGTCGTTCATTCCGAAAGGGATCAGCAGCGCTACGAGCGCTTGATATCCTTAGGGATTATCCGGTTCTGACGGCTCCACGGCTGGGAACTTTGCTGTCGATTACGCCACCAGCTGCTCACACAGCAATTGGCCAGCTTTGCCAGGCGGGGATTCTGAGAGAACGAACTGGCTATGCTCGTAATCGGATTTACGTTGCAGACGACGTGCTTGGCATCCTGAACCGACCGTTTGCAGAAGATCCTATCGTTCCAGGCGCAGGTACCCCAGTCTAATATCCTGTCTTTGATTGTGGCCGTCGAGCAAATAAAGGAGCTTGCATTTTGTCGATAGAGCAGTAAAAATTATGTCGCATAATATTTGTTATACCAACTAGAATGTTTTTCGTTTGATTCCGATTGAAATTACGCTGTTTGAGATCTGTACCCAAGCTTTGCATCGTAAGGTTTAACCTTGCTCAAGGATAGTTTACAGCCAGCAGTTTAGAATCGAGGGGTTTGAAGAACTATGGTTTGATGCCATCCGCCTGATTTCCGGCTTTTGGCGCTCTCTTCCTCTCTCGATCCTGTCATGCCAGAAGCAATTGACGACATGACAGGCATCCGCTGCAAAAATCAGAAAGAAGTAGAAATGGTTCCGGTCATACTAAACCGTGGAACGAGATAGAACTGAGCACCAGTTCCTGTAGCAGAGAGGTTGCCATTCATAAGTCGAACTGCGTTTATATTGGTGCCTACGCCTTCAGCACCACTGCGGACAATAGAGCCTGTGAGGTTCGTAAAATTCAGTCGAATTGTGGGCGTTTTGGCAAAACCCATAGGTTTGAAGTGATACCCTAACGTCAGAGAATTAGTGATGTAACCTGGAATTCTCTGGTCACCCGCCAGCGTCACAGATTGTGGGCCTGTATAATGAAGCGTGGCATTGGAGAAAAAGCCTTTGTAGGTATAGGTCACACCGAGATTTGCCATGACGTGCGGTGCCATGGGGGCCTGACGCCCTTTAGTGCGGAAGGCGGTAAGATCGCCGTAAACGTCAGACGCCGCGATGTTCGTGTCCATGCGAGCATTGAGGTACTCAAAGGAAACATAAGGGCTGATGCCATGATAGGACTGAGCAGCCAACATGATATCAAAACCACGAATGGTCTGATTGCCTGCATTGACGACGCCGCTTTCGCCGTTACCGAGATAGGTAGAGAGCAGGCGATTGGTGATGTTGTAATTGAACAGATCTAGGTCAAGATTGATGTACTTATCGTTGTAGCGATATCCCAGTTCTTCTTTGATCGAATACTGATTTTTGGGCATCGTTCCAGACGAAGCACCAACAGAAAGCGCAGATGCGCTAGGCTGACGGAAGTCCCCTTCGGCATTAATATAGATCTGGTGATGACTATTGAAATGATAGCTAATCGAAAAATGTGGCAGAGGGGCTGTGATGTTCTCTCCATGGGCGTTGCTATGAGTAGCAGCGGACATTGTCCAGATATTCGACATCACAAATTTGAAGCTCGCATCAATCTGGAGCTTGTCATTGAGGTACTTTGCTGTGTTTTGAATAAAAAGAGCGTGAGTTTCTGATCCGGAATTACTGCCATAGTTGCTACGTACACCATCAGAATACACAGCATAATTCAAGTTGTCGGGATGAGGATTGACGCCATTGGCCTTGGTCACACTGACTGGGAAATAAGCAATAGAGTTAGAATTCTGATACCAGTAACCGAACGTTAAGTGGTTATGGCGGTCGATATCATAGTTACCCTGTGCAGTGACACCAACATTCATCGACAGAGTCTGGTTGTAGTAGCTGGTCAGAGGAGTTCCCGCTGCAATAGCCGTACCATCCCTATAAGTATATTCCCCTGCGCTGGCTGTGCCATTGGGGCCACCATCCCAGCCACGTCCCCAGTTATAATAAGGCTTAAGATCAAAGCTCAACTTGTCATTAACAACAGCGTGTATGGGGGCAGTGAGGAATATTTCGTTCCAGATATCGAGGTTGTTCTTCCAGTAGTCATTGTTCTTGGCATCGAATCCTGCAGTATGCCCATAACTTTGACCGGTATGCTTAAAGGTATAAAATTGCGAAGCTGTGGGGTAGTTATTAACAACGGAATCTTCATTGTTCCAGCTTAGGAAGAAGCGAGCAAAAGATCCATTTTGCCAATCTTTACGCATTCCGAAATCAAGGTGACGACGGTTGTTGATGCCCGCCCCTACCCAAGTCCGGGCATGGGTATTAGAAAAAGAAAGAAAGCTACGTACACCGGTATTACCGATATCTCCGCTCTCAAGACGCAGGAACTCGCGCGACAAGTTGTTAGTTCCGTAAGAGAAATCCGTCATGCCGCCGAATTTGTGCGACGGGTCATGTGTTACCTCGTTCATCACGCCTCCGGCTGCTGCAGTCGCTGGCACGTCAACGGGAGTGGATCCAGGCAGAATACTAACGCTATCGAGGTTTTCGGAATCAATATCTTCGGTCAAATATGTAGCATTCTGAGCAGGTGCGCCGTCAATCAGGAGACCCATATCACTATCGGTCAAGCCACGGTTTTGAATTTGCCCCCCTTGGATCCCCGAAGTATCTGTAGTCGAGACACTGATGCTCGGTAGATTTTGAATATAATCAAGGGCAGTGCCGGTTGGGCTCTTCATCTCAATATACTGTTTGGTCACGGTCTGAACGGCGTAGGGCGCGGTCTCCACGCGCATCATACCGCCACCACGTGAATGGTGTGCAGAAACGCTGACGCTCTCATCAGAAGTCGCCGAAATGGCTGTTACAGGCTGCTTGCGAACAATTGCCTTAGAGCTGTTTATAGGCGTTTGGATCTTGGATGCCACACTATGTCCCTGCATTATGCGGGGATGTGTCTGGTGTTTATGAACGGCTCTGGCCTCCGCATATCCAACGCCGGAAAGACAGGTCATAAGAACAAGAGCATTCTTTGTCGCGAAAATCTTCGTCAACAGTCTGTACCTCGCTATTGAATTCGTTCCACCGAAATAATCAATTGCATCTATCGCGCTAGGTAATAATTGTCACCATCACCAAGCCGAATTATGGAAATTAAAATTTATTTTTAATCCAGCGAGTTACACTTTGCAGTTTTATGTTTGGTTCCATTATAATGCTATATCTTGAGTTCAGGCTTGAGCGTATCTGCCCTATTAGGCTTCCTTCTACTCACGTGAAAATATCACACCATCAAACTCCGAGACTAAACAACCGGGGTCTTTTAGAGACTTCAAATGATCTGCGCTTGCAGCACAAATTGCGACATTGAGATACGCCTTGTCAGAGCGGAGCTTCTCCTGTTCAAAAATAACATATGTGTTCAGGTGCCGGATCGAATTCGATGTCTTTAGTGCCAGGCAGAACCATCGTATCCGTAATCTTCCAGGGTACATGAGGATCTGAGCAAGGAGCTTTTGCTTACTCTAAGTTAAACGGAATTTTCCCAACGAAAACAGAGTATCTCTCTCACGCAAGTGCGAAGTTTTCGTGACGTCTCCGAGGCTGAGAGCACAAAAAAAGAGGGGCCAGAAGCCCCTCTTTCTCGTGTTATATCTAAATCGAAAGATCAGAAATGAGCACCGATGTTTAGCTGGAACGACCGTCCCATGATGGCATCATAATAACGGGTTAGGCTGACTGTGCCGGGATACTTTGGAAGTGCTCCGGTAATGTTGTTGATCATGAAATTGGCATCAATGTTCTTGGTGATCTGATAGCCAAAAGTTGTGTTGAAATACGCAAATCCCGGACGGTTGTTATGCTCGTACGTATAGTCCGAAACCTGCAGGGCATACTTGGACTTGCCATAGTAAATGGTCTGCCACTGGAAGAAAATCGGGCCACGCGTATAGTTAAAGTCCAGCGTAAACAGATTGTTCGGAGACGTCGTATCACCATTCAGGACATACGTGCTGCCAAGATATGTCTGCTGATTGCGCAGGTAGTGAGAATAGTTTCCACGAAGTTCAATGTTGCCAGCAGACTGCGGCAGGCCGAGGCGCTGCAGCGGAACATAGTAATCGATGTTCGCCTGCATGATTTGCATGTGCTGGTTGGCAATGTTGAAGTAGCCGGACGTGAAGCTCTCAACCTGGTGGTCTGAATCACGCTTGAAGGAATTGCAGTATGCGTTGTTCGGGTAAGAACCTGAATCATAGCAGGCATTCATCAGATCGCCGACACTCAGGGATGTAATCTCATTGTTGACTTTGACATCAACAAAAGCGGCTGTCATGTCGAGGCCACGGACGAAGTGCGGATGGAAATCCAGTGTGCCTGTGTAGCTGTGAGATGTCTCGTTCTGCAGCTTTGCGTTGCCGCCTGATTTGCCCTGCGCCGTGTAATAATTGATGTTCGAGCTGAAACCGCCCTTGGAAATTCCTTCCTTTGCGCAGTTGGCCGCTCTCGTTGCAGGCGCAGGCCCAGAGGTGATGTACTCAATGGAGCAGGGATCTTCTGCTGTGCTGTAGGTCGTGCTCTGGGGTGCAAAAAGCTCAGTCACGGAAGGATTACGAACGGACTGGGCATAGTTCCCAGACAGACCGAAATCCTGCGTTGGCCACCACGCACCACCAAACATGTACGTCCAGTAGTTGCCGGTCATGCTGTTGTTGATGAAGCGACCGTTTGCTGTTGCGGACAGGCTGTAAACGCCTGGGACATGCATGTTCGGGGAAACAAGCGGAATATCCAGCTCACCAAAAACTTCATGCGTGTGATAGGCGCCCGACGTAATGGGGATGGCGGTTGAATTGCCATACTGCTTGTAGCTGCCGTCTGCCTGCTGCTCACCCTGGAAGAAGCTGCCTGGGTTGAAGTTGTAGCCTTCACGACGATGCTCATAGCCAAGGTCCCAGCGGATATCACCAGCCGGCAGGTGGGCAACCGTGCTGTGAATTTCTGCCTGAAGATCGCGTTGCGCGTTTGTGTTTTTGCTGTGCGCGTCCGAAATGACGTAGTCGCGGGCGGCTGGCGTCATCTGGTTATAACCAAACGGGTTCAACGGCGAGCAGGTGGAGCTCCGTGTGACGGCCGTAGAATTTGTATAGTCTGGAGAGCAGACGATATTGCCGCTGGCGTCCGTCGTGGCGTTCAGCGCATTGGTCAGGTTCTGGGTGACAATAGATGGTTCCCAGGTGTCGTTCATGTACTTGCCGTACACACCCTTCACAGACCACTCGAAATGACGGCCAACTGCGTTAAAATCACCGTTCAGGCCGCCTTGGAAGCGGAACATCTGCATGGTGGTACGATACATGCCTGCGTCAAGATCCTGGTTCAAGCGTGACAGATAGAACGTATCCGTCGGCTTTCCTGCCGCCTGAAGAGCATTGACGATCTGCGCGCGTACGGCTGGCGTCAGGTAGGGATTGTTCGTGCTGAGTTTGTACGCACCATTGACGACCGTGTTCGTCTGATAGCTTTGCAGGCTCAGTGGGTCATCGAACTGAGGCGTGTTCCAGGTACCCTGACCAACCAGGCTGGACGCTGTTCCGCGAGCATACCACCCCTGCCATGTTGCATGCAGGTGATCGGTGAAATCATAGTGGCCGAGCGTGGTCAGGTTCAGCTTGTCGGATGGCGCATAAAGCTGGTTGTAATCCTGCAGTGCGAGGCCGTTCCCGCCTGAAGCGCGAAGTCCGTCCTGCACAGCAGAGTTATACGTGATAGGCACGAGAGACTGGCCATTAGGGCTGAACATCAGCGCCTGTCCGGCGGCGTTAGGGATAGCGTATCCGGCTTTACCTGCCTTGACTGGAAGCTGACCGTAAACTGCGCTTGTGGTCGGCAGACCAGTGACTGAGTTCTGCAGGAAACGAACGCCTGGCGTCAGTACGCGCGCGTATGGCGTAGTCGAACCATAAGCAGGTCGAGCGTATGTGGTGGACAGGCTGCCTCTTGTATAGGGGCGGTCATTCGCGACCATGCCGCCAGCATTGCGATATTCCACGTCGAAAACGACGCCGCCCTTGCCGTGGTCAAAGTCTGTGCCAGCCTTGAACGTAATCTTTTCCTGCGGCGCATCCAGCTTCTGCGTCCAGTTACCCTGTGCGTTGAAATCAACACCCTTGAAATGATCGTCGAGCTGGTAGTTCACGACACCCGCAACAGCATCAGCACCATAAGCCGCGCCTGCGCCACCGAGACGGGTATCAACCTTTTTGATCAGGGATGTCGGAATTGCACTGACATCAACCTGCGAGCCTGAGCCTGCACCATAGTTGGAAGCAGTTGATCCACCCACCATGCGCATGCCGTCAACGAGGGTGAGAGTCCGCTGTGAGCCAAGGCCAAGAAGAGAAACGAACGACTGGCCGGCACCGAAACTGCCCTGTGAACCGATAGGGGAGTTGTCACCTACCGTGAAGGCGGTGTTCTCACGCATCAGTGCAATGCCCATGTCCGTATAGCCACGGGCACGAAGCTGCGCGGCATCGACGGTTGAGCCAGCCATAACGTTCGTCAGGCGCGTTTGAGAAAGACGCGTTCCTGTAACGGTAACGACTTCAGCTGCAGGTGATGTGCTTGGCTGTAGGTTGGCATTCGTAACTGTCTGAACGGGCGCAGACACAGGCGCAACTGTAACGGGCTTGGCTTGAACCGATGTCTGAGGACGTGCGGACTGCACTGTTGCACGGGGCGCTGCTGCTTTTTTCGCAGCAGACTTGTGAGCGGCAGAAAGATGCTTCGTCGTCGTCTCTGCACAGGCTTCAGGAACAGGAAGCGCTGTGTAGGAAATACCAGCCAGTAAGGCAATTTTCAAAAAAGTCCGGGAGGGTTTCAGTGAAAAGCCCGGACGGGCCAACGTTGGAAAAGAGGTGTTCATTGCTGGCAGATATCCCTTCATTTCATGTCTCAATGTATCTTCGATTACAAAACTGAAAGGAAATGTCTCCTGTGCGCAATGGTAACAATGCGATTTTGAAGTGAGATTTTCTTGGTGTGTCCATTATAACACATTTATTTCAAATTATGTATTTAACGGAAATGGATCTTATCTGTTATCAGGTATCGAACACTTTAAAAAAACTGATTTTGTCTACGGTATTTTCCTTTCATTTTTTTAAAGTGACGATTGAGAAAAATTCAATACCAAGCGATTAGGCTCAGGACTCATAGCCAGAAGATGACGGTTGCAGCGAGGCAGATGGCTGAGAAGAAGACACTCGGGCATCTGTCATAGCGGGTTGCGACCCGCCGCCAGTCCTTGATCCTTCCGAACATGATCTCGATACGGTTGCGGCGTTTATATTTTCTCTTACCGTATTTGACCGGTTTTCCGCGAGATTTCCGTCCTGGAATGCAGGGTTTTATCCCTTTCTCTTCCAGGGCGTTCCTGAACCAGTCGGCGTCATAACCTCGGTCCGCCAGCATCCATTGTGCGGCAGGAAGACTGTCCAGCAGAGCAGAGGCACCGGTATAATCGCTGACCTGTCCCGCCGTCATGAAGAAGCTCAGCGGTCGTCCGTTCTGATCCGTGATCGCATGCAGCTTGGTGTTCATGCCCCCTTTAGTGCGTCCGATCAGGCGGCCTGGATCCCCTTTTTTAACCGCAGGCTTGAAGCCGTGCGGTGCGCTTTGAGATACGTCGCATCAATCATGATGGTCCGGGGCTCGGCTTTCGCAGCAGACAGGCCATCCATCATCCGCATGAAAATACCCATGTCGCCCCAGCGCTTCCAGCGATTATAGAGCGTCTTGTGCGGACCGTATTCCCGGGGTGCGTCACGCCAGCGCAGGCCATTGCGGTTCACAAAAATGATGCCGCTCAGCACACGGCGATCATCAACGCGAGGTTTGCCGTGGCTCTTTAGGAAAAAGGGCTGCAGACGATCCATCTGTTCATCCGTCAGCCAAAACAGATCACTCATCTTCAGTCTCCTCACAGAGCCTGAATCAGATTTCCGTAATCAAATCAATGGGTCCTGAGCCTAACTTAAATTTTGCCATAAGCGTCTTCTTTTCGGCTTAATGAGCGTCTGCGGCAATGTCCGGGATAGTGGCGGAAGCCGCAGGTCCGGTTTTGCCTACATGTCAGACGTCAGGGCATCATGTGAACACTTCGGAAAGCAGACATCAATCCGTCACAACGGCATGCGGACCATAAGCTGTATTCTTGCGTGCCCAGAGAGCATACCGATGAGCACCGCGTACAATACGGCGAGCGAACAATCATCAGCAGCGCTTCCGCACGTATACACTCCAAACCGGATCAGGCCGATGCCATCCGGATAACACGCAATAGACTCCTCTGCACTATTCGCAGACACACAACGATCACCAGATGTTTGTTCGCGTTTCGCGACATGTCTTGTCGAAAAAGACACATTTATCATGATCTCATAACTGATAATCATTCCTGAATGAAAAGAATGGCAAACGTGTTGTGAGCAGTTCAGAGATGACAGGGTGATGACGGGCCATAACATCACGGAGCAGAGCACTTCTGCTCAATGGCGGCTACACGACGAAGTGGCAGGTTTCCTACGGATACACAGCAGGAGAAGCCTTATGGACCAGACGTGGAAAAAAGCTCTCGTAGTGGGGCTGTTCTCCTCCCTGGCTGGATGCACCAGCCTCGGTTCCGTGCTGAATACTGTACAGACCACGTCTCGTATGCTTGACGATCATACAATGGTCATCTCCGGCTCGGGGGCAGGCACGGATTCCATGAGCAGTGTCCAGCAGGCAGTATTTCGGACTGCCGCTCAAACGGCAAAGAGTTCAGGATACCAATATTTTCTCGTCCTGAACGAGCAGAAGACGGAGGTTCCCGGCCCCTCCTCATCATACGGATCGAAGCAATCCCGTAGAACGTATCAACTTGCCGAACCGCGCGATGAGTTGACAGCCCGCTTCTATCGAACCCGAGAAATCGATCCGAACCAGACGGGTCTCTTCAATGTTGACAGCGTCCTGGCTGAGAGCGTCCGATAATGAACATCCGGCTATCATCCGGTAGTCCTGATCATTTCAGACCCCACGACAATGATCTGCTTCTTTCGGATCAATTTGAAGATGGCCGTCGATCCAGAGCGACGCGATGATTCGTCTGATCATCCTTCTTCTGGGTACCGGTCCGCTACGAAGGCTATGGAGCGCATGTCTTGGCATTGCGCTGTTGTGCCTAATTGCAGGCATTGTTTTTGTCGGCGATATCTACCGCCCGGCTGAGATCGTCACGATTGACGTCATTGGTGCGGCGTTCGTCGTGGAAGGCATTGCACGGCTGATAACCCTTGCGACCATAGGTTTTCCAAACGCGACCATCCCTGTGTTGAAGTCGCTTGGCTTTTTCGCGCTCGGTTTCATGGCGATCGACATTCCTGCGGATCATAATATCGTCGCGACAATCGTGCTGGGAACGGCACTCGTCGTCGATGGCATTTTACGGATAGCGGCCGCGATCGTGATCCGGGCTGCACAATGGCGTAAAGCTATAGCTCTGGGTGTCTTCGAACTGGGCGTCGCCATGTTGATCGCATCACCATGGCCAGTGCAATACCGCAATACCGTGCCCTTCTGTCTTGGCGTTGCGCTGCTTGGAGCAGCCTGGAGTTTCGGAAAACTCGGGATACAGCTTCTTCGTTTGCCGCCTGAAGCCTCCGTGACGGATCTGCCGCTGTTTGCGGGACCGAACTGGCATGGGCGCGGACTTCTCCATCCGTCGCAGGTAGTACCAAAATCATGGGACAATGAAGAGGCGCTGACCGTCCATGTCTGGACAGCTGTCGGATCTGCCATCAATCCGACAAGACGCCCGATTATCGACCGGTATATCGCTGCGATGGATGAAGGCGGTGTTATATCGACTGGACACGCCGCGCTGTCCCTGCCACCCACCGATTACGTCAGCCTGTGCCCTGCAGAAGATATCGATCATTCACCGGAAGATTTTGCCGCGTTGCTCCGGGCAGGCGTAGAAAATGATGTTCCCGGCGCTTTTCGTCCCTCCTTCGAAGAAGAATGTGCCGGATGGCGCAGTCCCGATCGAGACATCCGGTTTTTTCGATACAATGCCGATGCTCTGCGTGCATTTCTGGCGCTTTATCGCGAAACGCCAATTTATAACCTGACCAGCCGGAACTGCTCTTCAACCGTCGCCCTCGCTCTGGACGCTGCATTGGAAGGCGCACTGGGGCAGGAAAAACCGCTACGAACGGTTCTGTTATTGCTCACGGATCCGGCGATGTGGCTACTGGTTCTGTGGCGCGCGCGCGCAGAAGCCATGACATGGACTCCGGGACTGATCCTTGATTACGCGCAAACTCTCCAGTTCATTCTGACAGGTCGCCGCCAGCAGTGGTTCGCGCGTATTCGCACAATGCGCAAGCGCTATAGCGTCGCAAGGCAGGTGCAACTTCTCGAGGGCGTACAGACACGATCGATACGCCCCACACTTGTCTCTCTCGTGATGACAAGCATGATTTTTGGCCTGACCTATGGTCTCAGCGCACCTCTTCTTGCCCTTGATCTGACCCGGATGGGTTTTGGCGAGAATGTCATCGGCGCCAACGCCGCCATGCACGCGGTCGGGGTGCTTGCGCTCGCGCCTTTCCTGCCCGGACTAGCCTGGCGTTACGGTCCGAAACTACCGATCACTGTCGCTCTTCTGGTCGTGGCAGCGACGCTGGCCCTTTTTCCTGTCATGCCGTCGATCTGGCTCTGGTTTCCCCTACGCTTCGCACTCGGGGCAGCGTCAGAGACAATGCTGGTCATGTCCGAGACCTGGATCAACCACATTAGTGAGGAAAGGAGTCGAACAACCACATTGGCGATCTATACAGCCGCACTGTCGCTAGGTTTTGCGCTTGGACCAGTCATCCTGACTATTGTGGGACCACAGGGACGAACACCTTACCTGATCGGCGGGGGGATCGCGCTTGTGGCAGTCCTGTCCGTGGCAATGCCCTGGATGCGCTCACCACTGCTCGAAAAGCCAACCCAGCCAGGCATGATGCGCTACCTGGCACTCGCACCAGTTGCGATCGGCGCAACCCTGCTGAACGCGACACTGGAGACGGCAGGTTCTTCATTTCTTCCACTCTATGCCATGCGAGCGGGCTGGAGCGAGCATAGTGCGACACTTCTGCTTTCTGTCCTGCTGATCGGAGCGATCGTGTTGCAGGTTCCTGTCGGATGGATCGCTGACCGGACCAATCCGCGGCGTCTGGTCATCGGACTGTCTGCCGCATCGGCCATCGGAGCGTTCATATGGCCGTTCGCTATCGCGTATCCCCTTCTGGCTTACGGATTGCTGTTCGTATGGGGCGGCGTGTTCGTCGGTATCTACACCGTCATGATGGGCGTTGTCGGTAACCGGTTTCGTGGCGGTAATTTAGTGTCCGTGTATTCCGTCATGTCGATCGCATGGGGGATCGGGGCGTTTGTTGGCCCTGGCGCGACGGGAGTGGCCATGAATCTTACCTCGCACGGACTTCCCTATTTTGCGGCTTTTGCCTGCGCCCTGTTCGTGATCCTGCCGCTGCTGCAAAAAAGGGGCTTGTAGCGTGCAGCCCTCCTTGACTTTCCGGATGGATGTCCCTGCGGATTATCAGAACGAAATCGCCTTGGCGCCGGGACATTTTCCTACACTCTCAACGACGGAAAGCTGAACTCATGACACCCAGCGTCATCGCGATGCGCAAAAACCTCGCAAGACTCATGCCGGTTTTCCTTCTGCTGATACCAGTGGGCATATCGGGCCATGTCCATGCTGCGGACATGCACGAATTTAATGATTATGCAGGTATGGTAGGAGACGCTCCGGTCGGCATGACCTTGGGCATCTCTGGGAACAAGGTCGCTGAAGGCAGCCATTATTATTACCGAAAATACCTGAAGGATATTACTCTCACCGGAACAGCAGGCAAAGACCTGCGCCTTGCCGAGCCGGGCGGGGGGCTTTTTGTGCTCCATTATGTTGATAACAACTCGGCGACCGTCACTGCGGAGAACAGCACGGGCCTTGCAGGAACATGGAGCGGTAACGGTCACACTCTTCCCGTCAAACTGGTTGCCGAAGGTAGTGGCTCTTATGTGCCCGGCCATCGATATGGTGACGTAACCAACAAGGGTGATGATCAGTTTGAGGAGCCCATCAAGGGATTCTATGATGCGGCTATTGCCGGGCGCCCCGCAGACGCTGCTCGGTTCGTGGTTTTTCCCTTGCGGGTCAACACAGCACCTCAGCGGTTTCTGACCGTCCACAATGCTTCAGAGTTCCAGCAGAAATGGAACAGCATCTTCTCTCCGGCATGGTTGAAGGCGCTTGCGGCAGTTTCACCCCATGACCTGTCCGTCATTCAGGATAAAGCCATGATCGGCGCGGGGCTGGCTTTTTTCGGTGAGAATGGACTGGAGGTGGTCAATTCCATTCCTTGAAAAGGAGACTTTCAGAAAAATCTGATCAGGAGCAAGACGATCTTGAACCCTCACCCGTTGACTTCGCCCGATATTTTCCAGCATGTCCGCATGATCATGGGTATGGTGGTCGGTCTGAGTATGACGCGCCTTCTCACGGGCCTCGTGCGTATCATTCAGCACCCCAACCAAACGCGGATCTACCCCGTGCACATCGGCTGGGTCCTGACATTGCTTCTGATGCTGATGCATTTCTGGTGGTGGGAGCTGTGGCTGATTGAACTGCCAGTCTGGACGTTTGAAACGTATCTGTTTTTGATTCTCTATGCGGTTCTTCTTTTCTTTCTGAGCGCTTTTCTTTTTCCGGACACAGTCAATGATTACACGGGATACGAGGATTTCTTCATTTCCCGCAGAAAATGGTTTTTCTCTATTTTTGCTCTGACAGTCGTATTTGATCTGATCGATACCCTGCTCAAAGGACCTGCGCATTATGCCTTGTTCTCGATCGAATACTGGTTCCGTGTGCCGGTCTATCTCGTATTATGTGGTATCGCGATCGTCTCGACCAATCGCCGGTTCCATATCGGGTTCGTGAGTCTTGGCCTGCTTTACGAAATTTCGTGGATCATCCGACACTTCGAGACATTATCGTAAGTACTGACCAGAATTTAAATTTAATACACTTCTGAAACCGTTCGCCGCCTAGGCTCAGGACCCATTGATTTGATTGCGGAAATCTGATTCAGTCTCCTTAGGGAGCCTAAATCACATCCTTCCGTCCATATCAATGGATCCTGAGCCTAGGCGGCTCTACCGGATGAAGCGATTATACAAGGTCTTGTGCGGACCATACGCTTTCGGAGCGTCTTTCCACTGAAGGCCGTTGCGGATCACATAAACGATCCTGCTCAGAACGCGCCGGTCATCCACGCGTGGCACTCCGTGCGCCAGAGGAAAAAACGGCTCAATCCGCTTCATCTGGCGCTCAGATAGTAAAAACACATCACTTACAGGCCCACCCTCCATCGGTAAGCCCGTGAAGCACAACCGTTCGTTCGGTGTCATAAATTAATAGGTCCTGAGCCTAAAGAACAGCATGGATTTTGAGGCCAAGTGCATCAACCTCTGGCTTGTTTTTCTGAAGATTGGTTCTCCAAATATGTTGATAGTCCGGCTGGATCGAAAGGCCACGGAAAACGTGAATATTGTAAGTTGCTTCAAACGTCATGACGTGACTCTGCGGATAATCTGCATTTCCTGGCAGAGAAAGGCCTTGCCGATACCGGATCCATTGCGATGTGATCAGTTGCGGGCTGGCAAATGTTTCAGACCATTCCACGCCCATTGTATCTTGTGAGCGGCTAGGAATGACGCCTCTGTCCACAAATCCGGCATAGACCTGATATGTATAAGGGCTGTTGTTCCCCTGACTTTTCGTGAAACCCGCGATTGCATAAAGGCCGTGCAGGGGCCCATTTCCATTGCGGATCAGCATCTGGTCTGCCTGAAGCCAAATTTGCGTTTTTCCGTTAGTCCAGCGATAGGGCATGCCGGTTCTGGCAGCAGGTTGTAAAGACGTGTCATAATAGACGTCTCTATAATTCGAAGAATCATAAGCAACGCCAAATTTGTAATGGCCTACCAGATTATTTTTTCCGAAAGATGGAATAAGGCCAATTTCAACCGGAATATAGACGCCGGTATAAAGCTTGGTATCCATTCTGAATCCGGTACGGTCGTATCTGTTTGTATTCAGATATGGGTTGACACCATACAAGCCGGCCTGAGCGTAAACTCCATGTAATGGCCAGTATCTTACTCTCGTGCCCCATGTAGATCCTGGGTACGTCGCATAGCCTGCTGCACCACGGGTGAGGGATTTTGGAATACCGCAGTTCGATTTGTTCATAAACGTGCAGAACAAAGGAGAATTGGCAAAATCGATATTGACAGGCATTTTGCCGAGAGCAATCTGAATCCGGTTTTTGTAAAGGTCCTGCGTTCCGTAAACATACACTAGATGCACGCCAACATTACCGCCCCCACCGTAAATTTCCTGGAAGCCATTAAGGGATCGTTCCCCCATATCAGATGCTAAATTATGGCCTGCACGGTTAACGAAGACGGCATGTGTCTTGAAACCTTTCCATCCGATTAGCCTCTCCCAGTCCAGATCGAGTTCAACCCCAATCTGGTGGGCATACCCGGCATCACCGCCATGCCCGGCATTCAGAGCGATGGCGCTTTCGCTCGTGTAGTCCACAACAATCCCAATTCCCTTTTTATTGAGGCGCTTAACCAGTCTTCCCCACGGGTTAACCATGTTTTCCACAGGTGGCGTAAAAGGCGTATTGGCGTAAGACGTTGGGGTATCCAGAGCGAAAAGAGGGGCCGTTTCGGAGATCGGACCACGATACTGAGCGTGGGCTGATTGGGTGCATAGCCACCCAGCCGAAAGAACACCAAGGGCAATGAGCCTTCGGCGAAAAAATAGGGAATACATCATGGTATTACCTCGGAGCGAAACATTGTTCTGGACGGAACAACGCCTCTGCTTGACCTATGCAGAGTTACTGCACTGGCGTTAGGAGAGGTGCGCCCGCAAAATGCGCGGCCAGATTGGCAATAACCAGACGCCCCATCTGGAGGCGTGTTTCCACAGTAGCGCTGGCGCGGTGAGGCTGGAGAACAACGTTTTTCATCGTGAGAAGAGCCTCTGGAACCGTCGGCTCGCTTTCGAAAACGTCCAGAGCAGCCTTCCCGAGCTTTCCTTGCTCGAGCAGCTCTACCAAGGCGTGTTCATCCACAACGCTGCCTCTGGAAATATTTACGAGCAACCCGAATGGACCAAGGGCTTCCATGACATCACGGCTGATGAGATGCCGGGACTGTGCACCGCCAGAAGCTGAGACAACCAGAATATCGCTCTGTTCAGCGAGTGCTCGCAGGTCAGGAACAAAAGGCGCTTCTGGCAATGACAGATCACGGCGGGAGTAATAGGAAACAGGCATATCAAAGCCACGCGCACGCCTGGCAATAGCCTGCCCGACCTGTCCCATACCGACAATTCCGAGTTTCTGTCCCGTCACTTTACGAGCCAAGGGAAGTTGACCGGCACCCCATTGATGATCCCGAACGAACTGATCTCCCGGAACCAGATCACGCATTGCCGCCAGCATCAGTGCCATGGCGAGATCCGCGACATCATCCGTCAGAACATTCAAGGTTGTAGTTACGCCAATATTACGTCGTGCTGCTTCTTTTAGGTCAACGGCATCCGTTCCGACACCATTGATAGCAATGACTTCAAGGTTCGAAAGGCTCTGCATTAGCTGGTTTGGCACTCCAGTTCCGCCGCCTGTTGCAATCCCGCGAATACGCGCGGCAACATCTGGCGGAATAATCGAATCATCGTAACGATGCACAATATATGTGGCATCAAGAACAGCTTCGATTTCAGGCATCATGGGTTCAACAAGAAGTATTTCCGTCTTCATGACCGCAAAAACCCTTTTCATCATTCTATTTCAAGGAAGTGTGACGGTAACAGGCGCTAATGGGCCAATCTGGACTTCAGCGATCGTGCCTGCGGAAACAAATTCAGTTCCCGTCATGGACCCTGTCGTGACGATCGTCCCTGTCTGTATGGGGAAACCCCTTTTGGCAGCATGGTTGGCAAGCCAGACAAGAAGTCGCATCGGATCACCGGCGGAATTTCCTCCAGTATGATCAATGAGTGTTTTACCGTTCAAAGTGAGACGGACCCGTTCATCAACCGGCACAAGGCGTTGCCAGTCATTCAGGGGCGCTCCGTAAATAAGAGCGCCATGGTTTCCCTGATCCGCCAGATGAACCAAACCGGACTGGGATCCGGGTTTGCAAAAGCGCGTGTCGAAAATCTCGATTGCGGCATGTACACTTACAATGGATTTGCGAATATCCTCCTCTGTCCACGGTGTGGAGCGCATTGGCAGAGATGAGCCAAAAACATAGACGATTTCTGCTTCAACACCGTAGAGGCGACAGAAATCCACTGGAAGTTTGGTATCTCCCGAAAAAATTGTCTTCTGATGTAGTGGAGCACAAAAAGGTTCGCTGTCTGGGGTTGGAGCGCCAACTTTCCACCCTTGGATCGATCCAAAAGATGACATTAAGGCATGCGCTACCCGATCCTGTATTGCGTAAGCCTCTTCTGTATTTTGGGGAACAGAAGATGCTGGGATCTGTTGCAGGCAATGACCCGTTTTGCGCGCGTCCAGAAGGAGGTCTGCATACTGTTTCAAAGCGTCCGATAACGACGCTTTGAAACAGGGCGAATAAACATCAGATGTCATGTTAAACCTCAGGCATGAATTGATCATGATCCGTCTGCGGATGCGTGTGCATGTCAGGCGATAGTCAGAAGTGCCCTGAAAAATTCTAGAGCGAGGAAGCAGACTTTTTAGAACACGTCGTTCTGAGACATCAGATCTCTTCCCTTGGTCTCAGGGATAAAAAAAGTTGCCAGAACCGCAAGTCCGGCCAGAAAAATCACGTAGGTTGCCAATGGTACCCATGCGAACTTGCCACTCGAGACGCCTCCGATGTTGAACCGGGCAAACATCGTGATCAGAAACTGCCCGACCATGGGAGATACACCTCCTGCAATCACGGAGGAAAATTCACGCGTGAATGATACGGCTGTGTAACGGTGTCGGACCCCGAACATTTCAGGCAGGAAAGCCCCTTGTGTACCGAACATTCCCCAGGTTGCGACGCCAAGAGCCAGAGACAATGCAATCATTGAAAGAACTGGATTTCCCTGGCTGAAAATGTACCAGACAGGAATAGCGGTCACAGCCTGCAGGATGGCAAATGCACGATACACCCGGACTCGGCCGTAGCGGTCACTCAACCATCCGGCTCCCGGAATTGTAACAGCACCGACGAACGCGGCTCCAATCAGGGCGAGGGTTCCCCATTGGCTGCTCATCCCAACGGTATGCACGAGGTAACTGATTGACAGCACCTGATAGATGGATGAACCACCGTTTTCGGCCATGCGCAAACCAAGTCCAGCCGTGATGGGGCGCCATGAAGTGGTCAGAACTTCGCGGATTGGCATGACTTCTTCATGCTCTTCCTCTTCCTTCAACTTTGCAAAAGCTGGAGATTCCTTCAGTCTCAGCCGCATGTAGAGGGCGATGACGAGAAGAAACGCACTCCCTAGAAATGGCACGCGCCATATCCAGGTCTCTGCAATATTCGGTACGCCCGTGAGCATGCCAAAATAGATCAGTCCCGCTGCAACCGTTCCCATCTGAATCCCGAGGAAGGGGAGGGCGGCAAAGTATCCGCGACGTTCTTTCGGTGCAGACTCCGTCATCATGACCGCTGCGCCTGCCTGCTCGGCACCCGCACCAAACCCCTGCAGAATACGCATGAAAACTAGCAGAAGAGGGGCTGCAATGCCGATTGTGGCATAAGATGGAATAAGTCCAATGGCTGCACTTGCCAGTCCCATGAGTGTTACGGTCAGAAGCAGGACTTTTTTGCGGCCATGACGGTCTCCCAGTCGACCAAAGAAAATGCCGCCAATCGGCCGAACTGCAAATCCGATGAAATAGGTCGCGAAGCTTGCAACCAACCCCATGCCAGGAATGGTGCTTGGGAAGAAAAGCGGCCCAAATACCAGCGCTGATGCGAGGCTGTATAGTGCAAAGTCGTAATACTCCATGGCGCTCCCAACAGAGCATGTCCATGCAGCACGACGTAGTTCCTCGGGCGTCATTTCAGGACGCTGTGACAATGCTTCAGTCATAGTCAGAGACCGCTCCTGATCAAGGGGAAGGGACGTCGTCATCGTCGTTGCGCTCATGATGGGATGACCTTTATCTCCTGTCCTGTACGGACGGATTCCTTGAGGGCCAGTGCAATCCTGAGAGAAGCCACCCCATCCTCGCCTGTTGCTGCAGGTGTTCCTTTGCCATTGATGGCACCGAGGAAACGGGCGACACTGTAGCGGTAAAGATTATGATGAGTGAGGGATATTGGTTGCTCTCCCTCTGCATTTCGTAAAGCAAGACTTCCTACTGGCTTCTGGGACATGCAATCCCGCGCGATCAAAGCCGCTTTGTCTCCGTAAATCTCTATGCCTCCAGGTGCATATGGAACAGCGTAAGACCCGTGAATCTGTACGAGAACGTCTCCAGGGAAGCGCATAACCGCCATCAGACCATCTTCAATGCCCGAGACACTTTTGCGACCGCTCTGCGTCATGGCAAACACAGAAAGCGGTTCAGTCCCCAGTAAAAAGCGTAAAGTATCAATGTCGTGAATAGTACTATCGAGGATGAGCCCACCCCCGGCATCGTTCAGGCGCCATCCATCCACTGACTTGGCAAGACAATTGGCGTGGAAAACCCGGACGGTATTCAGGTTCCCGATTGCACCTGCACGCAATTGTTCTCTGAGAGCAATATGCACGGCGGAACAGCGTAAATGATGGTTGGTGCCGAGAACCACACCTCTCTCATGGCAGACACGAACAATGTCTTCAGCGTCGTCCAGCGATAAAGCGAGTGGCTTTTCGCACAGAACGTGCTTCCCGGCACGCGCGGCAGCAAGAGCCTGTTCTTTATGAAACTCGTTTCGAGAACTGATATATACTGCCTGAATTTCCGAATCTTGCAGAATATCATCAAGCAGCGTTGTATTGCGTGGAATACCATTGGCTTGAGCGTAAGCTTTTCCTCTTTCAGCATTTTGACTGAATACTGTGCAAATTATACCTTCCTGCTGCGAGCGAATGGCGTCGATCATCCACTCTTGCGCCACGTTACTAGCCCCAATCAGAGCCCATTTCACGGGTGTTGTCATAAGCCCTCCTTGAGTTTCGTCTCTGATGACGAAACAGAACTTTTAATTAGATCGATCTAAAAGACCGCGGTTCGTACAGGGAATGCTAATTTTGAAAAAAAGTCACATAAATAACGTTAGGTAAACGTCACTCTTGTGTGATTATATGATTTTTCATCACGTTTTCTGTGATCGTATCGTCGTTTAGGTGAGTAAAGATGTCACCCGAGATAAGCATTTTGGCCACAACTGGCACGGATGATTAGCTGAGGAGAGAGAATAATATGTTCCCTCGAACGCTCGGGGTTTTCAAGTCGAGCCTGAAGGAGATTCGCAGCCGCTCGACCGATATCGCAGGGGCCAGTGCCGATGGTCGTTAAAGCGGGATAAGACGCCGATGCTTGGGGCAAATCATCCATCCCGATAACTGCAAACTCCTTACCCACGGCAATACCATGCGCCTGAAGACGATTCATGACATTTAAGGCCATGATATCATTGTAACAGATCGCTGAATCTGGAGGATCGGAGGAATTTAGCAGCGTATCAAACATCGCCTCGTCATAGGTATTTTCTGCTCCACCCGAAACAATCAGTGTTTGGGGGAGGTGATGCAGTGCCACCGCTCGCATGAATCCTTCACAACGAGCCTGTGCGGCAGAATGAACGTTCATATTGCCAACGAACATGATTCGTCTGCGACCAGTCCGAACGAGATGCGTTACTGCTTTTTCAATACCAGTAGCGTAATCAGCGGCCACATAATCACTCTCATCTGAAGAAACTTGCCGGAGGGCCTGCACGAAAGGCAGTTTTAACCGCTTAAGATCATCAAGAAGCGTCTGGCAACTTCCCACAGCAGGACAGATGATGACCCCATCAACGTTGTGTTCTCGCAGGCGTTGTAGCTGGCGAGCCTGACGGTCGACCGATTCATTGCTATTGGCGATGAAACAGACAACGTCATTGGTATCATTAATCTCATCAACTCCCGCTGTCAGCTCACTGAAAAAGGGGTTCGCAATATTGGGAAGGACAAGGCCAATGGTGTGGGTCCGGTTCTGTCTGAGGTTTGCTGCACCCCGATTATAAATATACCCAAGACGTTTCATGACCTCCTGAACACGCTCACGCGTTTCGGTCGCAACCAGAGGACTTTCGCGCAGGACCAACGAGGCTGTCGCTCTGGACACGCCAGCTTCACGAGCAACGGCAAGAAGGCTGACAGGGGCCAAAGAGAAAGACTTTTTCATGATAACGGCAGACCGTTTTGAGCAAAAGAAACTTGAAAAGACAGAAGGCCTATAGATAAGAGCTTTTACCGCAAACTAAGATACCAGAAAAATCTCGACAAAGCGTCATTCTTCTCAATGAGGAATTCTAACAAATTTCATGGTTTGATGGAAAAGAGGTCGCCCCCGATTTTCGAACAGGGGCGTAAGCTATAATCCGACCTAAGAGAGGACAGGTTTAATGATCTGCTGGACAGTTTTCCCGCGGCAAAATGGCTCCTGGCCGATCACGCCTATGACGCCGATTGGTTCAGGGACGGACTGGAGGAGAAAAGGATCAGCCCCTGCATTCCAAGCCAAAAATCCCGCACGACGCCAGTCAGTTACGACAAGCACAAATACCGGCGCCGCAATCGTATCGAAACCATGTTCGGCAGGCTCAAGAACTGGCAGCGCGTCGCCGCGTGTTACGACAGATGTCCAACCTTCTTCGTCTCAGTTATCTGCCTCGCTGCCACTGTCATGTTCTGGCTATGAATCCTGAGCCTAGACGTGTTTCCGTCGGGACTGGCTCGGGCGCAACCAGTAGGTCCAAGTGTCCAAATTCTTGTGGCAGATCACCCTCGTAATCCGGATTTGCGACGGGAGAGGCTTGAGTTTGGTTGCCCGGTTGTTATCCGCGCAAACGTCTGGATTGGAGGTGGGCCATCATCTTGCCAGGAATTACGATTGGAGATGATACCATTATCGGTGCAGGAAGCCTTGTCACACGTAGTGTGAGTTTAGGAATGAAAATTTCAGATAATATAGCGCACCACATACAGTACTGATGTAAGTATTATTTATGAAATATCGAAGTATGGAGAAAAATTTCATGAATTGCGGGAGTATTTCTCGCTTGATATACCAACTGTATTTCTTTCTATGTATGTCGATTGGAGAATGACTTCCTGGCATGAATTTTTTTTCTGAAGAATTTTAACCGCCTGCTGCCCTTTCTCTTCGTGTGGCTGCCTGATGGTGGTCAGCTTATGAACTTCTGCCTCAGGGATATCGTCAAAACCTACTATCGAAATATCATTGGGGACAGAAAGCCCGATTGCCTGAACAGCCTTGATCGCGGCAATAGCGAGACGATCACTGAGAGCAATAATAACAGTGGGTTTTGATGGAGCCTGAAGTAATTTCATGGTTCCCTTTAGAGCACTTTCCTCAATAGCTTCTCCACATTCCCAGATTGGACACTCTTCTGGTTCAAAGCCAGCGTGTAGAAAGGCTTGGCGATAAGCATCAAGTCTGGTTAAAACCATTTCATATTGTGAAGCAGCGAGCCGTTCTTTGGAGACAAAGCCCGTTTTCCTGTCAGGAGCAAGTTTGAGAGATAGAATACCGAATCGACGATGCCCCAGTTGAAGCATGTGTTGAACTGCTGCGTTAATACCAGAGGTCGGATCTACTCCCACAAAGCCAGCCCCTGAAATTCGAGGCTGATCAATTGTCACAAGTGGTATGCCGCGGCGAGAAGCCCGTTCTACAGTGTGACTGTTTGTTGCAAGAGAATAGAGAATCATGCTGTCAACTGCGGCATGACTTGGAATAGCAGCGCAGGGGCCTTCTGCCTCTTTGTCGTGACTGGCGATGAGAAGCAGATTAGTCGGATGTGACTGATAGGCTTTAGTCACCCCACGTAATACAGCCAAGCCTGCAGGATCTGATACTGCATAATGAAGATCGTGGCTCAAAACCAGTCCTACAGCGCCAATCTGCCCTTTTCGAAGCTGCTGAGCGGCAGGGTCTGGGCCAGAGTATCCTAGCTCACGTGCAGTTTTAAAAATTTTCTGACGAAGGTCAGATGACAATTTTTCGGGTCGAGAAAAAGCATTGGAAACCGTTGTATGAGAAACTCCAATGTGAGCTGCGACATCCTTCAGGGTAACATGCAGACGGCGCGGCTTCTGGCTCATATTTTTGTCCTGAAGAACGAGTTTCCAAAATTGTGGAATCATAATTCATTTTCTGAAAAATCCCTAACGAGAGGGTCAGTGACAGAAAAAAGAAAACATTACTCCCAATAGCATGACACAATTTGTAAGTTGAACGATAAAGTTGAACGTTCAACCATGCGTCATCTCTTTTTGATTCTAAGGTGTGCTCATGCTTTCCAAGATGCGGCGTCGTACTACACTGAAATTTATCCCGCTCCTGTTGTCGGGAGGGGCAGGTCTGTCCATGATTAATTCAGTCGAGGCTCAAGGTAAAAGCCAGCATACCTGGTGGAAAGAAGCTATTGTCTATCAGGTTTTCATCCGGTCGTTTGCGGATAGCAACGGAGATGGAATTGGCGATTTTCGTGGCCTTCTTAATCGACTGGACTATCTGAAGAACCTTGGCGTCACTGTTCTCTGGCTCAATCCACATTACGACTCTCCCAATGTCGATAGTGGTTATGACATCCGTGATTATCGAAAAGTCAATTCCGATTTTGGGACAATGGAGGATTTCGAGGCACTAATGGCCGGCGCGCATGCGAGGGATATGAAGGTTATCGTAGATCTCGTCGTCAATCATACAAGCGACCAGCATATTTGGTTTCAGAAAAGCCGTTCCAGCAGAGATAATCCGTACCGTGATTATTACATCTGGCGTGATGGGAAAAATGGTGGTCTTCCCAACAACTACCCATCATTTTTCGGTGGCAAAGCTTGGCAGAATGATTCGAAAACAGGACAGTATTACCTTCATTACTATGAACGGTGTCAGCCAGATTTGAACTGGGACAATCCTAAGGTTCGCCAAGAAGTCCATGACATCATGCGCTTCTGGATTGCGCGTGGAGTATCGGGCTTTCGCATGGATGTCATCCCATTCATCTCCAAGCCTGCAGGCCTTCGCGATTTGACAATAGAAGAATTGCAGGATCCGTCCGTTGTTTTTGCTAATGGTCCACACCTTCATACTTATCTTCATGAGATGAACCAAAAGGTTCTATCGCCTCACAATGCCATGAGTGTTGGGGAAGCTTTCGGCGTCTCTTACGCTCAGACGCCTCTGTTTGTCTCTCAACAGAGGAAAGAGCTGGATATGATTTTCCATTTCGATACGGCGCGTGTTGGTCGCAAAGATTGGGAAACGCGGCCATGGACACTCCAGGAATTAAAAGAGACTATCACTGAAGACGATCGTTCGACTGGTCCAGACGGATGGACGACATCATTTCTGGAGAACCATGATAATCCAAGAGCAGTCTCACGTTTTGGAGATAATAGTCCTGCCTCTGCCAAAGCTCTGTCTCTTCTGGTCATGGGGCGGAGAGGAACTGTTTTTATTTTTCAAGGACAGGAAATTGGTATGACCAATATTTCCTTTGATAAGATTGAAGACTTTGAAGATGTTAATGCAAAAGGCATATGGGCCGATACGGTAGGTCGTGGAACACATTCAGCGAACGCTGTCCTTACAGAATTGCGTCAGACCAGCCGGGACAATGCGCGCACTCCAATGCAATGGAATAATACCACAACGGGAGGCTTCACTACGGGAACGCCTTGGTTCAGGCTAAACCCCAATACGGATCGTATTAACGTGGCTGCGCAGGAGCTTGATTCTTCGTCTGTACTCTCTTTTTATCGGCAGATAATTTCTTTTAGAAAAAGCCATCCGGTTTTAGTTTACGGTACTTTTCATGATATTGATCCACAAAATCCTAATATTTTTGCTTTTACCAGAACATTAGATAACAATCAGATACTAATTTTTATCAACTTGACGGCTCAATCGCAGGCGTGGGCTTTGCCTGCTGAAATAAATCTTGGCAAAATTCTTCTTAACACGCACGTGGTAAAGCCCATGGGCCGGACCTTGTCACTTGCTCCTTGGCAAGGGTGTATTACTGCTATCTCCAGCTAGAAAGAAGCAAGATTTTGAAAAGCTTCTTTTGTATTCTCATCATGTATGTATTTGTGTGTATGCCAAAATCCATAGCTTCTCCGGCAATTGCCGGAGAAGCTGCAAAACAGGTTCCTGATTCTATTGTAAGGATCAAAGAATCTCGATCTTTATTCTTGAAAAGACCTTTGCCTTACTCCGGAGTTTGGCAACATTTAATTACGTTGAAGGATCTTCGAAACTGGCTTCAGAGGCATTCAGAGGCAGATTTCGTTTCAGCGGAAGATGCCTCCGAACAGCTTCCCAGAGTAGAGAGTGATCGCGTCAACATGCCTCTTGGCCTACTGAATTTCGGAAAAGAACAAGTGCCGCCGATTATGGTCCCAGAGGCTGTTTTGATTAATCCATGGGGTATTAAAACCTGGCTTCAGAGGAAGGGTATTAATATCCTTGTTGACAATACGAACGAATTTGGAGCTGCTTTGACTTCCCCCACGCCCAGACTGGGTTTGAAAAAAGGGAGCAGCAACACAGGGCAAGTTGGATATTTGACTAATATTGACTGGGAACATCTGGCGGGAATAGGAGGTTTCTTAACACATACGGCCATGGTCAGTCGATACGGTATCCCGGCCAGTCCTATGTTCGGAGACCAGCTTAGTCATAGTCAGGAAATTTATGGTGGTGGCGGGAACGTTGTTCTGCATCTTGTCTACTTTTATGGCGAAGAGACATTAGGACATGGCCGGTTTGATGTAGCGGGTGGTCGAATACCGCTTCTTCTGGATTTTATGGCAAACTTTGCTGTGACCTGCACATTTATGAATAATGCATTCTGCGGAAATCCAAACGCCATTGCGGATAATACAACCCATTCATCATGGGCTGATGCGTCCTGGGGAGGGCGTATGCGCTGGAGGCCAACGGATCACATCTATTTCCAGACTGGAGCCTATCTTAGTCAGGAAGGTATTTATGGGAATGTGCAATTCCGTACAGGTTTCAAGTTTAATGGAGCAGATATCAATGGGGTGGCTGTACCCTTGGAGTTTGGCTGGGAACCTATTCTAAACCATGGCAATCTTCCAGGGCATTATAAGGTTGGCTATATCCTCGATACTGCCGATCATCATGATAACTATTATGACGGTGATGGAGGAGCTTTTGCTAGAAGCGGAAAGACTCCTCGTATCAATCATGGGTCATGGTCAGCCTATATGCAGGTCGACCAAATGATCTGGCATCATCCGCATCATCGAGAAGATGCAGGAGTTATTATTTTTGGAAATTTCGTCGCCAATTCAGAACGGACCCAGACACGTGCGCAACAATATGAAGCAGGCATTATAGATCGTGGATTTTGGGTTTCTCGCCCGCAAGATACTCTTGGATTTGCGTTTGCATACGATCGCGTTTCGGGACCTATTTCGAGATCTCAACAGATACAGATTCAGAATGGCCTCCCTCTTTTGGGCGGCGCATATGGTATTCAAAAATATGCTATTGTTCTGGAGTTGGTTTATCAATATCGCTTGATGCGTGGCGTTTTTCTTTCTCCGGACGTACAGTATTTTTTTCGACCTAATGCAGAGAAGCATTTGAAAAATGCCGTCATGGTTGGGTTCAAATCGCATGTTGAGATATTTTGAATACCTGAAAGTTTTGGGTTTATAAGGTGGATCATCGAAGAACCGTTAATTGAGGCGCTTGCGGCCTGATCTCGGTTCAATAGGTGCTTATTGAGGGTTCCCTGGTCTGATTTTCGCACCTGGTCTGGCGCAGAGCGTTAGGCATTGACCTTGGATTGCTACATTATGGCGTTGATCCTCGCGAGGAAAAGGAAGCGGCGCATATTATAGATGATATTGGTTCCCCGAACTCTCGATGCACTCCAGGCCGCCGCCTTTTCGCCGCCGCACGATATGAGCCAGATTAATTAGATTATGCTCTAGGTGTTTAGTCCCGTGATTTGATGGTGTGGTATTTTCACGAGAGTGGAAGGAAGCCTTATGGGACAGAGACGTCATGGGAGCGCCACGACCACGCACGCCGTGCGAGCAGCACTACAGCGATCGCAGGCTTCGCTCGCGTCGCTGAGCGAGGAATTCGGGATCAACCCGAAAACAGTTGCAAAATGGCGGAAGCGCTAGACTGTCGAAGTCTAGAGTGCTGAGGGCAAGCTGCACCTTTTCGTTGCCATCGATCGGACAAGCAAATTCGCTGTCACACAACTCGTCGGGAAAGCCGATCGGAAGACAGCCTGGGAATTCCTCGAACATCTCCTGAGTATGATCCCTTATCGGGTTCATACCATCCTGACCGACAACGGGATCCAGTTCGCTGAGCAGCCTCGTAATCGCAATACGGCGTGGTCGCGTCCAATGCGCTTTGACATGGTCTGCGAAGCCCACGGGATCGAACATCGTCTGACGAAACCCAATCATCCCTGGACGAACGGTCAGGTTGAGCGGATGAACCGGACAATCAAGGAAGCAACCGTCAAACGCTTCCATTACGACAGCCACGAGCAGTTAAGGACACACCTCAACGACTTCATGGCAGCCTATAATTTCGGGCGAAGGCTCAAGACCCTGAACGGCCTCACACCTTACGAATACATGTGCAAAATATGGACTTCAGAGCCAGAAAGATTCATCATCAATCCAACCCATCAAATCACGGGACTAAACACCTAGTGCCTCTCCAAAGGGGAGGGGCTTTTGTTATTTTCCGAATAGACCGACTTCTGGTTCAGATCAGCCCCGAACAGTCCAAAATTCGCTGTTCGGGAAGAGAATCCGAGCTGATCGTTCCAATACGCTCTCCAAAATCAAAGAACCCGACTATTTCATGATCTCTGCCCTCACAATATGAGCGATGGAATCATAGCGGCGCGATCAAAAGAAAGGATTTTTCGAGCACCCTATCGGAAGTTTTTTTGAACAGCCCGCACCTCATATTTGCGTTATCTATAACATGAAAAATTTCAGACTAAAGCGGATTATATTTCCTTATAGGAGAAGAGAATGTAAAAAATATTATTATTTATCAATATATTACATAAAAATTTGAAAACGAAAAATTCGACATCTGAAAGTACTTCACTCAAAAAAGTATCATTTTTTAGGAAAAAATGTTCTATATTTTGTGATATATAACATATAATTCGTACTTCTGATCACAACTGATGATAAAACGTGCGACAGGAGACGGTTGGGTATGGCTCAGGCACTGGTGCTTGAAAAGAAAGGTGAGCTCTCTCTGCGGGAGATCAGCCTGCCGTCGGAGCTTGGACCGAATGACGTCCGTATCGCTATTCATACGGTGGGTATCTGCGGCAGCGATGTGCACTACTACACGCATGGTGCTATTGGACCCTTCGTTGTCCGTGAACCCATGGTTCTGGGACATGAAGCTTCTGGAACGATTACGGAAATTGGAAGCCATGTCCGGTCTTTGAAAGTCGGAGACCGGGTGTGCATGGAGCCGGGCATTCCAGACCCACAATCCCGCGCAACGCTGATGGGCCAGTACAACGTAGATCCCGCCGTTCGCTTCTGGGCAACCCCACCGATCCATGGTTGTCTAACACCCTCTGTGGTTCATCCAGCCGCTTTCACGTTCAAACTGCCGGACAATGTGAGCTTTGCTGAAGGTGCGATGATCGAGCCGCTGGCGGTTGGCGTACATGCCTCGGTGAAGGCCGCTATCAAGCCGGGAGATATCTGTCTTGTGACAGGCTGTGGCCCTATCGGCATCATGACGGCGCTGGCCGCACTTGCTTCCGGGGCAGGGCAGATTTTCATCACGGATCTGGCTCCTGCCAAGCTTGCCATTGCCGGGCAGTATGACGGTATCCGACCCATCAACGTGCGTGACGAGAAACCGCGTGATGTTGTGGATGCCGCCTGTGGCGCTGACTGGGGCGTGGATGTCGTCTTCGAAGCGAGCGGTTTTGCCGGTGCTTACGACGACGCTCTAGCCTGTGTGCGACCCGGGGGAACCATCGTTTTCGTAGGCATGCCTATCCAGAGGGTCCCGTTCGACATCGTGGCGGCTCAGGCTAAGGAAATCCGCATGGAAACGGTTTTCCGCTACGCCAACGTCTATGACCGCGCCATCCGCCTCATCAGTGCGGGGAAAATCGACCTCAAGCCGCTTGTATCGGAAACATTCCCTTTCGATCAGGCTATCGCGGCCTTTGAGCGGGCTGCTGAGGCTCGACCAAGCGACGTCAAACTCCAGATTGTTCTCTGAGAAGCGGTGCCATCATGTCCGTAACGCAGAAATTGCCTAAGCAGGGGCCGTTTTCCCCGATTGCCAGTCGTGCATCAGCGCTTGGAATGGTCAGTTCTCTGAAAGCAAAAGCACCTGTAAGTGAGGGAAACACGCGTCCTGTTTACGAAACGATCCATGCCGAACCGAACACCAGTTTCCGCTGGCATCAGCATGACTATCCCGGTCCGCTGGCACGCTGGAACCATCATCCGGAATACGAACTGCACCTGATCACACAGAGCGAAGGCCGTGCGATCATCGGGGACCATATCGGGAGTTTCGGGCCACGCCAGCTTGTTCTGGTCGGACCTGATCTGCCGCATGGCTGGTTCAGCCCCCTCAAGCCGGGTGAAGTGCTGACAGGGCGGGATGTTGTCATTCAGTTTAGCGCTAAATGGATTGAAAGCCTGATGGCGCTGTGCCCGGAATTGGGTGGACTTAGAAATCTGCTTCAGGCCTCTACTCTTGGCGTCGAATTCACCGGCCCAGAAGCGCTTGGCCTCGGGGAAAAACTCGAAGCGATCGGGACTTTTCAAGGCGCTGGGAAGCTGGCCGCCTGTCTGGATCTTCTTGCCACACTAACGTCTGCTCCGTTCAGGACGCTGTCGCTCAAAGGTGAGACCAAGGCGCTCAACAGTCCGGAAATGCAGCGAATGAGCGGTGTCATCACATCCCTGATGGCTATGGACCCGTCCGAAATCCGGCATGACCATCTGGCGCAGGATCTGGGGCTGTGCGCCTCAACATTCTCTCGCCAGTTCCGGGCTGCGACGGGCGACACGTTCATGTCTTTCCTGCACCGGCTGCGGGTGTGTCACGCGTGCCATCTGCTGGCCAGTTCCCCCCTTTCAATCACGGAAATCGGTGCAGCTTCCGGCTTTAATAACCTTTCCAATTTTAATCGCATTTTCCTGCGTCTGCGTGGTTGCACACCACGGGACTACCGTCGTCATGCCCGCGAAATGACAGCCCTTTCGCCTGCAGATGCCGCTGATTTTTTGAACTGATCGACAGGGAAAACAGACCATGCCAACACTTCCACAACGCTTTTCCCTCGATGGTCGCAAAGCTCTTGTCACGGGTGCGTCCCGCGGGCTTGGCGTCACGATCTGCGATGTTCTGAGTGCCGCCGGAGCCGATATTGTCGCGGTTGCACGGTCTGAAGCCGATATGGCTGAAACACGCCGGATCGTGGAAGGCCATGGGCGTCAATGCCTCACGGTTGTTGCTGATCTCAGTGATCCGACTGTCCCTGACGCTGTCGCCAAGACAGTGACGGCTGCGTGGGGTGGCGTGGATATTGTCGTCAACAATGCTGGCGTCAGTTTTCCCCGGCCGCTGGTGGAACAGACCGTCGAAGAATGGGACACCGTACAGGCCATCAACCTGCGTGCGCCGTGGCTTCTCGCCCGTGCTTTTGCGCCGGGG
Organism: Gluconobacter japonicus; assembly: GCF_015244665.1. Classification (NCBI taxonomy): domain Bacteria; kingdom Pseudomonadati; phylum Pseudomonadota; class Alphaproteobacteria; order Acetobacterales; family Acetobacteraceae; genus Gluconobacter; species Gluconobacter japonicus. The sequence continues at coordinate 46,687 of NZ_JABCQN010000010.1, forward strand.
ATGATCGAACGCAAACGCGGTAAGATCGTCAACATAAGCTCCCAGGCCAGTTCTGTCGCGCTGATTGACCATGGTGCTTACGTCGCTTCCAAAGCTGGTCTGAATGGCCTCACCAAGGTCATGACGGCGGAGTGGGCGGCTCACAACATCCAAGCTAATGCCATCTGCCCGACAGTTGTCTGGACGCCCATGGGCGAACGCGTCTGGAGCGTTGGCAACAAGTTGGAAAAGCTACTGGAAAAAATTCCCGCTGGTCGTGTCGCAACACCGGAAGATGTCGCGGATACAGTTTTGTATCTCGCCTCCGATGCGTCGAACATGGTCAACGGGCAGGAAATATTTGTCGATGGCGGATACACGGCCCTTTAGGTCGCCGCATCTTCAAATAGAGACATGTGATTTTACGGTTTTGACAAGGCCATGTGCAGGAAATGGCCTGCACAATTCATGCAGATCAACAGGTGTAACATGAAGATCAAGACGCTTCCGCTGGCCCTTCTGTCTCTCGCTCTTGGCGGGACGGCCCTGTCACAGCCGGCTGCCGCAGCCGGAGCGCCGCTGAAAATCGGCGTTTCTTTTCAGGAAATGAACAATCCGTACTTCGTCACCATGAAGGACGCGTTACAGGAGGCCGCTGCCACAATCGGCGCCAACGTCATCATCAGCGATGCACATCATGACGTGTCCAAGCAGGTGAGTGACATTGAGGACATGATCCAGCAGGGCGCGCAGATCATCATCATCAACCCGACCGATACCGTAGGCGTCACGTCCGTCGTAAAGACCGTTCATGACAAGAACATCCCGATTGTCTCGGTAGATGCTCAGGCTGGTGGTCCGCTGGATGCGTTTGTCGGCTCCAAGAACTACGATGCCGGCTTCAAAGCCTGCGAGTATCTCGCCACGACGATCAAGACCGGTAATATCGGTATTATCGACGGCATCCCGGTCGTTCCCATTCTTGAGCGTGTTAAAGGCTGCAAAGACGCTATCGCCAAGCATTCCGACATCAAGATTGTCAGCGTTCAGAACGGCAAGCAGGAGCGTGATCAGGCTCTGACTGTGGCAGAGAACATGCTTCAGGCGAACCCGGATCTAAAGGGCATCTTCAGCGTCAATGACAATGGATCGCTCGGTGTGTTGTCCGCCATTGAATCCAATGGCTCGGACGTGAAGCTGGTCAGCGTTGATGGTAACCCGGAAGCTGTGAAGGCCATCAGCAAGCCAGGCTCGCATTTCATCGCCACGGCAGCACAGTTCCCCCGGCAGGAAATCCGTCTGGCACTGGCACTCGCCCTTGCCAAGAAATGGGGTGCAGAAGTGCCGAAGGTTCTGCCAGTCGATGTCGAACTGATCGACGCGACGAAAGCCAAGACGTTCAGCTGGTAAATTCCAAGGTCGGCCCCGGATTTTGGAGGGAACATCATGACAGAAACCAGTCAGATATTGTCGGAGCCTCTTCTGGCGCTTGAGGGAATCTCCAAGAGCTTTCCGGGAGTCCGGGCGTTACGGAATGTCAGCCTCAGCCTGGAGCGTGGAGAAATCCACGCTCTTCTGGGGGAGAATGGTGCTGGAAAATCCACGATCATCAAGATCATGGGCGGTATCCAGTCTCAGGATGAAGGACAGATCTTTCTCAAAGGAAAAGAATGCCACTTTTTCAGCTACAGGGACGCCATCAGTGCGGGGATCGGAATTGTTTTTCAGGAATTCAGCCTAATTCCTGAACTCGATGCCGTGGATAATATTTTCCTCGGGCGCGAGATGCGGAACGCTCTCGGATTTTCCCGCAAAAACGAAATGACGCGCATTGCGCAGGGAATTTTCGAACGTCTGGGAGTAAAAACGCGGTTTGATGTGCCTGTTGCGCGTCTCAGTGTCGCGGAACAGCAGTTCGTGGAAATTGCGAAAGCCCTGTCACTGGATGTGCAGGTTCTCATCCTCGACGAACCAACCGCGACCCTGACCCCGACGGAAGCTGAACTGCTCTTCAACGTCATGCGGCAGCTTCGCGATCAGGGGATCGGAATTTTCTTCGTGTCACATCACCTCGAAGAGATTTTCGAAATCTGCGACCGCATTACGGTGCTTCGTGATGGTGCCCACGTGGGCGTCCTGAAAACAGCTGACTGCACCATGGATCATCTGGTTGAGAAGATGGTCGGCCGGAAAATTGAAAGTACGTTTCCGCCCAAACCCGCTCTCCAGACTGCCGAGCGCATTCTGGAAGCCGAAAACATTCGTTTTGCCAGTAACGGGCACCCCAACAGTTTCTATCTGCGAAAAGGTGAAATCCTCGGTTTCGCCGGGCTCGTCGGTTCTGGCCGAACGGAAACGGCGCTGGCGTTGATCGGCGCACTGCCATGTCCCGGAAAAAGGGTGCGGATTGAGGGCAGGGAAGTGTCTATGGGGAATCCTGCACAGGCTCTGCATCATGGCATCGGAATTCTGCCCGAAAGCCGAAAAACCGAGGGATTGATCCTCGGCTTCAGCATCCGGGACAACATCTCCATCAACAACCTGCCGCAATATACCCGCCCGATCGGCACGATCGACACCGCCCGGGAGAAGCGGAAGACACAGGAACTGATGTCCGCGGTCCACATCAAAGCCCCTTCGGACGAAACGACCGTAGTGAGCCTCAGTGGTGGGAATCAGCAGAAGGTTGTGATTGCGCGCTGGCTGAACCGGCGAAGCAAGATCCTGATCTTCGATGAGCCCACCCGCGGCATTGATGTCGGGGCCAAGGCGGAAATCTACACACTCATGCGGAACCTCACGGCAGAGGGATACGCCATCATCATGATCTCATCCGAGCTTCCAGAGGTCGTCGGAATGTGTGACCGCGTGGCCGTGTTCAGCCATGGCGTCATCACGGCAGTTCTGGAAGGGGATGCCATCAGTTCGGAAGAGGTAATGCGTCATGCAACAGCAAGCGTTAAAAAGTCCGCAGTCGATGCACTCTCTGCTTGAGCGTTACAGAGCGTCGAAGGTCGCACGTTCAACGGCCTTTCTCCCGGCTGTCGGACTGTTCGTGGTCGTGGCCTGCATGATCGCGCTCAACAGTCGCTTCCTGTCCTTCGGCAACCTCGAAAACGTTGCCAGACAGGTCTCGATCAATGCCATCATTTCTGTAGGCATGACTTTTGCCATTCTCACGGGCGGCATTGACCTCTCCGTAGGCGCGGTCATGGCGCTGGCCGGAACCATTACAGCGGGTCTGCTGGTTTCTGGCTTGAACGCCGGGCTGGCCATTATCGCCGGGCTAGGTGTCGGGGCGCTCTTTGGAGCAGGAAACGGATTGTGCATTGCCCGTCTCGGAATGCCGCCGATCATCGTCACTCTGGCATCCATGAGCATCGCTCGTGGACTAGGGCTGATCTACACGAACGGCTATCCCATTTCGGGTCTTCCAGACTGGTTTGCGTTTATCGGTCGCGGGAAGATTCTGGGAATCCAGACTCCCATTCTCATCATGCTGGTGGTCTATGCGCTGGCTTATCTGTTGCTCCAGCGCATGCCGATTGGCCGCTACATTTATGCAATCGGTGGGAATGAAGACGCCGTTCGCCTCTCCGGCATCGATTCCCGAAAATACAAGATTATCGTTTACCTGATCGGCGGCTTTACGGCTGCTCTGGCGGGCGTTGTTCTCTCCTCCCGTCTCATGAGTGGTCAGCCGAATGCAGGCGTCGGCTTTGAACTTGATGCCATCGCTGCCGTGGTGCTGGGTGGCACCTCAATTTCCGGCGGCCGTGGTTCCATCATCGGGACCCTGATCGGCGCCATGCTGCTGGGCGTCCTGAACAACGGGCTGAACCTGCTTGAAGTCTCCCCTTACGTTCAGAACGTCATCAAGGGCGCGATCATCCTTCTCGCAATTTTCATCAGTCGTCAGCGCGGCACAGCATCTGCACGCTGAGACAGAATCACAAGGTAGAGCATATGACACAGTCTCTTCAGAACAAGGTCGTCGCTATTACGGGCGCGGCTTCGGGCATTGGCCTCGAATGTGCCCGTTATCTCATCGAAGCTGGTGCGGTGGTCTATCTTCTGGACCGTGACGCCAAGGCGCTGGAAGAAAAGACAGCAGAACTCGGCAGCCAGGCTCATGCGATCATTGTCGATCTTTTCGACTACAAAACCGTAGATGCTGCGGTCGCGCAGATCGTTCAGGAGCAGGGCCGGATCGATGTTTTCCACGCCAATGCCGGCGCGTATGTTGGTGGCAATGTGTGGGAAGGCGATCCTGATAGCTGGGATTCGATGCTCCATCTGAACATCAATGCAGCTTTCCGCTCGGTTCGCGCCGTACTGCCGCAGATGATGAAGCAGGAAAGTGGCGATATCGTTATGACCAGCTCGATTGCAGGCATGATCCCCATCATGGCCGAGCCAATCTATACGGCCTCGAAACATGCCGTGCAGGCATTCGTCCATACGGTTCGCCGTCAGGTCGCGAAGTACGGAATTCGTGTGGGCGCCATTCAGCCTGGCCCGGTTGTCACCCCTTTGCTGAAAGACTGGGATCAGGCGCGGCTTGAAGCCAACATTAAAGCGGGTGCCCTGATGGAAGCCAAGGAAGTTGCCGAAGCTCTGATCTTTATCCTGACACGTTCAAAAGGTGTCATGGTGCGTGATCTGGTCGTTTTGCCGCATAATTTTGATGCTTAAATAGAGGCTGAAAGATCGAAGAAACGTTAATTAAAGCTGTAATGTTTCAATTTTGAACTTAACGGGCTTCCTGTTGTCTCTCTTGAAAATAGGCTGTTTGTTCGGGTGAGAAGTAATTGATCCTGCTGTTGCTAACCCGAACAGCGTCTCGAATTCTCGCGATCTAGGGTGCCAGATAGACGTTGCTGGAGGCAAGCATATTGCCTGCTTGAGGCACACAGGAATGTCGACGCTGTGCACCGTATTTCTCGAGCGCCTGATTCCGTATTTGCTCCAACTGGAGCAAAAGGTTGTGCGCATGTCGGATTTTTCAATTAGGCGAGTATCGAACCAACAGGATAGCTATTACTCAATCTCCTAGGGTGTCCTAGGGGCGAGGGCTTGAAGGGCGGTCAGAAGTAGAATCTGAAAGACGTTGTGGGAGCGCCAGTGTTTGCTGGATGCTGCGCACATTGGAGCATGGGGACGACTGGCTTCGAGCCAGCGATAAAAGGCGTTTTCTGCCTCCATGATCGGATACCAGTCTGAGAGTTAATCGTTCAGGAATGCTTCAGCCTAGGTGTTTGGTCCCGTGGTTTGATGGTGTGGTATTTTCACGTGAGTGGAAGGAAGCATTATGGGGGCAGCCATGTCATGGCAGCACCACGGCCACGCCCGCCGTTCGAGCAGCAATACAGCGATCGCAGGCTTTGTTCGCGACGCTGAGCGAGGAGTTCGGGATCAACCCGAAAACAGATGCAAAATGGCGCAAGCGCCAGATTGTCGAAGTCCAGACTGCTGAGGGTCGTTGCTATCGACCGGACAATCAAGGAAGCAACCGTCAAATGCTTCCATTACGACCGTCATGAGCAGTTAAGGACACACCTCAACGACATCATAGCAGCCTATAAATTCGGGCGAAGGCTCGAGAGGCTGAGTGGCCTCACACCTTACGAACACGTCTGCAAATATGGACTTGAGAGCCAGAAAGATTCATTATCAATCCAACTCATCAAATCCCGGGACCAAACATATAGGCTCAGGTTCTGATTATTTTTGCGGAGTTACTACCGATGTTAAAATGGTGAAAAGTATATCATATGTCTCCACCATTTTCTCAATGCATTATCGGGTGCGGTTATTGAAAACGAATGCGTATAATGACGGTAACACCAGAAGGGTTAATAAGGTTGAAGACACCAGTCCACCGATCACGACTGTTGCCAATGGTCGTTCGACTTCTGCGCCTGCACTTCCAGAAAACGCCATCGGAAAAAAACCGAGACTTGCAACAGATGCTGTTGCAATTACAGGGCGCAGACGCACTCGGGCAGCTTCAAATGAAGCCTTTACAACAGCCATTCCTGACTTCTGGTAAGTCCGTATCTGGGATACAAGCACGACACCATTGAGAATGGCGACGCCAAACAAGGCGATAAATCCAATTCCCGCTGCGATGCTGAACGGCATGCCTCGAATAACCAGTGCAAGAATACCGCCAGTAGCCGCCACAGGAAGATTCACAAACACCAAGGCCGCCGCTCCCGGAGAGCCCAGCGCCGCGACAAGAAGACCAAAGATCAGAACCAGCGCAATCGGCACGACAATGGAAAGTCGCCGACTTGCAGATTCGAGATTACGGAATTGCCCAGCCCAGGACATGCGGTATCCAGCAGGGAGTTTAACCTGCTGCGAAACAGCATTTTGAGCTGCTTTTACAAAACTCGCAACATCCCGGCCACGAACATTTGCCTGTACGATAATCCGACGATTCAGGCTGTCTCTATCAATACGGGACGTTCCGTCAATGAGGGAAAGACGTGCAACGTCCTGAAGCATGACCCAGCCCGCATGGTCGGACCGGCGTATCTGAAGCCTGCCGATCTGATCCATGGAAACCACGGCATTTTTTGAAAACCGCACCTGAGATGGAATAATCGCATTGTCCAAAGTAATGGATGTTCCAATGCGTCCTCCTATCGCTTCTACAGTCTGAAGAATATCAGGAACAGCAACCCCCAGACGCGCCGCTGAATCGCGATCCACATCCACATGGATATACGGCATCATGCCTTCGTTTGCAGAATTGACATCTGCCGCCCCTGGAACACTGCTGATGGCCTTTATCGTCGCGTCCGAAAGATGGGACAGCATTTCAAGATTGTCGCCATAAATAGAAATCGCCAACTGCGTGCGGACACCAGAGAGAAGGTCATCCATCCGCATCTGAATAGGCTGCGTCCAGGAATATTCTGCATCTGGAAGTCTCTCACGAAGCGCGGCACTCATTTTTCCAACAAGACCAGCTTCGGTACTTGCTGTTGTCCACTGAGAGCGCGGCTTGAGAAAGATGAACGTATCCGTTTCGCCTGTTCCCATCGGATCTGTTGGAATAGCTGAAGTCCCGGTGTTGCTGACAACAGTTTCAACGTCCGGGAAGCTCTTGAGAATCCGCTCCTGCTCGGTCACGCCACGCAAAACGGTTTCCAAAGATGCACTTGGTAGCCGTAAGGATGTAACAAGAAGTGAACCTTCATCAAGCTGAGGGACAAATTCACCGCCCATTTGACTGGCAAAGAAAACAGCCACAGCAAACGTACCAAGCGTAATACCAATGAGCAGTCTTACATGATGCTCACTCCAGGCTAGTGCAGGTTCGTAGTATCTTCGCACAAACTGCACGAACCGTGTTTCACGGTCGACAGGGCCATACTTCATGAAAAAAGCTGCAAGCGTTGGAATGCAGATAATGCAGTAGAGAAGGGACGCAATCAGCGCCATGATCACTGTCTGCGCCATGGGCCGGAACATTTTCCCCTCGATCCCTTCAAGGGTCAGGATCGGAAGGTACACGATAATGATGATGCCTATTGCAAAACTGACCGGTTGAATAACCCCCAGAAGTGCTTTGTGGGCAAGCGTTCTGAAGCTCTCTCTGTTGCCGACCTGGTCACGCGTTGTCAGCAGGTGCTCCACCACAACCAGGGAACTGTCGACGATCATCCCAAAATCAATAGCGCCCAAACTGAGCAGGTTGGCAGAGACACCAAACCAGCGCATTCCTGCCATGGTAAAAATCAGTGCAGCAGGAATTACGGAAGCAATAACGAATGCTGCCCGCCAGTCTCCAAGCACCACAACCAAAGCTGTAATGACAAGAATAGCGCCAATGATCAGGTTCTCTTTGACGGTCCCGATCGTTTCCGTTGTCAGAGTAGAGCGGGTATAAAACGGATCCAGTGTCACGCCTTGAGGAAGGGACTGACGGATTCCCGGAAGAGCAGCATTAATAGCTCGCAGAGTGGCGTTCGAACTGGCGCCATTCTGCATCAGGACAACCCCGTTAACGATTTCGCCTTGCCCATCGCGCGTCACGGCACCAAGACGGGTCCGTGTTCCAATCGCAACTTTTCCCATGTCACGGATACGGATAACATGCCCGTGCGGCCCTGTTTTAACAGGGATGAGACCAAAGGACTCAAGTCCTGTTATGCGGGCACGGGCTACAATAACCTGTTGCTCGTCATGATGGGCAATCCACCCCCCTCCAGAGGAGGCATTATTGGTTGAAATGGCTTGATCAATGTCATCTATAGAAACGCCGAAACTCACCATGCGGGCTGGATCCAGCGTAAGCTCAAAAGTCTCTTCCGCACCGCCATTGACGTTGACGTCCACAACACCGGGCACAAGCTTCAACTGAGGCGCAACAGTCCATGTCATGATCCGATTCAACTCTGTGAGCGAGTACTCGGATCCTTTGATCTGGATCTGCATGATTTCGCCCATCCCAGTGGCAAGCGGCCCCATGATGATGGAAATTCCGGGCACGGAAATGGTGTCCCGGGCTAGTTGAAGACGTTGACTGACCCGTGTCCTGTCCAGATCAATATCGGATGAGTCTGTGAATTTCAGGTAAACAGCGGAGACCCCTGTTCGGGAAATGGATCGAAGGTCTGTCACACCCGGTATGCCGGTCAAGCTTGATTCCAAGGGAAAGGTAATCAGCTTTTCCACTTCCTCGGTCGCAAGACCGGGAGCCGTGACCGATACCATAACCTGTTGCGGTGAAATATCTGGGACAGGCTCGACGGGAAGACCTGGAATGGTCAGAACTCCACCGATCAGCAGAGCGACAACAATACCGAGTAAAAGATAGGTATTTTTCTGGATGAAAGCTAACATTGCCTCAGTCGCCGCCTGAAGATTCAACGATCGCAGCACCCTTGAGTGCAAAACTTCCCGCACTGACAACCCGGCTACCGTCATGCAGGTCCGTCAGAATGACAGCGTCATCATCCGTTGACAGAACAACGTGAACTTCGTGCGGCTGGAACGTCTTTCCATCGGTAGCCGCATATACAATGTCATGACCATCAATCCGCTGAATGGCGATGGTTGGAACAATAAGTCCAGTAGCATGACCTGTTGTCTCGAAGTTCACATCCAGCATTGCGCCTGGCCGCAGCTCGGCTGGTGGGCTTTCAATCACACTGGTCACCCGGAGCAAACCAGTGTCAGGATTGGCCATGCCATCAATCGTGCTGATACGTGTCGAAAGTGGTGGCTGCCCTTCATGGCCGGACAACTGGATGAAGAGACGATCTCCAACAGCAAGATTTTGAGCATCTTCCGGACGAACCTGCGCAACAATCCATACTGTTGACAGGTCTGTCACGACAGCCACAGGCTCGCCAGCCGTAATATCTGCAGCAACTGCCGTGCTGACGCTTTGAACCACACCGTCTACCGGTGAGATCAGGCTCGAAGCCTCTCCATGCCCGATCGTTTCAGTCACAGAGGTGAATTCTTCCTCAAGCCGATGTCGGATCGTCGCGCTGTCAGTTTTCCGCGCGGCCAAGGAGGCCTGTGCCTGCTGAAGCATGGAAAGACGACGCTGAACATCACCGATGGAGACTGTTGTCCCACTCAAAGAACGTCCGCGCTGATAGGATTTTTCAGCCTCAGAAACCGCAGCATGTGCTGAAAGGAGCGCAGCATTGGCCTGGCCCTGCTCAAGATAAAGTTCGTGAAGCGAATGATCCGTATAAGTAATGAGGATCTGTCCCTTCCGAATACGCTCTCCAGGTGTGACCAGAACCTCCGTGACTTTACCGCTTCCTGCAGGACGGATCGTCACAGAGCGTGTCGAATTCGCCATAACGCTGGCCATCGCCGGAAGAAGCACGCGTAACTCGCCTGATCTGACGGGAACTATGGTAATTCTCTCACTCTGTTGCGCTGCTGCAGTCAGAGAGACAGGACGCAACCAAGTCGGCGTTTCCGCATGACAGGTCACGGTCAGCATGCCGAACAGACATGCTGAAAAAAGGCATTTAAATTTCAAGGGAGCGTCCCTGTGGAAATGCAGATACGAATAATCGCGCTATGCCATGCAACCTCAGCCTGATTCAGAGTCAACAAAGCACGCCAGGCTTCAGTTCTTGCACGAAGAACCTCAATGAGAGGCGTCTCGCCCAGTTGCCAGGAATGTTCCATCGCATCTGCACGCTTCATGGTCTGGGAAGCACCGGTCTGGGACTGGAGAAGCATCACTCGGGCAGCCGTCACGCGCGCCATGACCTGAGCCAGTTCATTATGAACGGCCCGTCGCGCTTCGACCTCGGCACGCATGGCAGCAGCCAAACGGTTCTGTGCGGCTGAAAGAAGCGGCGTATGCGTAACGTCACTTGGCAGGGGGACACGAATGTTGACGCCAACCTGTGTTGCCCAAGGGCTTCCGTATTGCCCTTGATCGATTGCATCAATGCCAACTTCAGGGTTGGGCATGAAACTGGAACGCGCCAGATGCATGTCTTCCTGAGCAGCCATAACTGCGCGATGTGCGGCTTTAATACGGGGATCCAGATCTTCCAGAGCCTTAGAGTTTCCTGTTGGAATACGCGCGAGCCATGGGGCTTGCGCAGCAAGAATATCCGGAACTCCCTGAATACCCAGAAGTGAAAACAACGCCACCCGAGAACGCGTCTGGTCTTCTTCGGCCTGCGCCAGTTCAGATCGGGTTTCAGCAAGCTGCGCGTTAACGGCCTGCTCTTCAACGCCCGTTGCTTCACCTTGCTCTTTCGAACGGGTGGTCAACAGCGCGATATGCTCCAGAGATCGTACGATCATCCGAGCAGCGATCACTCTGCGATCCGCAAGAATGGCCGCGCTTCCCTGCTCAAGCACACGAACGGCGATAGCCATCCGTTCCACTTCAACACGGGCCAGTGCAGCCTTGGAATCTGCCTGAGCAAGATGTTCCGTCGCAGAGCCTTGTCCTGGCAGCCATAAAGGGACAGAAACGCCTCCCTGCCAGGTGACGTAACCAAGATTGGTTCCTGCCGCCCGATCATCGCTATAGCTCGCTGTTAATACAGGGCCTCCGGCGAACCACGATTTTGCAGCTGCAGCGCGTGCGTCGGCAGATTGGGTATTTATAGCCAGCTCCTGCCGCACTGGATCATTTTCCCAGGCTGCTGTGAGCGCAGTTCGTAAAGGAAGAACGGGGTCACTTGCAGCGGAGGCCATTGGTGACCATGCGAACATGATCAGGCCAGCAAGTTTTGTTACCCTGAGGGCCAGGGGGGTAAGTTTTTTTGACGCCCGCACCTGGATCGTTCCTTAAAAATATTTCACGAGAAAAGAAAATTCCTGTACGGCATCTTCACGGCTCATCTGTCCGCTGGCGATTGCATCAATGATGCAGTGCTCCAAATGTTCTTGAACGAGAAGTCTTTTGGCGCCTCGCACCGTGCTTTCAATCGCCTCAAGCTGCTGTGCAAGGTCGGAACAGGACCGACCTGCGTCCACCATCTCGATGACCTTGCTGATATGACCTTGCGCCTGCTTAAGGCGACGTTTGATGAGGGGGTGCGCTTCGTGTACCATTCTTTTTATCTACCCTATAGGGGAGGGGGTGGCAAACACTGTTTTTATGTCGATACGTGATTTGCTTTGCGTGCCTGAATAATACTGACTGTCATGATCTTCATGATTGAAGAGCGGACTGGTGACGTCTGACACAAAGTAAGAGCGCGTTGCAACATTGTTATGGCAAGATCTGCGGTCATACCGATCTCAAGGTTCCAGCCGATGGCGCTATCCGTAGGAATAGTTTCAGTGTCACAGGCAGATAAGCCTAGCCTTCATGTGTCCAGATGTATGTGACGTTTGCTGTCCATTTCCGGTTAACCGTTGTTATGGGGGAGTCTTGGTCCGGAAGGTTGGGTTCAATACTTTGTTCGCACGAACTGTTCGTAGTCACTGGAAAATAAAAGTTCAATAGAGCCACATTAGCGAACTGTCCGTTTGGTAACTGCAGGGTTGGAATAATTCCTATAGTGTATTGCGAATCAAAACGCAGACTTATAAAGTCCGCGTATGACACTTTATGGCGCCAGCACCGAATATATTCTGCACAGCTTGCTCTGGCTGGTCGATAACCCAGAGCCTGTAAGCAGTCTCGATCTTGCAGAACTACAAGAAATTCCAGCGGCTTATGTCGCCAAATTGCTTCCCAAACTTGAAAAGGCGGGTCTGCTCACTGCGGCAGAGGGCTTGAGAGGTGGCTACAAACTGGCCCGTCCGGCTGATGATATCAGCGTTTTGGCTGTGGTGGATGCGGTGGAGGGCCGAAAGAGTCTTTTCAATTGCCAGGAAATCCGTGGTCGCTGCGCCCTTTTCGATAAACAGCCACCCGGATGGGCGACACAGGGCGTCTGTGGAATTCATGGTGTCATGCTGCGAGCCGAGCAGGCCATGCGGCAGGAACTGTCGCAGACTTCACTCGCGGATCTCGCTCGATCAGTCCGGGATAAGGCACCTTCTCCTTTCTTCGGACAAGCGCAGTCGTGGTTCGACGAACGTGTCCAGACACGTCGGACCAGCAAAGTCAGGCAACGGAAGCGGTCAGCCATCTCATGACCGTGACTGGTCTCTTAACAACAGGAACATTGAAAATGCGTAAACTTATTGCTTTCGCTGCTATGGCTGCGGGTTTCTGGACCCATGGTCTTTATGCAGAGACGAAAGTTACACCTCTGATGGAGCATGACCTTCCCGGTATTCCCGGTAAGGAGGGCGCCATGCTGACGGTAGACTACGCCCCCGGAGGCTCGGACCCGATCCACCGACACAATGCTTCAGTCTTTGTGTATGTTTTGAAAGGAAGCATTATTATGCAGGTCAAGGGCGGCGCATCTGTAACATTGAAAGAAGGGCAGAGCTTTTTTGAAGGCCCAAATGATATCCATATTGTTGGTCGCAATGCCAGTCAGACGGAACCTGCGCGTTTTCTTGCATTTTTCGTCAAAAACAAAGCTGCTCCGTTCGTTATTCCGGTAAAGTGATTTTAGGGATACCGAATTATCATGAAAGTCTTTTTAGCTGGAGCTAGCGGCGCATTGGGCCGTCCGCTGATCAACCAGTTGCGGGATGCCAGGTGTGAGGTCTGGGGACTGGCACATCGTCCCGATAGTCTGGAGACAATAGAAAAGCGCGGTGCTCATCCCGTGAAAGGAGATGCCCTTGATCGCGCCAATATTTTTGAGCTCATTGAACAGATCCGCCCGGACGTGGTGATCGATCAACTGACTTCCCTGCCGTCCAGTCCTTTCGATTTGGCTCAACGCCTGCCTGCTGATCGTAGATTGCGCCTGGAAGGCGGTGGCTATCTTTTCGAAGCAGCACAGACATTCCATGTGCAACGTTATGTCCAGCAATTATCCGGGTTTTATCTGGATGGTGGGGACGGGCTTGCAACGGAAGCTTCGCCCTTGAGAACCAGCGCTCCAGGGACCATTGGTGCCGGTGCACGCATGTATGCAGAGCTGGAAAAGCGGATTTCAAGTGCGCAGGAGATGGAAAGCATCGGGTTGCGCTATGGGTTCTTCTACGGTCCCGGGACATGGTACTGGCCTGATGGTGCATTCAGTCGCCATCTTCTCAAGGGGGAAGTCTCTTTGATCGGCAAGGCGAAAAGCACACTCTCTTTTATCCATGTAGACGATGCTGCCCAAGCAACGGTGGCAGCTCTTACAGCGCCAGCCGGCCTTTATAATGTTGTAGATAATCATCCGACGAAAATGTCTGAGTGGCTTCCAGCGTACGCGCACTGGATCGGAGCTGATGCTCCTCCTTGCCTCGATGAACGAGAGGCTCTTCATTTACTGGGAGAGGAAAGTATTTATTTTCAGAACAGCCTGACGGGTGCATGCAATCGGAAAGCTCTTCAGGTCATGGGCTTCAACCCACAACAGCCTTCATGGCTCAATAAATAAATTCAAGTATGTTTTCTGCTCAGTGGATATGAGATGGTCATTTGTGGGATAAATATTTGCACCCTTTATGACCGATATAAAGACAAAATTGGCAACTCCGGACTTTCGGGAGATCTCTTTTGTTTTGCGATTGTCTGCTAAGAAACGGAAATGCCGATCCAACCGGAACTAAAAGTGCTCTAAAGGTCCAGAGGAACCTGGACGTTCAGATGCGCGGGTTGGGGGGCGACGAGGATGATGCCGATCTGACAGATCAGCGCATGGTCGTAGAACCGGTTGGAAACGTCATCCAGACCATCCATCCTCGATCAGGGCAAGACCAGAATGAGTGAGGTTCTGTTCGTGCCCGCCCTCTGGAGCGCTGCAGTCGTTTGTGAACCAGGGTTTAACTGCTCGGGCATTTCCTCCCTAGGGGAGTATCTGTATGAAAGATATTCATTCTGGACTGTTTTCCGGTAGGAGTTTCCCCCTAGGCCTATGACTGTTTTATCCCCCTCCGCTCCTGTGGTTGTCCGTCGCCGGACACAGGCCGATCGCAGTGCGGAGACGCGCGCCAAGGTCATTCAGGCAACCGTTATCCTGCTTCAGACGCAGGGCTATGCCGCGACGACCATCCAGCGTATCGCCAAAATGGCTGGTGTCAGCCTAGGGGCGTTGCAGCATCAGTTCCCAACCAAGGCACAGGTTATGGCGATGGTGCTTCGGCATTATGCCGTCAAGCGCGCGCGGCTCTATCGCCGTGCTTTGAGTATGAAGGGCAGCCCCGAAGACAGAGTAGACGCCATGTTGGACACGATGTGGCGACTGGTGACGGAAGGGCCGGAATTTTTGGCGACGGTGGAAATCGAGCTGGCGCGACGAAGTGATCCGGATCTGGAGGAGGTGACGGCCCCTGTTCTGAAACGGATCGATCAGTTTATGACCCGCTGGCTTTCTGGTCGCAGGCTGGCGCCACCGGATCCACATTTCGTCGAGTTGCGTCTGCTTAACTCAGCACTGTTACGAGGGCTGGCGGTCGAGCGCGCGCGTGGTGTGCCTCTGGAGGATCTGGAGAGATCCTTTGAGACATGGCGACGCTTCTCGAGGGCAGAACTGCTCAGAGTTGCGGATCGCCCAGCCTGAGAACTGTTCAGCGTGTGGCAGAAGATGCGACCGCTCGCGGATCATTGCATTTTTAGAATAATTTTCTTGACGTTCACAAAACAAGTAGGTTGTATTGCTTTTATATTGGATTGAAGGCGATCTGTCCCGTAAGGGGGGGGGCCTGTTCCGGATAGATAAGGTCAAATATGACAATGCCGCCTCTGACTGCCGCACAGGTTTCCGCACCCGAAATCGCCGAACGCCATCGCAAAGTCCGTGAGAAGATGGAGAAGGCGGGTCTGAGTGCCTACGTCTCTTTTGATCCGGACAATGTCTATTACCTGACGAATTTCGCGAATTTCGTGCATGAGAGACCGTTTGTTCTCGTGCTCACGATGACTGAGACGTTCTTCGTCGTGCCAGTTCTTGAAGTTCCACATGTGCTGCGCCACAAAATCGGGGAATTGAAGCTTCTGAGCTATGCGGAGTTCCCTGCCGTCGTGGGATCCCGCTGGTCCGACCGCTTTGCCGATGCTCTTCCGAAGCAGGGAACGGTTGGAATTGAAGGGGCCTGTCCGGCCTATCTGCAGGCGCAGATTCCTAACCCCGTGAAGCTTCTGAACATCATTGATGAAGTTCGGGAGATCAAATCGGCGCACGAGATTTCGCGTATCGCTTGGACCAGCGACGTCATGACAAAGGCGCTGGGACTGATACTGGGCAAGGTAAAGCCCGGTATGATGGTGGCACAGACCATTGGCGACGTGACGCCGTATTTCTATCATCGCTGCCTGACGGAATCCCCGCAGTATAACGTCATGTCCACCCATGCGGCTGGCCTGATCCAGCCTCCCGCCTATACAGATGATCCGCATAATTTCTCGTGCCTGACCGCGACCTGTGAGCCGGGCGGGCCATTCCTCGGGCTCATTGCGGGCAAGATCAATGGATATGGCGCAGAAATCGAGCGTACCTTTTTCCTCGAGACCATTCACGAAGAGGCAAAGCGGCCTTTCGATACGATGATGGCCATGCGCTACAAGGCGTATGACATGCTCAAACCCGGCGCGATCGGCTCGGAGATTGACGCTGCCTGTCAGGCCATCGCGCATGCCGCTGGATATGAAACGCCGCTGCATCGGACGGGACACAGCTTTGGTGTCACGAGCCATGAAGCGCCGTTTCTGGCGCTAGGCGAGGACAATGTTGTTCAGCCGGGCATGATTTTCAGCATCGAGCCCGGGATCTACATTAAAGGGAAGGCCGGATACCGCCATTCTGACACGGTTGTGGTGACGGAGACCGGATATGAGATCCTCACGAAATACCCTGACAGTAAAGAAGACCTCATCGTCGGCTAAGACCCTTCCAGAACCCGGAAGTCCTGTGCGGAGGGGCTTCCGGTCCATAATTTTCGTCACTGTATTTCGTTCCGGGATGGAAATATATGTCTATTGCAGACCGACTGGAGCGTCTTCCGTTCTCCGGGTTTCATTACCGGCTCTTGTTTCTCGGGGGCGCAGGGTACTGTTTTGATGGGCTTGATGGCGCTATTCTGGCGTTTGTTATGCCCGCTCTGCAGCATCTGTGGGGGCTGTCGATGACCCAGCTTGGTCTGCTGGGAAGTGGGGCATTTTTCGGATATTTTATCGGTGCGCTTTCAGCAGGTCTGGTGGCGGACCGGTGGGGGCGGCGCTCGGTGATGATGTGGGCTCTGGCCTGCTATTGCGTGGGGTCTCTCATCTCAGCGCTGTGTACGAACTGGCACGGTTTTGTACTCTCACGGGTGTTGGCCGGGGTGGGAACAGGGGCTGAGTCCGCAATTATCGCGCCCTATCTGTCGGAATTTGTACCACGGAGGTATCGGGGAGCCTTTACAGGGGCGCTGGCGGGGTTCTTCTCGTTTGGCTTCGTGGGAGCCTCGCTGCTAGGTTATGCCTTGGTGCCGGGATCGGAAAATGGCTGGCGCTGGGCTTTGGGCCTGACGGCGTGCCCGGTTGTCATGCTGCTTTGGTGGAGGCGATCCTTGCCGGAATCCCCGCGCTGGCTGGTCGGATCAGGTCAGGGCGAAGCTGCACATCGGGTTCTGTGCGGGATAGAAAAGAGCATGGGCGTAGCGTCTCCGGTTTATGAGGCCGAGGTAGCGCTTTCCACGCAGATGCCGAGGCGTGGCCAGTTTTTGAGGCTTATGGGAGCAGAGCTGCGGCGTGTAACGGTCATGAACTGGGTTTTGTGGCTGTCCGTCACGTTCAGCTATTACGCGTTTTTCTCATGGTTGCCGACACTTCTGATCGCACGAGGCTTCACCATCACGCACAGTTTCGGTTTTTCGATTGCCATCTGTGTGGCGCAGATCCCAGGTTATTTCAGCGCAGGGTTTTGTAACGAGTATTTCGGCCGCAAAGCGACAGTCGTGACGTATCTCGCTGCCGCCATGCTGAGTGCTGTGGCGATGGCATTCGTGTCGACGTCTGGCGGGATTTTGGGGGCAGGCATACTTCTATCGTTCTTCATGAATGGTACTTTCGCTGGGGTTTATGCCTATACGCCCGAAATTTTTCCGACGGCTCTGCGGGCAACGGGAATGGGAACCGCATCGGCCGTTGGGCGTATCGGCGCGATTGCGGCACCACTTCTGATCGGTGCGCTTTATCCGAGCTTCGGGTTCGCAGGTGTCTTTGGCATGACCGCGCTGATCCTTATTGCGGGCGCGCTATGCATCCTTCTTCTGGGGCCTTCGACTGTGAACCGATCTCTCGAAGAGATCGAGGACGCGTACTGAGTTTTTCCGGATATCCGGAGCTGTGAAGTCCGGTGCCGGTCATGAAATCCGTCATGCGCTTTGCATGAGTGTCACATCATCTGAAAACCGGAGTGGTTCCGGGGAGACCTGAAATGTTCCGATTTAACAATATTCTTCTGTGCACGAGTGCATTGGTTCTGACGTTGCCGGCTGTTGCGGCCGCGACATCCGGGAAAACTACTCATGGGGCAAAGAGCCGCGCCGTTATGTCACACGCGCCGGCTGGTGCGCCGTTGGTGGCACGGATACGGCATTTTGCCCCGTCTTCGGACCCTGAGTCGATCAGGGTTTACCGCACGAAAAATGCACTTGGACCGATGGCGACGCAGCGTCAGGGTATCTCGGTGACACATATCGATTCAACCGAACTGGCGCGGCATCAGGTCACGGATGTGAAGGGGTTAATGAATCTCGCGCCCAATCTGACGGTACAACCGCAGGGTTCCAGCTCGGCCGTGAACTTCACGCTGCGCGGTGTAGGCCTGAACGATTTCACGGCGAATAATACGCCGTCGGTCATGACCTACGTGGATGGCGTGGCGCTTCCGATTGGTTATATGGCAGGTGCGGCGATGTTTGACATGGCCGGTGTTGATGTAAGTACTGGTCCCTCCGGCTACACGCATGGTCAGACGGTGACGGCTGGCGAAATTAACATCAAGACAGCCGACCCGACGAAAGTGCTTCATTATGGAGCGTCAGAAGATATTGCGTCCTATAATCGAAGCATCACCAATCTGTATGTGTCCGGTCCGCTATCGTCCAATGTGCAGTATCGGATTGCGGGTTTCACACAGCAGGGCGGTGGCTTTCAAAAGAACATCAATACCGGGCAGTCGCTTGGCAATGCGAACAAAGGCGGATTGCGGGCAAAAGTGGCTTGGCAGCCGGACGACAGGACCAATATCGTCTTCAGCGGTAACTGGATGCAGGATAATTCCCAGGCAATGGGTGCCTTCAACGTTCAGGATCTGGCGCGCAATACGCCCGCCTATCAGAACAACCGCAATACGGGTTGGGGCTTTACGCCGGAATTCCTGAAACTTACCGGAAATTCTGTCGGGATGAAGCCATCCTATAACAATACGTTCTGGGGGGCTGGCCTCAACTTCACGCGGAACCTTGGTTTTGCCGATCTGAGTATCATCAGCGCGTTCCAGCAGATGTACGTGCACAATCTGATGGATCTGGATGGCACGCGCTACGCGATCTATGACGATGACGTTAGTACAGATGCCAATCTGTTCTCACAGGAAGTAAAGCTGGCGTCGCATAATCCGCATGACCGGCTGCAATGGAATGTGGGCATGTATTATGATCGCACGCAGATGCATTCGGTCATGTTCAACGATTATACGGGCTCCGGATCACGGCCCTATATCCAGCGCACGAGCTATAATCAGGACCAACAGGCGTTTAGCCAGTACGGGTATCTGCGCCTGACGGTAACGAAGCGGCTGCATCTTCTTGCGGGGATCACCCATGAGTCCGATGATCGTGATCTCTACAACATGCAGACCCTGCGCTATAATACCGCCATCTATCCAACGCCGTTCAACAACCATTACGGGCGTCGCGGCGCGCTGACGAACCAGTTTTCCGGTATGGGCGGGATCGAGTATCAGGCGCTCGATAACCTGATGTTTTATGGTTCCATCCGCAAGGGTTTCAAGCCGGGTGGCTTTACGGCGAACAATACGGTTGTGGCGTCCCAGCTCACTCCGACAAAGCCAGAATCCCTGTTGGCCTATGAGGTTGGTTTCAAGTCTGATTACTGGCACCACAAGCTACGCCTCAATGGCAATGCCTTCTGGTACGACTATCACGGTCAGCAGGTAGCCGGTCTGGCAGTCGTGCCGAATTATGGTGTGGTAGGCCAGTACGTCAATATTCCCAAGAGCCGGATCTGGGGTGTGGAACTGGGGATAGACGCCAATCCTATCCCCGGGCTTCTGCTGCACCAGCACTTCGGTTACGAGCGTGGAAATTATAAAGACTATAGCGCAATCGACACGACGGCAGTGGCTGCTGCTTATATCAGGACTGGCAGGCTGATGGCGCTATACCGCAGTTATGCGGGCGTCGATATGGGGATCCCGAAGCTCACTCTGGAAGGATCGGCATCTTATAAGACGAAGCTCGGAACGCAATGGTCGCTCACGCCTTATATCGACTATAGTTATCGCGGGTCGCAGTCCGATGTTCCGGGGAATAACCTGTATCGGATGCCGGCTTATTTCCTAATGGATGTCGGCCTGACCTTTGCGCCGAAAAGCGCAAAATGGTCGGTTTCGGCCTATGCCAATAACGTTTTGGATCGGCGTTATGACGTGACACGCCAGACGGGTCTGAACGGGGTTTTCGGTATTCCAGGCACGCCGCGTATGGTAGGCGGTCGGCTTCGGGTCGACCTGTAATTCTCACTCTTGCATCTTCCGGTAATGTGCGGAAGTGCGAGTTATTGTACCAGTTCCGGTCGAAAAAATGCTTCCATCTGCGGCCGGAAGCTGGACCGCATAACGTTGTTCTTCTCGCTAACCTGCATCCAATATTTGGCAAGTTCTGTCATTAGTCCCGTAAAGCTTCGTATTCATGCCGCCTTTGATACGGTCAATTAGGCGGCCTGGTTCCCTTTTTAGCCGCAGAATTGAAGCAGTGCGATGTGCCATGACACTTTGAGAAAAAGCGCCGCAGACGTTCCATCTGTTCGTCCGTCAGCCAATACAGATTACGCATCTTCAGTCTCCTCGCAAAGCATGGAACAGATTTTCACCGCATAATCAATGCGTTTTGAACCTAGTTCTTTTGCCACTCACGAAAACAAGTTTGCCCGCGGGTTTTCCTTATATCAGTAAATGATGACGTATTGCTCGTCATGCATGACATGCAAAAACTTACCCTGAAACAGGACCATTTTCCCAATCATGTAAGAACACGATCCTTCGCGTTTCCATGATTTTTCAAAAGTTCATGAACATGCTGATACGCGACCTCAATCTCAGAAGGAATTTCAACATGCGGGATGAACTGCCGTCCGCGGGGGCCATAACCGTTCTCATCGTCCCTTAACCGGGGAATTTCTCCCATGATCAGAGACATGAACCGTTCTGGGCTCCATAGCCCCGAAGGGAGTCCCGCAGCATAGGTCACGATCCCGTCTCGCATTTCAAGACGCGGAATAAAAGTCGGACAGCTATGAAAAACCGTTACGCAGGACGCATCCTGCCATGCCTTCTGGAAAGTCACGAAAGTTCGTAACTGCATGGCCGGATCCTGAAACAGGATAGCAGTTCGCGGCTCCAGACCCAGTTCCGTTAGGCGTATCTTGGTAAAGGTAGCGTTCTCACCACAATTGGCGGAGCGTGTTTCCAGAATCAGTTTTTCTCTGGGAAATTTCCAGACTTCCGACGCTAAAGCACCAAAAATCTCAGCTTCGGATCTGTCTTCTAGATGTGTCTCTGGTAGCAGGGTTTCTGCTCTGACAGTCTCCACCAGAAGAGTGGTCGAATGTCCAATGCCACCTGAAAAAAGCAGGGGACAGTTAGCTTCTAATGCTGTTTTGCAGGCAGCCTGGGCTGTCTCAAGAATGGCATTTCCAGCGTGGATCACCAGATCTACTGGAGGACTGCTAGCCTGAGGGATGTCCTTGAAGGCCAGAAAGGCCGATATTGCATTGACGGCATCAATATCGTTCTGCGTTTTCAGGAAGGCATTGAACTCAGACATATTGCTCTCTTTTGGGGTCGAAGGCTGTCTTACGCAGGACACAACGTCTCTGCCGCAATACGCCCGATTTCCGAAAATACCTCAAAAAACTGCTTTTCATCAGGTTGGCCGCCACGGGTATAGGCGCA
The DNA here is from genome assembly GCF_015244665.1 of Gluconobacter japonicus. NCBI lineage: Bacteria > Pseudomonadati > Pseudomonadota > Alphaproteobacteria > Acetobacterales > Acetobacteraceae > Gluconobacter > Gluconobacter japonicus. The sequence goes on from NZ_JABCQN010000010.1 coordinate 68,361, forward strand.
TACTATGAGTGGCGCTTCCCGCGTTGGCCATGCAACGGCAATATCTCCGGCTGCATCTTTACCGTTATTGCCGGTTTTGTCGCCTACATCCCAAGTAGGAGGAAACCCTGCACGTAGCCTTCCTTTGCCGGTCTGACAGTTTTTCATCCATCCTGTTAGCAAGGAGCAGGATGCCCCAGACAGCGCATGACCAAACACCAGATGTTCCAAGATCCAAGCCATCGCCTCAGGGGTCGTTGTATTACGCAGACCACCCTGTGGAGTTCTGTTCAGGACAGGCTCCCAGTCATCCAGACGGGTTTGACGATCTCCGAGAGACCGCCAGAACCGTGTCAGTGCAGCGGGGCCGCCGACCCGGGCCAGAAGCAGATTGGCACAGACATTATCGCTCCATTCCACGGCAGCCTGACACATGGCCCTGACGGATAAACCGCCTGCTGCGACATTGGCCTTCGCAACCGGGGCATAGGTGTCTCCCAAATCAGAAGCCGTATAGGGCACGACCGTTTCAAGGCTTTCTTTCCCCTGATCTACCCGGAGCAAGGTCAGTGCCGCGAGCGATGCCTTGAAAGTACTGCACATGACAAATCGCTCGTTTTCCCTCCAGGTCAGACGCTGTCCGGTTGCCAGATTTCGGGCAAAGACACCGATATGACCACCGGTTGCTTCTTCATAAGAGGATGTGATCGATGTCATCCGCGATGCTGCACGTGCTGGTACAGCCAAGAAAACAACGCTTCCAGCCAAGAATTTCCGCCTGAACATCATTGGAGCTTTATAATCCTCATATTGGCTGCCGTATCCACTCAATGCAGGCGATTGTTGGCCTTCTCAAGCTGAAGGTCCATTCCTTTCTGATCTGTTTGGAGCTAGTATTCGACGATTGTTTCGCCCGCTACGCGATAAACAACCGAGGTCAATTCGATTAGTTCTGCTCCCGTAGGGGCTTCCCCATTCAGTGACTGAATATGATGTGCCTGCATCTGAGGCGCCATGTAAATCGCCGCAGCTTCCGGCTTGCGTCCCGACCGGACATTATCCAGTAAATCCGCGCCCAACCTGTTCTGGCGTTGGGGACTTAACCGGCATGCTCTGAGCCTTGGCAGGGAACGCTTTGCTGCCAGACTGCATCAGACCCCACCGTCGTTTCGGTTGCCACATTCCTCTCTCCCTTCAGGAACGGACTGCATACACCATGGAAAACAGGCCCAATAACGAAAGATAATGGCTCCTAGGAGTAGTATAGCTCAGCTTATTCGGGTGATCCAAACGTTCTGATCGTGTCCCTTATGTACTTTGACATGATCTGCAAAGCGTAAAGGATCGAACACTGTCTGAAGGAGTGTAATAATATTTATATAAATAATCAAAGATGTAATCATAAAGATATTTCATTGTAATAAATATATATCATGAATAATCCCTATGGTAGAGTACTACATTCGTCGTCTCGGTTATTCTTATTTCTGTTGAGGTCGACCGTATTTAGGCTTAATGGTTCCTAAAATAGAGGCAATTCCGGATCAGATTTTATTTCCTCCATCACAGTATAGGTATGAGTTTGACGCACCCCTGGCAGGCGGGTCAGGGTTTTTCCAAGGAAGTTACGATAGGCGGCCATGTCCTTGACGCGCGCTTTCACGAGATAATCAAACCCTCCTGCCACCATGTAGCATTCACAGACCTGCGGAATGGTTTTCAAAGCCTTTGAAAAGGATTCAAAAATATCGGGGCTGGTGCGATCCAGTGTCACCTGAATGAAGACGAGCAATCCAAGATTGATGGTTTCTGGGTCAATACGTGCCATGTAGCCCTGAATAACGCCGCTCTGCTCCAATTTGCGGACGCGTTCAAGTGTGGCGGCGGGACTGAGATGGATCTGTCGGGAGAGATCCAGATTTGTAATACGGCCGTCTTTCTGCAGAAGTCTCAGAATTCTGCGATCCATGTCGTCCATTGCGGAACTGCCTGCAAATATAATTCGTCCAAAAATCAATATACCGAACTTAAATCGTTGTCTCTGGTAAAATACCAGTACCTGTTTTGTAAACGTTTCAATATCTGGGAAGGACAATCAAACCAGCGGTACCCTCATGACCACATCCTTTGCGTCGCTTGCTGCCACAGTTCCTTCTCGTTCCCTTTTGCGTCAGGTCATTACCGACCATATCCGTGTTCCGGAAGCTGGTCGTGTGGAAGCGCTGTCCCGGGAGGCTACTCTTGAAGAAGGGCAGGCGGCGCTGGCACGTCAGACAGCACGACGTCTGGTTGAGGCGCTTCGCCAGTCCGGCAGTAGTGGAATCGTGCAGGATCTGGTTCAGGAATATGATCTGTCTTCGCAGGAAGGCGTGGCACTGATGTGCCTTGCTGAAGCCCTGCTGCGTATCCCTGATCTGCCAACGCGTGATGCATTGATCCGTGACAAGATTGGAAATGGTCAGTGGCACGAGCATATCAGTCGCAGGTCCTCGCTTTTCGTAAATGCTGCGACTTGGGGGCTGGTTGTTTCAGGAAAGGTCTTGTCTACGGAACAGACCAAAGCGCTTCCCGGAAGCCTCAAGCGCCTGATTGGACGATGCGGTGAGCCTGTCATCCGCCGAGGTGTAGATCTCGCAATGCGCATGATGGGTGAGCAGTTCGTCACCGGTCAGACCATTGAGAACGCTCTCGAAAACAGCAAGCCTCTGGTCGCAAAGGGCTTCCGGTATTCCTACGATATGCTGGGTGAAGCTGCCACGACCATGGCGGATGCCGACCGGTATTACCGTGATTATGAACTGGCCATCCATGCGATCGGCAAGGCGGCGGCTGGTGCTGGCGTCTATCGAGGGCCGGGAATCTCCGTCAAGCTTTCAGCTTTGCACCCGCGGTACAGTCGCTTGCAGAGAGACCGGGTCCTGGCTGAACTTGGACCACGTCTTACAGCACTCGCGCGTTTGGCGTGTCAGTACGATATTGGTTTCAACATTGATGCTGAAGAAACGGAGCGACTTGAGCTGTCTCTCGACCTTCTGGAAGCTCTCTGCCACGACGTAGCTCTGAAAGACTGGAAGGGTATTGGTTTTGTCGTTCAGGCCTACCAGAAGCGCGCGCCGTTTGTTCTTGACTGGATCATCGACCTAGCCCGTCGGACAAATCACCGTCTGATGGTTCGTCTGGTAAAGGGCGCATACTGGGACAGCGAGATCAAACGGGCTCAGGTGGAAGGGATGGAGGATTTTCCGCTCTTCACACAGAAAGTTCACACAGACATCTCCTATATCGCCTGCGCCAAAAAGCTTCTGGCGGCCCCGGATGCTATTTTTCCACAATTCGCGACCCATAACGCCCAGACGCTGGCAAGCATTCACGCCCTTGCAGGCCCTGACTTCACGGTAGAGTCCTATGAATTTCAGTGCCTGCATGGCATGGGGGAGACACTCTACAAAGAGGTCGTTGGTCCTGAAAAGCTGAACAGGCCGGTCCGGGTTTATGCGCCTGTGGGGACACATGAGACGCTGTTGGCGTACCTTGTGCGTCGTCTGCTGGAGAATGGGGCCAATTCGTCTTTCGTAAACCGTATTCAGGACCCGGCTGTCTCGATTGAGGACCTGATTACGGACCCGGTGACGTTGGCTGCCAGCGTGCCTCCGAGCGTAATTCGGCTCCCTCTGGATATGTTCCAGCCTGAGCGCCAGAACTCTCGCGGGCTTGATCTTTCTGATGAAAATACCCTGAAAGCTCTTGGGCTAAAGCTGAGTATTCCAGCAGCTTTTGGCGCGCAAACAGGAGAGGCGATTACCAATCCAGCTAACAGGCAGGACACAGTCGGTTTTATTCAGGCCACATCTGTTGATGATGTACAGAACGTCATCCGCAAAGCGCAGGATGGCTTTGAAGTCTGGAAAAATACGCCTATTGCAGAGCGCGCAGCCTGTCTTGAGAAGGCAGCCAGTCATCTGGAATATGATATGCCGCGTCTGATGGGGCTCATCATGCGGGAGGCGGGTAAGACCCTTGCAAATGCTGTTTCCGAAATCCGGGAGGCCGTCGATTTTCTGCGTTATTATGCTGCCCAAATCCGACGCGAGTTTGCAGACAATAAGGCTGTTCCACTTGGGCCTGTGGTGTGCATCAGCCCATGGAATTTTCCGCTCGCCATCTTTCTGGGGCAGGTCTCGGCATCTCTAGCTGCCGGAAACAGTGTTCTTGCAAAGCCAGCTGAAGAAACACCGCTGATTGCCGGGGAAGCCATCCAGTGTCTGCATAAGGCAGGCGTCCCAGAAGCGGTTGTGCAGCTTGTGTTGGGGGGAGGCGACATTGGAGCGGCGCTGGTCGCAGATCCACGGGTGACGGGCGTTCTGTTTACGGGATCAACGGAAGTTGCCAAGCTGATCGAAAAGAAGCTTTCTCAACGCTTGAACCCGAATGGTTCGCCAGTCCCGCTGATTGCCGAAACAGGTGGGCAGAATGCACTTATCGTAGACAGTTCTGCCCTATCCGAGCAGGTTGTTGCAGATGTTCTGTCGTCCGCTTTTGACAGTGCGGGTCAGCGCTGTAGCGCCCTGCGTGTACTGTGTCTTCAGCACGATAGCGCAGATCTTGTTCTGACCATGCTCAAGGGCGCGATGGAAGAACTGCGTACGGGGGACCCCTCATTGCCTGAAACGGATGTTGGTCCGGTGATCAGTGCTGAGGCTCAGGCCGGTATCCTGCGCCACATTGAGGAAATGCGTGCGCGCGGTTGCAGAATTCATCAGTCACTGCTTGAGGCAGAATGTAAAAACGGCACGTTCGTCGCGCCAACACTGATTGAAATCGATAGTCTTTCCATTCTTCAGCGTGAAGTCTTTGGTCCGGTTCTACATGTTGTCCGCTACCAGCGGGATGAACTTCCGCAAGTGATGAAAAGCATTCGTGACACGGGATATGCCCTCACATTCGGTGTACATTCGCGAATTGACAAAACAATCGAGGAGCTGAAAGCGTCCTCGGACGCAGGCAATATCTACATCAACCGCAATCTTGTGGGTGCCGTGGTCGGTGTTCAGCCTTTCGGAGGGCACGGCCTTTCGGGAACTGGCCCCAAGGCTGGCGGACCGCTTTATCTGCGTCGTCTTCTCGCACAGCGACCGGAGCTCAAAACGTTTTCCAGACGGGATTTGCCTGTTGTCCTGAATGCCGCCGGTCAATGGCTGCGGGCTATTGCTCCCGACTTCCGGGCAAAAGCCAGTGCCGGGACGCTGCTGGGGGCTCAACTCACTCTTCCTGGGCCAGTCGGCGAAGAAAACGTCTATACATTGACGGCGCGTGGAACGGTGCTTTGTGCTGGCCCAACGCTGGAAGATGTGTGCCAACAGGTCACGGACGCTCTGACTGCAGGAAATGTCTGCGCTATTCCCGCAGAAATATGGCGTCGTTTGCCACCACCGCCCGTTGGGCTTCTATCGCATGTCCTGCCGGTATCAAGCAGTGCCCAGTGTGATATTGCGCTTTGCAACGGAGACGAGGCGATCAGGAAACAGGTTCTGGCTGCGCTTCAGTCTGATCATGGGCCTGTCGTATGTCTCCATACCCCTGACGAGCATGGTCACTATCCGATGGAATGGTTGGTGCAGGAGCGGGTTTGCAGCACCAACACAACGGCGGCGGGTGGTAATGCAGCACTGATGGCGGTCGTTTAGGGCCTGAAAGTCTGCGGAATAACAGAGTGCAGTGCATATCAATTGTGTCTAAATGGCAGTTCCGATACGCCACAGCAGTCTTGTTCTAGGATAGAGCTTCGGCGGGGTGGTGGTGTGAGACCTGAAGTTTCAAAATTTTATTGAATTTGTGCAAAGGATATTCACCGTAACAGACGACATGGGCCGCTAAATGCGGCAGATCATTCAGTAGGACCAGGTACATGGCAGTCACTAGTTGGGTAAATAAAGATGTGGAAAATTGTATCCTTCACGTCCATCTATGGATACGAAATACTTTGTTACGAAGTGCGTTATTTTCTTTTTCAGCATCGACCGATCTGTAATGAACACCTATTATCTTGTCATTAAGAAAGATCACACTTCCAGTATGCTGTTTTTGACTTTTTCTAAAGGGAAACGGCATACGCCAAATAGCTAGCGATGGTCGAAGGGGCGTTCGTCACTACCGATTGGGCAAATATAGAGATGCCAGAAGCCCGGTTTCGTATTGATGAAGATCGGTAGTGTCATGCCGCCGATTACAGGCCCATTCCTGAGAAGCGTTGCTGTGGTAAGGCGAGACAATTTCCTGTTCCGGATCGCACTTAGCGATGGGAGTAGGGGGTCGGCACGCTCAACCAGAGCAGCAAGAACTGACTTTGGAAAAGCGTCACTCAGAAAGATCGTTTCCGGGTCGAAGGCCGTTTCTATGATCGCAACGAGAAAGCGTAGGGTTTTACTTGCTGTTTCCATCCAGTGCATGAGAGAGCTGTCGCGGCTGGCATGCATGTTTCCGATTGCTTCAGGGGTAAGTGTCGAAACCGGGCAGTCAACGACGATACCCGCTCTGCTCCCGTACCCGACATAAATCAGAACCGCGTTGCGGGCTGGAGCACCGGAGTGAGAGAACGGTTCGACCATGGCAGCTGCCGTTGCGTCATTTTCCATCAGGCCGGCAGGTCCAGAAGCGTTACGAGTTTTTCGCTTACATTAAAGCCGCGCCAGAGATCCCATTCCAGCATGTTCATTTCGACTTCGTACGTGTCCGCGTGAAGCGTTGGAAGAACGAGACCGATTCCCCAGATTTGATGTTCTTCGATCCCGCTTTCGCAGATCATGGTTTCTTCAAGTTCAGCCATGACTGTCGTCATGGCTGCGGGATCAGTCGTCTCTCTCACTCATTCGGCTCGTTTGCGGATATTCAGCAATAAACCCTCAACGATAATCGAGATCCTTTCCTAGTGTCCTGTCTCGCAAATAGCTTCACATAAATGTTCAACTTTTTCGAGGATGGCCTCGCTTGTAGCGGTCCAGACAAATGGTTTCGCTTTGGCGTTATAAATCTCGACGAAGGCATTGATTTTCTCAGTGAGATCCTTGGCACTGACGAAAGAAGCTCGGCGTATCTGACGTTCGGTGATGAGCGCGAACCAGCGCTCGACCTGGTTGAGCCAGAATGCATAGGTCGGCGTATAATGGACATGGAAGCGTGGTCGCGCAGCTAGTCAGGTTCGGACTTTGGGGTGTTTGTGGGCGGCATAGTTGTCAATCACCAGATGAACGTCGAGATCAGGCGGAACTTTCGCCTCGATGTGCTCGAGAAACCCAAGGAATTCTTGGTGCCGGTGACGAAAACGGCACTGGGTGAGAACTTGGCCATTCGCGATATCGAGGGCGGCAAACAGGGGCGTAGTGCCATGCCGGACATAATCGTGCGTGACGCCTTCGAGATAGCCAAGGCCAAGTGGCAGCACAGACTGCGTACGCTCCAACCCTTCACGCTCGCTTTCACTGATGCAAAGGATACGTTCCTGCGGCCGACCAATACCCGCCATATCCGTTCTCCCTGAAGAAAACGAAGATGCCATCCGATGCCAAATTATGTAGAGCTATTTGCGGGACAGGACACTAGGTCGCGTTGACAAAAGGTCTATACACTCATCCTGAGATCTGATTCACTGGTTGCTTCAACGCAGACGGCACGGTGGAGCGGGCATGGCACGAGGCGATCTGACGGATC
>NZ_JABCQN010000011.1:0-62937 GCF_015244665.1 Gluconobacter japonicus
ACATATCCCTTCCAATTCCATATTCAATTTTCAAAGACCAGTTCCACCCCGCTTCAGAGCCCCTCAGGTGAGCCCCGCCGCGTCGGTGAACGGGCTTATACGGGGACCAACCCACACTGTCAAACACTTGTCATATCAAGGTTATCCACACCACAAACCCACAGTTTCCCTACACATTCAAACCTTACACACACTTTCCATTCACAAAACAAAACTAAAAAACTAAAAAAAAAACGCCAGAAAAATCTGGCGTTTCTTCCGAAAGTCCCGGTTTTCCGCGGAACTCAGTCCTGCGAGACGGAATGACCGTTAATCGTCAGTCCCTTCTCACCGGCAGAAACGTGGATGGTGTCCCCATCACGGATGGTTCCATCCAGAAGCAGGCCTGCCAGCGGGTTCTGAAGACTGCGCTGGATCACGCGCTTCAGAGGCCGTGCACCGTAGACGGGATCGTATCCGGCTTCAGCAAGCCACTCCCGCCCCTTCTCATCCAGTTCCAGGGTGATCTTACGATCTTCCAGAAGCTGCCGCAGACGGCTGAGCTGAATATCGACAATACGCCCCATGTCTGCCCGCTGCAGACGGGAGAACAGGATGATCTCATCCAGACGGTTCAGGAATTCCGGCCGGAAGTGATTACGCACGACCTGCATGACCTGAGCCTGAACCAGATCCGGCGATTCACCATCTTCCTGATTGGCCAGAACATCCGAGCCAAGGTTGCTCGTCAGAACAATGATCGTATTGCGAAAATCCACCACACGACCCTGACCATCTGTTAGGCGACCATCGTCAAGAACCTGAAGCAGGATGTTGAAGATGTCCTCATGGGCCTTCTCCACCTCATCAAACAGAATGACCTGATACGGACGACGACGAACCGCTTCCGTCAGCACGCCACCTTCGTCGTAACCAACGTAACCCGGAGGCGCACCGATCAGACGGGACACCGCATGCTTCTCCATGAATTCACTCATGTCGATCCGCAGCAGGGCCTTCTCGTCATCAAACAGGAACTGGGCCAGCGCCTTCGTCAGTTCGGTCTTGCCAACACCCGTTGGGCCAAGGAACAGGAACGAACCAATCGGGCGGTTCGGGTCCTGAAGACCTGCACGGGCACGACGAACAGCATTCGAAACAGCAACAAGCGCCTGCTCCTGCCCTACGACACGATCACGCAGGGTGTCTTCCATCCGCATAAGCTTGGCGCGCTCGCCTTCCAGCATGCGGTCTACCGGAATACCCGTCCAGCGGGATACAACCGAAGCAATGCCCTGCTCTGTCACACTGTCAGCGAACAGACCTGACTTGGAGGCTGCATCTTCTTCTTCCTGAGCCTTGGCAATCTGGGCTTCAAGGTTCGGGATCAGGCCGTACATCAGCTCGGATGCCTTGGCGAGATTGCCCTGCCGCTGCGCCACATCGACATCGGAACGCGCTGTATCCAGCTGTTCCTTCAGCTTCTGGATGGCGTTGACGCGATCCTTTTCAGCGTGCCACTCGGCGCCCATCGCATCGGACTGCTCTTCCAGATCAGCCAGTTCGGCTTCCAAAGCCTGCAGCCGATCCTTCGACGCCGTATCGTCTTCCTTGCGGATGGCCTCACGCTCGATTTTCAGTTGAATGATGCGCCGATCAAGCTCATCCAAAGCTTCCGGCTTGCTATCGATCTGCATCCGCAGACGGCTGGCAGCCTCGTCGATCAGATCAATGGCCTTGTCCGGCAGGAAACGATCCGTGATGTAACGGTTGGAAAGCGTTGCGGCGGAAACGATGGCGTTATCCGTGATGCGAACACCATGATGAAGCTCGTACTTTTCCTTGATGCCACGCAGGATCGAAATCGTATCCGCGACGGATGGTTCGCCTACGAAAACCGGCTGGAAGCGACGGGCAAGAGCTGCGTCCTTTTCAATGTACTTCCGATATTCATCAAGTGTGGTCGCACCAATACAGTGAAGCGTACCGCGGGCCAGTTCCGGCTTGATGAGGTTGGATGCATCCATCGCACCATCGGAGCGGCCAGCGCCGACCAGCGTGTGCATCTCATCAATGAAGAGAATGATCTCGCCTTCTGCAGTCTCAACTTCCTTGAGAACAGCTTTCAGACGTTCCTCGAACTCACCACGAAATTTCGCACCGGCGATCAAAGCGCCCATGTCGAGCGACATCAGCTTCTTGTTCCGGAGAGCCTCAGGCACGTCGCCGTTGACGATCCGCAGGGCCAGACCTTCAACGATCGCGGTTTTACCCACACCCGGCTCACCAATCAGAACCGGATTGTTCTTGCTACGGCGGGCCAGAACCTGAATGGCGCGGCGGATTTCTTCATCACGACCAATAACCGGATCAAGCTTGCCAGCCTGCGCCACTGCCGTCACATCGCGAGCATATTTTTTCAAGGCGTCAAACGTGTTTTCAGCAGAAGCGCTGGTCACAGTGCGACCTTTGCGGATCTGAGCAACAGCACGCTCCAGCGCACTGGCATCAGCCTTACCGTCAACGAGCGCCTTACCTGCCGGAGAATTGCTGGCGGCAATCGCCACTAGCAGTCGATCCTGCGCAACATGGCTGTCGCCTGCATTCTTTGCTGCGGCTTCGGCGGAGTCCAGCAGACGCACGAAATCAGGTGTGGCCTGTGGCTGGCCAGCGCCACCGCCCTGAACTTTCGGCAGTTTGGCAAGCGCCGCATCATTGGCGGCCTGAACAACTTTCGGATCGCCACCTGCTGCCCGGATCAGGCCAGAAGCGGCGCCCTGTTCGTCATCCAGCAGGGCCTTGAGCAAATGCTCCGGCGTCAACTGCTGATGATAATCCCGAAGGGCAATGGTTTGTGCAGCCTGAAGGAAACCCTGGCTGCGTTCCGTAAACTTCTGAATGTCCATTCTGATATGTCCTCTCATGCCCCGTATCGGCGGCATATGATGTCTCGGTCGCCCCCGAAGGCGACGACCGATGATGAATATTTAGGCACTCATTTTTTTGTTTCAAGAGCCTCCCGATGACGTTTCGCGGGCCCGTGCAGGACCATGTCAGCCTCAGAAAGCCGGTCAAAGGCATTCCGTTGCTGATGCCAGTAAGGGTAAACCAGATCCGGCGCACTGACTTCATCCAGACGCGCAACCTGCGACTTGGTCAGACGCAGCGAAGCGGCGGCCAGATTATCCAGAAGCTGGCTTTCCTTGCGCGCGCCGATGACCAGAGACGTCACGCCCGGTTTGTGCAGCAGCCAGGCCAGCGCCACCCGAGCAGCAGAAACATCTTGCTCCTCGGCAATCTCAACCAGAACCTCGACGGTATCGTAGAGCTTTTCGATATTCCGGACTTCCGGCTCCGGCCATCCCGAGATGCGGCGACTATCGGCTGGAGCGGTCTTTCCGCGACGATACTTGCCCGTTAGCAATCCACAGGCCAGCGGGCTCCAGATCTGAACACCCAAGCCCTGATCCACGGCTAGCGGCAGCAGCTCATATTCGGCGTCTCGCGCTTCCAGAGAATAATAGATCTGCTCGGACACAGGTGTAATCAACCGATCCCGTTCCGCCGCAGACAGAAGCTTCATGGCCTGCCAGCCGGCAAAATTGGAAATGCCCGCATAACGGATCTTGCCCTGATCCCGGAGGGTCTGAAGCGCTTCCAGCGTTTCCTCAACCGGCGTCAGCCCGTCCCATTCATGCAGATAATAGAGGTCGATATGATCGCGACCCAGCCGACGCAGGCTGTCTTCGCAGGCATTGAGAATGTGATGTCGGGATAACCCTTGTTCATTAGGCCCCTTCCCCGTCGGGAACCGAACCTTGCTGGTCACAAGCAGCTCCCTGCTGCGCCCTTTCAGAACACGCCCTAGAATTTCTTCAGCTTCACCGCCCGAATAAGCATCAGCGGTATCGAACATGTTCACCCCATGCTCGACGCAGAGATCCACCATACGGGTGGCTTCTGAAACATCTACATTCCCTGTCGAGGCGAAATCTCCCTGCCCCCCAAATGTGACAGAGCCAAAATTGAGTGCGGAAATCTTGAGGCCAGAACGGCCTAACTGACGATACTGCATATCCATCAGGTTCCTCTTCTGAGACACACCATGACAGACAACACCTTAACGGCGCATCGGTCCCGGTAAATTCCGTCCTGCTCCCGTAATCGTGAGCAACCCGGCATCTCGCTGGAAGACACTCTGTTCAGGATCGGCAGGCCGGTCCATGATTGATGTCAAAATCCTTCCATCCGGAGCCGCCATGCCGTCATTCCGTCTCCGCAGAGCCCTGCTGTCCTGCGTGTTTCTCCCGTCCCTGCTGGCTGCCATGCCTGTCAAAGCCGCCGAACCGGCCGCCTGCATGGTCGATCTTGCCAAAACACGAAACGGCACGCTTGGACTGCCGAACCACGCCGAAGTCACCCCGGATGGACATTCCATCCTGTTCCTGCGCTCCGGCCCGTTCGACACACGTCTGCACCTGTTCCGCTATGATCTCCCGGATCACACTCTCCACGAATTGGCCGCTCCCGAAGCCGGCCCGGAACACCTGTCGGTAGAAGAAAAAGCCCGGCGCGAGCGTGCCCGACAGTCCATGTCCGGCATTACGGACTATCAGATGAGCGAAGACGGCGGCACAATTCTGGCCTCTCAGGGAGGTCGCCTCATCCGGATCGCCACCGATGACGGGCGCGTCTCTTCCATTGATGGAAACTGGATTGCCCCGCACCTGTCCCCAAACGGGCAGACCATCGCTGTCGTTCGCGATAATGATCTCTACGCCGTCGATCTCGTCAGCGGTGCCCAAACGCGCCTGACCACAACAGGCACGCCAACCCTGACAAATGGCCTTGCCGAATTTGCAGCCGCAGAGGAACTGGAACGGCCAGACGGCGCCTGGTGGTCCCCGGACAGCCAGACGATCCTGTTCGAAGAAGCGGATTCCAGCCCGGTTGAAAAACACTACATCACCAACCCGGAAACGCCGCAGGCTGCTCCTGTCGAGTTTCGCTATCCCCGTGCCGGGACCCCCAATGCCCGGACACGGTTCGGCCTCATCAGTGCCAAGGGCGGCAAGACACGCTGGATCAGTTGGGACCATGATGCATGGCCTTACATGGCCCGTACTGTCTGGCGGAAGAACGGTGGCCTGTTTCTTGTTGTCTTGAACCGACAGCAAACGCAGGAACAGGTTCTTTCCGTCGATCTTGCAACCGGAAAAACCTCAGTCCTGCTTGCAGAGGCAGACAAGACATGGCTGAACCTGAACCCGCGGGAAGCGGCTGGTGCGCAGGCTCTCCCCGTTGTTCTCAATGGCGGACAGGGCTTTCTGTGGGCCTCGGAACGCGGAAAAACATGGCAGCTTGAACATCATGCTGCCGATGGCTCCCTGAAGCGGGTTCTTACTCCGGACACGACACCTTACGTCGCGTTCAATGATTATGACCCCGACAGCAACAGTGTCGTCGTTACGGTACGCCCAAACCGGATCGACAATCAGGTCGTCCGTATTTCACTGGCCGATGGCAAGATCACGCCGCTCGCAACAGAACCCGGCACCCACACCATCCATTTCACATCAGGCGCTCACCGCCTGATGATCGACAGCTTCGCCTCCGCAGATGGCACCCGACGCACCCTGCTCCGCGATGTAAAAGGCAAGATCCTCGCCGCGCTGCCCGGCGTCGCACAGCCTCCTCACCTTCCCGTCCATGTTCAGTTCACAACGGCAGGTGAACGTCAGCTGGACGCGGCCGTCATCCGGCCAGAGCATTTCCAGAAAGGACATCGCTATCCCGTCGTGCTGTCCGTCTATGGCGGCCCGGGCGTCAAACTTGTGCACAACACCCCATCAAGCTTCATGGAAGAACAGTGCCTCGCCAATCAGGGCTATGTTGTCGTCACGCTGGACGGGCGCGGCACACCCGGCCGGGATCATGATTTCGAGCGCGCCATCAAAGGCAACCTGATTGATGCGCCTCTTCGGGATCAGATCGACGGCCTTCAGGCGCTCGGCAAAACTTACCCTGAACTCGATCTGACCCGTGTTGGTGTCTACGGATGGTCTTTCGGTGGCTATTTCACCGCTATGGCAACAATCCGCCGCCCAGATGTCTTCAAAGTCGGCGTTGCTGGCGCGCCACCGGTCGACTTCGCGGATTATGACACTGCCTATACCGAGCGCTATCTCGACACACCGCAGAACGACGCTGACGGATATCGCAAAAGCAATGTTCTGACTTATGCCGACGAACTGAAACGTCCGCTCCTGCTCATGCACGGCCTGACGGACGATAATGTCTATTTCGAAAATACGATGAAGCTGACGCAGGCCTTCCTGAAAGCTGGAAAGCCCTACGATCTCCTGCTTCTGCCCGGCACTCATATGCTGCCAGACCCGATCCTCCGGGCCCGCGTCACGCAGAGACGGGCAGAGTTTCTGGGTGACGTTCTGAAACCCTGAGACTTTTGAAAAACAGCGTCTTCAACATTTCCGAAGACGCTGTTCTCGTGTCAGTGAGACAGGTCCGGGATCAACACCAGCAGATCTTCCATCGCTGGAGCAATGGCCGACACAGGCGTGCGTTCATTCAGACCATGCATGAACGAATCAGAGTTTTTGATGAAAATCGGGCTAATCCCGTAGCTCGGGATACCATGGGAGCGGAACCACATACTGTCACTCGCCCCTGAAGACATGGCCGCAAAAACCGGAACCCCCGGATAAGCAACACGCATGCCGTGCTCAATGGCCTGCACAACATCCGGTCGCATCGGGGATGCTGCCGTCTCCACAGACCCTTCCGTTGCATCTTCAATCGTCATACCCGGATCATGAGCGGCCTGACGCAGTTCCTCCATGATGGCTGCCCGAGAGTGACCAGGAAAAATACGGCAGTTGATATTCGCCGTTGCCCGCTGAGGAAGCGCATTCAAGGCATGCCCACCTTCAATCATGGTCACGACGCAGGTCGTTCCAATCCGTCCGATGAAAGCCGGGTCGGCAGAAAGCGTGTGGATGGCTTTTTCATCAGACGGATTGGCCGCAAATGCTTTCATGGCCGACGCAATCTCCGGCTTCTGCCACCGGGCTGCGTTCAGGAAATAGCTCCGGCTCAGGTCATTCAGTTCCGGCTTGAAGCGATGCTGCTGAATGTGAAGCAGATCAGCCGCAAGCTCATCAATCGCGTTAACAGCGCGCGGTTCGGAAGAATGACCGCCCGGATTGGTCACAGTCAGGCGGAAATCAGCGTAGGTCTTCTCCGCACCTTCCCATGTAAAGTAATCGGGCTTGCCGGTCTTTTCATCCAGCGTGCCATTCGCGCCGTCCATATTCAGGACAAGTTCCGCATTGGCCAGCTTGCTTGCAATGATGGCGCCGGTCGCCATCGTCGTTTCCTCATCGCCCGAGAACGCGAGAATGATGTCACGACGCGGTTTGTAGCCTTCCTTTTTCAGCTCCAGAAGCGCGGCAATCGCCAGTGTATCATCGAGCTTCATGTCGGTTGAACCGCGCCCGAGCAGATATCCGTTTTCGATCTGAGGCTTGAACGGGTCATGCGTCCAGTCAGATGCCTTGGCTTCCACCACATCCATATGACCGGAAATGACCAGAGGCTTCAGAGCGGGATCACTGCCTGGCCAACGCGCAATGAGATACGCCGTGTCTTTATAAGGGGTGATCACGACATCTGCGGGAGCAAAACCTCCCTTAACCAAGGCGTTTCGGAAAAGAGAGGCCACCTTGGACGTCTGGTTAGCATCTCCCGCGACAGAACGAAGAGCGATGGACTTTTCCGCAAGATCAAGAGCCTGATGCGCTGCATCCTGATGGTCTGGTTCTGCCGCCATCGCGCTCCCCGACATCAGGGCCAGTGACAGCACCACTCCGATATTTTTCCGCATCCGCCGTATCTCCTGAATCAGATACGGAAGCGTAACCGTGCTTGCCCTTTATGCCTAGCCAGGCCGCAGTTTCCACTCTTTACGGAGAACAGTTCAATGCCCATGCGTCAAGCAGACGCACACTTAACGAGCCTAAACAGAAAACAAATCCAGAAGATCAACACCCGACTTTTCAGACATGACCTGACGGTAGGCTTCCACTTCCAGCGGGTAACGCAGCCCTTTGATCAAGGACATGCTGTGCAACTGCGCAAACAGATGAATATCATCTGTGGAAAGAGTGCCGTTCACGGCCTCCGGCGACTGGATCAACGGTGCCAGTTTTTCCAGCAAGGCATTCAGTTCAGCAATTTCCTTGGACCCGTCTGCAAGAATTTCCCAGAACGGACCAGTTGACTCTTCTTTGCGTCGAATAAAACCGGCGCGCGCGGACGTGGTCGCAAATTCAGGCAGCGGCGTGCAGACAGCACGAGGCAGGAAAAGGCGGTACGTTGCACGACTTCCCTCCTTCAGCCAGCTCGCGATTTCCGGTCTGATCGACCCTGTCAGAAGCGGTTCACCAATTCCGTCGATATGGGACACAATATCCATGCTCTCGGGCATGTAACGCCCGTTTTCTTCCAGAATTGGTACGACTTTCCGGCCAACCATGCTGATCGGACCGGCTTCATCATCATTCAGGAAGACGCGCCGCTCGAAAGGAACATTTTTTAATCCGAAAATCATGAGAGCCTTCACGCAGAACGGGCAGTGCTCGTAGATATGCAGGATGCGTGTTGTCTGGTTCACGGTTTTCAGTGTCCTTCTCAAAAATCAGGCTTCTCCGACCGCTCCAGAGAGCAGCAGAGGATCAATATCGATGGCGGCCAGAGCCTTGCGCCATTTCTTCGCGTGATCCAGTCCGAAAACAATCTCGTCACTGGCAGGAGCGACAAACCAGGAACTGTCGCGCAGAATCTCTTCCTCCAACTGCCCCGGTCCCCAAGCGGCATGTCCCAAAGCCATGAGAGCCTGCTTCGGACCACGCCCTGCCGCCAGATCCCGCAACACATCCAGACTGGCTGTCAGCGTTGCATGATCGTTGACGCCCAGACTGCCCTCCCCGGTCCAGTCCGTCGAGTGCAAAACGAAACCATGGGAGTGATCGACCGGCCCTCCCATACACACGGCAATACGACGTTCCGGCGGACTGGGTTCAATTCCCAACTGCGCGAAAAGATCATCAAGCCCCGGTTGAGCCAAACGACGGTTGATAATGAGGCCCATTGCCCCGTCTTCAGGGGAGTGTGCACACAGATAGATCACGCTCTGGGCAAAAACCGTTTCCGCCAGTTGCGGAGCAGCGACCAGAAGCATGCCTGTCAGGTTGTCATTCTGTCCGGCGAGTGTTTTCTTCATTCCTTAAAGATGGGTGCATCTCTTGTCTCTTTGCAAGCGTTCCCCTCTTGAGAGTTTTATGGAGGTCCCCATGTCCCTGACTGTTCTCGTCACCGGCGCCACCGCAGGCTTCGGACACGCCATCGCCACCCGTCTGGTACGGGACGGCCACCGTGTCATTGCCACAGGAAGACGCGCCGAGCGGCTTGAAACGCTTCACAAGGAACTGGGAGACGCCCTGCTGCCTTTTCCGCTCGACATGACCGACAAGGAAGCACTGCGCGCGTTGCCTGAAAGTCTGCCTGAAGGCTGGAAAACCGTCGATGTTCTCGTGAACAATGCTGGCCTCGCCCTCGGCATGGAACCCGCTCAGGAAGCCAAGGTGGAAAACTGGGAAACCATGATCGCCACCAATATTTCCGGGCTTATCGAAATTACCCACGCGTTTCTTCCCGGCATGGTGGAACGTAATTCAGGCTATGTCCTGACACTGGGCAGCACGGCAGGAACCTATCCTTACACAGGCGGCAACGTCTATGGAGCTACGAAAGCCTTCGTCCGCCAGTTCAGCCAGAATCTCCGCACGGATCTTCTCGGCAAGCGTATTCGTGTCACGGATATTGAACCCGGTCTGTGCGGTGGCAGCGAATTCAGTAATGTCCGCTTGAAGGACGACGGAAAAGCCGCAGACGTCTATAAAGACACGACCCCCCTGACGCCGGAAGATATTGCCGAAACCGTCTCTTGGCTCATCGGTCTACCCTGGCACATGAACGTCAACACAATGGAAATTATGCCTGTCTGTCAGGCTTCGGGTGGACTGGCGGTGAACCGACATGTCGGCTGAAACTGGTGTTCCATCCCGTCTGAAAATCACGGACGGCAGCAAATTTCACCTCTCCGACTTCAAAACCGACGACCGGGTCGGGCATGACAAGAAAAGCGCGCATACCCGCATCCGGGACTGTGTGGATCGGATGGCCATTCTGCAGGGGCGGCTTGCCGCCCATGGCTCTCACGGCATTCTGGTTGTGCTGCAGGGCATGGATACGGCTGGTAAGGACGGCGCAATTCGCCATGCCTTTTCGGGCCTGAACCCTCAGGGCTTTCATGTCACGTCCTTCAAGACGCCAGCCGGTCCTGCGGAAAAACGGGATGATCTGTGGCGGGTCCACCTGATGGCCCCCGCGCGCGGTGAAATTGCCGTCTTCAATCGCAGCCACTACGAAGACGTTCTGATTGCCCGCGTTCATCCCGATTTCGTCAGAGCCCGTGGGCTTGACCCGGATACTCCCGGCTTCTGGGATAAAAGGCTGTCCGATATCCGACATTTCGAGAGTTACCTGACGCACCAGAATATCGTTGTTCTGAAGCTGTTTCTCCACATCTCGGCAAACGAACAGAAGAAACGTATTCTCAAACGCCTGACACACCCCGAAAAGCGTTGGAAATTCTCGCCTTCCGATCTTGCTGAACGCGAGAAATGGCCGGACTACACACAGGCCTACGAAGCCGCCATTCAAGCTACGGCAACGCCCGAAGCCCCATGGCATATCATTCCTGCCGATCATAAATGGGCTGCAAGACTTATGGTCGCCGAGGCTTTGCTAGAAGTTCTTGAAGGACTGCATCTCAAAGTCCCGGAAGAAAAGCTCTCCGATGCGTTACGAACTGCACGCGACACGCTCCTTGCAGAAGGCTCCCAAAAACCCTGAAAAGAAAAAGCCCCACCGAAATTATCCGGCGGGGCTTTTTTAGTTCAATCTGGTCGTCAGATCAGGAACGGCGCTTGCGGCTCGTGCCTTCACCGGTTGGACCGCCAGCCTTCGAGCGGCTGAAACCAGAGCCGCCACGGCCCTTGTATCCACCGCCGCCGCCGGAACGCGGACCACCCTTGAAGCCACCGCCGCCACCGGGACGACCAAAGCGCTTGCCTTCACCTGGATTACGGCCACGCGCACCATAACCGCCGCCAGCAGGCTCGGCAGATGGCTCGATCGTCACTTCATCAGGCTCAGCACCAGCAACACAGGACTTGAAGCGCTCGACGCTCTCATCCGTAATCTGGAAGTAGGTCTGATCCTGCTCGATGCGGATGCTGCCAATATCGCGCTTCTGAACATTGCCAAGACGGCAGATCAGCGGGATCAGCCACTTCGGATCGGCACGCTCGGTACGGCCAACACCCATCTTGAACCACTGACCGGACACAACGCGCTCTTCACGCGGAGCACGTTCACCACGCTCGCCGCGTTCACCACGGCTGCTCGGAGCTTCAACAGACATCGGACGGATCTGCTCGACCTGCGGAAGGCGGGCACGATACATTTCCACCAGAGCCGCTGCGAGTTTCTTGGCGTCATAGGTTTCGGCCAGCTTCAGAACCAGCTCATCCGTCGTCTCTTCCGAGGCGTTGGCAAGAATTGGATCTTCGAGCAGACGCTGTGTGTCCTGGGCGGCAATCGCCGCAGCCGTCGGAACGGCTTCCCACTCAGCATTCACGCGAGCCATGGCCAGCAGACGCTCAGCGCGACGGCGCTGGTTCATCGGCACCATAAGAACGCTGGTGCCCTTACGACCTGCACGCCCCGTACGGCCGGAACGATGCAGCAGCGTTTCAGAAGCCGTCGGGATGCTGGCATGAATGACGAGGTTCAGTGCCGGAACGTCAATACCACGGGCTGCAACGTCAGTCGCAACACAGACACGGGCCTGACCGGACCGCAGGCTCTCGATCGCGCGGCTACGCTCGTTCTGACCCATCTCACCGGAAATGGCGACAGAGGCGAACCCACGTTCCAGAAGGGCGGCCTGCACCTGACCAACCATCATACGGGTGTTGCAGAACACCATGGCCGTCGGGCTCTCGTAGAAACGCAGAACGTTTACGAGGGAACGCTCGATTTCCTGCGGGGCCGTTACGACGCAACGATAGGTAATGTCAGAATGCTGCTTGGCGCCGGAAACCGTATCGATGCGCTTGGCATCTTTCTGGAAACGCTTGGCCAGAGAGGCAATTTCACGGGCAATCGTCGCAGAGAACAGCAGCGTGCGGCGCTCGGCCGGGGACGCATCCAGAAGCTGTTCCAGTTCGTCACGGAAGCCCATATCCAGCATTTCGTCAGCTTCATCGAGCACGACGCAACGCAGACCGGACAGGTCAAGAGAACCACGGGACTGATGATCACACAGGCGGCCCGGCGTCCCAACGACGATATGGGCGCCACGGTTGAGATCGCGGGCTTCACGGCGGGCATCCGTGCCACCAATGCAACTCGCAATGCGGGCACCGGTCTCGGCATAGAGCCATTCAAGTTCGGACTGGACCTGAAGGGCCAGTTCACGCGTCGGGGCAATAACCAGAGCCATTGGCTGCGGCGACGGCGGGAGGCGATCAGCCTCACCCAGCAGCGTCGGCGCGATGGCCAGACCAAAGGCTACGGTCTTGCCTGAGCCCGTTTGGGCGGAAACCAGAAGATCACGATCCTCCAGCCCTGGCTGCAGAACGGCTTCCTGAACGGGAGTTGGCTGTTCGTAGCCGCGCGCCGCCAGGGCGCGCCCAAGGGCAGGATGAGTATCGGGGAAAGGCATATTTGATGAACACTCGGCAAACGTCACGCCGACGGCAAAAAGCGGCGGCTGGGATGCCGCTGCATAAAGACTTCTGTCCACAAATGCCAGAAGTAACGCATGTCAACCTGCGAATCAGTCAGATTCAGGCTCTCGGCTTGCGTCCAACAACGGCCCGGACCGTATCCCGCCACGCAGTCAGATCCTCCGGCGGAACCACTTCGCCCGTGTCCAGCTCGACAAAACCGGCGCGGGAAAGCAGGATGCTGACAAGACGTGCGCGATCTTCCGGCTCCAGCGCCTGCCACATCGCCACAGCTTTCTGCTGATGGAACTGGTCCGAGAATGTGACGATCAGGGGGGCCCCCTCCTTCAGAACACGCAGCGCTTCCGTCAGAACAGTTAAAGGCTGGGTCAGGTAGGCGATACCATCACACAGCGTAATGACATCCAGACTGTCATCCTCAAAAGGCAGAATGGGATCCGCATTCAGATCCTGCACGATACGCGTTTTCAGAACAGGATTCGTATCCAGAGCCGCTTTTGAAGCGCCAAGCCCGATCACATCCTGAAAATGGGCTTCCTCAGGGTAATGGCTGAGAGAGCCCGCCATCAGATCCAGAACTGTACCACCAACAGGAAGAGACGTCTGATAAAGGGCCGTCACGGCCGTGCGTGCCCCCATATCCATCAGCGAATCCGGGAGACGCTGCGCATAGAAGATCGTATCAGGCTCATTATTGACGCGCGTGAACGCCGCTTCATGAAACCCATCAACTTTTTCTGTGCTGCTCATGATCCATCTCCTCCTGACTGGCCTGTGGAGATGAGGGTATGTTCCTCGTGCGTCAACCCGCAGGATGCTCTATGAGAGGCCCCACCATGACCCTTTCCTTCACCAAGATGCACGGCCTGGGCAATGATTTCATCATCATTGACGGCCGCGAAACTGCCCCGGCCCTCAATACTGAGACCATCCAGAAGCTCTGCGATCGGCGGTTCGGCGTTGGCTGCGACCAGCTTGTTGTCCTCTCCCCTCCGACGGCAGAGGGCGCAGACGTTCTGGTGCGCTTCTTCAACGCTGACGGCTCGGAATCCGGTGCGTGCGGCAATGCATCACGGTGTGTGTCTGTCTTCGTAGGCGGAAATCCAACGCTTCAGACGAGCGCCGGTCTTCTGCCAACATCCCAGAACGGCGACCTGATTACGGTGAACATGGGCCAGCCGCGCTTTGACTGGCAGGATATTCCTCTCGCCCGCGAGTGCGATACCCTACATCTCCCGCTTCACGATGCTGCTGCCTGCTCCATGGGGAACCCGCATGCGACCGTCTTTGGAGACGTCTCCCGTGCGGAAGACCTCGGCCCTTCGCTTGAAAACTCCCCCCTTTTCCCGCAGCGCGCCAATATCGGCTTCGCAGACATCATCACACCAGCCCATATGCGTCTGCGCGTCTGGGAGCGCGGCGCGGGCCTGACGCTGGCCTGCGGCTCGGGAGCCTGCGCGGCGGTCGTCAATGCCGTGCGTCGTGGTCTGGCGGACCGCACCTGCGTCGTCACCATGGATGGCGGTGACCTACGTATCACATGGCAGGACAACGGCGACGTTCTCATGACCGGCCCCGCCACAACAGTTTTCCACGGCGAACTCCCGTGAGCACTCCGTCTGTCCTGACGTTCGGCTGCCGTCTCAACGCGCATGAAAGCGACGGCATGGCCCACCATGCCCGTGGGCAGGAAGACACGATCATCGTGAATACCTGCGCCGTGACGACAACGGCCGAGCGTCAGGCCAGACAGGCCATCCGCCGGGCACACCGCGAACGCCCCGAGGCAAAAATCGTGGTCACGGGGTGTGCCTCTGAAATTGATGCAAAACGATGGATGGACTTACCCGGCGTCATCCGCGTTGTGCCCAATTCCGACAAACTCAAACCCGCGACATGGGGGGATGAGCGGTCTGATCTGCCTCCGTCCCGTCATGCCCGCGCGCTTCTTCAGGTCCAGCAGGGCTGCGATCATCGCTGTACGTTCTGCATCATCCCCTATGGGCGCGGGGATTCCCGCTCCACGCCAATCTCGGAAGCCATCCCCCGTGCACGCGCCCTGACAGAGAATGGACACCGTGAAATTGTCCTGACAGGCGTGGACATCGCTTCATGGCAAGGCGATAGCGGCGAAGGTCTGGGACAAATGTGCCGGACACTCCTGAAAGCCGTACCCGAAATCGAGCGCCTGCGCTTGTCCTCGATCGATCCAGTGATTCTTGACCCTGAAACGGGTGACCAAGATCTCTGGTGGCTGCTGGAAAACGAACCGCGTCTTATGCCACACCTGCATCTGTCCTTGCAGGCTGGTTCCGACCTGATTCTCAAGCGAATGAAGCGCCGCCATGATACGACGCGCGTCGCCGCCATGCTTCGCCATGCACGCGCCCTCCGTCCGGATATTGGCATCGGAGCAGATCTGATCGCCGGGTTCCCGACAGAGACAGATATTCTCTTTGAGGAAACGCTTTCCTTCATCGAAGAGCAGGCCATCCCTTTCCTGCATGTCTTCCCCTACAGCGAGCGTCCCGGCACCCCTGCCGCACGCATGCCCGCCGTCCCGAATGGAGAACGTCAGGCCCGTGCGGCCCGTCTTCGGGAAGCCGGAGACACCAACCGGGATGCCTTCCTCGCCCGGTTTATCGGTCGGACCCTGGATGTTCTGATCGAAACCCCGAACCGTGGACATTCGGCTGAATTTGCGCCTGTCCGTCTGGCAGATGATCTCCCGACTTTCCTTCGTGGAAGCATCCTTCCAATCGAAATCCATACCCTGTCAGACGGGCAACTTCTTGGACATTGGAAGATTTCTGAAGATCGGTGATGAGCAACGGCCTTGCCGGGATGGGCAACACGCAAATCCTGCAAACAACCTTGGCAGCACATCGCTAAAAAGCCGAACACCACTCAATAACCACACGAAAACGCTGTTCAACACTTGACGTTCGGCTTGAGCTGTCCGAACTCCCGTTCATGGCTGGATTTTTCTCACGACTCAAACAGGGTCTTTCGCGCTCGAGTTCACGTCTCGGCGCCGTGTTCACGCATCGCAAGCTGGATGATGCTGCTCTTGAAGAACTCGAAGACGAACTGATCGCCGCGGATCTCGGCCCGGTTGTAGCAGAACGCGTCATCGAAAGCTTCCGCAGCTCACGCTTTGGCAAAGACGTCACGAGCGATGAAATCCGCGACGCGCTGGCGGAAGAGATTGCCCGCGTTCTGGAGCATGTAGCCGTTCCGTTTGAGCCCGATCCGAAGAAAAAGCCACACGTCGTCCTCGTCGTTGGCGTCAACGGTGTGGGGAAAACCACAACCATCGGGAAAATGGCGCGCCATTACAGCGACGAAGGCAAATCCGTTATGCTGGTGGCGGGAGACACCTTCCGTGCGGCAGCCGTTGAGCAGCTTCAGGTCTGGGGGCAGCGTTCCAACGTGCCCGTCATCGCGGGCAAGCATGGCGCCGACGCCGCTGGTCTGGCCTATGACGGCATCAAACGTGCGACTGAAGAAGGCAAAGACCTTCTCCTGATCGACACGGCTGGCCGCCTCCATAACAAGGGTGCCCTGATGGAGGAACTGGCCAAGATTATCCGTGTCATGCGGAAGTTCGACGAAACGGCGCCCCACTCCGTTCTGCTGGTTCTGGATGCCACGACAGGCCAGAATGCCATCGAACAGGTTCGGGTATTCCGGGAACTGGTGAATGTCACTGGACTGATCGTAACGAAGCTGGACGGATCAGCGCGCGGCGGCATTGTTGTGGCTCTTGCAGAACAGTTCAAACTGCCCGTCCACATGGTCGGGGTCGGTGAGCAGGTTGAAGATCTACGCCCCTTCTCGGCGCAGGATTATGCCCGTGGCCTGGTTGGCGGGGCCGCAGGCGATCTGGCGTCGCGACTTGTTGAGAGTCAGCCAGAGGGTGGCGAACACACCTGAGGCCCCGAAAGGCGTTTCAGGTTTTGTCCTTAGCCCCTGTATCAAGCCATTCGTCACGCAGGGCGGCGATCCTTTTTTCGATCGCCCTGCGCTCTCTGCGTGCGAAATCAGCATACCAAAGCCTTGCCCCGATCGCCGAAGCTTCAGCAACCAGCCATGCAACCCCGACGGCCATCCAGTCCAGAATCAAAGTGATCGGCTGGGTAATCTGTTGAACACAGGTTTGCCAGTCGCCATGGGCCAGCCACGCAGTCCTCAGCGGATGAACCATTACAGCCCCCAGATAAAACAGAACGATCATCATGCGCTGACGGTCAGCGTCAGGATCAACGAAATGCAGAACCACCAGCGGAAGCAGCAAAACACCACCGACCAGAAGACTACCGGGCACGTAGGCCAGCAACAGGCCAAGAATCAGACCGTGCCACCACTTGAAGGCCATCCTTCCTTCCCGCCCGCGCACTGCCGCCTCTTTCATTGACAGAACTCCAGCCAGATACTGGCCATGGACACCACAATCCCGACCAGCAGAGAAAAGAATTCCCCTGCGTTTCTCGCCTGCTTTTCGTGAACGGACTTACGGTTAGGCTCATCTTCAAGAATCTGCTCAAGATGAGCGATTTCGACCTCGGCCTGCCGTGCCATTTTGCGATCTTTTTGCAGCCCGGCTGGATCGTTGACGTTATCAAGAAATCTCGTAAGGTTTCCCGCCTCAGCCAATTGAGACAGTTTGGCCCTCCGCTTTGCACGAGCCGTTCTACTCCGCCATTGTTTCAACTCTGTTTCGAGCAACGGAAGCGCACGTTTGGCAATAGAACTCAGCGCATCCTTGTCAAAACGGCGCTGCGCTGCGGCCAGAAGAGTCAGATCTGCCAGCCATGATGGCAATCCAGCTTTCTGGGACTGAGCCAGAGGGACAATCCCCTGTCTGGCACAATGGCTCTCCAGAAATGTCCGCATCTGATCGTCCATGAAACCGGAGCGACCGATATCTTCGGCAGAGACTTCCTCTTCTGAGAGATGACCGTTAAGCCATTGGAGCAAGCCCGCTGAAAGAGAAATACGTTCTTTCAGACATCGCGAAGAAAGACACGGCTGATAAACGTTCATATCGTAGGGCAGACGCCGGAGTTGCTCCATGCCTTTCGCACCCGTTCGGCGGGCTGCAACGGCAAGACCTCCAATCTGTGTAGCCTGTAATGCCGGAAGCGTCGGCGCGTCAAAAACCTCCGGACTGGTCATCAGAAAGCTGGCAATTCCACGGATATTCCGCTGCTCATCAGGCGGAAACGCTCCTGCCTCCGCATGGGCCAGCATCTGGGGAATAGCCTCAGGCCAAAACCAGCGCCCCGCCCAGAATATCGGTGCAGCAGGATCCAGAATGGCGATAGCACGCGTGACGACCATCGTTGTCGGATCAACAGCCTTGTTTGCTCCCGACGGAAGAAAGGCCACCCCCGCCTGCTCAATCAGGCTGGACATGACAGACAGTTCAAGCTCGCGGTGGAGCCACTGGCTGATGATTTTCCGCTGAAGCAGAGACAGAAACTCGTTTTGGTATTTCCCACCATACCACGCCAGAGCACGCGGCGTTCTGACTTCCACCCCGCCAATCATCAAAGGTGTACGCGCAGGAATCTCGGCTCGAAGAGAGAAGAGTTTACTGGGCGCAATCGTGATCAGATCACTGGGGCCAGGCCTGTTTTCCGGTGCGTCGGACAGCATTGCTTCCAGCAGAGACACCAGACCTGCAGGCACGTTATGACCCTGCATATAAGCCGTTGCAGACCCAAGCTCAAAGCGACGCCTGAGGATTTCTACATCCGATAACCCTTTGAGCGGCAGTTCACCGATACAGAGCGACAGAACCAGAACACCCAGGGAAAACACATCACAGGCGATGGTTCCCACACCGCGCGCCGTCGGGTGGCAGGCCGCGGAGCATAAAGGCTCAAACAGGACAGGTTGAAGCGTGGCACCAGCCGCCACACCAAGAGGACCAAGAACAACCTTGTGCAGTCCCTGCCCGACAAACAGATTTTCCGGACGAATACCACGACAGGTCAATCCCGCCGTATCCAGCTTTTCGAGGGCATCCGCCATAGGGCGGATAACGCCGTCGATGATCTGACTCTCCGACCACAGACCCAATCCCTCGGCAAGAGAGGGTCCTGGCGGGTGAGCACACAACACCCAAAGGGCACCGTTATGATATTCATGAGCATGGAGGCCAATAACGCTCTCATGCCGGAAGAACATCAGCTCTGAAAATCTGGGGGACGGCATGGACGGTGCCAGCGCCAGCCAGGTTGAACCTGTGGCCGTAATGTCCTGTGCAACCCAGGTGGGACAGCCCCCGATCATTGATTGCTTCTGCGTCGTATTGACCAGATAGCGGTCTGCGATCAGCAGTTCCGGGCTGTCGTCTCCCTGAATGTAATCCATGTCCGTTCCGTCAAAATCCTGTCTGACACTCTATGCCGGACAGGAATTGAGGCTTCGTTAACGGATTGGAGATTCTCGAAAGAGATCAGTCTTCGAACGGATCGCGCATCAGGATCGTATCGTCACGTTCCGGGCTTGTGGATAGCAGCGTCACCGGTGCTTCGATCAGTTCTTCGATCCGGCGCACATATTTGATAGCCTGGGCCGGAAGCTCTGCCCAAGAACGCGCACCAGCAGTGGTTTCCTGCCAGCCGGGCATCGTCTCATAGATCGGCTTCACGCGGGCCTGTGCACCGGGTGCAGATGGGAAGGTGTCGATCTTCTTCCCGTCCAGTTCATAGCCAACGCAGATCGAAATTTCTTCCAGACCGTCGAGCACGTCCAGCTTCGTGAGCGCAATGCCCGTCACGCCGCCAACGCGCACTGCACGACGTAGCATGACGGCATCGAACCAGCCACACCGACGCGGACGACCAGTGACCGTGCCGAATTCATGACCACGCTCACCAATCGTGCGGCCAACATCATCGAACAGTTCGCTCGGGAACGGACCTTCGCCCACGCGGGTTGTGTATGCCTTGGCAATACCCAGAACGAACCCGATGGAAGACGGGCTGACACCACTGCCCGAGGCTGCAACAGCCGCAACCGTGTTGGAGCTGGTCACGAACGGATAGGTGCCGTGATCGACGTCCAGCATGACGGCCTGTGCGCCTTCAAACAGGATACGACGACCAGCACGACGGGCTTCGTCCAGACGATCCCAGACCGGGCAGGCAAAGGACATCAGACGCGGCGTGATTTCCGTCAGGAAGTCCTTGAGTTCTTCCTTCGTGAAGGTCTCAGCACCCAGCCCCGCCAGCAGCGTGTTGTGATGCAGTAGGACTTCGTCCAGCTTCCAGTCCAGCGTCTCGGGTTCAGCCAGATCACAGACACGAATGGCGCGACGGGCCACCTTGTCTTCATAAGCCGGGCCAATGCCGCGACCCGTTGTGCCGATCTTGCGATCACCACGCGCAGCTTCACGCGCACGATCCAGCGCACCATGGACTGGCAGGATCAGCGGAGCATTCTCGGCAATCCACAGCGTTTCCGGCGTGACCTTCAGGCCCTGCGCCGTCACGCGGTCAATCTCGGACATCAGGGCCTTTGGGTCGATGACGACGCCATTGCCAATGACGCCGATCTGGCCACGCACGAGACCCGATGGCAGCAGCGACAGCTTATAGACTTGGTCGCCAACGACCAGCGTATGACCAGCGTTGTGACCACCCTGGAAACGGACAACGATATCAGCGCGACTGGCAAGCCAGTCTACAATCTTGCCTTTACCCTCATCCCCCCACTGGGTTCCGATCACGGTGACGTTGGACATGAGCTGGCTTCCTCGACTTGGGATACAGGAGTGAAAATTCAGGAGAACTGGAGGTCAGAGCGCGTGAGCCGCGCCATCCCGCCAGAAATGGGTGCAGCGCAGATGGCGCGCTTCGGCGGCAGGGTCTGCCTCGGCTTCAAGAGCGGACACGGTTGCGAAACCCTGCGCATGCAAAGCCGCCATGTCTTCGCCGCCCAGACGAACGGGGACATAGCAACGCGGGCGGGCCGGAGGCACCGGCGCAGCACGCAAAAGCGCCTGCGGACGGAGCGTCAGGCCACAAGCTGGTTCCTGACCGGCAATGTAGCGGCCGCCCCGGCCAAGCTCCTCACGGGACGTCGTGGAAAACACCGTGATGCAAAGGCCAGTGTGATACTGCCAGCCCCGGAAATCGACAGGATCGACCGTCAGACGCAGAGACGGAGCCCGCTCACGGATCGCGGCAACGGACGCAACCAGACGCTCGAAATGCGGACGTACAGCCTCGGGGAAATCCAGTGACGCCAACATGTCCAGCGCACGATCCGCAGGACCCGCGGCCTGAAGCATCACGGCCAGCATCTCTGCAATGGGGCCGCCCAGTTCAGCAACAGACGCGGCATCTTTGCGATTCAAAGCCTGAATCAGCTCATCCTGATCGGCTGCTGGAATGGCACTCTCGATAAGGCCAAGGGCCAGAGCCGGCATAGACAGATCAAAGGACACACCCTTGATGCCAAGTTCTTCGAGAGCCGTCGCACCAAGCGCTACTACCTCGGCATCTGCCTGAGCGGAATCCGGGCCAATCAGTTCGATCCCCGCCTGAGACACCTGACGATCAGCCTCGCGGCCCGGCGTCCCGATAACGATGCAGCTTCCGGAATAGGACAGGCGCAGCGGGCGTGGCGCATCCTGAAGGCGCACACTGGCAATCCGCGCAATCTGCGTCGTCATATCCGGGCGCAGCGCCATCATGCGATGGGAACTCGGGTCCATCAGGCGGAAGGTCTGCGTGGACAGTGCTGAGCCGGAACCGTTCAGAAGAGACGTTTCGAATTCCAGCATGGGCGGACGCACGCGCTCGTACCCATGGCGGGAGAACGCTTCCATGACGCAGGCAATGCCGCGGGCTTCCGCTTCGGCTTCACCCGGCAGAAGATCAGAAAAGCCGGACGGTAAAAGGGCAGCGCTCGGGGTCTCGGAATACAGACTCATGCAGAA
Source organism: Gluconobacter japonicus (assembly GCF_015244665.1). Classification (NCBI taxonomy): domain Bacteria; kingdom Pseudomonadati; phylum Pseudomonadota; class Alphaproteobacteria; order Acetobacterales; family Acetobacteraceae; genus Gluconobacter; species Gluconobacter japonicus. The sequence goes on from NZ_JABCQN010000011.1 coordinate 21,832, forward strand.
AACTCCTCGCGCGTACACTCATAAGCCCAGTCCAGCCATGGCAGGAGAGCCTGAATGTCTTCCGCATTCACTGTCGCCCCTCCCCAGATCCGCAGCCCGGCCGGGGCATCTCGATAGGACGCGAGGTCATAGCCTGCCCCTTCCTGCGCGACCAGCCCAGTCAGGCGCTTCACGGCTTTGCCCTGTGCTTCAGAGGAAAGCTCTTCGAACCATGGCGCAGAAATTTTCAGACAGATGGATGTGCAGGATCGTGTCTCAGGCAGCTCAGCAAGGAAGGACACCCAGTCGGTCTTTTCGACCCACTCAGCCACAACCGCCAGACTGGCCTGCGAACGAGCCTTCAGGGCCTCAAGACCACCGACGCTCTCTGCCCAGCGCAGTCCGTCCAGAGCATCCTCGACACAGAGCATGGAGGGCGTGTTGATGGTATCGCCTTCAAAAACGGCTTCCATCAGGCCCTTCTTGTTCGCTAGACGGAAAATTTTCGGCAGCGGACGCGGAGACGCCTCAGCCAAACGGGCAGCAGCGCGCGGGCTGATGGCAAGCATGCCATGAGCAGCCTCTCCGCCCAGCGCCTTCTGCCAGGACCACGTCACGACATCGAGACGATCCCACGGCAGATCCATCGCGAAAGCCGCAGACGTGGCATCGCAGATCACAAGACCTTCATGCTCTGCCGGAATAGCATCTGCATTCGGGATACGGACACCGGATGTCGTGCCATTCCATGTCAGGACGACATCGCGGGACCAGTCCACAGCCGAAAGATCAGGAAGCTGTCCATAAGGCGCTTCGTGAACACGGAGGTCTTCGATTTTCAGAACGTCTCGCAGATCCTGCGCCCATGTTCCGGAAAAACTCTCGAAAGACAGAACGTCCATGCCACGTTCGCCACCGGCCAGCGCCCACAGAACCATTTCCACAGCGCCGGTATCAGATGCCGGGACAACTGCGACTCGCCAGTCAGCCGGGATGCCGAGCACATTCTTGGAGCGTGTAATGACCTCTTTAAGACGGGCACGGCCTTCAGGGGCGCGATGCGAACGGCCTAGAAGCGCCTGATCGAGTGCTGGAAGGGACCATCCGGGGCGTTTTGCGCAGGGACCGGAGGAAAAGAACGGGCGGGAGGGTTTGACACTCGGCTTGGACATGCTCGTTCCGGGCTAAACGGTCCTCGGGTGCAGCCAGACTGGTGCGCCCGGTTTTGGTGCGAGAGGGGGGATTCGAACCCCCATGCCTTTCGGCGGTCGATTTTGAGCCGACTGCGTCTACCGTTCCGCCACTCTCGCGCGAACGATCCGGACCCTAGTGCATTCCTGACAAAAGGGCCAGACCGTAAAGAAAAAATCAGAGACCCAGCATCAAAAGAAGGTTCTGGATGGCGGCACCTGAGGCACCCTTGCCCAGATTATCAAGCCGCGCCGTCAACAAAACCTTCTCACCAGAGGGGCTGCTGTGGACCCGAAGCTCCATATTGTCCGTGTTTGCGAGCGTGTCGGCAAGCAGTTTAGGCTCGGATGGCAGGACACGCACATGCTCACAGCCGCGGTAAGCTTTTTCCAGCGTGGCTTCCAGATCACGCGGCGTCGGATGCCCCGGCAGATCGGCAAGATGCAGCGGGATGGACACGATCATACCCTGCGGAAAATGCCCGACGGACGGGACAAAGACCGGCTGACGGGTCAGACCTGAGTAATGCTGGATTTCCGGCAGATGCTTGTGTTCCAGCGTGAGGCCATACAGGAAAAACGCTGGGCCACCATCGCGCTCATGAGCTTCAATCGCAGAGCGTCCTGCCCCACTGTAACCCGAAACCGCGTTAATGGAGATGGAATGATCCGCCGGGATCAGCCCTGCCCGAACGAGTGGCCGCAGAAGCGCGATCGCCCCGGTTGGATAACATCCCGGATTCGCAACATGTGTCGCCCCACGGATGAGCGCGCCCTGTTCCTCATCCAGTTCTGGCAGTCCATAGACCCAGCCATCCGCAATCCGATGAGCCGTACTCGCATCCAGGATACGGACATTCAGCCCCTCTGCCAGCGCGACCGTTTCGCGCGCGGCATCATCGGGGAGGCAGAGAATGGCAACATCCGCCTGAGACAGCATCTCGCGGCGCGCATCCGCATCTTTTCGGAGGCCTGGCTCAATTGACAGCAGTTCGATCCCATACGTCTCGGGAAGCGCCTCAATGCGCTGACGAATTCCCAGCCCCGTGGTTCCAGCTTCGCCGTCAATAAAAATCCTGGCCATGTCCATCGTATCCGGTCTGCAAAAATGTCCGGCACAGAGAAATTCCGCCAGCCGGGCCGCCCTTCTTACTCTTTTATTCCATGGCATGTCATCCCGGCACTGGAGCAACGAACGCTCCATCCTTTCTGTGACCCCGCCACATAGGATATACTGCTTGGCTGGATATTCCCCCGGATCAAGCGTCAGGAGCCGTTATGACCCAGCCCGTCCGTCAGATTGACCGCCTTCTGGACATTATGAAGCGCCTGCGGGATCCGGAAAACGGCTGCCCGTGGGATGTGGCACAGACGCCAGAGACGATCGCGCCTTTCGCTATCGAAGAAGCCTATGAGGTGATGGACGCCATCGCCCGCGATGACAGTGACTCTCTGCCGGATGAACTGGGAGATCTGCTGCTTCAGGTCGTGTTTCAGGCGCAGATGGCGCAGGAAAAAGGACTGTTCGACTTTGACGCCGTAGCCGGGAAAATCGCAGACAAGATGGTGCGTCGTCATCCCAATATTTTCAGCGATGTCGAGCATGACGAAGACCTCTGGGAGCGAACCAAGGAATCCGAACGGCATGACAAAGCCGAATATGGCGCTTTGGCGGGGATTGCCCCAAATCTTCCCGCACTGGTCCGGGCTGCAAAGCTCTGTCGTCGTGCAGCACGGGTGGGGTTTGACTGGGATGACCCGTCAGGTGTGCTGGAGAAAGTACAGGAAGAGATCGGTGAGTTGAAAGCCGAACTGGACGGAGACCGGGACCGGATCGAGGATGAACTTGGGGATGTCCTGTTCACGATGGCCAGTCTTGCCCGTAAGCTCGGGATAGACCCGGAAGCCGCTTTGCGTCGCAGTAACCGGAAGTTCACGCGTCGCTTCGAAGCCATGGAAGCCAGCCTTGCGACAGAAGGCAAGACGATGGGTGAGCAGGATCTGGAAACGCTGGAAGCACTCTGGCAGGCCGTCAAGAAACAGCCGGGCATGCGCTGAAAAATATCTTCCGCCACAGATTTCACGCCAAAAAACAGACGTTTTGACCAAAAAGATACGCCGGACCGACTGGTCCGGCGTTTTCATGTGGGCTGAACCTGCTACAGAGCATCCCATGACGGATGAACTCGCCCCGTTCGATTTCGAACTCCCCCGCGACCATATTGCGACCGAACCCGCCAGACCGCGTGACAGCGCAACGCTGCTGCATGTCCGCCCCGGCCATGCCCCCGACCAGCGGATCATTCGCGATCTTCCCGACCTGCTGCAGGAAGGCGATCTGCTGATTGCCAATAATACGGCCGTCATCCGCGCCCAGCTTTCCGCCACACGCGGCGAAGCAAAAATCGGCATCACGCTGGACCGGATTCTGGCGGATGGAAGCTGGCATGCCCTCGCCCGCAACTCCCGCAAGCTGAAGCCGAATGACACGCTGAACTTCGGCGATGATCCGGTCACGGCCTCCGTTGTGGAAAATGAAGGCGATGGCGCCGTCAGCATCCGTTTTTCCGTCGAAGGGGAGGCGTTCGACGCATTCCTCGAGCGCGTAGGAGCATTGGCCCTGCCGCCCTATATCGACCGTCCTTTCGGGCCGACCGTGCAGGATGACAGCGATTATCGGACGATTTTTTCCGAACATCGCGGGGCTGTGGCGGCTCCCACTGCGGGTCTGCATTTCACGCCAGACCTTCTGGCCGCGCTCGACACAAAAGGTATCCAGCGCCGGACACTGACCCTGCATGTCGGCGCTGGCACGTTCCTGCCCGTCCGATCCTCCATTGCCGAACATCGTATGCATGCGGAATGGGGCGAGATCGACGCAGAGACGGCGCAGGCCATCAATGAAACACGCGCCCGTGGTGGCCGTGTTGTTGCTGTCGGAACCACGTCTCTCCGCCTGCTGGAAAGTGCAGCGCAGGATGACGGTACGGTTCAGCCCTGGCGGGGCGAGACGTCCATTTTCATCAAGCCGGGCTATCGCTTCAAGGCCGTGGACCTGCTCATGACCAATTTCCATCTGCCGCGCTCGACGCTCTTCATGCTGGTCTGCGCGTTCAGCGGCACCGACACCATGCGTGAGGCCTATGCCTACGCCATTGCCAACGGACTGAGATTCTATTCCTACGGCGATGCCTGCCTTCTGGAGCGAGCACCATGACCGAACAGGCCACAAAAATGACGTGGGTTCCGGAAGCAACCTGCGGGCAGGCCCGCGCCGGCCATCTGCACACCCGTCACGGCACCGTCCCGACCCCGACCTTCATGCCGGTTGGTACGGTTGGTACCGTAAAGGGCATGACCATGGATGCCGTTCGCTCGACGGGCGCAGGCATTGTTCTGGGCAACACCTATCATCTGATGCTGCGCCCTACGGCGGACCGCGTGCAGAAACTGGGCGGCCTGCACAAAATGATGGACTGGTCTGGCCCGATCCTGACGGATTCCGGCGGGTTTCAGGTCATGTCCCTCGGTGCGCTCCGCAAGCTCGATCAGGACGGCGTGACGTTCCAGTCCCATATTGATGGCAGCAAGCATCGCCTGTCTCCGGAGATCTCGACGGACATCCAGTACAAGCTGGATGCCACGATCACCATGGCGTTCGATGAGTGCCCGGCCCTCCCCGCTACGCCGGAAACCCTTCGCAAGTCCATGGAACTCTCCATGCGCTGGGCGGCCCGCTCCCGTGAGGCTTTCACCGCGCGTGAAGGCTACGGGCAGTTCGGTATCGTACAGGGCGGCACGGAACGCGACCTGCGCGAATATTCGGTCAAGGCGCTGACGGAGATCGGCTTCGAAGGCTATGCGATCGGCGGTCTGGCGGTGGGGGAAGGTCAGGAACTCATGTTCTCGACCCTTGATTTCACAACGCCCCTGCTTCCGCAGGACAAGGCTCGCTACCTCATGGGCGTTGGCACACCGGACGATCTTCTGGGGTCAGTCATGCGTGGCGTGGACATGTTCGACTGCGTGATGCCGTCTCGTGCCGGTCGCACGGCGCGCGCCTATACGGAGCGCGGCTACATCAACCTGCGCAACGCCCGTTTTGCTGAAGATACGCGCCCCATCACGCCACATGACGACAGCCCAATGGCTGGCCGTTACACCCGCGCCTATCTGCATCACCTGTTTCGGGCTGGAGAGATGCTCGGTCCGATGCTGCTGACATGGCACAATCTGGCCTATTACCAGCGCCTGATGCGGCAGATCCGCGCCGCTATCGTGGATGGCACGCTGAACGAACTGGCGATCAAACTGCGCGAGGACTGGTCCAAGGGGGACTGGACCGAAGATGAATGGCCCATGCCCTCTCTTGCTTTGTAAGTTTTCATTCTGATCCTGTTCCAATAATGTGTTTCCCAAACGACGTTTAGCTTTGGGGAATACGGATTTGAAACGCTTCAATGCAGGCCTGGCTCTTGTCGGGCTTCTCTGTGCGGGCAGCGCTCTGGCTGCCCCACACAAGGAAGAAATCAAGGTCCTTGTTGTCGCCAACTGGGAAGTCGGCGCGGACAAGGGCGATGAGCCTGGCGAATATCAGGACTGGGTGGAGCGTCTTCATCTTGATGAAGAACGCCCCATTCGCGGCGTACAGGAAAAGCTCCGCCGCAATGCGGATGGCGTATACGGCATCGCCCTGAAAAGCGGCAGCATTGACCTGCACGCGCTTGCGCTCGATCCGCATTATGATCTGACACACACTTACTGGATTTTCACCGGCATTTCCGGCGTAAACCCGAATGTCGCGTCCGTTGGCAGTGTAGCCTGGGCGCGCTGGGTTGTGGACGGCGATACGTTGCGTGAAATCGATGACCGCACGGTTCCGAAAGGCTGGCCGTATGGTCTGTACGCCATCGGGGCGGACAAACCCGATACGCTGCCAGCCAACGCAAACCATTATGGTTCTGTCACGGATGTTGCGGAACTCAGCAAGGCCTATCCGCTCAATCAGGGTCTGGCGAACTGGGCCTTCAACCTGAGCAAGAACACCCCGATGGCAGACGATCCCGCCATCGCCGAGCGCCGAAAGGCCTGGAAAGGCTTCCCCAACGCCCAGAAGCCGCCCATGCTCATCATGGGTGAGACGCTTGGGGCGCTTCGTTACTGGCATGGCCCTTCCCGCAACGAGTGGGCGGAAAAATGGGTCAAGCTCTGGACGAAGGATCAGGGCCAATTCGTCATGACCAATGAGGAAAGCCAGACCTATCAGCTCGATATGCGGACACTGGCCCGTCTGGGGTATGTCGATCTGAACCGCGTCATGGTTCTGCGCTCAGGAAGCAATTTCGACATGCCGCCCCCGGGCGTCCCGATCACCGAGAGTATCGGCGACGAAGCACCCGGCCAGAAACTCGCGTTTGATAACAACGAGCGCGCCGGTGAGCCGGTTGTCCATGAGTTGATCGCACACTGGACAACGTACCGGACGCATATTCCCGGCCAGAACTAAGACCGTCTGGCTCTGGACGGTGCGAAAGCAGCCTCCAGAGCCAGTTTATCAGAACCGATTTTCGATCATGATTTCGGAAACCGGCAGCGCACCGCCCGATGGCTTCGGAGCGGAGGCCGCCTTTCCGATCGCTACGAACATGACGATCTCATGGTCTTCCGGCAGGTTGATAAGCTTGCCAACGGCGTCGAAGTCAAAGCCATCCATCGGGCAGGTGCCGTAACCCAGACTCTCAGCCACCAGCATGATGGCAGCAGCAGCCATGCCACAGGACCGCATCCCCTCATCCCGCTGCACCTGCTCGCGACCCCGGTAATACTGGTCGATGGCACCAACCATATACTCCCGCACCGCAGCCGGAGCATTTTCCCAGTACCGCTCGGGCGACTTTTCCCATGCCTTGATGTCGGCACACAGAACGATCAGCGCAGACGCATCCGTCACCTGAGCCTGATCCCATGAAACGGCACGCACCTGCTTGCGCAGTTCCGGGTCTTTGAGGGCCACGAAGCGCCAGTTCTGGATGTTGAACGCCGTTGGCATCCGGCGCGCCAGACCGAGGATGGTTTCGAGATCCTTCTCTGGCATGACGTGCGCGGCATCGAAATGCTTGGTCGCACGGCGCTGAAGAATGGCGGAAGAAACATCGAGGGTCATGGAAATCCAATCAAATGACACGAGGGTGTTCTGTTCGAGACGAACTATGTCTTGTGACGATACACGCAAAAAATGCCCGCCGGTTCAACCCGGCGGGCATTTTCATTACAACGTCACAGCAGAGCTGTTATTCCGCGCCAGGAATGCTTTTCTCGTACTTGTCCCAATGCGTGGCGAGTTCCCGAACAACGACACTGCCAACTGTATAAGCCGCTTCAACGGACGGAATAAACGCAGAGTAACTGCCCTCATGCGCCTCTTCCGCCAGAAGTTCCGCCGCTGTCTGGCCGGGATACTGCATGTCAAAATTGCTGGTCGTCCGCAGGATCAGCGCGCGCTGCGGATCAACACGTCCTGCCTTCGCCTGAGCCGCCAACGCCTGACAGAACGCAACATCCTCTTCCGCCGTCGTGGCCAGCGTGCCCTGATTATCCGTCCAGTAGCGCACCCAGCGCTCGGCCCAGGCATTCATCTTCTCACCAACCCAGAAGGTCTCGCCGGAAATGGTATCACCGACCATGACAGATGGAGCCTTCAGGGCTTCAGGATATCCCTTGTAACGAGCGCGGGACGCCTGAAGACCGGGCGTGTCCGGCAGGGTCATGTTTTTCGTCAGGCCATAAGCCCACTGCACAAGCTGCGGATTGAAGGTGTAAACCATGTCCCCACTGACAGAGTGCAAAGGAGGGCGGGGTTTTTCGTCCGGCACACTGCCCTGAACCGGCGTAAATCCATCAGGCCAGGATTTCGGAATTTCCCGCGGATCAATCAGATGCGCCAGGCCACCATTGATCACATGCGGTGCCCAGATGGCAGACCCGACCGTGCCGAACTTCGGATCAACGCCACCAATTCCGGCCAACACGAAATAGGCGTGCTTCAGATCAAAGCGCGGATCAAGAACAAGCGCCGTGATGGCCGATGCCATATGCTCCGGGCCTTCCCCGGACGCGATACCCAGCACATGCAGTTCCGGGTTGTAGTGCATGACGTCATGGTCTGTGCCCGGAGCCGGAATTTCCTGTGCGAGCGGGAGCTTCTCAACCCAGTTCTGATACTCGCCCGGCGTGTCGCCCGTGTCCTTGCCAAGCTCAAATGTCGTGACCACCACCACACGAACCGGAATGGGATGGGTCTTGGCAGAAGCGTTGGAGACGCTGCCTGAAATAGCGAGGACGGACAGGGCAGTTGCCCCAAGAAGGGTTTTCAGGCGGGTCATTGATAAAGGCTTTCGTGAGGAGCGGAATTTTCAAAAGCAGCAAACCGCGCTTCAAGCTGCCACTGAAGGCGGGCTTTCTCGCTGGCTTTCAGCAGATCGGCACAGGGGCCACTTTCAGGCTGAGAGGAAGACACGGTCTGACAGGAGGCAACAGGCTTCCCGACCTGATGAGCGTCCCAAAGGCTCTCCCCCGGAATAAACGCATATTCCAGACCGGTCCGGGACATCTGTTTCAGGTCAGCATAGCTCAGGTTGTAAGTTTGAGCAGCGCGAAGATATTCCTGCGTCAGATCACCGCGGGAGACGCCTTCGTCATCCGTGGAGAGCGCAACGGGAACCCCGGCCCGACGATAGAGCGGTAGCGGATGCTCAGCGCCCTTCACGTTCAGGATCTCGTCATTGCTCGTCAGGTTGATTTCCACCATGACGTGCTTTTTGGCCATCTCGGCCAGCAGCCCGGCGACATCGTCTTCCGAAGCAATATCGACACCATGGCCAATGCGCTTGGCACCAGCGATTTCGATGGCTTCCCGAATGTGATGCTTCAGACCTTCGGGCGGAACCAGCTTGCCTGTCAGTTCACCCGCATGAAGGCTAAGGTTCACACCCGGATAGACCTGCGAGAGGAACTGAAACATCCGCATGTGCAGGCTGTAATCCCGCATCGCAACTGTATCATCCTCAGGCGCGACAATATTGACGCCAACGAAGCGCGGATCGGCCTTCACAACGGCGTACCCCGCATCAAGCTGTGCATAAACGGCCTGAGGCGGCAGGATACGAAGCGTCTGGAACAGATAATGGACGCTTACGCCACAGCCGGGATGCGCCTTGGCCGTGCCGCATTGAAGAATGGCCTGCGCCTTATGTTCCATTGCGTCGGTTTCGCGACGGGCCTGCGCAACAAGCGCTGGAATTTCTGCCTTGAGAGCCTGATGGGCAGCCGCGAAATCCTCGTCCTTGAGAGGATGACGGAAACCTGCGCCGATCATGCTGCCAAGGGCGGGGGAAATCATGGGCTCGATATAGGTGATGTGATCGGCAGCCGCACGGTCCATCGCTTCAGCCAGCATGTCGCCCTGATGGTCTTTTTCGATCGCATCGAAATGGCGAAAGGACGTAAAGAAGTGGTCATGTCCTGAACGATCGGAAGCAGCCGGGACGAAATCCCGCATCGACATCGCATCGATCAGCTGATTCGTGGCTTTTTCATTCCCCACCAACGCCGAAGCGGGCATTTCATCGCCCTTCCCGTGCGGGCAGGCGTGATCCAGAATATCGAGCGTCTTCAAAGAAACGCACAGACCATCCTTCGCCGCCCAGTCCAGCATATTTTCCGCATAAATCGCACCCGAAAGGTGGATGTGCAGATCCGCTCCTTTCGGAAAAGCCCGCAGGAACAGGCCAAGCCGGACGGGATCAGCCCGGACGGCGTTATAAGTCTGTTCAATGGAAGACGGAGTTTCAGCCCTAGCCAAAGGAGACAGAGCCGTCAGGGACAGGGCAGCCGCTACAAGAACGGACGGAAGAGTGCATCGCATAACTGCACGATGCCGCCTGCCCACGCCTCTGACAAGACATTTTCAGAGCGTTATAAACTCTGCAACAACCCGTTCTTAAACTGCGCTTTCCAAAGAGAAAGTCCCTTCCATGACCGGGACGCAGGACCCGGCCACATAAGCCCGACCCGCTTCTGTTCTGGCTTCCAGAAGGCTCGGCCGCCCCATATCCACCCCCTGCGTGAAGGTCAGGGACAGATCGGCGCCATTCTCCAGTGCAGACAAGAACGCGACAGCCGCGACTGTGGCACTCCCCGTCGCAGGATCTTCGGCAATCCCATCCAGTGGCGAGAACATGCGCCCCTGAATGTCGCTGCTTTTTTCAAACGCGCTTTCCCCCGCATTGCGCGTGTAGGCATACACGGAGCTAATTCCGTTGGAGGCAAGGAGCCTCCGATGCGCAGCAAGCTCTCCATGAGCACGACGCAAAGCATCACGGGACGCAAGCTCGACAATCAGGAACGGCAGCCCGACCGACACAACCTGGGGGGCATGGTGTTCTGTGCGAATATCTTCCGGCTCAAGCCCCAGACACGCCGCCGCATTTTCAGGGATCATCCGGCTCCGGCGTGTCATGGCTTCCGGTGCCATGAGCTCCGCCCGAACGACACGTCCATTCTCACGCTCCAGCCGCACAGGAACCAGACCGGCTTTTTCTTCAAACAAAAGCGTTCCCGGCAGATCGCGCCCCTGCGCTTCGGCCTGTCGAGCCAAGGCGAAAGCCGTGCCGATATTCGGATGACCAGCGAAGGGCAGCTCCCCTGCTGGCGTGAAGATACGGACATGCGCCGTATGATCCGCCTCTACCGCAGGGAGCACGAAGGTTGTCTCGGAATAGCCGAATTCAATGGCAATCTTCTGCATCTGTTCAGTGGAAAGCCCCGCCGCATTCAGCACGACAGCCAGAGGATTGCCCCCGAAAAGCTGGTCCGTGAAAACATCCAGGGTGACATAGGAACGACGCATAACCGGTTCTCTCATCGGAGAATGAAGACATCCCATCATGTCTGATTGGCCCGTTGGGGGAAAGATGGCGTAAACTGCTGATTCTGCTTTTCCTCCATCTGCTGAGCGCATGACATCACGCCCGTCCCCCTCCCGCCCCGGACGCTCCCTTGAGGAACGGATCGAGGACCATGCCCGGCATCTGGGATTCGATGCCGTGGGCTTCTGCGCGGCGGAGCTTGGCCCGGATGTGGAGGCTGGCCTGCGCGCTTTTGTTGCACAGGGCCATCACGGAACGATGGAATGGATGGAGACGCGCATCGAACAGCGCAGCCACCCGCAGGCCCTCTGGCCCGAAACCCGCAGCGTCATTTCCCTCGCTGTCTGTTACGCCCCCGCCGAAGACCCGGCTGCAACGCTGCGTCAGCCGGATCGGGGCAATATCTCCGTCTATGCCCGCAATCGCGACTATCATGACGTCATCAAGGGGATGCTGAAACATCTCGCGCAGTTCGTCGTGAAGTTGGGCGACGAGACGACACAGGTGAAGGTTTTCGTCGATACAGCTCCCGTTTCAGAACGCGCTCTGGCTGAAAAAGCGCATCTGGGCTGGCAGGGCAAACATACCTGTCTGGTGTCCCGCACCCATGGTTCGTGGCTTCTTCTGGGGGAAATCTACACGACGCTGGATTTGCGCCCGTCCGAGCCCAAAGGCGGAAGCTGCGGCACCTGCACGAGTTGCCTGACAGCCTGCCCCACAGATGCCTTCCTTGGCCCCTATCGCATGGATGCGCGGCGGTGCATCTCCTATCTGACCATCGAGCACAAGGGACCGATCCCGCATGACCTGCGGGAAAAGATGGGCAACCACATCTATGGCTGTGACGACTGCATCGCCGCCTGCCCCTGGAACCGCTTTGCCGAAGCCTCCCGCCACATCAAGCTTCAGGCCCGACCCGAACTGATCGAGCCGAAACTGGCAGAGTTGGCAGCGCTGGATGATGCAGCTTTCCGCATGTTTTTTTCGGGCTCTCCCGTCAAGCGCATCGGCCGCAATCGCTTTGTCCGCAATGTTCTGATCGCAATAGGCAATTCAAACGACCCGGAACTCGTACCTTCCGCCCAAGCCCTGCAATCCGACCCTGACCCCGACATTGCCGAAACGGCCCGCTGGGCTCTGGAGCGCCTGACATGAGTGACCTTGTCAAACGTAGCCTGTCACTTTCAGGACACCGGACATCCGTGGCCCTTGAACCGGAGTTCTGGGCCGTACTGGATCAGATGGCTGAACAGCGGTCTCTTAGTTTTGCTGCCCTTGTGGCGTCCATCGATGCAAAGCGAACGCCAGAACGCCCATTAGCGTCTGCATTGCGTGTTGCCGCTCTGATGGAACGCAGACGCCCGGACACGCCTTAAGGAACTATTTTGCGTCGGAAGACGCCTCCATCCATTCAGGATGCTTGCGTTGAATCCAGTTCAGCGCCTTTTCCATAAGCCGCCGAAAGAAAGGGATGTCCTCAGACAGCAACAGAATACCGACCGGAATCATCCAGACACCCAGAACCGGCAAAAACGCCATGCATCCACCCAGCATGAACAGAATACCCGCCGGGATACGCACCCATTTCCGTTCTGGCTTTCGAAGCCATGTCAGAGTCTTCTGCATCCATTCCGGCAGTTTTCTAATCAGCGCCTGCATCTGCTCTTCGTAATCATTAAAGCCCTGTGACCGGGTCACAGGCAAATGCGGACTCGTGTTGCTGGTCATGAGAGAATCGGCTTCTTTTGTCATGCCTCTACAACACCCGGCAGGCAGCGGAGATCCAGTTTTTTCTCTGATCCATATCTGTCCGATCTGTCATTTGCCGCTTTCCGGGACCATGCTAGATTACTGATATGGCTATCTGGGGCAAAATGTTCGGTGGTGTTGCTGGCTTCGCGGTCGGCGGCCCGTTTGGGGCACTGATGGGGGCAGCTCTCGGGCACGCCGCTGACAGCGGCTCCCTGCTCAACCCGTCCACCGGCGGCTGGAGCGAACGCTTTCCAGCGCGGGGGCGACCTGATCCCAATAATGCGGCCTTCTTTGGAGCCGCCAAAGTCGCAGCGGCTCTTGGCAAGAAAGATCAGCTTTACGCGATCGGCCTTGTGGCGCTCTGTGCAAAGCTTGCCAAGATCGACGGGCCGGTCAATCGCTCCGAGATCAACGCTTTCAAGACCTGCTTTCAGTTTCCGCCGGATAACGTCAAGGAAGTCGGGATGCTGTTCGATCGCGCCCGCGAGCGGACGGACGATTTCGAGATGTATGCCCGCGAAATGGGCAACGCCTACGGAGACGACAAGGCGCCGCTCGAAAACCTGATGACGGCCCTGTTCCGCATTGCCCGTGCGGATGCAGGTGCATCACGTGAGTTGCATCCAAAGGAAGTGGATTTTCTTCAACGCGTCCATCGCGCTTTCGGCCTCCCTCCCGGTGCGTGGGACCGTGCAGAAAGTGGCGACTCACGTGCAGCAAGCACCGGCGAGCCGGATGCCTATCGCGTTCTCGGCATCGCCCGCACAGCATCGGACAAGGAAGTCCGTGTCCGCTGGCGCATGCTGATCCGTGAATATCATCCAGATGTCATCGCTCAGAAGCCCATGACGGATTTGGAACGCAAACGCGCTCAGGAACGCGTGGCCCGGATTAATGCGGCCTGGGATCGGATCAAACGCGATAGACAGCTCTGATCCGGTTCATCAACCAAAACTTAGAAATACCAGTAAACCATAGCTCGCACTTCCCAGCATCAGCAGGGAAAGCACGACCGTACACGTTACGCGCGGGCCAGCGTTGACCACACTCCGCATATCTACTCCCAGCCCCAATGCACCCATCGAAACCACTGTCAGAAATGTCGCGACCTGACTGACTGGGACAATAAGGCTAGCCGGAAACAAGCCGATAGAGCGGCAACAGACCATCCCCAGAAATCCAACAATAAACCACGGCACGAACCGGAAAACACCTGAGGGTCCATTTCCAGTTTCTGGAACAGTCGTCTCCTGCTGAGGAAGTAGAGGCGCAAGCAGAGACAATCCGAAACAGACGGGTCCCAACATCAGAACGCGCACCAGCTTCACAACAGTTCCAGTCTGCACAGCCAGCAAACCCAGAGGGGCCGTTGCCGCCACGACCTGCGGCACGGCATAGACCGTAAGCCCTGCAAAAGCACCGAACGTGCCGCCACTCATGCCTGTGGCGACACCAAAGAATGGTAACCCCAGCACAACGAACACGCCGAGAACAGCGGTAAAGGCAATGGAGGACGCCACCTCTTCCCCATCCGCCCGTATAATGGGCGCGACGGCCGCGATAGCGGAGTTGCCACAGATTGAGTTTCCGCAAGCCACCAGAAGCGCCATGCGACAGGGAAGCCCAAGCAACCTCCCGATCCCGAAACTTGAGATGAGGCTCACCCCAACCAGAACCACAATTCCCGCCACCAGTGCTGGCCCGACCGACAGCAGACTTGCAGCACTCACCGTAGCGCCTAGCAAAACAACAGACATTTCCAGAAGATATCGGGCGCTGAAAACAATACCGGGTTGAAACGCGTTGCTCGGAACACGAAAAGTCCGGATCACCATCCCACTAAGGATAGCGAGCACGAGCGCTTCAAGCCAAATTTTCCCGAAAATCAGCCATTCCGCAACTTCCAGCAAGTAAGCCAACGTCGTTACGAACAGACACAACGACAGACCTTTCCAAATGCGTCGTGCACGCACAATGAGGATGTGACCGGCACCTCGGGGCATATTCGAATGTCTCATGCCCTTTGAAATACCCACTCAAAAATAATCAATAAAACAAATTGATTATGTTATTCCGTTCGTAAATTTCGATTAATTGAAACTGGAAGACGTTGTGACCCTCGAACAACTGCGGATCTTCATCGAAGTAGCGATACGGGAGCATGTCACCGCCGCTGCCAAAGCCCTGAACATCACACAATCCACAGCCTCCGCCGCCATTGCGGCCCTCGAAGACCGTCACGGCATCAAGCTGTTCCATCGTGTCGGACGTGGAATTTCTCTAACCGAAGCAGGGAGAGTTTTCCTCGTTGAGGCTCGTAATGTTTTGGCCAGCGCAGCCGTGGCAGAAGCCACGCTGGATGATCTGAGCGGGCTCAGCCGCGGCAGTCTGCGCGTTGTTGCGAGCCAGACGATTGCGGCTTACTGGTTGCCTTCCGCACTTGTCGCTTTTCGGCAGACTTTTCCCGATATCAGTATTGTTCTGGAAGTCGGGAACACCCGGCAGGCAGCAGAACATGTCCGGAAGGGGCATTCAGATCTGGGCATTGTCGAGGGTATCGTGGATGATCCCGCGCTTGCTCACTGGCCAGTCGGGGAAGACCGCCTGCAAATTGTGCGCTCCACGCCCTTCCAGAACACAACGGTCGATGCTGTATGGCTTCAGAATGCGCCGTGGATCATGCGCGAAAAAGGGTCAGGCACGCGATCCTCACTGAATCAGGCTCTTCAGGCGCGAAGCATTAACCCAGACATGCTAAAAGAGGTTCTTGCGCTTCCATCGAATGAAAGCGTCCGAACGGCAGTGGAAGCTGGTGCTGGTGTGGCAGCCCTGTCTTCCCTGGTGGTCGCACCTTCTCTGGTCTCTCAAACGCTATATGCAGCACCAGTCGATTTAGGCCCGCGCATATTCTTCGGATTACGGCATAAGGAACGATACCGCAGCAAGGCCGCAGACGCCTTCCTGCACATCCTTGAGACGCACAAGAAAAACCCAGCCCCGAAGACGTAACTGTGCATCATCGCCGACAAAAAAAGCCGCCTCTCTGATGAGACGGCGGCCTTTTCCATGGCAGAGCAGATTTATTCAGGCTGGAAGAGCAGCCTTGACGCCCTTCTCACGAATAATTTTCCGCAGCGCCACGACCTTACTATTCAGCTCGGATGTGTCCAGATCGCTCCAAGCATCGAAAGCGGGGAGTTTAAGCGCGCTCTCAAAATCGTCGGCCTTGGCCAGAATCTTCTGGCTCTCATCAAAAGTCGGCTCGAACGGCTCGTAGGTGTCACCCTTTTCGTCCTTGCCGCGCAGCATTTCCAGATAGGACGCCATGCCAAAAGCAATCCGAGAGAGATCGCGTTTGCCTTCAAGAGCCTGACGCACCGTTTCCGTCCAGAAGACCTGAATCTTCGAACTGCCATCCCCGGAAATACGCAACGTCTGATCTGCCATAGCCGGGTTGGAGAAACGGCTGATGACACTGTCACGGTAGCCTTCCAGTGTCATGCCCGGTGGAGCCTCTAGGGTCGGGATGACGTCCTTGTTCAGGAAGTTCTCAAGGTTACAGCGTAGATCCGCATCTGCCAAAGCCTGATCGACATTCTCGTAGCCTGCAAGAACACCCGGAAAGCAGAGCATGATATGCCCGGCGTTGAGCATCCGGATTTTTACATGCTCATAATCCGTCACATCCTCAACGAACTGCACACCAGCCTTTTCCAGCGCAGGGCGGCCATCAGCGAAGTTGTCTTCCAGCACCCACTGATGAAAGTCTTCTGCCACAAGCGGCAGCTCATCGGTCAGGCCGCTGGCGTCGTTCAGCTTCTTTGCAATGTCAGCAGAAACGGTCGGCGTGATGCGATCAACCATGCCATTCGGGAATGTCGCGTTCTCTTCAATCCACTTGGCCAGCTCCGGATCGCGGGCCTTCGCATATCCCAGGAATGCCTTGCGAGCGACATTGCCATTATGGCGCAGGTTATCGCAGGACATGATCGTGAAGGCTTTGCCACCTGCATCACGCCGACGGCGCAGTCCTTCCACAACATATCCGAAAATCGTGGACGGCGTTTCCGGCGTCTTCAGATCCTGCTGAACGGCTTTGTTTTGAAGATCGAACTCACCAGTCGTCTCATTGATATTGTAGCCGCCTTCCGTGATGGTCATGGACACAATACGGATCGCCGGGTCGGCAAGATGCTTCAGTACAGCTTCCGGGTCGGCTGGTGCCAGAAGATAGTCCCGCAATGCCCCCATGACGCGGACTGTACTTTTGCCAGATGGAGCGGTTTCGGTCAGGGAAAAGAGACAATCCTGCTTCTTGAATTCCTCGGCCTTTTTCTTGGAGCGATCGCTACCGGTCAGACCAACACCGATGATACCCCAGTTCGGATCATCCTTGAGGATCTGCTCAACATAAAACGCTTCATGGGCTCGAAAAAAGTTCCCAACGCCAAAATGCACGATCCCCGGTTTGATCCCGTTGATGTCATAGGGCGGAGCCTGCACACCGACGGGAAGAGACTTGAGGATTTCGTGCGTAATCATGGATTTCTCCGTTCCTGATGGCCGACCACTGACGGGAATCGGCTTTCCGGGCATAGTGCCACGAGACCCACGAAAAACGCGGGTAATCGTGCCAGGGTTTCGTCACAATGCGGACAGGAGCCGCTCAGAGACCTTTGGCTGCGCCAGCATCATCACGCATGATGACACCAACGGCGCGTTGCAGATCTTCCTTGAACAGGGACATGACAAAGCGCATTTCGGGGCGCGTCTGCTCTTCCAGACGGGGAAGAAGATCAAGGATGTCTTTGTCTTCCGGCTGATGCGGATGACGGTTCTGCTGCCGAACGAGACGTTGTTCACAGCTGTGAGCCAGAGCACGAAGTGCATGGCTGAGACTTTTATAGAGCGGAACAAGGCCCGTATTGCCTGCTGCGCGGCCCGTTGCGATTGCACGAGCCACCAGCATTGTATCGTTCAGGAGCCTTCGCATCAACCTTGGGAGGGCAGCCAGTACCGGGTCACGCTTTTCCAGATCGCTGAAACGCTCGCGCCGCGCCTCTTCAACCGCGCCTTCCAGTTCAATCAGCAGGGTCACGCAGGCTTCATTGCGCTTCTCAATTTCCCGCCAGCTTGTTTCCTGATCCAGCGCGCCATCCAGCAATCCATCAAGCCGCCTCAGCAGACGACCCGACGTGTGGAAAGCCTGCTTTCTGGCGCTACTGTGCAGAACGACAAAAGACACCACCAGCGAGACCATGACACCAATCAGAATGGCTGTCAGGCGCGTCACCATAGGCAGGAACGGACTGCCCTGACTGGGAAACAGGTACACGATCATGAGCGTGATGCAGGCAAACCGAAGATTCGTCTGCACCGCAGCCAGAAAAGCGAGAGGCGTCAGTACAATCCAGAAGGACAGCCATTGCTGACCCGTCCAGAGTTCCAGCAAAACAGCGATCGTTCCTGCCACCGCGCCCAGCAACGTCCCGGTAATCTGGTCACGCGCGGTGGCCATCGTTTGGGTAATGCTCGACTGAGTGACGATCAGCGCCGTCACCAAAGCCCAGATTGTCTCCTGCAAATGCAGAACAAACCCGACCAGCCATGCCGCAGCGATGGAGACCAGAACCCGGATCGTCTGCCGTGTCGCAGGTCGCATGACCTCGTGCCAGCTTGTTCCCCTCGGCGGAACAAGCAGCCACTTCCGCATCAGGCCATTCAAAATTGTCATGGGACGTTCCAGCGCCCGTTCCCGCGATCAGTTCCCGAGAAAAGGCACAGGCACCCAGCGCAGACCATCATCATCCTGAACCAGAAGCAGCACTTCTGTTTTCTTCTGTTCCTGCGCCTGATGAATGGCCTTGGCGAAGGCATCGGGCGTGTCGATCTGATCCTGACCAACCTGCGTAATCACATTCCCAACCGCAATGCCGCGCGAAGTTGCCGGGCTGGAGGGTTCTACCCGATCCACCAGAACACCACGCTGATCGTCGGTCAGGGCGTATTGCGTGCGCATTTCAGCATCAATGGACCGAACCGTCAGACCCAGCTCGCCGAAGGCTGCCTTGGTATGCGTTGGCTGATGCGTATCAGACGGTGGCATATCCGGCGCATTGGGAGACTGAGCCAGCGTGATCGGCAGCGTCTTGGTGCTGCCCTTGTGCCAAACCGTCAGTTCCGTCTTCGTGCACGGCAGAATGGACGCAATGATGCGGGGCATGGTCTGACCCGTTACATCCTGATCCCCTACGCGGGTGATGATGTCACCAACCTGAAGTCCTGCCTGCGCCGCCGGGCTTTTCGGCCCCACTTCAGAAACCAGCGCCCCCTTGCCCACAGTCCCGTCCGGCTTATGAAAATCCAGATCCTCGGCAATCTCGTAGGATACGTTTTGGAACTTCAGCCCCATCCAGCCGCGGGACACATGCCCGGTCTTCCGCAACTGGTCGATGATGCCGCGTGCATCGTCAGCAGGAATGGCGAAACCGATGCCGATAGAATCGCCACCAGCGCCACCATAAATCAGCGTATTGATGCCAATGACTTCGCCGGAAAGGTTAAAGAGCGGCCCCCCTGAATTTCCGCGGTTAATGGCGGCATCAGTCTGGATGTAGTCATCATACAAACCATGTTCGACATTTCGTCCACGGGAGGAAATGATACCGGCCGTCACGGTGCCGTTCAGGCCGAACGGATTGCCGATGGCCACGACCCAGTCACCAATCCGTGCCGCATCGCTATGCCCGAGCGGAACCGCAGGCAACGGGTGTTTTGGCTTCACTTCCAACACAGCCAGATCGACCTGACTGTCACGCCCGACAATCCGCGCCGGAAGCTCCGTCCCATCCTGAAGCGTCACGGACACCTGATCCGCGCCTTCAATGACGTGATTGTTCGTCACGATGATACCAGCCGGGTCAAGAATGAAGCCCGATCCCAGCGCCTGCATCCGGCGCGGAGGACGGTTCGGGGCCGGCTTGTGCGTCATGTAATCATGGAAGAACTTTTCCAGCGGGGAGCCCGGCGGAAACTGTGGCACCTGCGGCCCATCCGGGCTGCTGGAGTCTGGTCCCTTGTCCTCATCCTTCCCCGGCTTGAGCACGGCGGACGTGGAAACATTCACAACCGACGGAAGGAGCCGGTTAGCCAGATCCGCAAAGCTCGATGGAACCGAACGTGGTGCCGGAACGGGAGCCGGAGAGGGCTGTGATGTCGTCTGCGCCTGCGCTAACGGGGCGGACAGCACCAGAGAAATGGCGCAGGAAAGGGCAAGGCGGGCGGTCAATCTGCTCATGGTGATACGCTAACGCAGAAGACCCTTCCTCGTCACTATGCCGAAGTTCAGAGTAGCAGTTCAGGATGCGGTCAGGAGATGCGTGTGCTAGGCTCATCTGCTTTCCCAGACAGGCCGTTTTCCAGAAAAGAGTCTTGGCATGACCGATCATACCCCCCCGACTACCCCTTCCGACGCGCCGTCTGTCAGTGCCGAGAAACGCATCTCCGAAATTCTTGGAAGCGAACAGGCCGGGCCGGGATTGAATGTTCTGGCCTTTGCCTCTCTGGAAGGCGTTTCAGTGCGGGACGGGCACGCGCATGTGTCTCTTGCCACGTCGCGTGACAATGTCTCCCGCATGGAACCAATCCGCCATCATGTGGAAGCGGAAATCGCCCGCATTCCCGGACTGACAGGCGCGACAATCTCCCTGACGGCCCATCGCGCCACGACGCCGCCACCAGCCAATGCTCCGGCAGGTGGTGGGCACCGTCCTTTCAATCTGGGCGGACAAAGCCGCAACGCATCAAGCCGTCATGCCCCGGAAACGCTTCTGCCAGGTGTAAAAGCCGTTGTTGCCGTAGCCTCTGGCAAGGGGGGCGTCGGAAAATCCACCACAGCAGTCAATCTCGCAGCCGGCCTGGCAAAGCAGGGCATACGCACCGGCCTTCTGGACGCCGACATTTACGGCCCTTCCCTTCCCCGAATGCTGGGCAAGAATGCACGTCCGGAAGTTGTGGACGGGCGTATCCTCCCTATCGAGGCCTGGGGCCTGAAAAGCATGTCCATCGGGTATCTGGTGGATGAGCATCAGGCCATGATCTGGCGTGGACCAATGGTCATGGGGGCCCTGACACAGTTTCTGGGAGAAGTGGACTGGGGCGAGCTGGATGTCCTCGTGATCGACATGCCGCCGGGGACCGGAGACGCTCAACTGACGCTGGCCCAGAAGCTTGGGGCCAAGATGGCCAAGGGTGGAGCCGTTATTGTCTCCACACCGCAGGATATTGCCCTGCTGGATGCCCGACGCGGCGTCTCCATGTTCGAACGGATGGAAACACCCATTCTCGGTGTCGTTGAGAACATGTCCTATTTCTGCTGCCCGAACTGCAATCATCGGACGGAATTGTTCGGTCACGGTGGCGCGCAGGAAGAAGCAAAACGCCTTGGTGTTCCTTTCCTTGGGGAAATTCCCCTTCTGGCCGATATCCGGGCCAGCGGAGACGATGGCACCCCGATTATCCTCTCCGCCCCTGCCAGCGAAGCAGCACGCGCCTATACGGCCTTCGCCTCCACCATCGCCGCCGCACTTGCCGCATCCGAAGAAAAGGCTTCCTCATGACCCGTATTCTGCTTCTGGGAACAGCGCTGCTCCTCTCAGCCTGTGCCCGCCCCCCTGTAGTCCATCACGGGCTCTCATCTGACGGCTATGGATTCACGAACAACTCGTCCCATCTCCCCCCTCCACCAAGCCTCATGACACCATCAAAGTGAGAAAATTACAGAAATTGTCTTTCTGACGCTTGACCAAAGGGGCCTCGGCATGGAAAAAGCCGGGCTGTGGATGCCGGGTTAGCACAGTGGTAGTGCAGCGGTTTTGTAAACCGAAGGCCGGGGGTTCAAATCCCTCACCCGGCACCACAATTTTTCCCAGAAAATCAAGCCTTTGACACGATTCTCTTTAGAGAACTACGCGCAATTTGTTATCCACTTTTCCGGGGCAGAACCCTGTGGATAAGTTTGTTGATTAAGAGTCCTGGAATGTGAGTCCGGCAGGTTTCTACATTCGTTCTCAGGGGAATCCGTTCAGAAACAGCGATTCTGGAAAAACAGATCATCCACCGGCTGCAAGACGTACAAAAACCGGTCCTTCAGTCTTCTGCTGTCGGGTCCACTTTATAGCAGTGTTCCGTCAGACCATGCTTGCACAGAGCCATGTGCTTATGTGGCGGAACAGGCCAGAAAACGTGGATAAAAACCGAAGCAAGCATGAGCA
The DNA here is from genome assembly GCF_015244665.1 of Gluconobacter japonicus. Taxonomy (NCBI): domain Bacteria; kingdom Pseudomonadati; phylum Pseudomonadota; class Alphaproteobacteria; order Acetobacterales; family Acetobacteraceae; genus Gluconobacter; species Gluconobacter japonicus. Next base: position 43,951 of record NZ_JABCQN010000011.1, read on the forward strand.
ATCCTGCCAGAATCGCCCATGGCCACATCCGCGGTGGCCGGGGGTCGAATCCGGGAACAGGGTCTTCCTGCACAGGGGCAGGATCATTCAGAATTTTATCAAGATCGCTCATGCAGGACGCAACCGTCCTTATGCTTCAGAATCGATGATGGCGTTCATCTCGATCCATTCGCGTTTCGTCAGACCCGACGTCTCCTGCGTGACAGCCTCGCCTGCCAGACGACGACGCAGCACCTTCAGCATCCCTGCCGAGAACGTGAATGCGCCACGACGGTATTCTTCAAAGGCGGCAGCCGTGGCTGGAACCCAGGCATGCAGCAGTTCGATCATTTTTTCTGCATAAACGCGGATTTCGTACTGCGCATGCGGATCGGCGCGCAGGGCCAGGAAGTGCATCAGGTTGTGCAGATCAATCTTCCAGTACCACTGCGTATAAGTGTTGAGCGTCAGGTTCATCCGCGCCAACTCGCGGGCCAGACCGGTCTCATCCGGATTCAGCAGGCTCTCGTAATCATCGTAGCACTGACTCGCATCGCGACGCAGAATCTCCAGAACGCGCTCCGCCGTCTCCGGATCCAGCGCCTCGCTCCGTCCCTGCCGATTGGATGCGCTCTGGGAGGCAACCTGGTCCAGCGCGGGCAGGTAGAACTCACGATCCAGAATGGAATAGCGCGCAGAATACTCGTTCACGCTCGCCATGCGATGGCGAATCCACTGCCGCGCCACAAACACCGGCAGCTTCACATGAAACTTGATCTCGCACATTTCAAACGGCGTGGAATGACGATGCCGCATCAGATAACGGATCAGGCCCGCATCCTCGGAAACCTTCTTCGTTCCGCGACCATAGGACACGCGGGCAGCCTGAACGACGGCCCCATCATCGCCCATGTAATCGACAACGCGCAGGAACCCATGGTCCAGCACTTCGATGGGCGTGAAAAGGAGTTTCTCCATCGCCGGAACGGTCGGGCGGGAGGTCAGCTGGGGCTCGTTGCGCTGAGCTTCGATCTCAGCGCGCTGTTCGGATGTCAGTGCCATAGGGCGCGGCTCTAGCATGACGAAACATCTCCCGCCACCGTTCGAGACGAGTCCGGACGCTGCCATCACACGCTTCGTCTTTTCCCCTTGCAGGACGGCAACAGCACTCCTATGTTCAGCGGTGCAAGGGGTTCGTCCCCGGCTATGGCGATAAACGGTAAGTGAAATAAGTGTTGTGGACCCGGGGGCAGTGCCCGGCGTCTCCACCAGAAAAAATCCCTCGCAAAAGGGATCTGTGGGGACGAAACAGGCTCGACGCGCATGGTAAAGACTTATCTTTTGCCCGGCATTGTACCACCGTCATCGGGCTAAACTTACAAGTGCCAACGATAACTCTGAGGTGCTCGCTGTCGCTGCATAAGCGATAAGCGCGGTTCGGGAGGGCACCGGGCAACAGAAGCCCTCCCACCTCAAATTTCCTTTTCTGTAAAACGTCTTGCCATTCAGGCCCGTCTGTCGCATCCCTGAGAGGATTGACTGAAACATCAGGCTTGCGACCATGAGCGACGACGATCACACCGGCCAGGACGGCTTCGAACACGAACTGCCGGAAAGCCTTCTCCCCTATGACGACTGGGTGGAAGACGCCTATCGTGAAGTCATGCTGCGTGCCATTGAGCATGTTGCCGCAGAAGGCCTACCCGGCGCCCACCATTTCTATCTGACATTCCGCACCAACCGCCCGGACGTCATTGTTCCGGCTCGCCTGCGGGCACAGTACCCGGAAGAAATGACCATCGTTCTCCAGCACCAGTTCTGGGATCTGGCGCTGGATCGCGATAAGAACATCATTTCCGTTGGCCTGTCCTTCGGAGGCGTTGGAAGCATTCTGGTCATTCCCGTCTCTGCCATCACGGCCTTTGCCGATCCTCATATCCGGATGGCTCTGCGCTTCGTCAGTTCCATGCAGGATGATGAGGACATCGAGATCCCGGAAGACGCCGTCGAGCCTGACGACATTGATCCGGCTCATCATCCGGAAGTCCGGATCGAAGAGCCTCCTGCCGATGAAGAAAAGAAAGAGGCTGAAGTCGTCAGTCTGGCAGCCTTCCGCAAGCGCCCGCCGACCTGAAAACCTTCCGCCCCGGAGGGTTTGCTCCGGGGCCTCTGACGCCGTTCTCGTAAGGGATCATCATGCGCTTTACCGTCGATCGCCTCGATCACATCGTTCTGACCGTCCGTGACAGGACCATCTCGGCGTCCTGGTATCAGCGGGTTCTCGGTATGGATGTCGAGGAGTACGGGCGGAACAACCGTGTTGCCCTGTGCTTCGGGGGGCAGAAGATTAATCTTCGTCCGGAAAATTCCGAGGGCTGGGAAACGGCAGAAGGCGCGCAGCCGGGCACGTCCGATCTTTGCTTCACCTCGGCGATCGCCAGCGAAGACGTTATCCGCCATCTGGAAAAATGCGGTGTTGTGGTGACGGAAGGCCCTGTGGCGCGTCTGGGAGCTCTCGGCCCCATCACGTCCGTTTATTGCCGGGACCCTGACGGCAATCTGGTGGAAATCGCGTCCTACCAGCGGTAACAGGCAGGGTCTCCCCTGCCCTAAAGGCTGTTACCAGTTCTTGGAAATCAGCCAGAACTCTTCAGACGTCAGCGTGATCTGATTACAGTCCTTCGTCTCGGCAGCGGCCGTAGCAAGGGCTTCAATGCGCTCAATCATGATCGTTTTGCGCTGATGCGCTTCGGACTGCTCCTTGACCGTGGACAGTGTCTGCAGGGCAGACTTGGCGGCCTTGGCAACGCGGGCTGCATCAATTGCGGCATAAGACATGGTCTGTCTCCATGAGGGTGATAAACTCGTCCGAGACTACCGCACCCTTCGGGTCAGACCAAATCGCAGAGCTCAGGCGAGAGACGCCTCATACGCATCCAGAACCGTCTGGGTCGGCCCATCCATGCGAATCTGCCCGCCTTCCATCCACAGAATCCGTGTGCACCATTTCCGCAGAACCGGAAGGGAATGCGACGTGACGACAAGGATCTCGGCGGCATCCACCATGCCTTCCATCCGGTTCTTCGCCTTGTCCTGAAAGCGCTGATCACCGGCCATAAACCATTCGTCCATCAGAAGAATGCTTGGACGGGGCACCGTCGCCAGAGCAAAACCCAGCCGGATTCCCATGCCAGACGAGTAAAGCCGCACGGGCAGATCGAAAAACGGTCCCAGTTCGGCAAAAGCCTCAACATCCGCTTCAAGCCCGGCGATATGCTCCTTGGCTACCCCCATCCGACATGCAAACAGATGAAGGTTTTCACGGCCTGTCAGTTCAGGGTTCATGCCGGACTGCGGATCAATCAGGGCATGACTGTCCCCTTCAATGTCCAGCACACCGTCTGTCGTTTCATAAATCCCGGCCAGAACACGAAGCAGCGTGGACTTCCCGGCCCCGTTATGACCGATCAAACCAACACGCTCACCGCCCTCAATCTGAAACGTCAGACCGGAAAGCGCCTGAACCAGAACAGCATCAGAAGCAGCAGCACCAAGGCGCATCCGACCGCCAACACTGGCAGGCTTCGTAACGGTCGCTTTTGCACGCGCCAATAGCGTCTTTTTCAGCGACCGCGAGGCGCCATGCAGAACGGGAAATGACAGGGACAAATTTTCAAGACGGATATGGGTCATACTCAGATCCAGAACACCAGACGCGCCCGGACACGCACAAAAACCCAAACCGCCAGAGCACAGAACACCGCACTCGTTCCAACGGCCACACCCCATACCCCTGCTGATGGAACGTGCCCCAGCAGGGGTGCACGAACGATTTCCAGCAAGGCATAGAACGGATTGTAAAGCAGGAACCTGGCCTTGCCCGCAAGTTGTTCCGGCTGCCAGATAACCGGCGTGACGTAGAACACGATCTGCATCAGGGCACCGACGATCGGCGGAATATCCCTGAAACGTGCACAAAGCGCACCAAGCAGCATTGAGGCCGCGAAACCGTCGATTCCCCACAGCAGCAGCGAGGGAATAGCGAGCAATGCCGAAGCACCCGGCCAGACATGGTAGAGGGCAAAAACGCCAATCGGCACGATGATGTTATGCCCGAATACGATGGCATTGCGGACCACAACCCGAACAGCCTGAAGCAGGAGAGGCAAACGGCTGGACCGGATCATACTGTCCGCATCCAGAAAGCTTGTACAGGATTCCTGTACAAGACTGGCAAGCCCGGTTTGCCAGAGCGTCAGAGACAGTGCCAGGAACGGCAGATAAACCTTGAGATCCTGATGAAACAGCCGCCCGTACAGAACACCCATGGACGCCACCATGAGGACGGACGTAATGGTCAGCCAGAAGGGACCGAGCGCTGACCCGCGATAGCGCAGTTTGATATCCAGCCAGCCCAGCATGACACCCAGCCGCCAGAGCTGCCGCGTTTCGCAAAAATCATTCCACGCGCGCGCAGCAGGGCTGCCACGGCGCTGATCGAACTTCATCAGGCCGGAAGCAGGCGTCGACAGACTGTCAACGTGAGGTTCGGTCGGGGCCGGAGACAATGCGCTCATATGGTCCGCCTAACCCATAGACCTTTATCCCGCAAGCTGGCAGCCCCTTGATGGCTCCCTGCAGTTTCCCCATGTAACGATGTGCCATGCTCTTAAGGAGAGAGGGTTCCCGGAAAACGTCCGGTTTTCGTCATTTTTCCTAGTTTTGCCGCAATCCCTGTGTATGCTTTGCTGGTTGCGACAGTTCTTCCCTTGTCAGGTACCCTGCCCCGATGCCCAGCTCCGCCGTGCCGCCCCAGACTACTCCACGTTTCAAGACCGTCCTCCGTTCCGGTCTGGCACTTGGTCTGATTGGCCTGCTCGCGGCGTGCGCTGACACAGCCGACATGAGTTCGACCTCGCGCCTGCCCGTAACGCAGGAAGCTGCAAAATACCGGGCCCATGCCAAGTCATATTACGCCCCTCCAGGTCCACCGGATGATCCGTGGGGTCCCTATATTGAAGAGGCATCCGCACGTTTTGACGTGCCCGGACAGTGGATTCGAGCCGTCATGCAGCAGGAATCCGGTGGCCATCTTTTTGATCACAACGGCAACTTCATAACCTCGACGCCCGGCGCCATGGGTCTTCTCCAGTTGATGCCACCAACTTATGACGACATGCGTCAGCAATACGGCCTCGGGGACGACCCTTTCGATCCGCACGACAATATCCTCGCCGGGACAGCCTATCTCCGGCAGATGTACGATATTTATGGCTCTCCCGGATTTCTGGCTGCCTATAACGATGGCCCGGGAAGTCTGGACAGCTACCTCCGCCGGGGACGTCCGTTGCCGCGTGAAACGCGCCGGTATGTTGCCTCCATTGGACCACGGATTGCGGGCATAACGCCTCATAACCGTTCGGCAGCAGATCTTCTGGTCGCCCAGCATGATCCGAATGCCCAGATCCAGATTGCAGAAAACAGTGCTCCGGCCTCTCCGACCAGTCAGGCTGTCAGTGCCGCTTGGTCGCACAAAGATACTGCTGATACGAGCGCGTCTTCTGCCGCTCCAGTAGAAGTTGCCGAAGTTCCAGAGACGCCTGTTGCCGTGGCGTCCGCAGCGACACCTGCCGCAGGACCGAGCAGCGTCAGCGCCGCATGGGCAGCACGCGGCATCACCTCCCCCACACCAACGGTTCAGGCAGCAGCCTATCGACCAGCCGTTGCAAACAGCATGGATACCGAACTGGCTGACAGTCAGGTGACCGCGCAGGAAATCCCCATCGGGCATCGCCTGAAGCCACAGCCGATCATGGCCATCATGCCTGCCGCCAACCAGCAGCAATATCGCCTGTCGCCAGGTCCCGCGCCCATTGCCCGTCGTGCGGCACCCGTTCAGCAGGATACATCGGGGCCGCGCACATGGGCGATCCAGGTCGGCGCATTCGCCAATGCCAGTCAGGCCAATACAGCCGCCTCTCAGGCACACAGCCGCGCCGGTGCCGCCGTTGCTTCTGCACGAACACAGGTTGCCAGCGTCAAAACAGGCAAGGGCCATCTGTATCGCGCACGTTTGACCGGTCTGACGCATGAAAGTGCTCTTGCAGCCTGCCAGCATCTGCCGCACGGTTCACCCTGTGTCGTGGTCCCCCCCGGCACATTCTGACACTCATTCAGGAAACAGAACTGACCCTATGCGCCTTCTGCTGCCAATCTCCGCTTTCTGCGCCCTCGCTTCGATTGGCACTCTTGCCTCCCCGGCCCATGCCGCACTGGAAACCGGAGCCCACGCTCCTGATTTCACGGCTCAGGCCAGCATGGGCGGACATCAGTTCAGCTATCATCTTGCCGATGCCTTGAAGACAGGCCCGGTTGTCCTGTATTTCTATCCTGCAGCCTTCACCAAGGGATGCACGATCGAGGCCCATGATTTCGCGGAGGCCATTCCGCAGTTCAAAGAACTGGGCGCAACCGTTATTGGCATCTCCATGGATCCGATCGACAAGCTGACAAAATTCTCTGTCAGCGAATGTCGCAGCGCCTTCCCTGTTGCAGCAGACCCAAACGGTACCGTAACGAACTCTTATAAGGCCAAGATGCCTGCAAAACATCTGGCCAGCCGCACGTCCTATGTGATTGCTCCGGACGGGCATATCGTTCTGTCCTATGCCTCCATGTCACCGGATGAACATGTCGAGCGGGCACTGGCTGCCGTGAAAGCCCTTAAAACCGGCCACTAACGCCGTCACACCATCCTCCGGATTTTCCTGCCATGTCCCGTTCTTCCCACCCCGCTCCTGAAAAGGAGCTGGCTGGTTCTGCCGACCTGTTTGGTCAACATCATGTTGGGCATGCACGCCCCCTTCGCCTGTCAGAAGACGTGCGCAGCACAGCCCTCTATGCAGGTCCCGGCGACTGCTACCGTTACACACTTGAGCGCGTGTGGGACGACAGCAAACCGATGATGATGTGGCTGATGATGAACCCATCTGTCGCCACGGAAATCGGGGACGACCGAACAGTCGCCAAATGCCAGCGCTACGCTCGTGCATGGGGGTATGGCGGCATTTTTGTTGGCAACAGCTTTGCCTATCGCTGTACGGATCAGAAACGTCTTCTGGAAGTTGACGATCCGGTCGGACCAGACAATGACACCCATCTTCTGGCCATGGCGAAAAAAGCAGATCTGGTCGTTCTAGCCTATGGGGCCCCACAGGCCAAAGCCCTCAGGCCCCGTGGAACCGAAGTGGCCCGAATGCTGGGCCATCATGGCATCAAAGTCACTGCGCTACGGCTTAGCAAGAGCGGCAGGCCGGAGCATCCGCTCTACCTGCCTTCTGTTCTAACCCCACAGCCACTCGACCCAGAAACCCTGTCCTGACACGAAGCCTGGTCAGTACGGAGCTCTCTCTCCCTCACGTTCCTTGATCTGCCAGACCAGAACCAAATGGTTGTCATGATTGGGGTAGACAACCTGAGGCTGGATTTCAGCACCCAGCTTCTTCTCATGATAAACCTTCTGGATCGCCGCTTCGTCAGCAGCCAGCGTCTCGTCTGAGATAGTCGCACCTTCCTGCAGATGCGTTGCCGCCGCCAAAGCCGGTGTTGGAACGCTGCTGTTTCCGTCAAAGGCGACCTTGTCGAGAATGAGTTTCCGCGCCTCGCCCTTCCGTGGAACTTCCTCTCGAAGAACAAGCTTTACGTCCACCTTGTCAGCGAAAATGTGCATCTGTTCGCCAAGATCCGTCCCTATGCCCCGGGACTGATACAGATCTGCCACACGCTTTTGCGCCGCAGAAAGCTGAGCACGGGTCACACTCTGACCAGACTGGTAACCGAACGTCTTCAGAATATCCTCTGATGGAACACTCTTATTGCCCTGCACAGAAACCGTTCCAAGCTGCAAAGGAGCGTCCATTGCGGGAACAGGAGGCGGAGCCGGTGGTGTAGCCGTATCGGCCGCAGCCGATCCCACCAATAATATCGCTCCCAGGCCAAGCCCTGAAGCTGCCCGTTTCAGCATGGAACGAAAAAACATCATGCTGCCTCCTGTGTCTTGAAAAAAATAAGAGACCCTCCTTTACGCTATAGAAACCCCGAGGTTGCCAATTATTCAGACCCGACAAGTCTTCATCCACACAACGTCACAATCCAACAGATCCCATCATCCCAACCCGGCTTAATCCCTTCGACGCATTGACACTGGGGGGACCGTTCTGCGACACACCATGTCTCCCTCCCTAAATTGGAATTCATTTTCTTCGTCCCATCACGGGAACAACAACGAAGAAAACATGTTTTCCACCCCACCATCATCAGACAGAAGAGAGACCTGCTGCCTCATGGTCGTGCTGCCTATTTCCGCTCGCGTTCCTCGTTCCGGATTTTTTCGTTCGGCCCTGCTGGGCGTCCTATCCGCCACGACACTGGCCTTCCTGCCCGGACACGCCTTCGGACAGGCGGCCTCTCCTTCCGGATCTACACCCACAGCAGGCCCTTCTGCGGAACCGTCTGCCGGCAACAGCAAATCCGAACTCACACCTCACCCCATGGACACAGGCCGCCGCGTTCCTCTCTTGCAGAAAAACATGCGTGGCGTTCGCAGCGCAGGAGCCTCCGACGACATCGCAGACCCTGGGTCCTTCTTTGCAGCACCCATGGGATCACAGCATTTCTTTGGAGACTGGGGTGGCATCCAGCCTTGGCTGGTGGACCACGGCATTCACCTTCTCGCTTCCATCAACGAAGAATTCGCCGGAAACATCACCGGCGGAAAGCAGCGCGCTTATTCAGATACAGGTCAGGTCGGCGTTGAACTGGACGTCGACTGGGACAAGCTGGCCGGTATTCCGAATTTCTGGACCCACACCCTGATCGTCAACGGTCACGGTCAGAACGTGTCGCGCATGTTCGGAGATTCCATCGCGCCTGTTCAGGAGATTTATGGCGCCCGCGGGAACGTGGTTGCCCATCTGGTCTCGATGTATGGCGAGACGTCCTTTTACCATAACCGCATCGACATCAGCGCTGGCTGGATTCCTGTAGGCTCCTTCTTTGCAGCGTCTCCCCTGTTCTGCGACTTCATGAACGTGGCGGTATGCGGCAACCCGGCACCGAACAAATATACAGAAGGTAACCGTGACTGGCCGTCCGGTAATCTGGCAGCCATCGTTCGCGTCATGCCAACCGTCGATACCTACATCATGGGCGGTCTGTTTGCGGTCAGCCCTCATGCCTATAACGGCGGCATCTCCGGTTGGTCATGGGCCCAGTCCGGGTTGGGCAAGTTCTCCACACCGATTGAGATTGGATGGGTGCCACATTTCGGGAAAAACCGCCTCGTTGGCCACTACGAACTTGGTTATTCCTACGACAACTCACGCTATCCCAATCTTTACGAAGACATTCACGGCAACTCCTGGCAGCAGACCGGCCTGCCTCGCCGCTACGAAGCGGGCCGAAACAGTGCATGGCTCATCATGGACCAGATGCTCATGCGCAATGGCCCAGGCGATACCAATGGTCTGATCCTCATGGCAGGCGCCATGTATAGTGACGGCCAGACGGTTTCCATGCGCGATCACACATGGGTTGGAATGCTGGATACAGGCAAAGCGTGGGGGCGGCCTCTCGATACCGTCGGCGCAATGTGGCAGCATTTCGACATGAGTACGACTGCCGCCCTCCAGCAGGAATCTTCCAAAAACCTCAATCTTCCCTATCAGGATACACAATGGGGCGCGGTTTATGGTCCGCAGAGTCATGAGAACGTGTACGAACTGTTCTACAGCGCCCATGTCGCCCGTGCGATGGCGATTCAGCCTGACTTTCAGTACATCCAGCGCCCAAGTGCCACGACGACATTCCATGATGCGGCGGTCCTGGGGGTCCAGTTCACAGTCGTGCTCTGACGCAGCCCACCTTGCCTCTGACGACATAGCGAAGCCTCTTTCGGGCTTCGCTTGTGTCATGACCCAAAAGCCACGCTGAGCCCGAAATCATATTACGTTACATCAATCTATTTGAGATTAATTCTCATTCCCGTATGTAGCGCTCACCTTCTCCTCCAATCGAGGCTTCCATCGTGCGCGTACATCCGATCTTCCACACCAGACCTGCCCGATCCCGTAGCCGCCTGGCCTGCATCCTCCTAGCCGGCACCACCTTCCCTATCCTTGCGACAGCCGCGACCAGCTCTTCCGTTGCATCGCAGCAGGCTACCCAGGACACAGCCCCCGTTTCAAAAACGTCGACTCCGAATGATGAAGAAATCGTCGTCAAGGCGAAGCGCCGGAACCAGATGGAAGTCACAAGCGGGGGGCAGCTTGGTGTTCTGGGGAACAAGAAAGGCCTGGAGGTGCCTTTCAACATCCGAAGCTATTCTTCCAGCATGATCCTGAACCAGCAGTCCCAGACGCTTGGACAGGTTCTGGAAAATGACCCCTCCGTCCGCACCACGTATGGATACGGCAATTTCTCGGAAATGTTCGTCATTCGTGGTTTCGCCGTGAACGGAGACGACGTCGCCATCAACGGCCTGTACGGCATCACTCCCCGCCAGCTCGTCTCCCCACAGCTTTATGACAGTGTGCAGGTTCTGAACGGAGCCAGCGCATTTCTGAATGGAGCTGCACCGGGCGGGTCAGCCATCGGCGGCAACATCAACCTCATGTTCAAACACGCCACGGATGCACCGATTACACGCCTGAGCGCAGGGTATACCAGCAGCGCCATGGGAGACGGCAGCATCGACGTCGGGCGGCGCTTCGGAACGGAAAAACAGTTCGGTGTCCGCCTGAATGTCGCAGGACAATCGGGCGAGGATTCCATCAATAACGAATATCGCCATTCGACGGCTCTGGGTGCAGATTTTGACTGGCACAGCCGGGACAACAGCACCCGTATCTCAATGGATATGAATTATCAGAACCAGGGCGTCGATGGCGGCAGACCCGCAATCTTCCTAGGTAGCGCAGTCACGTCCGTGCCGCGTGCCGTCTCGCCATCTCATAATTACGGGCAAAAATGGGCTTATAACGATCTGAACTACATTTTCGGGATGCTCAATATCGAGCACGACCTCTCGAAAAATGTCACGCTATACGGCGCATTTGGTGCCCTTCACGGCGATGAAAAAGGCAACTACTCCACCCCGACCATCACCAATCCCACGACAGGCGACGGAACAGCCGGAGCCATGTATGTGCCGTATTCTCAGACAAACGAAAGCACGCGCGCAGGCGTTCGCGCTCATTTCCGCACAGGCTTCATCAAACATGAAGTCAACGCCGGTGGATCGGCCCTTTGGGAAGATACCGGTGCAGCTTATGCGATGTCCCTGACCCCTCTCACCACCAATCTTTACAACACGACGCAGAAAGCTGCTCCGGCTGAGACATTTGTTGGCGGCGTACTGGATAACCCACAGACAACAAGCTGGACACGGCTTTACAGCCTGTTCTTTTCAGACACGATGACGTTTCTGAACGGTCGCGTCGCGCTGACCGGTGGGTTCCGCTACCAGAACATGCTGATCAACGGATACGCCTACAGCAAAACCGGGCGCGGTGCGCGGTCCAATCATTACGACCAGGATGCCATCACACCGGTTGTGGGGCTGGTCATCCATCCAACACGCCAGACATCCGTGTACTTCAACCGGATCGAAGGTCTGGCCAAAGGACCGGTAGCCTCAGGAAATGTCATCAATCTTGGGGAAGTCTTCCCGCCCTACAAATCCACCCAGTACGAAATCGGTGCGAAATATGACATCGGGCGGTTCAGTGCAGGTCTGGCCTTCTATCAAATCGCACAGCCTAATGCGTATTCTGAAGCGCTGGGAACAACCGGCAACTATATCTACCGTGTGAACGGCCTCCAGCGAAACCGCGGTATGGAACTGACCGTCAACGGCCAGATCCTGCCCGGACTACGCTTCAATGGTGGCGGCACTCTCATTCAGGCCGCTCTACGCCGCACAGCCGGCGGAGCTTATAATGGCAACACGGCGATCGGCGTGCCCAACTACACGATCAACGGCAATCTGGAATATGACCTGCCTTTCCTGAAGGGTGCAACGGTGGTCGGACGCGTCGTCAACACGGGCAAGCAATGGGTCAACCAGGCCAACACCCTTCATATCCCGGTCTGGACACGCTTTGATCTGGGCGCACGCTATACGTTCACAACCTATCACAAGCCCGTCACGCTGCGCTTCGGCATCGATAACATCGCTAACACCCGTTACTGGTCTTCAGCGTTCAACGGCTATCTGCTTCAGGGCCTCCCTCGGACGTTCAAGTTCTCTTTCACAACCGATCTCTGATTTCCCATCAGACATCAGGCACAAAAAAAACGCGCCCCCATGATGAGGGGCGCGTTTTTCATATCTGCTCCGAGCCGGAACTTAGAACGTAATACCTGTCTCGAAATCCATCAGCAGCGCATTCTTGTACCGGTTGGTACCACCCGGATGCATGATGTACTGTGCACCAGGCCGGATCACGAGCCACGGCGTCGGGCGCCAGCCGTAATTCAGTTCGATGGCATGTTCTTCAGAAGGCTTGTACAGCCCTGTTGCCCCTGCCGCCTGCATCTGGCGCGCCCAGATAGTCAGCTTCGGGTTCACCCACAGCATTTTCATGCCAAGGCTGATCGTATCGTTCGGACGGTCCTTGAAGGTGCCTTTGCGCGTGATGCCCCATGTGATGAAGTAAGGCGCAATTGCCGTACGCGGATCACCCCAGGTGAAAGAGCCGAAAAACGATGTTCCGCGGTTCGGATCCGCCTTGTCACGCTCCAGCATCCGGTCAAACTGGAACCAGCCACCAAAGCGACCACGCACCTGCTGGACTGGCGCCGAAATCAGATATTCCGTCGGAACGCCGAATGTTCCAAGCTGGCCATAGACATTCTTGACCTGTGAAGAATCCCAGTAGCCGCCAATCTTGATATTGGTCTGAAGCGGGCCGCTGTAATCATCCTTGCCGCCCTGATGCCAGCCAAGCTGGAACGGAACGTACGTGCCCGTTGCGCCATGAAGGTTCATCTTCCAGCCGTTATGCGTATTGGCAATCGTCGGATCGACCGAATACGCACCAAACTGGATCAGATAATGATTGTTCCCGGCGGGGTAGAACTTCACCCACGCCCCCGGATGCGCCGTCGGGTAATATCCATAACCCGAGTTCATCGCGACAGACTGCGGCATACCGCAGATGGCGTTGGACTCGAACTGGCAGTACTGGCTCATGCCCCAGTACATGGAAGACTGTTCGAAATCGTTCTCGGTATTGATTTCACCCACTTCCGTAGAGACATACCGGTTCCACGGCATTTCCCACGACAGACGGGTCAGGCGGACAGTTTCACCCGATCCGAAGATCTGCTGAGGGCTATCCAGCGCCGGGAGCTTGGCGCCAATACCCAGACCCTGTCGGGCCGTACTCAGGAAGTGGAAGAGACCAAGGTTCCAGCCCGTCAGCCGCTTCAGATCAAGGTCAATATTCAGGCCAAACTCATCCGCATACCGAACGGTCTTGGCCTTGCCTCCCATAGGATTGCCAGCACTATCCTGAAGGAAGTGACCGCCGATATTGATACCTTTTTCCGTTAGCCAGGTCCGATAACCGCCCCAGTCCCCGGTCATGGTGCTCTGGGTCAACCAATCGTGGAAACTGGCAGGGAAGAAACGGCTTTCCGTTGTATCCGAAGGCTGCGCGGCAGCCAGATGTGAGCGCGTCGGCGCAGGCTTGACCAGCAGAGGGCTAGGCTGGATGGATTTCGTGCGTAGAACCGGGTGCCCCGCACTGTTATGGGCACGAGGCTGCTCTGCCGATCCTTGAGAAGATGCAGAAGCCGTTTCGGCGTGTGCAATCTGGAATGTGGACAGAGCCGTACTCAAAAGACAGGCTGTCCCCAGAGCCTTCGTCAAACCGCTTCTAAACCTCTGCATTTCTTTTCGCGTGTCCCTCTCGCGTGGCCTGTAGCTGGAAAATCGTGAACGACTGTCCAATACAGGCCGATACCGGTCCGGAATAGAGAGAGGAAGACGCTTGTTTTCCTAATCGGTATCCTCAAGAGATTTAAGACAAATAATGTCCAATCATTTTCCTAGGTTTTCTCCCGAATTACAAAAGTTTCACGTTCAAGAAATCGTGGAAAGTTTCTTGTTCACAGTTATGTGTTGTCGATCCCAACGCCGCGTCAAAGGCTCGATACAGGCCAGAATCACGACGATCGCAACGGCAATTTCACAAAGCGTCCGGAACAAACCCGCATAAAGAACATTGCCAGCAGATGTCGCCACATCGGCCGGCATGGCAGCCTCATTCGCAATAACGCTGCCCACATACATGGCAATGCCCCAAAGCAGGTAAAGGCCGCCCATCATGAAACCACCAAGCCTTGCCGGAGCGTAACGGGCGATAATGGCCAGCCCCAGACCATTGGTCAGCAATTCCGCAAAGGACAGCAACCCGTAGCCCACCACCATGATCCATGGAGAAACAAGGCCCGTCGTTGCCGCCGTCGCAAACCACCAGACACCAAAGGCCAGTGCCACCATCGCATATCCGATCAACATTTTGCGGGCGATGGACAGATCCCGTCCCTGAGCACCGAAGCGATTGTACACGGTGGCCAGTATCGGGCTGAGCGCCATGATCCAGAGTGAGTTGAGAGCCTGGAACTGTCCGGCGGACATGTGCAGGATCGTGACGCCAGCAATTTTGAAATCACCGGACACATCCCGCAAGGCATAGAGCGTGAGAGACGTAATCATCTGCTGATAATAAATCAGATAGATCGTCCCCTGCAGGGAGAGCAGATAGGTCAGTTTCAGGCCGGGACGTTCTTCTGCCGGCGCGCGGCCGTACAACACCGCCCAGATAACGGCCAGGCCAATCCCTGCAACAATGACGCAAATTCTTGCAAGACCATCGCTGCTCAAGATCCACGCGTTAAAAAGCGTCAGGAGTAGCAATCCCAGCCCCACCAGCCCAAACCGACTGAGCGGGATGCCTTTCTGCTCGATCGGACTGGCCGTATAATCCAGCCAGTTGGACCGCCACAGATAATAGAGCAGCCCGACAACAAGCCCTCCGGAGCATGTGGCAAACGCAACTGGCGCCCCATAATGGACCTGTAACCACGGCGTCAGCAGCATCGAAACGGTCGAGCCGACATTCACGGACATGTAATAGAGCGTAAATGCGGCATCCAGCGCCGCATCATCCCCTTCATAAATCCGCCTGACCAGATTACCCGCATTGGGCTTGAACAGACCATTCCCCGTAGAAATCAGAGCCATAGCCAGCAACAGAAGAGTCGTGGAATTCAGGGACGCTGCAAGACAGGCATAACCAAGAGCCAGGGAAATAGTCCCCATGACGACGGTCCGCCGTGTTCCCAGAACACGGTCTCCCAAAACGCCACCCAGTGCGGGTGTGATATACGTCAGAGCGGAAAAAGCGCCCATCATCAGATTGGCCGCCGTGTCTGCCATCCGGAGCTGTTGCACCATGAACAGCGTCAGAACGGCCTGCATCCCGTAATAGCCGAACCGTTCCCACAACTCGATTGCCAGTACGACAGTAAAGGCCCGGCGGCGTTGCGCCCCGGTATCCTGAAGAGCGGGAGAAGAAGAAAAGGACGCCATGAAATACCCGTCAAAAGCAAAGACGGGCCTTACTTTAGGGCAAATGCCACTCCCCGGCGAGGATGAGAGCATGCGCTCCCATGATGCTTAGAGCCACGACAAAGATAATCGCGAAAATACCGCCAATGATCTGCCGCCATGGCCAGTCTGGCAGACGCGCTTTCGCGCGCCGGACCATGCCCATTTTCAGACCTCCTGAGCAGCAAAAAAGGCTTCAAGCTCAGGCGAGACAGTCCCGATATGCACTTGAAGGGTCACGAACAGATCACCTGCCGGATGCTTTTTGTCTGCACCAACGCCACGCCCCGCCAGCCGGAGAACCTTCCCGCTGTCAGAATGCTTGGGCACCTTGACCGCAACATCCCCCTTCGGCGTCGACACCGTCACCTTACCGCCCAGAACCGCTGTTCGCAGGTCCACATTCTGGGTGATGCGCAGATTACGCCCGTCGCGGGTGTAACGCTTGTCAGGTGTGACACTGATGGTCAAAAGCGCATCGCCCGGAACACCCGGCTGTCCATCCATCCCCGGACGACCGGGAGCCCCCTTGCCACGAACACGCAAGGTCTGGCCGTCTTCCACTCCGGGAGGCACTCGCACTTCCGTATGCCCTCCTTCTCCCAAAGCAAGATCAAGAGATGTGCCCAGAATAGCCTGTTCAAAACTGATGGTTACGGAAAACCGCCGATCCGATCCTTTTGAGGCCCGCCGTCCGGCAGCGCCACCGGGACGAAAATCCCCACTGAAGCCACCGCCCCCGAACATATCGGAGAAGAACGACCCCAGGTCTTCCTGACTGAAATTGCCCTGGAACCCATGCGCGCCGCCGCCCGGCCCACCACCGAACCCTGCGCCACCAAATGGCCCGCGTTCCTGCCCCTCGGCATCAATCTCGCCACGGTCAAAGCGCTCGCGCTTTTCCTTGTCTCCGATGATGTTATAGGCCTGCCCGACAGCCTTGAACTTTTCCTCGGCATCCTTGCTGTCAGGATTGTGGTCAGGGTGATACTGCTTGGCCAGCTTCCGGTACGCGCTGCGGATTTCCTTGTCCGTCGCTGTCTTGGCAACACCGAGAACCGAATAAGGGTCTTTCATCTCACCTCCGCATCATCTGCCGGACCATCATCCAGCAGGTCAATCAGGACTGCGATCACAACGTCACGCGCAAAACCCGCCTTAACGCCGTCTGCAATCAGGCTTTCCAACCTGGGGCTGAGGTAGTCCTCAGCCGGATGTCCATCCTGTGCCATATATACTGTTCCTCCGTTATCCCAGATGTGTGACGCCCGTCGCTCCGGGTCAATGACTGAGGACAAACTCTGCAATATGCGGGACAAGTTTTGGGTCCAAAGGCACCGTTGAGTCTGTATAAGCCTTCATGAAATCCGCTTTGCCGGCGCCTTGCACATCCTTCAGCATATGATTGGCCTCTGGCAGATACAGTGCGTCTGCTTTTGGCGTAGCGGCTTTGAGGAGATCAAAGTCGACTGTCGGACTGATCTGCGTGTCACGACCACCCTGAACCAGCATCGTGGGGCCTTGATAGACAGCCACCAATTTTGCCGGGTCATAACGCATTTCATCCATCAGATAATGCTGAACGTTAGACCGAAAAAGGGTGCGCAGGCCCGGATGCAGCGTCTGGGGATCAACAGTTTTCCCTGCTTCAAGATCATTCAACGCCCCATCAATCTGAGGCAGAAGGCTTTGTGTGCCAGGAGCTGCATGGAGCTGACTCCGAAGGATTTCTCCTATTGATCGCCCTGGGGCAGACAGCAGGATCAATCCGCATAGAGGCTTCACCGAAGATGCTGAAGCGAGGGCAACAAGCGCACCTTCACTATGACCTGCGACCCACACACAGGAAATGCCAGTTTGATGCTGGATCGTGTTTATCCAGCTTTGCACATCCGTGACGTACTCATGGATTGTGACGTTATTGGCATCGGGAATAGCCCGCGCGCTTCCGAACATCCCCCGCTTGTCGATACGAACAGAAGAAATCTCATGCTCTGCCAGCCCTTCTGCAAGCAGACGAAGGGTCGCGGGCTTTATAGAGGTCAGGCTGTCTCCATTGCGATCAGTTGCGCCAGAACCGGGAATGAGAAGAACAACCGGCCTTTTCGCTCCCGCATTCAGGAAGGTTCCTGCCAGTACACCCTGCGGCCCCGGCGCCTCAACAGAACTTTCCGTCGCAGCCAGTGCAGTCGAAAGTGGGAGGGAAAACAATCCCAGAAGAAACAGGTAGCGACGGAAACGATACATCTCAGTCCCCTTGCGTGACACACCCCGAAATCTGCCACGGACAACCACGCACCGCCACGTTTTTCACTCAGCGCGTAAAGGCACGCGCCAGAGCGTTCTGCTTCCCGATTTCAACTGGCAGACGTGTATCTGTGAGCTGACGTCCCTGCCAGCCAGCGCCCATGGCTGTATAAAGTGCAATAGCATCGCGCAGGCGCGCCGTGCGCCCGACAACGGCCTGATCCTGCGCGGTCAGAGCCGTCTGCTCGGTGGTCAGGACATTCAGATATCCTGTCAGACCAGCACCAAACAGCTTCTGAGCCCTGTCACGGGCCAGACCGGAATCCTGGGCAGCATCTTCAAGCTGACTGACCAGTTCATCGTCATGCCGCCAGTCGCCCAGTGAGTCTTCAACTTCCTCGAATGCCTTGAGCACTGTCTTGCGATAGACCAACCGGCTGGCTTCTGCTTCTGCACGGGCCTGAGCAATCTCGGCGGTATAGCGGCCACCATGAATGACAGGCAAAGACGCCATCATCATGAAGCTCCAGGCCATACCACCCATCTGGAAAGCCTGATAAGCCGCAGAGGCATTTGGGTTGAACGTCAGCGGGATCATGAACTTCGGATAGAGGTTCGCGACCGCTACACCCACCTGCGCGGTATCAGCAGCATAATGCGCCTCAGCCGCACGAATATCCGGGCGATTGGCCAGAACAATCGACGGCAGGGACGCAGGGAACGTCGGCACTGTTGGCAGCGGTTTGCGAACATCCAGCTCCTCTTCCAGCTTGCCGGGCATTTCACCCAGAAGCACGGAAATCGCATGGATCAGTCGCTCTTCCTGAGAATGAAGAGGGGCAAGCCGTGAGCGTTCGAGATGCTCTTCGGTCTGCGCCTGTGCCACAGCCAGTGTATTGCCGAGACCGTGCGTATAAAGTTTTTCCGTTAATTCACGCGAGCGCTGCGCCACATCAATGCTGCGTTCCGTAACAGCCAACCGCTCCTGCACGCCGCGAAGCGATACATAATCCGATGCCAGTTCAGACAGCAGCGAAACCAGAATGGCGCGACGGTTTTCAATGGACTCTTCAACCAGCCGCTTG
>NZ_JABCQN010000012.1:0-52410 GCF_015244665.1 Gluconobacter japonicus
GCAGATGCGCCGTATTGCGACGCGCTACGACAAGACCGCCTTGTCCTTCATGAGTTTCCTCAATCTCGCCGCCGCAAAGCTCTGGATCAGATTTTTTGTCAACATGACCTAAGGTAGAAGGTTTAACCAACACTTTCCCCGATTGGACAGCTATCCGGACAGTCGGAATTTTTTCAAAGGGGTTAGGTTTGAGAAACGCCGCCGCAATGAACGTCAGCTATAATATTCATGCAGTCCGTTAGCAGATGTTCCGCTTCTCCTCCCAAAAAATAGACCTTAAATATTCCGTTGTTCAGTCCTGGAAGGCGAGACGAGATTGAAATGCTGAACGTTCAAATTGGCTTCATACGCTCGTGCCCGAGCCAACTCGAAAGCACTCTGCATACGCATCAAAGTATCGGCTCGTACTCCAAAGGCCTTCTCAAACCGAATGGCCATGTCAGCAGACAGGTTGGACCGTCCGTTCAGAAGAGCGCTGATCGACTGACGCGAGACACCAAAATGTTCCGCAACAGTGTTCACCTTGATATTATAAGGTCCCAGTATTTCTGTCCTGATCCAGTCACCTACATGAACGGCTAGCGAGGCATGCATTTTAAGCGCCATGATAATCCTCCAGTGTCATATCGCAGAGAGAACCCTGCTCGTTCAGGCGAAACGTCAGACGCCAGTTTTTGGGGACCGTCATTGACCAGGTGCCTGCGCGAGACACCGTCAATGGGTGCAACCAATAATTTGGAGGAACAGCAAGTTCGTCTAATGACGTTGCAGCATCAATGAATGCCAACATTTTTCGAAGCCGACTGACATCACCAACGAGACCTTTAGCATTACCTGTTTCGAAAAACCGGCGCAGACCTTTGTGACTGATGCTGTCGATCTCCATGAATGTAACCTATAGCTTTACGTTTCTAATGTAAAGATAGGCTCTACGTAACAGAATTCCCATTGCCTTGAACTGACCTAAGAGCCCCCTTCCCTGCCTCATTTGAGACGACCGCTCTCAGTAGGTCTGGCAAGGTAAATTTACATCCGTTAATCTCTTTTATCGGACATAGGGTACGGGGCGCAAAAAAGACCCGCAGGGGTCTTCCAGGTGTGACCCACAGACGCTCATGCAAGGGCGAAGTCCACTCCCGGAAAGACAGCCTGACCTTCTCTGGCCCGCTCTGCCAGAGACATTTCGACCCACGTAGGCTTGGAATCATTTCTCTGGGGCTCGACTGACTTGAGGGGGGACCCGAAGGCCGGCTTATCGCGGAAAATAGCGCTTCTGTAGACGCTCTAATTTCCATACCGTTAGCAGCATCCACCCGCCCCCAAGACCGGCCACCATCAACATCACCCAAACCAGTCTGCGGAGCGCAAGGCCGGTTACGCTGCCTACGACGTTTTTTACAGATGTACTGCTCATTGTGTGTAATCAGTCCTGAAAATCGGCGTGCCATGTTCGACCTGAAAGACTTGACTTGTGATGATTTTGTGTCGGTTCACTGAGCATTTTATGCTCGCACCAAGAGAGGCACGGAACCATGGCAATGACACACACAGAAAAATTTCGCCATGAGTCAGTGAGGATTGCCTTGAGCAGCGGTTTGTCACGGACCCGCATGGCGGCAGATTTGGCCCGGGATGACCGCAGAACTTAAAGAGGCAGGGCTCAATTTTGGCGAACGTCGTGTCGGGTGGCTGATGAAGCTCAACGGCATCCGTCTCGTGCGTACCCGCCAGCATAAAGTTACGACCGACAGCCGAGATACTCTAGGTTTCGCCTTAAATACTCTCGCCGCCGTCATCAATCTGTTCAGCCGACGCATTATAGGCTGGTCAGCAAGCGACCGGATGAAGAAAGATTTCGTCATCAGAGCGCTTGATATGACCGTGCGTCTGCGTCTGCGTCTGCGTCTGCGCATGCCTTCGCCTGGCTGTATTTTCCACTCTGATCGCGGGAGCCAATACTGCTCTCATGATTTCCAGCAGGAATTGACGAAATATAAAATGATCCCGTTCATGTCCGGCAAGAGAAACTCCTTTGATAATGCCGCCGTTGAGACCTTCTTCAAAAGCCTGAAAGCAGAACTGCTCTGGTGACAGACATGACCGACAAGGCGGCAGGCAACCAGTGCCATCTTCCAATATATCAATGGATTTTATAATCCGCGACAACGCCATTCATATCTCGGCAGCATCAGCTCGCTTTCGAATATTTTTAGTATCCGAAAGATCTGTCAATCTCTCCGATCATATTCAGTGCATTTTCATACTGCATAATATTTTTTATAATCATTTCTCCACCCGCTGCTGCACGAGACGAACTGGCGATATGGGGTGTGAGAACAATTGACGGATGATCCCAGAGTGGGTGACCCTCAGGGAGGGGTTCGGGATCGGTCACGTCAAGAACCGCCTGACTCAATTGGCCATTATCCAGTGCCCAGAGCAGATCATCCTGTACGAGATGCCCTCCCCTGCCACAATTGATAAGACAGGCCCCTTTTGGAAGCTTTTCAAACAGTTTCCGGCTTAAGATGCCTTTTGTGGCTTCAGTCAGGGGCATCAAGCATACAAGGATATCTGTGGCCGCCAGAAAAGCATCCAGTTCTTCAGGCCCTGCATAGCTTTTGATTCCGGGAATGTCATGTCGACTTCTGCTCCAGCCATGACAGACGTATCCAAACTGCGACAGCTTTTTTAGAACAGGCGTACCAAGCGCTCCCATGCCCATCATCCCAACCCGAAACAGACTTGAAGATACATTTGGCGCACCTTTCCAGACATGCGCCCCTTGCTGACGCGCGTATTGGAACATATTCCGATGATAAGAAAGAACAGCCCAGAGGACGTATTCTATCATTCCCTCCGTCAAGCCTGGCTCCATCATACGGACGACCCGGACATTTTCGGGGATTGAGGCAAGGTTCAGTTGATCCACACCTGCACCAACAGAAAAAAGCACTTCAAGATTAGGAAAGTTTTCTGCCAGATTTTCCGGTGGCTGCCACGCAGCGAGATAGCGAACCTTCTGCGGATTGCCGGTCTCAGGCCAGACATGAAACGCAAGCTCAGGCAGTTCGCTGGCGAACATTGGCTTCCACAGACGTGCACGCTCTTCAGTAGATTTCAGCACAAAAGACATTTCAATAATCCTTAACCGAGAGCCTGACTGGTCAGAGCAAAATATTGCGGAGCATTTTCAGAGATCACCACAGGCTCGGTCGACATTGTGTTGACGACATCCACGCGGATCAGCCCCATTTCATCCAGCCAGCCTGAGAGACCAGATGAAGTCGGCGTATCAATTCTGATAAATTCTCCACCATACGTTCCGATCCAATGAGAAATGAGCGCCTTTGCCTGCTCTGTCGTTTCCGCTGCGACAGGACCAATCAGCCATCCCCATCCGAACCGACGGCAGAACGAGTATCCCCTGATCCCCTCTTCCGTATCGATCACCACGCCTTTGGCGTTCTGCACCAGCTCCTCAACAAGCGCAGATCGATCCATCCCCGTAGCGGCCCTATCGAACGCTATGAGATCCTGAAGATCATATTGAACAACCGGACGCAGCCGCTGGCCCGCATCCAGAGCAATGATGGGAGAAGACACACCATTACCCTGATGCTGCTCCACAATCCCCGTCGGAACAAAACCCAGTTTTTCATAGAGCGGCTGGCCAGCCGGCGTCGCATTAAGGGATATTGAGCAGCCCGGCAGAAGCCTGCGCACGGTGGTCAGCATGTTTGTGCCGATCCCGTGCCCTTGCCACGCACCGTTGACAATAATAAGCCCGACTGTGGCGTGACGTTCCCCAAACGACCACCACATAATGGTGCCAATAATTTCTCCATTTTCCAACATCGCCACTAACCCATGACCAAGACGCAGCATGAAATCCCAGTCTTCGAGACGATGTGGCCACCCCAATACCTTTGACAGACCCGATGCAGCCCCCAGATCTTCCTCGGTCATACTCCGGAGGTTAATGGCCGTTTGTTCACGTACATTCGCGTTTTCTAGGCTCATAACGAACGCTCCGTGTTTCTGGTAAGACTTTCAATCAAAAATGCCGGCTTTAAAATGGGGGACTTTATAACAATATAACTAAAGTACTTCTCGATGCCGATATTTTGGTCCAGAAGAGACTCTATTGTTCCCTGATAATGATCAATATTTCTAACCATAAATTTCAGCAAGTAATCATAGCCACCACTGATAAGATGCGCCTCCACCAGAGATTCCACTTTCTGCATTGCAGTCTCAAAGCGAAAAAAATCATCCCGTCTGTGATCTGACAGTGTGACCTCTGTAAAGACAGTCATAACGCTTGAGATTTTTTGCAGGGCAATCTGCGCCCCATATCCCACAATGTAGCCGGCTGCTTCCAGCCGCTTGACACGAATGAGACATGGGCTGGCAGACAGCCCGACACGGTTTGCCAGTTCTACATTGGTCAGCCGACCATTCTTCTGCAGCTGAGCAAGGATTTTAAGATCAATACGATCAAGCTTGGGCGCGATTGCCATAAGTCAGGCCATTTCCTCTTCAACGGAGGTCATTGTGCAGTCGGCAGTCCAATGTGAAAGCTCTTCACTTCCAGGAATTCTTCGAGGCCCAGTGCGCCCCCTTCCCGGCCGAGCCCGGACTGCTTCACGCCCCCGAAGGGTGCTGACACAAGGGAGATGGAACCAGTGTTCAGTCCTACCATGCCGAAATCGAGAGCCTCGCCAACCCGCCAACCTCTCGCGATGTCACTCGTGAAGAAATAGCTCGCCAAACCGAAGGGGGTAGCATTGGCCTGCTGAACTGCATCCTGCTCGTTATCGAAGCGAAAAACGGGCAGGACCGGACCAAACGTTTCTTCCTGTGCAATCCGCATCTCGGACGTCACATCCGCCAGTAGCAGGGGAGATGCGAACCGACCGTTAATGTCCAGTGGTTTACCCACAATGCGAGCGCCCTTAGCCAAAGCGTCTTCTACATGTTCTTTCACCTTGGCGACAGCAGCTTCGTTAATCAGCGGCCCAATCTGCGTTTGCGGATCAAATCCATCGCCCGTCTTCAGAGTCATCACCTCTGCTGCGAGTTTCTCCAGAAATGCATCATGAATTCCGGATTGAACGTAAACACGGTTCGCGCAAACACAGGTCTGTCCGGCGTTCCGGAATTTGCTCAGCATTGTTCCGGACACCGCAACAGAAAGATCGGCGTCATCAAAGACAATGAGAGGAGCGTTCCCGCCCAGTTCAAGGCTGAGCTTTTTGATCGTGTCCGCGGACTGACGCATCAGCAGCGCCCCAACTTTAGTAGAGCCCGTGAAAGACAGTTTGCGCACAACCGGACTTGAGGTTAGTTCCGGACCAATCTCCTGCGCATAGCCCGTCACAATAGACAGGAGTCCTTTTGGAAGACCTGCACGTTCTGCTAAAACGGCTAGAGCCAGAGCAGAATACGGTGTGAGTTCGGACGGTTTGATCACCATGCTGCACCCTGCGGCAAGAGCCGGGGCACATTTGCGGGTAATCATGGCAAGAGGGAAATTCCAGGGCGTAATGGCCGCCGTCACTCCCACTGGCTCTTTCAGGATGATGACCCGGCGCTCGGCGGTCGGCACCAGAGCACTGCCCTGTACGTGCTCAGCTTCAGCCGCGAACCATTTGAGGAAAGACGCAGCATAAGCAACCTCTCCTTTGGCTTCTGTTAGAGGCTTGCCTTGCTCAAGTGTCATGATCTTGGCCAGATCATCAGCATGGTCCAGCATCAGTTGGTACCATGCCATCAGCAGACCGGCACGCTCTGCGGCTGAGCTCCGACGCCATTTACCCTGCGCAATCCGCGCGCTTTCGATGGCAGCACGGGTTTCTTCAGCCGTGCAGGCCGGAATACTGCCGATGATCTCACCTGTTGAAGGGTTATCGACAGTCAGGGTCTTGCCGCTCGTGGATGCTTTCCAGTCTCCTCCGAGAAAGGCAGTCTGACGGAAAAGATCTGGATCGTTCAGGAAAAATGTCATGTCAAAAACTCCGAACAGATTGGCGCAGGCAAATGACAAAGAACTCTGGGGCCTGCTGGAACAGAGCGAACAGGAGGAGGAACTCTGTCACAGAGGCCGCTCACACGATCAGGGCATCGCGCAAGAAAGCAGCATAGCTCTGGATCAAGAGAGAGTGAATTTAATAGGGTCGCAGGCATTGTTTCATCCGCGCGCCTTATTCGTGTACTTTCCAGCCACCCTGGCTCCATGAGAGGAACGGAATCATGCAGCAGCCGGGTGTAAGGATGATGCACGCCCTTCCCCAATGCCATAGCTGGACCAACCTCCACGGCCTGTCCCGCATACAGCACGGCAACAAGATCACAGATGGACTGAAGAGCATGCAGATCATGGGTAATAAAGATGAACGAAAGCCCCAGATCACGCTGTAATTCTTTCATCAGATCTAGGATGGCAGCCGCCACAACCGTATCCAGGGCCGCTGTAATTTCGTCGCACAATACGATCTGCGGATCAGCTGCCAGTGCCCGTGCAAAGTTGATCCTCTGCTTCTGGCCGCCAGAAAGCTCCGAAGGCAGACGGGATGCGAGTGAGGGTGAAAGGCGAACCATATCCAGCAACTCATTCACACGCCGTGTGGCGGCAGCCCCTCGCAAACCTCCATAAAAACGAACGACCCGCGCAAGGGTTTGTCCTATGGGTTTCGAAGGGTTCAGCACGCTATCTGCGTTCTGAGCCACAAGCTGCAGATGGCGTCGCTGATCAGGCGTACGCTCTCTCGCGTTCCCAGTCAGCGGTTCTCCATTCAGCAAAAGCTCTCCGGCTGCCCAGGGCTGAAGGCCGGAAATCGCGCGCGCCAAGGTGCTCTTTCCACAACCGGATTCCCCAATCACGCCCAGCATACGTCCTTTCGGAACACTGAAGCTGACATGATTGACTACCACTTTCTCTGGCAGTCCAGCGGCGGTGCGTGACCCGTACCCCACCACCAGATTACGCACGTCCAGCAGGCTACGTTGCTCAGGCTGTCTGGCAAGGTCGGCTTGTCGTGAACGGGGTTCCGCAGCGGCAAGAAGGGCCTGACTATAAGGATCCTCGGGCTTAAACAGGATTTTCGAGACCGTTCCGGCTTCCCGGATGGCTCCATCTTTGAGGACGACAGCATGATCGGCAATCTGTGCCACAACCGACAGATCATGCGTCACATACACGCCCGTTATGCCGCGCTCTGCGAAAACGGCCTTGAAGGCAGAAAGCACTTCAATCTGGGTCGTGACATCCAGAGCTGTCGTCGGCTCATCGAAAACGACGACTTCTGGGTCTGTCATCAGAGCCATGGCGGCCATTAACCGCTGCAACTGGCCACCCGACAGCCCTCCCGGGTACCTTTCACCGATTGTTTCGGGGTCAGGAAGCGCTAGCGCCCGGAACAGGGAAACTGCCCTGGCTTCCAGATCCCGCCTGGGCAAAGTGCGATGAACCAAAGCTGGCTCTACGACCTGCCGCATGATGGACAATGCCGGATTGAAGGCACTTCCGGCATTCTGCGCGACATAGCTGATCACTCGCCCCCGAATGGAGCGGCATTCATGCGGAGTCAAAGCCGTCACGTCATATCCCGCAACCCGGATCGTCCCGCCGGCAATTCGGCATCCTTTCCGGATGTGGCCGAGCAGTGAAAGTGCCACCGTGGTCTTGCCGGAGCCGGATTCCCCAATCAGCGCCAACATTTCTCCGCGCTGGACCGAAAAACTGACATTACAGACGATCGGAAGTTCCGTGCCCTTTCCTCGACGCCCCACGATCTCAAGAGTGTCGACCTGAATGGTGGCAGTCATGTTCAGCGCCTTCCACTGCTGGAATCTAGCGCAAGATTAATGCCTACCGTCAGTATTCCTATCACGACGACCGGTACGATCATTGCAGGCGAACCATATGCCATACCCAGCATGTTCTCCCGAACCATGGAGCCCAGATCAACTTCCGGCGGCTGAACACCAATCCCGAGAAAGCTAAGATTACTGAGCAGCAGCACCGAGTAGATAAATCTCAGCCCTACGTCTGTAATCATCGGGCCTGCCATGTTGGGAAGAATTTCCTGCAGGATTATATAAGGCGTGCTTTCGCCTCTGGCTCGCGCCACGGTCACGAAATCGAGCCGTGCGATCCTTTGAGCCAACGCACGGCTCGTGCGATATGCTCCGGGCGTATAAATAACTCCCATCGTTACAATCAGAGCCGTCGTCGATGTTCCAAATACGGCAATGACCAACAGAGCGAAGAGTAGACTGGGAATGGACAAAAACCCGTCTGCCAGCCTTCCTGTCAGAGCCTCCACCCACGGCTTGGCCGTAACCGCCGCAATCCCTAGGAATGTGCCGACAGAACATGACACTAGCGTCGATGCGAAGCACAGGAGCACTGTGTGTCGAATACCGTTCAGCAACCTCGCCAGTGTGTCTCGTCCAAGATAGTCTGTTCCCAAAAGATGAGCGACTGAAGGAGCCGAAAAGACAGACTGGCTACCAATCGCGCCCGGATCGTGAGACGAGCACAGCGGCCCGAAAAGCGCTAGAAGAAGCCAGAACACAATCAATAGAAGCGCCCTGTCATGCCTGCTGCGGAATTTACCGATCATGGCGATCATACTTTTCTCCCTCTCGGCAGAGACAAAATCGTAACAATGTCGGCAAACGTTGTGAGAAAGAGATAGGTCACACAGAAAACAAGCGCACAGGCCTGTACCGTCGGAACATCGCGTGAACTGACAGCATCCACCATCAGGCTAGAAATTCCAGGGTATGTGAACACAACTTCAATCACGACAACCCCACCAAGCAGGGAAGAAAGACTCAGAGCTACAGCATTGACGATCGGTCCGATCGCATTGGGAATGGCGTGCACAAGGATCAGTCGTATCGGGCCAACACCTTTGAGAAGAGCCATTTCGATATAGGGCGCGGACAATGCATCGGCCATCGCAGCACGCGTCATACGAACCATCTGCGCGAGAGTTATGAGCGCAAGGCTGGCGACAGGCATAAAAAAGGCAGAGAGAAATTGCCTGAGCGAATGGACACTTCCGACGTCTGCCAGTGCAGGCAAAAGGTGTAACCGCACAGCAAAAACATACACCGCCATCGTAGCGATCACGAACTCAGGGACGGACACCATCCCCAGCGTCATAATCGATACGACACGATCATAGACCGTGTCTTTCCAGATGGCCGACGTGATGCCCAAAAAGAGCGAGAGAGGGACGGAAACCACCGCAGAAGCGCCCGCAAGGAGTAGCGAGTTGTGCAGACGCGGACCAATAGCATCCGCAACGGACAGACCATTCAAGAGGGAGTGCCCAAAATCACCATGCAGAACACCCCAAAGCCAGAACCAGAAACGAAAAAATACAGGTCGGTCCAGACCCAGATCATGCCGCATGACCGCTACCGCCTGCGGCGTCGCACCCTGACCCAAAACCGCATCTGTCGCATCCCCAGGAAGGACATTTGTGATGGCAAAAACAGTCACGATCACAAAGACAAGCGACATTGCTGCGGCAAAAAAACGCCAACCAATCGACTTCAGGGTTTGGCTGTTCAAACCTTCCTCCCCCGATTTTCATTGAGCCAGACCGAACGCGCAAAATCATAGCCCATCAACTGACCAGCCTGACTGGGGCGAAGCCCACAGACATGCGGGGCATAAGCATCAAGACTATTCGTGAAATTCGGGATACATATCCCCGATCCAGACGACACAAGCTCCTGCATGTCCCAGTAAAGCTGACGCTTTCTGCT
This sequence comes from Gluconobacter japonicus, assembly GCF_015244665.1. Lineage (NCBI taxonomy): Bacteria > Pseudomonadati > Pseudomonadota > Alphaproteobacteria > Acetobacterales > Acetobacteraceae > Gluconobacter > Gluconobacter japonicus. The sequence goes on from NZ_JABCQN010000012.1 coordinate 9,790, forward strand.
ATCATCCCGAGTCGATTTGGCATCCCGCAGGAGGCCGTCGAAATGTGGATTACGCCAGCGGGATTCATTCCACGGAGATGTACTTGCAAAACCAAGCTCAAATGTCAGGCTGGGCGCTGGCCTCGGGTTGATATTGCCGAAGCCCAAAGGGGCCTTCATCCAGTACTGCGTCCAATAGCCATCTGCGGGAACACGATGCACCGCCATTTTCTGCCCGATTTGGGATGCTGCATATTGCAGGACAACAGCAATATCGACGGATGCTAAAGCAGCAGGAGAACAGACCAGCGGAATTGTTTCGCCCAGGAAACCACTTCGCTTGAGTAGAAACCGCGCTTTGTCCGGGTCGTAAGTGCGCTGGGGCAACTGATTATTGAAGTATGGACTTTCCGGTGGAATGGGTTGGTCATTCCCAACCCGCGAAAAGCCGAGAAAGACAGATTGCCGGATCTGGTCCCGATTAAGAAGGAATTTGATGCCTTCGACAAATTCCGGTGAGCGTCCATACTTCTGATCCAGCCGAATAGATAAGTCCGTGTAGGTTCCGACCGGACTTTCCACAACGCCGAAACCACCTTGTTTAAGCATTTGAACAAGCCGCGGGTTGGCAGTTGCTATCAGGTCCACATCCCCAGACATCAGAGCGTTATGCCGTGCCATCTCATCGGGGATAGCAATCAGTTCAACACTCTCAAGATAGGGTCTATCACCCCAGAATTCCGGATTTCTTACAGCTACCGTCCTGATACCTGGTGTAAATTCCTGGCACCGAAAAGGACCTGTACCATTTGGCACTTTGAAATCTGTTGTACCCGCTTTCAAAATAGCAAAATTACTGATCCCCAGAATAGCTGGAAAATCCGAATTCGGGGCATCTAGAACGATTTCTACCAAACCCGGCGATACGGCGCGCACAGACTGCATGGTGCGAGCTAGGGCGTATTGTTGCGATCCCACCCCAGGGTCCTGATGTCTTCGTAGAGAAAAAACAACATCATCTGCTGTCAGGGCAGTTCCATCGTGAAACTGAACATTTCGGCGCAAACGAATTTTCCAGATTAGAAAATCGTTGCTGTCCAGTGCCTCGGCGAGTGCAAAGCGAGGATTAAGCCTGTCATCCAGCGAAATCAGGCCATCGTAGAACAAATGACCTCGGATATAGTCCGTTGCCATGGATTGACGTGCCGGATCAAGAGTCTCTGAAGACGATCCGACTGCACCTGCTACTTTCAAATGCCCCCCAGAAACAGGAGCTGCCTTCACAGAGTGAGACGTCATTCCAGCAACCAGAAGCCCTGTCGCTTTCAGAACAGATCGCCGATGAAGAACAGAGCCTACCTGCATCTTCATTCTTCAGAAAGCGAAGTGCGTGAGCAAAGAAGCATGCAAAACAACAGAGCCAAACATCTGATTGAAAGAAATCATTCAAGTCTCCGTTGCCATCATACAAGCCTCCCAGAAGGCCACTTTCATTTCGATATAAACACGGATTAGCTAATTATTTTACTCAAAATACTTCTCATTGCAGAGAAATCTGCTGAATGGTTTTGATCATGCAGCAGATTCAACGGCGCACTCAGGCAACCATAACGAGTTCACCGCGGTCCGCAGCATCCGCCAGTTCAGCAAGGGTATGATAATGATAATCAGGTGTCGTCAGTTCCTGCACCGCGACAGTGCCTCCAAAACCGCCGCCGACCGCCTTCCGCCGCTCGATCCAGCAAACGGTATAACCTAGCTCTCGTGCAATTCCGATGTCATGGAACTGGCTCTGGGCAACATGCAGCACATCTTCTTTCGTGTACCCATGTGGCGCAAGCTGTTCCAGCACATAGCTGAAGTACTGCGGATCAGGTTTTTCAAAACCGCTTTCGTCTACCGTAAACCCTTTGAAAAAAGGGTATTCGAGCGTCTTGTCCATACCATCAAATGCCCATCTCCGTGCATTCGTCATGGCGACAAGATGGAAATGTTTTTGCAATCTTTTCAGAGCTTCCACACTGTCGTTAAAGGCCGGCCATGACGTAGCGCTTTGAACAAACGCCTTTTCTTCTCCTTGCCCTGTTGGAAGGGAGAATTTTTCTGCCAAGATCAGATAGATAGGTGCCAAATCTTCTGGAAACAGCATTTTGTCTGGACGGTTCCGCAAGGCCCGGTATTCCGTTAAAAATGCTTCAAAATCCAGTGTTTTACCCTCTTTTCCCAAAATTTTCAGAAGGGCGTTTTTCATCCCATTTTCAAAATCGATCAGCGTTCCAACCACGTCGAATGTCAGAACTTTAGGTTTGCATGTCATGATCTGAATTTTCCTGAAAAAAGCTGATTAGAACCCAGTGGTGAAGGAAAGAACTCCAGCAAAGCCTCCGCCAACAAAATAGGTCGGCGAACTTCCGGCTATGGTGGTTCCGTACACACCTTTTGTAGATTTGGCGTTCGTGCTGAGGCCACTCACCCCGGAAAGGAAACCGTTGTTGCCAATGTTCATAAGGTTAAGCTGAACTTGTGGATGCTTGAGATACATATAACTATGAAAGCGATATCCGAAATTAAGATTGAACGTCTCAAAGGATGGAATGCTTTCATCATCCATAAACGTTGAGTACTGTTTACTGACATAGTTCATGTTGAAGGCCCCGAAGAGGCTTCCATCGTCATAAGACAAACCAACCGCAACCGTGACCTTCGGGCTTTTAACAGCAATTTTTCCAGCAGACCGAACGTAATCATTACCAACTTGAAGGTTGTTGTCCGTCGTCGCATGCAAATACTGTGCTGAAACATACGGGCTGAAATGATGCCAGGGGCGTAGTCCCATCTCAATCTGTGCACCACGAGCTGTCTGGCCACCACCATTGATAGACTCTGTCACAGGCGTACCGCTGGCATACGTCGTCGTATTGATCTGCCGGTTCGTGAAATTATAGTTGAAGAGTGCTAGTGCAACACTGACGAGACCAGTATGACGATACCCGATTTCCTCTCCGATCGCATATTCAGATTTGGGGTTAACAGTGTGAGACCGCGTCTGTACCCCGGTAGAGACACTATAACGATCGACATATGACATGATGGAAGCTGGCAGACGAAAGGATGTTGTCCCGTTAATATAAATTTGGTCATGAGGCGTAATTTTGTAACTGATGGAGACCTGAGGCAGCGGCGCAGCATCACTCTGCCCATTCTGATAATTCGTCCCCGGTATATTCTGCGTTACCTTACGAGTCACCATCGTTTCTTTGAAACCGGCCGTCAGAGTCAGGCGATCATTCAGGGCCTTGTAAGTATCGTTGATGAACAGAGAGTTTGTCTGTTGGATCAGATGAATATTATACTGGGACAGAAGTGATCCATCCTGCGTTTTAACTGCCCATTGTCCATACATACTGGACACCTGCCCATACGGACCGAGCGCTTCGTACAGAGACGGCTCGGACTGATCAAAGTAGGAATACCAATATCCAACAGCTAGCGTGTTATTCCCCTTGGTCCAGGACAGAGTTGTATTGATTCCACTGTAATACAGATCATACTTATCGATCGAAACCGCCGAAAAAGAACTCCCGCTACTGGTTCCTGTGTTCTGCAGAGTTCCAGCAGGCTGATTGCCGTAATAGCTGCCATTTCTCGACAGTGTCGTACCGCCGTTATCGTATCCGGTAGCGTAGGTGAAATATGGCGTTGTATTGAAACTGAGCCCATGACCGAGATTCAGATTAACCGGCGCGCCTAGGATAAGCGTGCGGTGCACATTTTCCTGAAGCTTATAGTAATCTGAACTTCCTTTTTTATACTTGTCTGCGTAATTGTAGTTCACGCCCTGCTGACGCCACAGCGACTTTGTAGGCGCGCGCAGATAATACTGAAGAGGATCATTATAGGAAAGGACGAAGGATGCTTTGTTCCCCTCTCCCCACTCCTTCACGAATTTCCCATCCACATGATAACGCCGCGTCTGACCGACACCGCGCCATTCATCAGCCGTTCTAGCCGAAAAAGATAGAAATCCACGAATTCCTGTATGACCGATATCTCCGGTATCAATACGGATGAATTCACGCTTCAGACTGAAAGAGCCGTAAGAGAAGTTCGCAAGGCCACCAAACTTGTGTGACGGGTCACGAAGGCTTTCCGTCAACTCCCCCCCCACCGCGTTGTATAGAGGCGACGTGATGTCAGGCGATCCCTGCGTCAAGGTAATGCTCTGGATGTTTTCGTTATCCGCTGTGGAAGACGTATATGGCAGAAGATAGACCGGAGCAGCAGTGGGAATACCTTCGTAAAGATATCCGATTTCCGTTTGATCCAAACCCCGAACACTCAGCCCTTGCTGATCATCATTTGTGCCCAGAGGGTCATTCCCAGAGTAAACAACCCCGGGAAGACTGGCTACCATAGAAACAGGATTTGCAGTCGGGCTCTGCTTTGCGATGAAGTCCCGCGTGATACCGCTACGTGACTTCGCCACGGTCTGTGGAGGCATCAGACCACCTCCCGGCGTTGTGTTCGTCACACCGGTAGCTGAGGCTACGCCCCTGTGTACTACAACGCTTTCCGTTGCGTGAGCCTCAACATCATGATGCACAGGAGCCGCCGCGGGAGTCTTTCCCTCAAAGGAGCTTACACCATGGTGTACGTTTTTGCTGGAAGGGTGAGCATGCCAGTGATGAGCAACGTCTGCAGCTACCGCTCCTTGCATGGACAGCCAGGTTGAGAGCGTGAGGAGAACCAAGCGTCCCGGCCTCTTTGCCGCTTTTGAGAGAGCCTTGGAACCGAAACATTGAAGAACGAACATTTGCGTTGAATCTGACATGTCTGTTCCCATCGGTAGCGGGCTCTCCTCGAATTCTCAGAGAACCGTATTCGCATTCTTTCTGTCAGACAATTCGTTGCATATTCGGTTCAGTTCATTCTCCCGTTTCCCTTCTTTGAGCAGCATATGATTCCATTATTGGAACGGTTTCCCCATGTTAATCTTCAATGCTTATCAAGCGCCTGAAGTCAGCGCTTTTGCGATGGCATTCCCTACATCTGACGTCCTGGCAAGGCCTCCCATATCGGGCGTACGAGGAGTACTCTCGGTGGAAAGAACGTCTGTCATGGCTTTCAAAATCAGAGCCGCAGCCTCGGCCTCTCCGAGATGATCCAACATCATGGAGGCTGCCCAAATCTGCCCTATCGGATTGGCAATATTCTGCCCGAAAATGTCCGGAGCAGACCCATGTACAGGCTCGAACATGGACGGATATATTTTCTCAGGATTAATATTGGCAGACGGAGCAACAGCAATTGTTCCTGTCATTCCGGGTCCCAAATCAGACAGAATATCACCGAACAGATTGCTTCCCACAACAACGTCAAATCGCTCTGGAGACATCACAAAACGCGCGGCAAGAATATCGATATGATATTGATCCATACGAACACCCGGGTATTCCGCACCAATTGCGGCAAAGCGTTCATCCCAATACGGCATGGAATGATACAGGCCATTGGACTTGGTGGCGGATGTTACATGCGGACGGCCTAGCTTCCTCGCCAGTTCAAAGGCATAGCGCAGGATCCGGTCTGTGCCGAGTTTCGTAAAGACAGCACTCTGAACAACACCTTCCGCCTCCGTTCCTTCTGCAAACCGGCCTCCGACCTGGGAGTATTCGCCCTCAACATTTTCCCGAACGATCCAAAAATCCACATCTCCCGGCTTCTTGTTGGCCAGAGGGCACGGAATCCCCGGCAAAAGCCGAACAGGACGCAGGTTTACATACTGATCAAACTCTCTGCGGATCTTGAGAAGAAGGCCCCATAAGGACAGGTGATCCGGAACACCGGGATATCCCACGGCGCCCAGCAGGATCGCGTCATTCTGCGCCAACCGGCACATGCCATCTTCAGGCATCATTTGCCCAGTCTTGAGCCAGGTTTCGCAGCTCCAGTCAAAGTGGGTATAATCAAACCTGATCCCACAAAGGTCCCCGACAGTGTCGAGCACTTTGATGGCTTCCGGCATAACCTCTTTGCCAATGCCATCTCCCGGCAGAACAGCAATCTTGTAAATTGGCATGATCAAACGTCCTGATTGATGCGCAGACACATGTGGGCGAGTGCTACCCAATAGGCTATGCCCTGCGGAATGATTGTGTCGTCAAAATCGTAGTCTGGGGCATGCAAAGGCGCTGAAGCACCATTTCCCAGCATGACAAGCGCGCCTGGTTTTTTTTCCAGCATGAAGCCAAAATCCTCAGAGGCCATGCTGGGTGTCATGTCAGGAATAACCGTGCCCTGCGCGCCAACAACCTGCGCCATAGCTGCACGCGCCAATGTCGTCTCGTTCGCAGTATTCACTGTCACAGGATATGGCTGGTGAAACTGTACTGTGATGGTCACGTCATGCGCGAGAGCCAGCCCTGCAGCCAGACGTGTCATCCCGTCTTTCAGGTCATTGAGCACCTGAACATCCAGAGCGCGGATCGTGCCGCGAAGCGTTGCGGTCTCAGGAAGAATATTGTCCGTTGTTCCCGCATGAAACGTACAGATGGAAAGAACCGCTGGCACCAAAGGGTCTGAACGGCGCGCCACCAATAATTGGGCCTCCTGAACGAATGCCGCGCCAACTGTCAGTGCATCCCGTCCCAATTGGGGCTGGGCCGCATGTGATCCCTTCCCTTTTATATCGACCAGAAACCGCCAACCACCGGCCATAATCGGCCCCGTACGGGTCGCCATGGAACCTGTTGGAAGGCCAGGCCAGTTATGCATTCCAAAAACACGCCCGGCGGGGAATTGCTCCAATAACCCCTCTTCCAGCATGATTTTGGCTCCTGCTCCCCCTTCTTCCCCGGGCTGAAAAACGAAATGCACTGTCCCGCATTCCGGCGGGTTAAGAGCCAACTCGGCAGCCGCCCCCAGAAGCATGGTCGTGTGCCCGTCATGCCCGCAAGCATGCATGCGACCCGGGTGGCGAGAGCTATGCGAATGATCTCCCTGCTCATTGATCGGCAGGGCATCCATATCTGCCCGCAAAATGATGGATGGACCAGGTTTCTTTCCTTGAAGAGAGGCCACAACTCCAGTTTTTGCCAGTCCTCTAGATGGGCAGTACCCCAGAGACGTGAGAACGTTCGCCACGATATCGGATGTTCTAAACTCCTCGAACCTCAGCTCAGGATGAGCATGAAGATCTTTTCGCAGCGCAATGAGGTCAGCAAGATCCATGGCGTCAGCCCTCAAACGCCATGAGAACACTTTTATAGCGTAGATTGGCTTCAACAGCCTGACGCCCCAGATCCTTACCAATCCCTGAACCACCATACCCGCCAGTAGGGATCACAAAGTCTGATGAGCGGCCGTACCGATTAACCCAGACGGTGCCAGCTTTCAGGTTCCGCACAGCCCGCATGGTACGCCCGAGATCCGACGTATGAACCCCGGCAGCTAGACCGTAAGTGGCATGAGACGCCAGAGAGAGTGCCTCAGCCTCGTCATCAAATGTCTGAACCGTCAGCACCGGGCCAAAGAGCTCGTCTTTTACGGCCCGCGTCTGCGGCGTGACATTGGTAAGAATGCACGGTGAGAGAAATGTCCCTCCTGAACTACTCAGACGGCTGAGAGGAAGAAACGCTGAGGCTCCCGCCTGCACACTATCCTGAACCGCAAGCTCAATGGATGTCGCCTGTCGCTCTGAGATAATCGGGGAGTACCGTGTTTCGGCCTTTTCAAGCGCACCGGCAACGAGGCCCTGCGCGCGCTCAACGATCTTCTCCACAAGGACATCATGAACCGCCCTCTGAACAATAAGACGCGATCCAGAAACACAGACCTGTCCCGCATTTCCCGTGAAAGCTCTCAGGATACGGTCAGCAACACCATCTACATTACGAATATCATCGAAAACGATCTGCGGACTTTTCCCGCCTAACTCAAGCGTAACAGGCTTGGGGCCGCTCTCCGCTGCCGCCTTCATGATTTCGATGCCAGTTCTTGTAGAACCAGTGAATGTCAGCTTTCCACAGACCGGATGTCGTGCCAGAGCATCGCCCGTGATGGGACCCGTTCCCTGCACAACGTTGAACAAGCCTGCCGGAACACCCGCTTCGACAGCCAGTTCCGCCAGACGAACAATCGAAAAAGGCGTCATTTCTGACGGCTTAAGAACGACACCATTTCCAGCCACCAACGCCGGAATCACTTTCCAACTCCCCATGACCAGAGGGAAATTCCAAGGAGCAATGGCCCCAATGACGCCATATGGTTCAGCTAGAACAAAGCCTAACATGTCACTCTGGGTCGCAGCGACCTCCCCGCCCAACTTATCGGAATATTCGGCAAAAAAGCGGATGCCCTCTGCCGTAAAAGGCACGTCCCAGCCCGTTGTCTCTGCAATAGGGCGCGTCGAACAGACTGTCTCCAGACGCGCCAGTTCCACAGCATTGCCTTCTACAAGATCGGCCCAGCGCCTCAGCACACGCCCCCGCTCCCGCGGGGCACAGGTCGCCCAACCAGAACGCACTTGTACATCTCTCGCCAGGCAGACCGCATAATCCACCAGATCCGCACCGGCTTCCGGCAGATGACAGATCAACCGACCATTCGAAGGCGCGCGAACAGGAATAACGCCCTCACCTTTCAGAAGCTTTCCACCCACAAAATGCGCGTTTGGTAGCGCCACCTGGGCAGGGTTAAAGGTAATGCCTGTCATCATTCATGCCTGCGAAAGACCATTGCGAGAGAGATACAATGTGCGCAGCAGGACATGTGGAGCAAACGGCAAAATACTTCCTCAGCACATTTGAATATCCCTGCTATTACGACCGCACCAACAGCATTTTATGCTCCGGATCTTGGCTTTTCTTGCATTACATATCGCAGGCTTTGCGTGATGATCACCTACAGGATCAGGACAGGAATCATCATGGATACGCCACGTCTCGTCTCGCTTGACCGCGAACACCTCATCCATCCCGTCTCGTCATGGCAGGGGCACGAAGCCAGTGGAGCGACCATTCTCGAAACTGGCAAGGGGGTCTGGCTGACGGACAGCAAAGGCCACCATCTTCTGGATGGTTTTTCTGGGCTTTGGTGCGTCAATACCGGTTACGGCTGCGAGAGCGTTATCGAGGCAGGTCGTCGCCAACTTGAAAAGCTTCCCTATGCCACTGGATATTTCGGCTTTTCAAATGAGCCCGCTATCGAACTGGCAGCACGATTGACACAACATGCTCCAGGGCACCTCAATCACATCTATTTTGCTCTTGGTGGCTCCGATGCGGTGGACAGCACGCTTCGCTTCATTCGTTACTACCAGCATGCACGGGGTACGCCCGAAAAGCGCCATGTCATCGGGCTACAGAAGGGCTATCATGGTTCATCCTTCGTCGGCGCAGGCCTGACTGCGCTTCCGGCCTTCCATCGTGATGCAGATGTCCCACTCCCGTGGCAGCATCATATTCCAAGCCCCGATCCCTACCGCCATCCTGCAGGACCGGACGCTGAAGCCATCATTCAGGCTTCGGTACAGGCGTTCCATAATGAAATCGTAAAAATTGGCGGTCCACAGCATGTTGCAGCCTTCTATTGCGAACTTGTTCAGGGGTCCGGCGGCGTCATTATCCCGCCAAAGGGCTGGGCAACGGCAATGCAGGCAGCCTGCCGCGAGTTGGATATTCTGTTCGTCGTTGATGAAGTCATCACAGGTTTCGGGCGAACCGGCCCTCTCTTTGCCTGTGCTCATGAGAACATTGAACCGGACATGATGACCGTTGCAAAGGGTCTAACGGCTGGCTACGCCCCAATGGGTGGCGTTTTCATGTCTGATACAATCTACGAGACGATCCGTGACAAGACCCCGTCAGGTGTCTCAGTCGGACATGGGCAGACCTATAGCGCCCATCCCGTCAGTGCGGCCATCGGCCTCGCAGTACTGGATCTCTATGAAGGCGGCCTGCTTGAAAATGGAACCCGTGTTGGCGAGCATCTTGCTTTGCGTTTGCGCGGTCTAGACAATCATCCACTCGTCGGCACAACCCGATCTGTTGGAATGCTTGCCGGCATTGAACTTGTGACCGACAAGGCAAATAAAACCAAACCGGATGCCCAGCTTGGCATTTCCAGAAAACTCAGCCGCTATGGCTATGAGCAAGGTATTCTTTTCCGAGCCTTTGGCGACGATGTCATCGGACTTGCTCCCCCACTGTGTAGCACGATCGCCGAAATGGATCAGCTTTGTGACGGTATTGTCTCGGTACTGGACCGCGTAATGGAAGATCCAGCCGTAGCCAGCGCTCTCAAAGCCTGACCACGCCAGAGGAGGAAGCAGAAGGTTGCCCCATCATGACACCTGAAGTTTCCTCCTCTGGACCGACCACTCTGGATGATCTGCCTGCTAACGGCTTTCATTCAAAACTGGCCCTGATTTCTGCCGGGGGACCGTTTTGTGACGGCTACATCCTCGGGATCATCGGCATTGCTCTCCCATCCATCGTGCGGGAACTTCATCTCACAGGCGCGGAGACAGGCCTCGTCGGAGCGGCTGCCCTTCTTGGCGTTCTGGCAGGCGGAATGCTGGGGGGCACAGTTTCGGATCGCCTTGGGCGACGGCCTCTTTTTACCTTAAACATCGCAGCGTTCGTAATCTTCTCCCTCTTGCAGGGAACGTGCTCCGGTCTTGTATTACTGGTAACCCTTCGCTTCCTGCTCGGTGTAGCAGTTGGTGCGGATTATCCAATTGCGACGTCTTACGTCGCAGAATTCATGCCACGTAAACTCCGCGGTCCAATTCTTTCCGGGTTAATCCTCGCCTGGTGGGTAGGATATACCGCAAGCTACGCCGTGGGCTATGGACTTTCCTTCTTCCCGGATATCTCGTGGCGGATCATGCTGGTCTCCAGCGCCATTCCGTCAATTGTGCTCTTCTGCCTGCGTATGGGATTGCCTGAATCTCCCCGCTGGCTGGTTCAGCAGGGACGGACCGAAGACGCAAGAAACGTTATACGCGAGCACCTGAAGGCGGATATTCTCCCCAGCGTAGAATATCAGAGGCATCTCTCCCTGCTTCAGATCATTCGATCTCCCTATCGTGGGGCACTCGTGTTTGTCAGCGCGTTCTGGATCCTGCAAAGCGCTCCGGGATTTGCCATCCACACTCTTCAGGCTCAACTCCTGCATCAGTATCACGTCCAGAACGCGCTTCTCGGATCTCTCTGCATTACCGGACTGACCATCCTGGGAATTCTTCCCGTTACGCTTGGGCTGATCAATCTGATGGGCCGGCGCCTGTTACTGATCGGCACTTTTGCAATCAGCATGCTGGGCCTTTTGCTCCTCGGAGTTTCAACCACACCTGCCAGCTGGATGATCTTTTCCGGGTTTATTCTGTATTCGGTATCCGAGGCAGCAGGAAGCGGCCTGCAGTTTGTCTATCCTAACGAGCTGTTTCCAACAGCAATCCGTGCCAGTGCGGTCGGTATGGCCTGCTCCTTCAGCAGACTGGGTGCAGCACTCGGAACGTTTCTGCTTCCTCTGGGATATACGCAATTTGGGATGCAACCCATGATGCTCATAGCAGCCAGCTTCATGCTGGCAGGACTGCTTATCAGTTGGATCTGGGCTCCAGAAACAAAGAATGCGTCCTTGGGAGAACCTCTTTCCCAGACCCAATCACCCTCTTCTTCCATCTGCGCCTCCTAACGGAGATCATTCCATGAAACTTGTTCCCTACTGGCTGGATAGCATTTCACCTGTATCAGGTAATGCTCTGTCGGAATTTCCTACCCGTGCAGATGTCGTGGTTGTAGGCGGCGGCTTTACTGGCCTCTCAGCCGCTCGAACCCTAGCCAAGGCCGGCAAGACTGTTGTCGTCCTCGAAGCAGACCAGATTGCATGTCATGCCTCTGGCCGAAATGGCGGACACGTCAACAACGGGACGGCTGGCAATTTTCGGACCATGGTCGAAAAATATGGCCTCGAACAGGCCGTTGCACTGTACCGGTTCTTTGATGATGCTGTAGATACGGTCGAGCAGATCGTCACGACCGAAAACATCGACTGTGACTTCCGTCGATGCGGAAAGCTGAAAGTTGCCTGGACTGAAAAGCATCTGGCTGGTCTGCGGGCGGATCAGGACGCTGTAAAACAGCATGTTGACCCAGAAACTGATCTTCTCGACCGCAACGCCGTTGCAGCAGAAATCGGTGGCTCTACAACATTCGAAGGCGGGATGCTGTATCGCAAAAGCGCACAGATGCATGTCGGAAAATTTGGGAGTGCGCTTGCAGCGAACGCCATGTCCGCAGGTGCGAAAATCTTCGAAAACACGCCTATGACAGCACTTCGCCGTGCAGGCAACGTGTTTGAAGTTTCCTCTTCCGCGGGTGTTATTCAGGCACAAAATGTGCTGCTGGCAACCGGAACAAGCCGAAAAGCACCAAACTGGTTCCGCCGCCGCATCATGCCGGTTGGCAGCTTCATTGTTGCCACGGCGCCCATGTCGGAAGATTTGTTTTCCCGCATTCTTCCCGGGCGTCGCAATGTCGTCACGACCCGAAACATCCATAACTATTTTCGGACGACCGCAGACCGACGTCTAATCTTCGGCGGCCGCGCCAATTTTTCGCAATCCAGCGAGAAGTCTGACATTCAGTCAGGGCAGATTCTTCATGCCGCGCTGACAGAAATCTATCCTGAACTTGATAGCACGGAAATCGATTATTGCTGGGGCGGCAACGTCGACATGAGCGTGGATCGCCTGCCACATGCTGGTGAGTGGAATGGCGTCACCTATGCGATGGGCCTGAGCGGACATGGCGTTCAAATGTCCGTCCATCTTGGTCACCTGTTAGGACAAAAGCTTTCCGGGGAACAGGTTGATATTCCTGTGTGGAACCGTCCATGGCAGCCTATCCCAGCTTACGGACTAGCAACGCATTTCATGCCCGTCGTGGGTGCCTATTATCGTGCTAAGGACAAATATCTTTAATGTTTTCAGATAAGCCAGCGGGAGAGTGATCCTCCTGCTGGCTTACTATCGTTAAAGGCCGAAGACGCCGGAAAGCCCACTGATATCCTTGATTTCTTCATATTCATAAAAGGGATTAGCGGGTTCATGACCCCGGTTGACCCAGACTTTTGACCGGATTCCCAGATCGTAAGCGGTCATAAGATCATAGCGGAAAGACGATGATACGTGCGTGATGTCTTCTGGCCCACAACCGAGAATATCAAGCATATATTCAAAACCGTTCATCTGCGGCTTGTAAGTGCCCGTTTCCTCAGCCGTGATGACCTTGTAAAACGGTGCACCCAGCTTCTCGACATTCGACATGATCTGACTGTTCATGGCGTTGGATAAAATGACCAAGGGGATCTCCTTGGCAACCTTGGCAAGACCCGCAGGCACATCGGGATGAGGCCCCCAGGTTGGAACCTCATTATAAATCTGCAAGGCATCTTCCTCACGGAATGGCACGCCATTCTTCTTGCACGTCCGTTCCAGAGCATTGTGCACAATCTCCGCATAGGGTTTCCATGCGCCCAGCACCTCATCGAGCCGGTAAGCGGCAAAATTTTTGATGAAGAGCTGCATCGCTGGCTCACTCAGTACTTCACCGTAGATCCTACGGGCCGCACCGGCCATATCGAAAAATGTCAACGTGCCGTAGCAGTCAAAGGTAATGAACTTGGGACGGAAGGTCATATACGATTCCTTGTGAGGCCATTACTGTCTGGCATAATCGTTATGATGCCGCCTTCAGGCCGATAGTCGTTATCAGGTTTTTATTGTTTGACGCAGGAAATTTCATATTCAAACGAGGATGTAGCACGCTCTGCTGCCCAGGTTTAAAAATCAGGATCAGAACCGGCGCAGAACGCAGCACATTAGATCTGCAAATCCCCACTGTGTGAGATCTTCCATGAGCCTGCTTCTTCCTGTTCAGACGAGCCCGGACTTTACCCCACGTGAATCCGTATCGACTCCAGAACGTCTCATTTCAGGCTCTCCAGCTTTTAAAACATGGGCGCTAGATACGTCCCGCAACGGGAATGTTCGCACAGGTGTATGGGAAGCCACTCCCGGCACAACTAAATCCATTAAGGGTGAAGCTTTCGAATTCTGTCATATCCTTGAAGGCCTTGTCAGAATCACGGAAAACGAAGGAGAGTCCTATCTCTTCAAAGCTGGAGATAGCTTCATTATGAAACCCGGCTTTGTTGGAACGTGGGAAACAATAGAAACAGTCAAAAAGATCTATGTCTTCGTGGAATGATCATATGCCGTGTCCCTACTGAACCTGAGCTGAAGTTCGCAATACTCTGCCATTCAGGCAGGGTTTGCAGTGTCAAAACCTGTCTGAATACCCCTACACTCGTCCGCACCCAGCACGGAGACTTTCATGCCTGCCCCACTGCACCTGATTCAGACCAGTTCCAACATTCCTGCAGAAGCAGATGTCGTTGTTATCGGTGCTGGAATTGTGGGTGTTTCAGCAGCTTACTGGCTGGCCAGGGCGGGAATGAAGGTCCTTCTCCTCGAGAAAGGTACGGTTGGAGCTGAGCAATCCAGCAGAAACTGGGGATGGTGTCGCCAGCAAAATCGCGATGCACGCGAGCTACCCCTCTCCACCCGAAGTCTTTCTCTTTGGGAAGACATGACAGCAGACATCGGTGAAAATCTTGGCTTCCGCCGCTGTGGGTTACTGTATCTGACAAACAGTCAGGTTGAGCTGGACGGATGGACACGCTGGGGCGAATTTGCCAGAGGCGAAGGCGTAGACACCAGAATGCTGAACGCGACTGAAGCCGCAGAGCGAGGAAACGCTACACACCGAAAATGGCTTGGGGGCGTATGGTCTCCGACTGATGGCATTGCTGACCCGTCACTCGCCGCGCCCATGATTGCCAAGGGAGTCCTCAAACACGGTGGTCACGTCGTTCAGAACTGCGCAGCTCGTGGCGTGGAGGTGTCAGGCGGAGCTATCTGCAGTGTTGTGACGGAACGTGGAACCATTCGCACATCACAGGTTGTCATGGCTGGAGGCGTTTGGGCTCGGTCTTTCCTGAATCAGGTTGGGGTTAACCTTCCGCAAGCATCTGTCCGATCGTCAATTCTTTCTGTCAAACCGGGTGCATTCGGCCTTCCAGACGCTCTGCATACTCATGATGCATCTGTCACAAGGCGCGGCGATGGCGGCTACACACTCGCTATTTCTGGAAATGGTCGCGTCGATCCCACACCTGGGATACTGAAAAGTGCAACAGAATTTCTCCCAATGTTTGCCCGACGATGGCGCCATCTTGCGCCTGGCGATTTTCAGGGCTGGCGATATGGTTTTGATACCATCGCTAAATGGAAACTCGATCGGCCGACACAAATGGAAAGAACACGTATCTTGGATCCGAAGCCGGATGCTAGAACCATTCGTAAAACCCTTGAAAACGCCCAAGCACTTCTGCCTGCGCTGAAAGAGGTGTCTGTTCAGGCCGAATGGGCAGGATACATTGATAGTACACCGGATGGGGTTCCCGTTATTGACCCGGAGAGTGGCGTTCCAGGCCTCTTCATTGCGGCCGGTTTTTCGGGGCATGGCTTTGGCATCGGGCCCGGTGCTGGACATCTTATCGCAGATCTATTGTTGGGGCGGGAACCAATTACCGAAGTTGAACAGTATAAACTTGATCGCTTTAAAAAATCGGCTTGGGGTAAAGTATCGGAATTCTAGGTGTTTAGTCCCGTGGTTTGATGGTTTGGATTGATGATGAATCTTTCTGGCTCTGAAGTCCAGATTTTGCAGATGTATTCGTAAGGGATAAGGCCGTTCAGGGTCTTGAGCCTTTGCCCGAAATTATAAGCCGCCATGAAGTCGTTGAGGTGTGTCCTCAATTGCTCATGCCTGTCGTAATGGAATCGCTTGACGGTTGCTTTCTTGATTGTCCGGTTTATCCGCTCAACCTGATCGTTCGTCCAGGAATGATTGGGTTTCGTCGGACGATGTTCGAGGAATTCTCAGGCTGTCTTCCGATCGGCTTTCCCCACCAGTTGTGTGACAGCGAATTTGCTTGTCCGGTCGATAGCAACGAAGAGATGCAGCTTACCCTAAGCAGTCTCGACTTCGGCAATATCGATGTGAAAAAAGTCGATGGGATAGCGTTTGAATCGCTGTCGTTTTGGCTTGTCTCCCTTCATGTCCGGAAGCAGTGAGATCTTGTGACGCTGAAAGCAGCGATGCAGGGCCAAACGTATCAGATGGGGAATGCTGGCCTGCAGGGCATAAAGGCAGTCATCCAGCGGCAGTAAAGTGTGCTGGCGAAAAGTGGACGTGTCACGGTTTAGTTCCGGACCATGGGTTATCTGTTAAGGGGCGTTGCGCTCATAATCCAGAAAGCTTTTCCATTGAAGTGCAGAGTGCAGCCTCTGCGGATTATAGAAATCATTAATGTAGGATGTGATGACCTGCTCGACGTCCTGACGCGTCATCCAGGCTTGCCGCCACAGGAGTTCCGCTTTTAAGGTCTTGAAGAAACTCTCCGTCACCGCATTATCCCAGCAGTTTTCCTTTCTGCTCATGGACACGAGAAAACCATGAGCAGAAAGGAGCTTCCGGTAAGCCTCTGAACAATACTGACTGCCACGATCCGCATGATGGATGCAGCCTGGTGGTGGCTGACGCAAGGCAATAGCGCGCTGTAACGCAGTCGTGGCAAGACCTGCGGTTATACGGACCTCAAGGTTCCAGCCGATGACTCTTCGTGAAAAGAGGTCCAGCACCACAGCAGGTAAACCCAGCCTTCACATGTCCAGATATATGTGATGTCCGCTGTCCATTTCTGGTTCAGCGCTGGTGCTGAAAAATCCTGCCTCAGAAGGTTGGGTTCAATACTGTGCTTGTGCGAACTGTTCGTAGTCACCTTGAAGCGTCGTGTCCTGACAACACGAATGGCATTCTCGCGCATCAGACGTCCAACGCGACGATGCCCGACAGACAGACCCGCAGCCCTGAGTTCTTCTGTCATACGGGGGCGTCCGTAGCTTCGCCTGCTCTGAGCGTGAATGGCGCGGATATGGACCATCAGGATGTCATCCTGTCTTTTGCGGGCACAGACCGGGCTTCGTCGCCAGGCCCTGAAACCCCGGTCGCTGACGCCAAACAGGCGACAGACCCGTTCGCGTGAAAGCGGCCCATTATATCGAGAAATAAAGGCAAACCTCACGACCTTTGGCTCGCGAAGAACTGTGTCGCCTTTTTTAACAGCTCCCTCTCCTCCTGCAGCAGGAGGTTCTCACGGCGTAATCTCTCATTCTCACGCAATAGCGCCGTATGATCCGTTGTGTCAGCGACTACAGTATCAAGCTTTTGCGCATAGCGGATCCATTTCTTCAACGTCGAGGAGCCGATACCCAGATCCCGTGCAATACGCTCACGCGACAGACCGCTGCTCAGAGCTAAACGCACCGCCTCGTGTCTGAACTCAGCTTTGTAAACTCGTCCCATTCCAATTCTCCTTCATGACCATCTTCGGTCTTAAAGGTCCGGCACTAAACCGTGACACGTCCAACGGCATGCTGCATGTTCTGCGTACAGGCTGTCCCTGTCGGGACATGCATGAACGCTACGGGAAATGGACTCGGTTTATGTTCGGTTTCGCCGTTGGACTGAACAGGACGTGTGGGACGCCTTGCTGCAAACCTTGGATGACTGGCAGCATATGCTCGACAGTACCGTGGTTCGTGCCCATTCACAGGCAACTGGCGCAAAAGAGGGGCTCATGCGGAAGCTTTTGGTCGGTCACGCGGCAGCTTTACGAGCAAAATCCACGCCCGATGCGACAATCAGGGACGTCCTCTTGGTTTTGTCCTCACCGACGAGCAGGTCTCGGACTATAAAGCCGTAAATGCCCTGCTGGAACTTCCGGCTCCAAACCCCAGGGCCATGCTGGCTGATCGGGGGTTATGACAGCGACGGTTTCCGCCAGGACCTGCTGATCCACGGGATCCTGCCGGTTATTCCCTCACAAAAAGGCCGCAGTGTTCCACAGAAAACAGACTGGCAACGTTACAGGGACCGCAACCGCGTCGAGCGGATCTTCAACCACCTCAAGCAGATGCGCCGCATTGCGATCCACTACAACAAGACCGCCCCGTCCTTCGTGAGTTTCCTCAATATCGCCGCAGCAAGGCTCTAGATTGGATCTTTTGCCAACGTGACCTAGGCTTTTGTCGCAACTTCCGTACCGACCTGGGCTGCGAGACCAAGTCCATCTAAGAACTGGCTGCCGTGCTCTTTCCACCAGTCCGCAGCCTTGGTGTGACCATTCGTGATGACATCACCATTGTTTCCCAGCGCATCCTGCAACTTATGACGCTCTTTTTTGTTGATTTTGCCACCGCCATTGACGTTGGCCACCTGCTGCACATCCAGCGCCAGAGAGTTGGCCTGGTCTTTCGTGAGGTCACCGTTTTTGTAGTCAGCAATGATATCATTGACCATTGCGTTACCGTTACCGTCGTTGGCATCTTTCTGGAACTGATCGAATGCCTCTTGATCCTTGCCGTGCAGATCCGTAACTGCATTGGCGAAGTCAGTTTGGCCGGCGGCATTGGTTGCGGTTGAACCCTGCGCGCCCTGACTGCCTTCAAAACCTAGGGGATTGTCTGAGGGGGCTGTGCTGGTCGGAGATTGCGTACCGTCTCCGCCACCAAAAGCGCTCCCAAGCTGCCCAAGATTAGGATTTGCAGATCCGGACCCCGATACAGAACCTTCAACCTGCTGGAGGAGTTGGAGAAACTGTTCGATCGCAGTCGTGTCGCTGCCTGCGCTGTTACCGGACGAATGCGTGGCGTTGGGCTTGGCTGTCCCTCCAGTCTCCGTCGGAACAGTTTCCGGGAGGTGTGGAGAGGTTGGGTGGCTTACAGCTTCCATGGTTTATTTCCTTACATTTGCAATTCGGGTGATTATTATGTCCTGAGAGTTCAGTGATCGCCGCCTGGCGAGTACCGTACAATTTCCTCAGGCATTTTTTTCATTCTTATCAAGTGTCGGAAATTCATCAGTTGAGGAAAATTTCAGCTGCTGGCTGCCAAACATGGCAGCGAAGAAAGCGCCTGCTTCCTCACCTTGCTCCACACCGCCCCGCAGGTTGACGGAAAGCGGCGTTGTCGTGGCCGCGCCAGAGCTTGATCCCGTCGTCACATCTGGTAGGCCATGCTGTTGCCCCAGTTGGTTGAGCAGAGACACTGCACTGGTAGTGGTTGCCGTGCCATTGGAAACCTGAGCAGCGATTGCCTTCAGCTTGGCCCCGTCATCTCCGCCAATCTCGGTACCAAGTGCGTCTAGATCGTGGGCGATTGAAGATGACGAATCACCGGACACGATGCGATTGCGTGTGTTTTCGATCCCGAGACCAGCCGAATCAACAGATTGGCCCTGCAGACTGGCGTAGAGGGCATCATTGCTCGCACCCTGACTATACGTCCCGTCGTTGAGGCTGCCCGCGATATTCGAAGCGGCCTGAGCTTCCTGGCCATTCCCTTTCTGCTGCGCCTCGCGCATGACAGCAAGTGCGAAATCCTGAATACTCTGATTGCCGGCCGCGCCCCCTTGATCAACCATCGACTGAAGGGTCTGCACGTCCATCGTCATGTTACCGCTCAACGACACATCAGACATTTTTTTATTCCATAAAATAATGTTTATACTGCCGTAAAGCGGCAAAAAATCTAAAGTTAGTGGGCAGAGGGTTCCGAACGGTACTCGTTAGAACCCCCTGAAGCCAAAAGCGCAGATCAGTCCTTGGAGAAGGCCTGCTTGGCATTGCTGGCCATGGTCTGCTCGAAGTTGTTTGCGAGAGACTGGGAGTTGGAAAGCTTCGACATCTCGAACTGTTCCTGCAGGTTCTGTTCTTCCATCGCCTGAGACTGCTGCATGATCGAAGACAGTGTGCTGCTCATATCGGAAGTGGTGCCGCTCATAAGAAAAACCTTTCGATACAAAATCGATAACGCTGAACCCGACATTTATCGTCGGAGTGTCTGCACAATGAGAGAAGTCCCGACCTGGCAACCAGATATCGCCCTCTCCTGCCCATCATTGTTATTTTACGAAGCTGATCAGAACCTGACGTGTCGCACGGGGCCGCAACAACACGAAAAACCCGAGATGCAGTCAGTCCGGCCCTACGCAATTCTCTGGAAACAGCCACATATTACCGTTTTTTCGTAAATTTTTTACGAATGAAATCGAAATGAAGATACGACATACGTCGTTACAGAATTGAGAAATATATGAAAAATTTATGAAGCCACCGTGACAAAGAAAACTTGTCACTCACACGATAAATCTTGTGTTGTCCAAAAAAAACGGGGGACTCTCCGTCCCCCGTTTTTTTGAACCGTACCAGGACTTCTTCAGGCATCGCCGAAACTGGCTGTATAATTCTGGCTACTGTCCTGCGCCATCGTCATCGGATTTGCCGATTGCGTTCTCTTCTGGTCGTCATCGGGATGAATATATGCGTTCCCGGTTCCCAGTTTCTGCTCCATGAAGCTCCCCCCTGCCTGCATCGCGGCGCTCGAACCATCATACCAGCCAGTAACCGTCGCATTGCCGCCGCTGTCATGACTGACGATATCCGACGGGGCCTGCGACGCGATATTCTGCGTGTCGCCTGCGCTCTTTCCCTTGCCGTCAGAAACCTGAATCGCCGCGTTCCGCCCGTCGATATAACTCACATCCGTATTATTGATTCCCTTGGCATCGGCATAAAACTCGAGGCGCGATGCACTGGGCTTATACGCGCCGGAGGAATCTGCCTCCGCCATAAAGCCGCCCTGCCCGTTCGCGTAACTCAGTTTTCCAGTTTCGCCAGGCTTGAGCGTGATTTCCGCCACAGGTGCTGTCGTTGAGCCACCGTTCAGGAACTCACCGATTTTTTCGTCGTGATTGCTGGTATTGGAGATACTGACCGAATTTTCTCCCGTTCCCGCAGCCTTCTCCGCAGCCGCGACAGGAGTAGCCGATGGCGCTGCAGCTGCCGATACGGATGCGGCCGGCGAAGCCGAGCCCTGTGCGGGAGCAGATGCGGCTGGAGAGGCATTTTTTTTCTCTCCTTCCTGCGCCATCACGGCATCAAACATTCGGATAAGCTCTGACGGGTCGATGCCGGCTTTTTCCAGCCCTTGTGAAAATTTATTGATGTCGTCCAACGACGACACGTTAGAGATCGTCATATCGATATCCTCAAAGTAAAGCAGTCTGGAGTCTATTCAAAATACTTGCATGACTGCTCAGCCGATAAAAGAGTATCTCATGTGACATTATGCTCTCATCGCACGCTGCGAGGGTCCAAGAACATACTCTTCCATATCACACGGACGTATTCTGGATCGCATGCGCAACGGAATTAAAAAAAGCCTGCGTTATGGTCATGCCTGGCCTGAAATTCTTTTTAAGATCACCCGCCAGTTCGCGGTTCCAGTACATGGGAACGCCCTGCTCGCGCGCTATCGTCCGATATTTCTCGGCAGCGCCCCCCTGCCCGATGCACACCACGCGCGGCACAGGCGTATCTCCCGGCTTGTAGCGTATTCCGACCGTTACGCCCTCCTGACAGATCATCAGCGTTGCCTGCTTGGGACCAAGTTTCGCGGGGGCACGGCGGTTTTCGTTGGCAATTCTCATCCGCTGCATCTTGATTTGCGGATTACCCTGCGTTTCCTTCCGCTCGTTTTTCAACTCTGTCTGGGTCATGCGCATTTCACGCATAAAAAAACGCTTCTGGATCATCAGATCGGCGATACCAGTCGCCAGATAAAAAGCACACGCACCCAGCATCATCGGCACCACCAACGCCGAGAGAATTTTCGGCCACTCTGTTGGAGCCATTTCCGGTACACGGATTAGATCGTTCACTTCGTGCAGGGCGATCGCTGCAAGCGCCCCCCCGAATACAAGGACCTTCAAAATCGAAAGCGCCAGATCAACGAAATTCTTCGGCTTGAATATGCTCTTCAAACCACCGATCGGATTGAGCTTCTCCAGTTTCGGCATCAGCGGATCGATAGAGAAAATGAATCCGCGATTGATCAACAGACCCGCGAACAATGCTGCCCCGATAGCCAGAAGTAGCGGCACAAGCGCGCAATGAAGCAATGCGCCTTTTATCGCGCCCGACATATCGCGCACTGCTTCATCAAAAGGAAGGGTCGTAGCCGCGCCCACCACCGCAAAGAGTCTCCCGAGCCGTGCAGAAATAGACGAGGCGCCCATCAGCACCCAGCCGATCAGAACGATCGAGACCATGGCGGATTGCATGTCGGGGGCCTTGGCAAGGCGACCTTTTCTGCGCTCATCCGTCAGTTTTTTGGCGGATGCCGGAAGGTTCCGCTCTTCGCTGCTGCCACTCATGGTGCCAGCAACCCTCCGAGATCATGCATAATGGACATATCCAGAATGTCCCTGCGCGCATAAACAACGAGCCAGGATGCGTATCCACACATCATCAACGTGAAGGCCAGATTCCTGAGGGTGGGCGCGAGATCGTAAAGATGAAGTTTAGGGATCGCGCGCATCAGCAAAATGATGCACCCGTCACACAGCAGCATGGCCAGAATGACCGGCACCGCGATTTTCATCGACAGGATTTCAAAACGGTCGAGCAGACCCAGTGCGGTCGTCGCAAAACCGGGCTGTGGGGTCAGAGCGAGAACCAGAGGAGGCCATGCAATCTCTGAATCCACGATAGCCTGATCGAGAAGCCCGAGCCCGTTACCAATGACGTACAGCGCGACAGTCGTCATCGCCAGCAGCGAGGCCGACAGCGACTCCTGCTCCCCATCGGGTTCGGAAGCCTGTCCCTGTGTCGCGCTTCTCTGGGTATCAAGCCACTCCCCCGCGCTCTGCACGGCCCATATCGGCAATCCTGCAAGGAAACCGATGATGACGCCAATCATCATCTCGCGCGCGCCAATCAAAGCCAGCGAAGGCAGGTTGAGGGACGTCTGCTGAAGGTCTCTGTAGAGTCCGGGAATTACCGGCAGCCCTACGACGAAAGCGAAAGCCGCCCGCACGACGCCTCCCAGTTGCGCCCGCGTGAAAACTGGAAGAACCAGAGCCGCACCCGCAGGCCGCCCCATCGCAATCGCAACCGCGGACAGCAGCGGCATCAGACTGGTCGTGAAATGTGCCGCCGGCATCGTCAGCTGCGCGTCATCACGGGGAAATCGTCGAAAATATGCTCCGTAAACGTCAGCAGGGGCGGCAGGAGTGTCCCGCCCATGAGCAGAAGTGTGGCGCAGACCGCTACGACCTTGAACGTCAGTGGCATTGTCTGATCCTGAAGCTGCGTCACCGCCTGCAGTATTCCAATTGCAATACCGATCACCGTAGCGATCAACAGCGGTGGTCCTGCAATCGAGGCGAACAGGAAAAGCGCGGCTGAAAGCTGCTGCGTCAGTCCTCCGTCATCCATCGGCAAACCTCCCTTCCATCATGCATAACTCAGCACCAGACCATGCAGCAGCCGTGTCCACCCGCCAGCCAGAACGAACAGGAGCAGTTTGAGCGGAACAGAAATCGTGTTTGGCTGCACCTGTGACAATCCCATGGCAATGAGGATCGTCGTGACGACGAGATCGATCACAATGAAAGGCAGATAGATAAGAAACCCGATCTCGAAAGCTCTTTTGAGCTCCCCGGTCAGATAGGCCGGCAACAGGACCGGAAGAGAGTCGGGCGCGAGAGTGGCCCGCATGTCTTCCGGCCAGAGCCGTTGCGCCGAATTGACGAAGAATGCCCGCTCGCGTGGCTGGGTAAAGCGCATGAGATGCTGGGCCACCGGGGCCTGGGCAACTTCGTAAGCCTGCACGTAATCACTGATGCTCTCGTATTTCAGGCCCGCATCCGTGACACTTTGATAAACTTCCTTACCCATCGGGGCGGAAATGAAGAGCGTCAGGATCAGGGCAATCGAATAAAGCACCACGTTCGGGGGGGACTGCTGAATCCCGAGCGCAGTGCGCAACAGGAACAGGACGACTGAAATCTTGACGAAAGAAGTTGTCGAAATCACCGCCAGCGTCAGAAGTGCGAATGCCAGCGTCAAAATCAGCGCGGTGACGAGATTCGTGGACGCGAGCCCGCTGCCCATCATTGCTCCTGCCCCCTGCATCAGGCGTTGATCCGTGTCAGCCGGACAGCCAATGCGGCTCCGACTTCCACCAGTTCGCCCTCTCCGATGCGCCGCCCATGCGCCAGCACCGATACTTTCTGGTCACTCAGGGAGCCGATTTCGATAACATGCCCCTCACCGATTTCCTGCAACTCGCCAAGAGTAAAAACCCTGCGTCCGATCTCGAAACTCAGCGGCACCTGAACGGTATCGAACTGCACTTCAGGGACTTCGGTTTCCGGAAACTGCTCTGCTTCGGGCGAGGAAAAGAGAGGTGGGGCGGCCGATCCGTCTGTCATGTGTCCGATCCATTCCGGTAAAGAAAATTGTGCAATATCCTGCCAACCACCCTGTATGACGATCCTGTATCCATCGTGAACCGCCAGGGTCGCCAGCGCCTCTCCGGCCACGAGCGCCACGCTCCGCCGGGCAGTTGGGCCGATGACAATCCCGCAGCCCGGCCTGAGCGCACGCACCTCTGCCACGGAAAGAGACATGCCCCCAACACGAAGGCTGACCGCCACCGGCGGCGCCTCGAACGTGCGGATCAGAGCCGGAAAATGCGGCCTGAGCGCCGAAAACGTTTCCTGCGCAAGATGAAGCAGCCCGTCGAACACCTCTTGCGCACCAAATGAGACCCTGAACCCCACACGCAGTGGCGATTGCCCAGAAACGGCCTCCTCGAATTCGACCGGTCTGGCACAACTATCGAAGCGCAGGATGGACAGTGTGCAGCCCAGTCGCGTCTCGAGATCCATCAGAGCTTCGTTAAACACCATCTCGACAAGAAGAATAGCGATATCGCTGTTTAGGGGCGCGCGCGGCTGAGGCTCGGCCAGACGCAGGATCATTCGCAACAGACCGCGTGGCAACAGGCATTGCCCTTCCTGCGCGCCGATCTTCAATTGCAGACAGAGCCAGTCTTCCCCCGGCGAAAACGGGGGCAGGAACGCGACACTCCAGATATCCGGTTCAACCGGAATTTTGAGCGGGTACCGACCGAAAAACTCCGAAACGGCAGGAGAATACGCAAGCGTGGGCGCCCTGTACGGGCGTACGGTATCTTTCCGGCTCATGACCCCTCGAAATCCCGGGCGGCATGCCGCATTAGAGCCAGATCCTCCAGCTCCTGTTCGTCCAACGCTTCCTGTTCGCGCCTCTCTGCGTTCCGGGCTCCGTCGAGCAGGCGTGCAGCATGACCGCAACGCTGGTCGAACTCCCGGTGCGCCCGCCATGCGAGCGCGGCAGCCTCGTCCTGCTTTCTGGCCGTGTCAGCCCGCAAACCCACATCCTTCTGGAGCGCAATGGCTCGATCTGCCAGCGCCCCCAGATGATCGTGCCTGTCCCGCAGAGCCTGCGGACTGACCGTACCATTCATGCGTGCCGTACCTTCCGCCTCCACCGCACGCCAGTGCTCACGGTGGCTGTCAAGCACGGTCTGGCTACGTTTTACGTCCTCCCACCCGGCATGGGCCTCCTGGGTGCGTAGCAGAGCGGTCTTTCTGGCCTGTGCCGCGCGCAGCTCGCGCAGGCGCACGAGTTTCTGCGCCATCGGAACGGGAATGACCGCCATCAGCCCAACAGTCGGGTCATCCATTCCGTCATCTCCGCAAATGTTGTCCGCTCCTCGTTGCCCTGCCGCAGCAACCCCCTCATCTCATCGATTTTTTCAATGGCTTCATCGGCCAGAGGATCACCACCGGGCTTGTATTCTCCAACCTGCAACAGGAACGCGACATCCTGATAGCGCGCCCAGAGTGCCCTGAGCCGATCGGCTCGAACCTGATGCTCCGCAGACGTCACGAGGCTCATCACACGCGACCGGCTGCTCAGAATGTCGATTGCCGGATAATGCCCCGACGCCGCAAGCGCGCGGGAAAGGATGATATGCCCATCTAGAATCCCGCGTGTTTCTTCCGCGATTGGATCGCTCTGCCCGTCTTCCACAAGAACGGCGTAAAAGGCAGTGATGGAACCTCGTTCTCCCATTCCCGCCCGCTCCATGAGCTTGGGAAGAGCCGTAAAAACGGACGGCGGAAAGCCCCGCCGGGTCGGCGGCTCGCCGGCGGCAAGACCAATCTCACGCAGGGCACGTGCAAAGCGCGTAACGTTATCGACGAACAGAAGGACCTTGAGCCCCAGATCGCGAAAATGCTCCGCAATCGCGGTCGCAGCCTGTGCACAGGCCACACGTTCCGCCGCCGGCCTGTCCGACGTTGCCACCACGACGACCGAACGGGCCAGCCCATCAGGCCCGAGGTTATGCTCTATGAATTCCCGAACCTCACGGCCACGTTCCCCGACCAGCGCGACAACCGTGACATCCGCATCACTTCCCTTGACGATGGAGGCCATCAGCGTGGACTTTCCGCCCCCTGCCTCACCATAGATCCCCAGACGCTGCCCCTCCCCACAGGTCAGGACGCTGTCGATCGCGCGAAGGCCGATCGGCAGAGGGCGGTCGATCATTCTGCGTCGCATTGCATCGGGCGGGCGGGCTGTAATCGGGGCGCTGGGGCCGGACGGGAGTGGTCCTTTACCGTCCATGGGCGCTCCGAGCGCATCCAGAACGCGCCCCAGAACACGCTGCCCGACCGGGAACTGACGTCGCCCGCCCGTCGGAAGAACCTCCGTCTCAGCGGAAATGCCCTCCAGATTGCCCATCGGCGCCAGAAGGACCTCACGCCCGACCAGCCCCACAACTTCAGCGTTCATACTCCAGTCCCGCTTGCGGTCCCGCAGGAGGCAGAGATCACCAACCGCGACATTGGGCAAAATCGCGCGGATGATCGTTCCGGTCGCAGCAACGACGCGCCCCTGGACCGGATGGGATTCCAGCGATGCCGCCTTGGAGCGCAACAGTGGAAGCAGGTGCCGCATCCGCTCGACGACATGCCCCGGGTCTTTGCCGTCACCCCTCCCTTCCGCAAGATCGGGCATGCCGGAATCGCCGTTCGAAAACCCACGGCTGCTCCCCCGCGGAGGCGGCTCCCCGATCCGTCGTTGCGCGCTTTCGTCAGTCCGCACTATCTCAGGAGAAGCAGACTCGCCAAAATCGGGGCCTTCCGGCGCCGCTCGCAGCCGCTTCAGGCTCCGCGTCCCGACGAGACCATCACGCGAGGGCGGGACCGATATGTCACGCTCACCGCACGGGCTTGTTACGGACGCACCACCCGCCATATTCGGCCCTGCCTCCCCGGAATCGTCGCCCTGGCTACCGCCCGACTGTCCGTCACGCCTGATCGAAATACCCACAACGGCGCCTTCAGGCGGATGTTCATCCGGTCCGACCGGCCTGACTGGCTCTTCCGGTATAAAAGGTCGTGGGTTCTCCGCTATAATACTTCGCCCTGAATCCTCTGTAGAGGCCAAGGTGGAATGGGCGGACGACAAGGCTGCTAGCAGCGAGATATCCTGCTGTACCGATGTGACCTCAGTGTCCGACAGCGCTGGCCGTGATGTCATGATCCGTGCCCCGGCGTGTCCGCCAGATCGGCCAACTGATCCCACTGCGCCGCAAGACGCTCGCGCAGAAGACGCGTCTGGTCGGCGATGCCGAGCTCAGACACGCCGAACTCGCTCTCCAGAACACACCGGCCGGACGCCAGACCTGCGTCCACCTCGATATGCACGCCACCGTCGCTGTCCTGAAGAAGGGACATGAACTCCGCCAGAGGCGCGACACAGTCCGGGGCAATCCGAAGCTGTGCTACCGTCCCGCGCCGGATGCGTGACAAGCCATGCTCGATTGCCAGTGGCAGGACGTCGCTGATATCCACGCGCCCGAGCATGTCAGCCACGATATCCACGACGATCTCTGGCAGGCTGCACTCAAGATTTTGCAGCACCTGCGACGCGGCTTGAGCAGATGACATGATCTGCTGCGCCATTTCCACGCGCGCCTGCGCACGGCCCTCCTCCAGACCACGCTGCTTTTCTGCGTCGTAAGCGGCTCTGGCGGTGGCCCTCAGCCGACTGGCGTCCGCCAGAGCGCTCCGATAAGCTGCCTGCGCCTCACACCACAGGGTCATCTCTTCAGGGTTCAGGATACGCTGTTCGGGAGAGAGCGTGGCGAATTCGGTCATATACCACTCTCCTCTAATGCTTCATCTTCCTTGACGTTTGCGGGAGCGAAGAAAGTCGCGATAACGTGCCGGATGATGGCATCGCTTGTCTCAGGCGCAGCATCCGGCAGCCCCACAGCGGGCAGACGTAGCGTAGCCGCTTTCTGACAGGTCGGTGACACCTGATCGCGCCATCGCACCAAGCAACGCCAACCCCAGTCATTGATCGCAGAAGCCAGCTCTTCCGCGCCTCCCTCAATAGTCGGCAGCACAATGGGCGAAACAATCTGGACGGAATGTCGGATCCCGAACATACGCGCCGAAGTACCTACCTCCCGGTTCAGGACGGCTATTGACGCCGTATCGACATATCGGGCCAGAGCCCGACCGAAGATCAGAGCCCCCATATGCCGTCCTGCCACTTCCACCTCAAAGCGCGGACGGTACGCCAGAACGTCGAAATCCGACGCGGCCTGTTCCGGGCGGTCAATGCGATAGTCTATGAGTTTTGCCAGACGATGCGCCAGACGGTCACACCGCTGGATCCGTTCCACCGTCTCGCGCCGCAGCATCGGCATCGCGCGCTGGAAATGGGACGGATGAAGGTCGACAAGTGTTTCGGTCGCGTTCGCCCTGCTCATGCGGCCCTGTCGGAAACCACTGCAACCTGCGTCGTTCTGGAGGTAAACCTCTTTCCACGAAAGCGCCTCCAGAGATACCACCCTCCCGCAAGCGACGGCCAGAATACAGCCAGAACCCATCCTGTTACTGCAAGAGGACCGGGGCCTGCGGGCGTGAGCGGAATATTCTGTGATTGAACAGGAATCAAAATGACCGAAACTCGGTCATAGCTCAAATCCTGCACGGCGTTGGCGACGAGCTGCTTGATCTTCGGGATCAGCGTCCCGGCGCTGCTTCCTTCGTCGTAACGCAGGACAACGGCGGCCGTGGCCGGTTTTTCCACACCTGTCACAGGATCACTGGCTGACGCCGCAATATGAACCCGCGCATCTACGACGCCATCAATATCATTCAGAGTGCGGTCAAGCTCCTGACTGATCCCAAAATAAAGCTTGGCACGTTCCGCCGCAGGAGAACTGATAAGCCCCTGCTGCTGGAAAACCTTGTCCATGCTCGCATATTCATTCCGCGGATAGTGCGCGGCCTTCAGGACATTGACCGCATCGGCAATCCGGCTGCTGGACACCTCAATCGCACTGCTTCCATCCTTGCTGATCACGCGGTCAGCAGAGATCCCGTGCTGAAGCAGAATGGCAACCATCTGCATCGCATCCCGTTCGGATAGCCCGGTATAAAGTTCGGACTGGCACGCCGTCAGCCCAAGGCACAGGATCAGCAGAGAAGCAGAGACCCATCTCACTCCCATCATCCACCCTGGCTCAATAGACTTTTAAGCGTGCTGGCCATATCCTGTGACGCCACGGTGATGACATGCGTCTCGAACTCGGCATTCGTCAGTGCGATCTGACGTGAAATCGACTCATTATAAAGCTGTTCGCCCTGCTGCTGGATCCGCCCGAGCAGGCTTTCGGGATCTGTTGCCGAACGGGCACCCGCATGATGAGCCGCCAGGACATCATGTTTTGCGGAAGGATGCGAAATCCCACCGCCCGTATCCATACCCGTCGTCACGCCATTTTTGTCAGACAGCGTCTGAGCCGATATCGCTGGTCCCGCACGGTCCGGCGCTAGCCCCTGCGGAGCGAGAGCATCGAGCCGGCCGAAGCTGCTGCCAATACGACTCAGGCTATCGAGAATACGGTCGCCCAGTGTCGGCTCCGACTGTACGGGAACGATCTGACTTATGGGAGATGCAGGAATGGCTTCGGAAAAAGCAAGCTGCGTCCGTGCCGTATCGTGAAACGCGGCGACATCAGCCTGATGAAACGCCCCAACCGGCGCAGGGGCTGTAAGCGAGGGCGTGGCAGACGCAGCCTGACTGGCAGCGACGGCGGCAATTCCGGCCAATCCAGACATCGTCCTTCTCCCTTTTTCGTGTCGACCTTCGCCAGTCTCGTGCTGCCCCAGACCTCGCATCATATCCTGACTTCAACCTGACCAGCTCTGCACCCTACCTCGTCCCGGCGACAATTGTATCGGTTGACCAAACCGTCCCCCTCATGCATCCGAACACGAAAGCATCACGTCTGCCCGGCGTCGCCGATTAAGGATTTGCATTTGCCATGACGCCGACAGGTGACGGTCTTCAGGTCAGTTCCCCGAACAACAGGGCGACTAGGTCCTCTGTGTGGGCACTTGCAAAAACCACCGTCCATGTGGGGCTGACAGTGATCGCTCTGTCACAGCCACTCCGGGCAGCCCCGCTCTACCTTCCCGAAACGGGGCAGTTCACGATGCTTCAGGGCAGCGTCATTCAGGCTCTGGATCAGTTTGGCGCGGATATCGATCTGCACGTCTCATCTGACCCGTCCCTGACCCAGCCAGTACGGAAAGGGCTGACGGCCTCTACCCCACGTGGATTTCTCAACCGTATCTGCACGGACTACCATCTCGACTGGTATTTCGATGGCCAGACCCTGTTCGTAACGCCTGCGTCGGAAACCGTCTCCGAGGATGTCGCACTCGATGGCGTGCCGTTTCCGACCCTGACGGAATCCCTGAAAGCCCGCCAGATTTCCGATGCACGCTTTCTCGTGCGTCGCACGCCTGACGGGCAACATATTACCGTCTTCGGGCCACCCCGCTTCCGCGCCTTGGTCAACCAGACGATTGCCGCACTGGGCGAAGTTCAAAGCGATGGCGTGACGATCTATCGTGGCTCTACGATGCAGAAAATACCCCCCCGATAAAGGTCAACACGTCTTGTCAGTGGGGTTCCCATCGCGACCCAATCAGAATTATGAAAATTTAGTGAATCTTCTTTGCAGGTTCCTCACAAGTCGATAGTTTCTTGATAGCAAGATTAAGTTACAAACAGAAACCTATCTTAGCAGCGCCTGCTGGTTCCGATCTCTCCACTGTTTCCAATCATCCATTGCTCTGGGACAAACGGCAATTCACTTGCTTTCCGCTCCTTCATTCGCCCTCCACGTTCTTTCCGGCCTACACGCGGATGCGACATGTGAAATCGGCGATCGCCCCGTAACGATCGGCTCCGGGTCAGACGCGGACATCACCCTGCTCGACGAGGGTATCCAGCCATCCCATCTCGCCGTCGCCCCACTTCCGGGCGGACAGTTCAGATGCACGGCCTTGGCTGAAGGTGTCATCATCAATGACCACGTTCTGGACAGCGGAAAAAGCCATAGTTTTGCGCTCCCGATCGATATCAGGCTTGCGTCCGTTCCACTGAGCATTACGGACACCGCAACCGCAGAGACTGGCCATACCAGCGCTTTCCCCATCTCCCGGCTCCCAGCCCTTTTCAGTGCTCAAAGCCTGACACGAAACATCGTCATATGTGTCGCAGGCATACTCGGACTTCTCCTGTTGGAAGGGATTTTCTGGCATCCAGCCTCAAGCCCTGCTCAGCCCGCGTCTTCGCCTTCGACAGGATCAGAGGCAGTCTCGGATCTTCCAGCGCGAAAACAGAACATGGCGCTGAGCGATCACGATCTTGGAGAGTCCGTGATCCACGAACTTCGCAACCATGATCTTTTCGGGCTGGCCGTCCGTGTTTCCGGTGGTGTCGTAACAGTGAGCGGCGCAGTCCCCCATGAGCGGCTGACAGCGTTCCGGGATGCGGAGCAATGGTTTGACGCATCTTATGGCCAGCAGTATACGTGGATTTCCGACGTCAAAGAATCGCCAAATA
Organism: Gluconobacter japonicus; assembly: GCF_015244665.1. Classification (NCBI taxonomy): domain Bacteria; kingdom Pseudomonadati; phylum Pseudomonadota; class Alphaproteobacteria; order Acetobacterales; family Acetobacteraceae; genus Gluconobacter; species Gluconobacter japonicus. The sequence goes on from NZ_JABCQN010000012.1 coordinate 41,800, forward strand.
AAGTACTGTCCTTGCCGATACAAAGTATATGGTTGGGACAAAGGGCAAATGTGACCATAAAAGGGCAGAGATATTATATTGGATCCATTCTGGAATCGGGCCAGAAAATTACTGGTATCTCCGCCCACAAAGTCTCAGTTCTTGATGGACATGATGAATTTCTCGTGACTTACTGATCAGATTGTCATTTGAGGAGCGTTATTCTCATGAGCCGCATCCCATCCCAACCCATGATCCGTCTTGACCATGCAATCGAGGAGGTCGTGGCCAATACGCCGGATGCCGCTATCGCACCTGACCTCGTCGCATTCCACAAGACCCTGTCGGTGCGCCAACATGCATCGGAGGGGATCGAGCCTCCGACGCTGACGGACGCGCTTTTCCTCCATCTCATGCCACACCTGAAAAGCGCTGGCATTCTCAGATCCGACCAGCGGAAAACACTTCTGACGCGCCTGGAAGCTCGAGCGCAGAGCAGTTTCGGCCCCGTCGTGCCCGGTGGCCTGGAGGCACTGTCTTTCGAGCTGCACAATCTTGAACTGCTCATGCGCTACCGCGACAGTCTCATCGGAGGGTGATGTCTTGGATCAGGCCCAGCGCGACCTTCTTCTATCGCTCGCCTACATGTATGCGTCATGCGATCGCGAGCCACGTGCCCTGCCGTTATTGTTGCTTGTCGCGGCTGAAAACCCCGATGACTGTGACTGCCTGCGTCTTCTGGCTCATGTCTACACCGCGATGAAACGCGGTGAGCTGGCGCTTGTCGTACTCGACAGGATCAGGCGCCTTCGCCCTACCGAGGAGCCCGGCGATGCTCTCCTGCGCGCACGGGCCCTTCACAGAACCGGCCGGTTCAAGGAAGCACAGACCGCTTTCTCAGTCTTCGCCCAGTCGAATGTTCGGGCTCTCGCCTCATGAAGAACTTCCAGAACGCATTTCGCCTCGTCTCTCAACGCCAGGATCTTGCACTAGTTGCCGTGCTGGTGCTGACGGTTGCCATGCTGATCATGCCGATGCCCGCCGCGCTGGCTGACATACTGATCGGGTGCAATCTCGCGTTCTCCGCGCTACTGCTGATGGTTGCGGTCTATCTCCGCTCTCCGCTGGATCTGACCGCGCTTCCGGGCATGATCCTCGTCTCGACGGTTTTCCGCCTGGCTCTGGAAGTCACGGTGACACGCCTCATCCTTACGTCCGGAGACGCAGGCACGATCGTCGCCACGTTCGGAGAATTCGTGATCGGGGGCAATATTGTCGTCGGCCTCGTTGTCTTCGCCATCGTCACGACGGTCCAGTTCATCGTAGTCACGAAAGGTACGGAGCGCGTTGCAGAAGTCGGGGCCCGGTTTACGCTCGATGCCATGCCCGGCAAACAGATGAGCATCGACAGCGATCTGCGCTCAGGCGACATCGATCAGGCTGAGGCGCGGAAGCGGCGTCAGGAACTCGCCAGCGAGAGCGCCCTGCACGGCGCCATGGACGGCGCGCTCAAATTCGTAAAGGGCGACGCAATCGCGGGCCTTGTGATCATCGGCGTCAATCTGGCGGGTGGAATCGGCATTGGAGTTGCACAGCGCGGACTGAGCCTGAGCGACGCAATGCATACCTACACACTCTTGACGGTTGGTGACGCACTGATCTCGCAGATCCCCGCACTGCTCCTGTCCATCGCAGCGGCGGTTGTCGTCACGAGAGTAGGCAGCCACGGGCAGGATCTTGGAAAGGAAATGGTCGGGCAGTTGACGGCAGACCGGCGCGCGCTTCTGGTCGCCGCGATCATGCTGCTGATCATGGCGATGATTCCAGGCTTCCCCAAGTCCGTGTTTCTGGGGCTGTCGATTTTATTTCTTCTGGGCAGCCGCCCTGACTGGAAGAAACTTTGGGGTCGTTTTTCCCGAACCTCCCTCGAAAGCGCGGAAGCGGAAGAATTCGCCCGGTCGGTCACGACGGAATCTACGGCTGCCACGGCCATCGCCGACAGTTTCTCCCCCCTTCTGGCCATATCCCTGTCACCCGCCGTCATGCGTGTCATGGACAAACCGCGCCTAGACCGGCTGCTGGCCATTGCCTGCGAGGATGTAGAAAGCGATCTTGGCGTCGTCTGCCCGAAACCCGCGATCCGATCGACCGCGGAGACCGACGCCTTCCATTTCTCGATCGATTTGGAAGATGTTCCGGTCGAAGAGCACGATGCTCTGCCCAATCATCTCCTCCTCCACGACGATCCGGTTCATCTGGATCTCGCCGGGATAGCCAGTCAGAGCGGCGAACCATTGACCGACAGCGGGGCCTCGCTCTGGATTGCACGGACCGATGAAACACGCCTCAAGGCAGCCGGTATCGGCTATCTCGACCTGCCCGCCATCATCGCGAACCGCTTTCGAACGATCGCGCGCAAACATGTTGGTCGGTTCATAGGCCTTCAGGAAGCCCGCCGTCTCGTCCTGCGTCTCGAGCCCGGTTACGGCGACCTAGTGCGCGAGGCCATGCGGATTGTCCCGACCCAGCGTCTGGCCGATATTCTGAGACGTCTGGTCGAGGAGGGCGTGCCACTGAAAAACATGCGGCTCATTCTTGAAACCCTCGTGGAGTGGGGGGAGAAGGAAACCCGCTCCCTCATGCTCGTGGAATATGTCCGGCAGGCTCTTTCCCGGCAGATCTGCCACCGCCACGCGGGCTCTCACAAGGCGATGGCGGGCCTCGTTCTCGGCCAGGATGTCGAACAGGCTGTGCGTCAGGCCGTCAGGGACACGTCCGGCGGCTCGTTTCTCGCGCTCGATCCGGATGTTTCCCAGCGTCTGCTCTCAGCGTTCCGCACGCGGCTGTCAGTCGAGGGTCGTCCGAAAAACGCGGCCCAGATGACACCGATCGTCATTACCTCTGTTGATATACGCCGTTTTGTACGCGGCTTTCTCGTACGTAACGATCTCGATCATCCTGTGCTCTCCTATCAGGATCTCGCCACCGAATTTCCCGTCCATCCCATCGGGTCGATCAGCTTGGGGCTTGCCGGAGAAATCTCCACTGCGGCGCAGGCCTGATGACCATGCACCATTATTTCTGGCAGCGCGTGCGCGCACGACGCCATGCAATCCCCGCCATGACACAGATAAGGGAAGGCTGACACGATGCGACTGATGACCTTGCTCAAACAGGAAACCGGCTTCCGGAACCTCGTGCAGACCATCCATGCCGCAGGATATGGCGTGGACAGTTTTCATTCCTCAGCAGAGGCCAGAGAGGCCCTGTTCGCCAACAGTTACGATCTGATCGTGGTGGATCAGTATTTCTGCAACAAGGAACAGGGATGCTATCTTCTCGAAAGGGACTGGCGCGATGTCGTAAAAACGCCCTACGTCATCATGATCGCGACGGAAGAGCAGAACCGTATCTTCGCGCTTGAGAACGGCGCAGACGACTGTGTGAGCCATAGCGTCAATCCCCGCGAGCTGGTGGCGCGCATCCGGGCCGTTCTCCGGCGTCCACAGGAGTCCGTGCAGGAGCATTACCGGTTTGAGGAACTCTCCCTCTGCCTACAAAGCCGGGAAGTGCGCGTCAATGACGTCCTCCTGCCGCTCCAGAGGCGCGAGACGGCCATTCTGGAATCACTGATCCGCCGCAAGGGAAAGGTCGTGCCACGTTCGGGGCTGGAGCACGACGCCTATGGCGCGCTGGCCGATTGCTGCCCGAACGCGCTTGAGGTGCGCATCAGCCGCATCAGGCGTCAGCTCGGCAGCGTTAGATCGTCGCTCACCATTGAGGCTGTGCGCGGCGTCGGCTACAGGCTGGCCCCCAGAAGCAAAACCACGCGCACCCGAACGCAGGCCGCCGACCCCGGTGGATATACGGCTCACGCGCACAGATCGGCAATTCCGTCCCTTTCCCATGCGACAACCTAGCTTGCCGTTCCGCAAATCAATATCCCGGCAGAACGCGGTCCGGTCCACCGGGTCCTTCCCGTCCCGAAACCTGCGGCCGGGAAACCCAAAAACACGGGAGTTCCTCTTGTCATCATCCACCGGAACACTTCGTTCCCTTTTTCTCCTGTCCGGCCTTGTCTTCGGTCAGGGGGTGGGCGTTGCATTGGCCCAGGAGCCCGCCCCTCAGAAAAGCACATGGCATGCTTCCCGGGCGATGGAGATCAGCGTGGGTGGCGGCCAGATTATCCATTTGCCACGCGCGACGTCGAATATCATGATCGCCGACCCTGCAATTATGGACGTTCAATACACGGCACATAACACACTGTTTCTGTTCGGGAAGAAACCGGGCCATACAACCATCATCATTCTGGACCGTAACGGCCAGACGATGTTGTCTTCCGACGTGACGGTTCATGACGATATGAGCGCCATGAAAAGCGCCATTCTCGCTGAAGGCGGACATAATATCACGGTTCAGGAATCTCCCCAGGGCGTAGTGCTGAGCGGGTCCGTTCCCGACGCACGCGCCGCCGCTCATCTGGGCGAACTGGCGCGGCAATATGCGGGAGACGGCAAGGCCGTGCTCAATCGCCTGACGATTGGCGCCCCCGTTCAGGTGAGCCTCCGCGTGCGCGTGGCGGAAGTGCAGCGCAGCGTTTCGCAAGAGCTTGGCTTCGACTGGAGTACGGTTTTCAATAATGTCGGGTCATTCGCCATCGGTGCTGCAACGGGCGGCCTCGGAGGGAATGCTGCAAATTTCATTACCGATGCTGCCCGCAGCATGAACGGCGTTTCCGGCAGCTATACCAACGGCCACGGATCCGTTACCGGAACACTGGATGCCATGGCGTCAGAAGGGCTGGCTACGATGCTCGCCGAACCCAACCTCACGACGATGTCTGGCGAGCCTGCGACCTTTCTCTCAGGGGGCCAGTTTCCCGTTCCCATCCCCCAAGGCTTCGGCACGGTGGGCATCAGTTATCAGAGTTTCGGCGTCAGCATCGCCTTTACACCCACCGTTCTGGCGGACGGAACGATTTCCATGCATGTCGCCCCCGAAGTCAGCACGATCTCGACCGCGGCCAATGACGGTGCCTACTCGTTCCCGGGAACCAACGGCTCATCCGTTCCCGCAATCCGGACAAACCGTGCTGATACGACCATACAGCTTGCATCAGGTCAGAGTTTTGCCATTGGCGGTCTGATTTCCAATAATGCGCAGAACGCAATCTCCAAGGTTCCGGGCCTTGGAGACATCCCGGTTCTGGGTGCGCTTTTCCGCTCCACATCCTTTCAGCGCAATGAGAGCGAACTGATTATCGTGGTCACGGCCTATGTCGTGCATCCGGGAGATAGCGTTCCCGAACTTCCAACCGATTACGTGCGCCCGACGACGGCGCTGGAATCCCTACTGCTCAACCGAACCGCCGTCAGCACACAGACATCACCCGACCCAGAGCGCATGCCTCATCTTCACGGCGCGGGAGGCTTTCTCTACCAATGATACGCGCAGCTTTCATTGTCCTGTGCCTCAGCTTCACCGCTCTCGCGGGGTGCAACGAGAATACCGCCATCCAGAAAGCGGTTTCCCCCCCTCTGCTGCTTAGACAACTGGTCCATAGGGGTTCGCTCTCGGCTTATAGCCCTGATTCCGATATCCGGCAGGCCATCGCCTCTCTGGGGCCGGGCCGCGATATCCATGCGGTCATCAATACCGCAAACCCGCGGCTTTCGGCCCTGACGGAGGCGGCGCTGATTCGATCCGGTGTGAACGCAGCCCGGATCAGACACACATCCGATCCGTCCATGACGTTCGTTCTGTACGCCTATACGCTCGTCCTCCCTGAATGCGGGGGGGCGCTCCGACGCTCGTGGTTTGGCGATGTTTCAGGCAGCATGACGGCTCTTGGCACCTGCACACAGGCCCGCGCCCTCGGGCAGGAACTCGATAACGCTGGAGATCTGGTCGATCCTGCACAGCTTCAGCCCGCAAACGGCGCCCGCTTCGGGCAGGTTGTCGAACTGTGGGAGAAGCATCAGGAGAAAGGTAGCCAGCAATCTTCAGGCAGTTCTTCCGTCACCGGACCGGGGGGAGGCAGCGGAGGATCGACAGGGACGCCAGGGAGTGCAGCGCTTCTGGGAAATACCGGTCAGTCGGCAGGGGTGGACGGCATGACGTCCCTGCCCCCGCCCCCTGCCGCGAGCAATGAATAGAAGAGGGCATTCTCGCGGCGGTCGCTGTCCGTGGCGGCCGCCCCCGTTCCAGAGCGGCGAGCATTCTGAACGTCACCCTCCAACGCGTAGACGATGGCGATATTGCCATCGATGGTCGCAATCTGCGCGTCCGATGCGCCCTGCTCCACAGCCAGTGTCCGCAATCGACGGAGGTCGGAGAGAGCCTCGGCTTTATGTCCGGCCAGAGCCTGAGACAATGCAAGATCATTCTGGGCCGAGAGGCTTGACGGGTCGATCGCAAGAGCTCTGCGATAAGCGGTCTGGGCACCCGCATGATCCTGTGCCGTATCGAGCGCCACACCCATTGCGATCTGTAGGGCCGCATCATCGGGCCGGGACGCGATCGCCGGCCGCAAAAGCGCGATCGCGTCCTGATTGTGACGCGAGGCCGTCAAAAGGCGAGCCAGAACGACCGTCAGTCGCATCTTCCCATTCTCAGCCATGTGCGGGAGTGCGCCCCGCACAGCGGAAATCGCCTCCTCTGCTCTGCCGGAAGACGCGAGCGCCTCCGCATAGGACAGGGCAAAATGGAGATCGTCGGGCTTCAGCGCCACGGCCTTTCCGTAAAAAGCAGCCGCTGTCTTCATATCGTTCTGGCGTGCGGCGGCATCGCCAATCCGGGCAAGCGCCTCGGGATCCTGCGCCGCCCTGCGCTCGCGCGAGGCGTTCTGGGACTGGACGTCTGACGTAGACACACACCCCCCTACGAGTCCGCACGCCAGAAACAGGCCTGCGGTTCCCATCCGGGCCAGTATACGCACGGACGATCGTGTCCGGAGGCTCATATCGGGCATGGTCATCGTGAATTCATCATCCTCTGCGAAGCCATCTGACCGGAGGATTACCCAGGCCGCAGCCGATAGAAACATTCGGAGTCAAACGAGGTCAAGCGCCCCCACCCCGGATAATGATCCAGACTAATGATAGGGTGACGCTACCGCATTCTTTGTCCATCATGCAGCACCCGCTTCCGTCAAAACTGGTCTGTCGCGTTATGCTGATGTCTCGCATTCTGTCCTCCCTGTCGCCTTCCGCCCCGATGCGGAGGGCCCTGCGCGTGCGTTTCGGCCTTGTGGGCGCACCGGGTGTTCTCGCGCTGCTGACCCATCCACTCTGGGGCACCGGGTCTTGGGGAGAAGATATCGGCTTGTCGGTGCTATGGTGCTTGACACTGGCCGCGCTCTGCCTGCTGGTGGAACTAACAGTCCTTCGCCGTCTGGAAATCGTCACCTCAAGTCTGGTCTCGCTCAGTCTGGGCCATTTCGACGACGCGCCGGTACTGAACGACCCCGATCCAGATGCGGTGCACATGTCACGCGCAATGACACGCCTGCGCCGGGGCTATTCCGGGGCTATCCGCCTGCTGGATGCGGACGAAAGCACACCCGCAACCTGATTGCATCCTGTTCGCGCTCGCACATCTGCCCAGAGACTGTTATCACACAGGCTCTGCCCTCGGGGCATTGCGTCAATATCCGGCATGAGCATGACAGCGGAATCGCCCTCTTCGTCCGACACCCCACACCGCTTTCAGGTTACGACGTTCATCCGGCGCGATCAGCGTGGTGTGCTTCTGAACGCCATCGACTGTCAGAGCCTGGCCGATGTCAGCCTCCGCCAGATCGATCTGCGCCAGTTCGACATCAGGGAGAGGGACGCATATCGCGCGCGCATCAGCCGTCAGATCCAGCAGGTCTCGGGTTTTGGCCATCCTGCCGTCCTCAATTCGCACGGACTTGTCGTAGAGGGTGATGATGCCTTCATCATCATGGACCCTCTGGCTACGGCCCGGCCTCTTGAGGAGCGCCGGGGCATGCCCGTGGACATCGCCGTTTCCCTGATCCTGCAGGCGCTCGATGCCTTCGAGGCCGCCCACCGACAGCAGCTTGACCTAACCGATCTCCGGCTCAGAAATTTCTTCGTAACGCCATCCCATGACCTGAAAATTCTGGAGTTCGGCATCACACCGGGCGACGTGGGAGACCTTTTGAACCCCGCCCTCGCCCGCCCGGAGGACGCAGCACTCATGTCGCCAGAACAGGCAGTCGGGGAGCCTTGGGCACAGTCTTCCAACATTTTCTCGGCAGGATGTCTGTTCTACTTCCTCCTGTCCGGGAACCTTCCCTTTCAGGGCAGCGACTATACCCGCACGGTCATACAAATCGTCGGCCATCCCCATGTGCCGCTTCTGACCCTTAGCCCCGATCTCCCGCCCGCACTGGCAGAGGTAATCGACCGCGCGCTTGCCAAAAACCCGACGGACCGTTTTGCGGATATCGCGGCATTTCGCAATGCGGTCCATGCTGCCATACGCAACCCCGCTTTCCAGATCGTGAGCCCGGATGACGTCGCGCGCCTCGCGACCGTGTTGCAGGACATCATGGGACCGACAGGCGCGGTCATCCTACGCAGGGCCCTTCGCACCACACGCAACACGGCCCACCTCGTCGCCAACTGCGCGTCACATTGCGGAGATGCGGCGGACAGTGTCCTGACACGCATGACTGATGTTCCGGCAGACCCAATATCACACTCTGCCGCCGACACGCAGGCCTACCAGCCGTGACGCTGCCGCCCTGCGCCATAGAGGCGGCCGCAGCCTATCATGTTCCGGCGAGCGCGGTGGAACACCAACTCTTCACCCGAACGCGGCGGGGCGTCGGCGCGATGGCCATCAGCCCGGCCAGCCTGCCGCTCCTCGCCAGCTCCGGCTTTTCCGAAGATGCCGTCCGACGCAATATGTGCGTGAATATCGCCGCCGGAACATGGCTGATGGCGCGCGCCCGGCTCGCGCCTCGGTCGACCGGGTCTCGACCGCTTCTTGCGTCTGTCGCGTCCAGCGATAATCGCTGTGTGACCGCAGCGGCCTCCCGATATCATCTTCCCGTCATTCTGCTTCAGGCGGTCCTGAAAACCGAGAATGGCAAACGGGGCACTATTTCCAAAAACAGCAACGGCAGCTACGATATCGGTCCCGCTCAGATCAACTCCATCCATCTACCCGAACTGGCGCGCCTTGGTATCAGCCGTGATGCTCTTCTTGCGGATGACTGCCTGAACGTCCATGTCGGCGCGTGGATACTGTCGCGCAATATCGGGGCCTCGACTCCCGCGGATAGTCGGAAGTTCTGGGAGCGCGTCGGGAACTATAATTCCGCAACCCCTATTTTCAACCACGCCTACCAACTCCGGATCTGGCATAACCTACCCCATATCGGGCCGGCCCTCCGGCGATAAACTGGACGTGTCGCGGTCTCGGCTCAAGACCTGTTAATTCATTGAACTGAACGGTGTTCCGTGATTCACAGGCTTACCGGTGGAGGTGATGCTGTGAGTGACGTGTTTTTGCTGTCTGAAAGGCAGATGGAGCGGATTGAGCCATTTTTCTCTCTGGCGCGTGGAGTGCCACGCTTGGATGACCGGCGTGTTCTGAGCGGGATCGTTTATGTGATCCGCAATGGTCTTCAGTAGAAAGACGCTCCGAAAGCGTATGGTCCGCACAAGACTTTATACAACCGCTTCATCCGCTGGAGCCGCCTGGGTGTCTTTGACAGGATCTTTATCGCCCTGACAGAACAGGCCGGTCGTTCGAAGCGCCTGATGATCGATGCAACACATCTCGGATCCGAGCACCGGAAAACGCGTCTCCCGCCTCAACCCTGAATCGGAATGGTTTCTTCAGAACGTGCCTGGCCTCCGGATTATCGAACAGGATCTCTGGGATGCGGTCAAAGCCCGGCAGAGCAAATGCTCGACAGCCCGCAACAAAGGCACCTGCGAGAACCGCCTGACGATCCGCCGGGATGCTCTGGAAAAATCCGTACTCAACGGCCTGCGGACCCAGATGATGAAGCCCGCACTCTTCAAAGAATTCTGTGAGGAGTTCACGCGTGAGGTCAATCGTCTGCGCATGGAGAAAGGGGCCGATCTGGTCGCTCTGAAATCCGAACTCCCCAAAATCGAGCGCGAACTCGACAAGGCCGTGCAGGCGATCCTCGACGGCTTTGCCAGCCCTGCTCTCAAGACACGCATGGAAGAACTCGAAGCCCGCAAGGCAGAGATTGAAACACGGTTGGTCGACGCACCTGCTGCACCCCAACATGGCGGAATTGTATCGCCAGAAGATCGCGACGCTCCACGAGAGTCTTCAAAATGAAGTCAGCAGAACACAGACGGTAGAAGCGATCCGTTCTCTGATCACGCGGATCCGCCTTATTCCCGAGAGTGGAGAACTAGCGATTTTTCTTGAGGGTGATCTGGCTGCGATGCTGGGATTTGCATCAAACAGGAAAAACGCCATGCGTCACCCGGATGCTGGCGTTCTAGGTGTTTAGTCCCGGGATTTGATGGGTTGGATTGATGATGAATCTTTCCGGCTCTGAAGTCCAGATTTTGCAGACGTATTCGTAAGGGGTAAGGCCACTGAGGGTCTTGAGTCTTCGCCCGAAATTAT
>NZ_JABCQN010000013.1:0-19645 GCF_015244665.1 Gluconobacter japonicus
AATCTCTTGCGGAGAAAGACGGTTCCTAAAAGACGGAGTTTGGTTCCTAAAAGACGGAAAGGGGTTCCTAAAAGACGGAGTTTGGTTCCTAAAAGACGGAATTTTCACAGGAGAGCGGGGCAGATTAAGGTTTCCCGCCTTAAAGCTGCTGCTTCTCCGTCTATTAGGAACCCAAAGAAGAATGCTGCTTCTCTGAACGGTACCTCATGATTAAAAGCGGTCCCTCTCGCCCACTTTCTTCGTAAAGATCATATTCAGGCAAGTCGTTCCGTTTAACAAACTCTCTAAGTTCGTATGAACATCTTTTAAAAGTTCCTTGGCTACCACTACGTTCATAAATTAACCGGAATGACCATTTAGCTTCATTTTTCCCAGCTGCCACTCTTGCCAATCTATACAAAAATCTTCCGAGACCAGGTTTTAAAAGGAAATAATCTGGATGGACGGTAAGAACTTCAGGATTTTCTGACTCTACTACTGCCGAATATAGCCAGTTAGGAAGCTCTATCTCTACAGCCATTACACGCCCAGTATCTGCATATGATATGGTCTTGTAATCGTTTATTAAACCAGATCCTGTAGTTTCTCGGATTGTACGGCCACCCCTAGTTTTCTTTTCGCCACGGACTATTTCAAGAGAAGTTTGTTTAAGGCGCCGCAAAGCTGATTCAACTGCTTCATATTGCCTACCGCCATCAGATTGGCGACAAAATTTTAATATATCTGATACCTGAGGAGAAAAAATGCGCCCAGGCTTCTCTCCTAGTCCAGACCGATATTTGTTCATTGCTTCGGTTAAGTATGAAATACCCATCAAAATTATATCATAGTCCCAAATAGACGCCATGCCATCAGGGCCACTAGTTATACGTACATAACCATCAGGGAGATGATGTATCATTACATCATTTGCGCGTTTGTCTTTTTTAGATAGACGAAATACTGCGACATCCATAACACCACGGTTATCTTTTGTCGCAAGATCGTATAATCCGGGAACAAAAAAATCCCCTTGCTCTTGGGCAGAGGGAGCAGAACGAAAAGTTTTGCTAGAAGGATCTTTTTTAATATCCATAAAATATTCTTTCCATTCTAATTAGATATTAATATCATTTAAAAACATCTCCTTCTAAGGCTCTATAAATAGCCATATTTATAATTCCTGCACGGGCCTGCCCGGTTCTTTTAGCAATTTCGTCAACGCGCTTCAGTAGTTCTGGGGCAATCGTCAGACTGATTTGTCGCTTATGTCCTTTAGGTATGCCCTTGTTGTATGCTTCTGGAGTTGAGTGTGTGAAAATCCCACCGTCCGGTGCACCTGCAATGAATGCGTCCTCTACCGAAGGAGGCGTAGGTCTCTGGGGTCTTTTTAAGATAGCCATAACAATATCCTTATGATTCGTTTTTAATATTAAAAACGTATTCAACTAATTTTGAAAGCTCTTTACACGCCTTTACGTCTTTTACGGGCATCTCTGAAACACATAATCCTGCCCCACTAGCGTTACTGAATGCTTTTCGGCGGCGGATAGGCATATCTAAATATCGAAACTGCTTCACTTCTGACACAGCAGATGCTGCTTCTGAATTATCCGATGAATATAATCCCGGATCTGCTTGGTTCATAACAGCAAAGCAGTTTAAGCCGTCTCGGACGCTGCGTGCCTCATCAACTAGCTTAGCCATATCATCGAGAGCCCATACATCGTATGAGCGTGGGGCGAATGGAACTAATAAAACATCTGATAAAATTAATGAGGCGCGTAGAGCTGTAGAATCTCTGCCTCCTGCATCTATAATGATATCATCCCATTTGTTCTTCTGCTGTTGAATTTGTCCTCGTAGAGTAGGACCGTCTGAATATTGTGCGCAGGCAATTCCAGGCTTTTGATTTGCTTCTGTGCGAATGGAAATCGCCGAGGCTGCTGTTCCTTGACGATCTCCATCGATCAACCAGACATCTCGTCCTTGAAGCGCTCTGAAAATAGCGATTTGAACTGCAAGGGTGGTTTTCCCTACGCCGCCTTTCGTATTGCCAACAGTGAGAATCATAAGACCTTCCTTTAATGTTCTTTTAATATTAAAAGAACATTTTATAGACATTCAAAATGGTTTCTAAAAATATGTTTTAGATTGACCACATTTTCCTGGCAATAGTCTGCTCCTCGTCGCCGGAGGCGTTGGCATAGATGGCAGTGGTAGAGAGCTGGGCATGGCCGAGCCATTTCTGCACGAGATTGAGCGGAATGCCGGTGGAAACGGCCGCCACGCCAAAGGCATGCCGCAGGCCCTTGGGGGAGGCCGCGGGGCCAGACAGACCGGCCTCGGCCATGACCCGGTGCACCATCCGCCAGCCGGTCATGCGGGCTACCGGCCACAGACGCAGGGAGTAACCCCGGTCCCGACGTGTCCGCGCTTCACGGACACCATGCACCAAATCCAGGGCTTCGAGCAGGGCAGGGGGGACGGGCACGGCCCGGTAAATCCCGTCCTGACGCTTCTTCAGACTTTCAAACACCAGCACGCCGCCGGCCAGATCCACCCGGTCGGCGGTCAGGGCCAGAGCCTCGGACAGGCGGCATCCCGACCAGGCCAGGGTCATGGCAAGGGTGCGGACATCGCGCGGTGCCCGCTCGGCCACTTTCAGGAAAGCGGTGCGCTCGGAAACGGTCAGATATTTCCGCGCCCCCGAAGGATCAAACAGCTGCATCCCCGCCTGCGGCGCCACGCCGCCGCCAGACGGACCCTTCCTGTCAAATCCCCGAGGTGCAGGAGCCTGAGGCTCCTGCCGGGAGCGCGAGGGCAGCGCCCTCGTTTTCACCGTCACATCGCTTGCTGTCATCCGTCCATGTCCTCTCGATAACCCCGACGCTGCTTCACCTGCACCCAACGGACCAGCTCTTTCTGAGCGGCAACCGGATCGCCGAAACGCTCCCGCCGCTCCTGACCGGTGGTCCCCAGACGCCCCCAGGACCGGACAAGGACAGTGCCGCCGAAGAGATCATCCTGCAGGGTCAGACGGTAGAACCGCCAGCAGTTGGTCGCCGGGTCGATCCGCTGCAGACGGGCGCTTTCAGGGAAGAGGCTGAACTGGCGGGGCGGGGCCGTTTGCGGAGCTTTGGGCATCAGATCCCGAAAAGTGTAACAAGTCCGGATCCGGACCGTCAGGGGCTTTTTCTCTAGGGATACGGGTTTTCGGCGATTTTTCGCTGATCGTGAGAGCGGGACGGGAAGGAGCAGTGTGCTCAGGCATGGGACCGGAAGGAGCAGGATGTTACACTATAGGTAATAGTGTAACATCCTGCTGGTGATATGCACCGAAAAAGAGTTTTTTATTCCCGGCTTTTGCTGAAGAGAGTTGCCAACTGTGCAACAGGTTCTCCCAGTTCGGTGGGCAGCAAGAACCAGGTGGCATGGCCCGTGGAAACGGGGTGACCCAGATCAGAAGGATTATCGATCTCGCCATTCCAACGAATGCCAATACGTTCTTCTCCATCGTAGTGCATTCGAGCTAATGACCACCAGCCGTCTGGGTGAATATAGAAAACCTTTAAAGACGAAGGGGCAATATGGGACTTAGGGCTGAGAACTTTAGAAGGATGCATGATTAATTCCTTTAGATATTGGGCATAGTGTTCAATAGGGCCTTGAGTACCTTTAAGCGTTCAAGGGTAGCTTCCCGCTCTTGGCGGCACTGACTGTTGACCGGCTCAAGCCGACGCAAAACAATCTCTTCGTTCTGATGAATAAATGTTTTTGCCGGAACAGCCACAGTATCAGGCCAGTCATGTTGCATGACGAGAGCCTGAAGAATAGTCATATCAATATTACGATGAGTTGGAAGCTCTTCGCTCTGACGGCTCCATTTATCTTCAGGTTTACGCCACGATTTTACAGATATAGGCGTATCTTCTCCTTCCCTATACTGAGCTATACCAACTCCCAAATACTTGCAGTCTGTATGATTACTATACCGACCATCAAAGCCTTCATAAGGCAGGAGATAGAGGCAGCGATGCTTAAGATGGGTCGGAGGTGGAGAGTTGAGTAACGTTGGCGTTGTCTCGCTGGTTGGGGCAATAAGTGGATTCATAATCCTTATCCATAAAGTTCTTTTATAAAAACATTTTATAAATATGTTTTTGTGGATGTAAAGTCTTTTCAGACCATAACTGCTTCCGAAACCCACAGCACCCCTGATGAGCTTCTTATCGTTGACGAATATGACGATCAGGCAGGGCAGAGAATTCGTGCGGTTGGGGGGGGACGTGCTGGCCCCGGAATATTTTGTGCCATCAGCTGTCATATCCTGCTTTCAATTAAGCCACCCGCTACTCACACGACGATCATCCAACTCTGCCAGGCCGGGAGCCGGTGAGAGGATGGTCGAAAACGTACGGTAAGCGATACCGTATGTGAGACGTTGATTTCGAGACGGATTATGTGACCGGAATTCAACTGTTTTCGAAGTATCTGACAGCAGCCACATAAACGCTCGTTAAAGTGACACACAGCCGGAAAGATGGCTGCCTTCCGCTATTTTTCCTAGCATGCGATTTCTTAGCGTACGTTTTCGAACAGAATCTCATCGCCTCGCCCCCCCCAGGAGGCTACGTCAGAAAATATGGCTTCAGCGGAATTTTTCTTTATTGTTGACTCTCGCCATGTATGAGCATAGAAATCGACTTAACATGGCCGTCCCCGCTGTTGTTTCTGAGCGCAAGCTCAGGATATCAAGGGACGGCCTTCTTTTTTCAGGCAAATGCTTCCGCCTTATATCAAGCTCCATCTTAGTTTCGCCGATCAAGTCGCTCTCCTGATACAACGGGGCTTAGGAGTTACCGACCAGGCGAAAGCAACCGATCATTTGCGCAGAATAGGTTACGGTCGGCTCTCCCCCTATCTGGAAACGTTCCAGCAGCTTGTGCCCGATCCCACAGATCCTTCCAAGACCATTCGCAGTCCGCAATTCCAGGCTAGCGCCGAGTTCCGTCATGCGGTCGATCTCTACCTATTCGATAAGCAGCTTCGCCTCCTGTTCCTCGATGCGATCGAACGGATCGAAGTGGCATTGCGGGTGGATCTCGCACACACGCTCGGCAAGCGCGACCCGTGGGCACACCGTTCGGTCCAGTTTCTCGATAGTCGTCGCGCAACAATCCCTCTCAAAAACTCCGGGCGACCGCGTCATGACGTTTGGCTGGACAAAGCCGACAACGCCATCCGCCGGTCACAGGAAGAGTGGGTGGCCGACTTTTTCAATACATACAGCTCAGACCTACCGATTTGGATGGCTGTTGAAACATGGGATTTTGGTACCCTCTCTTGGCTTCTGGAAATGGCACACCCGAATGATCGTTTTGCGATCGCCAAGCAGTATGGATTGCTTCCCGATACGTTTGTAAGCTGGATTAGGTGTCTCGCCTTTGTACGCAATATCAGCGCGCACCACTCTCGCCTCTGGAACACGGGTATGGTCAATCAGCCTGCGGTCCCCAAACCATTCGAAGCGGCAACTGTGGTGCATATTGGCACAGCACCCATACAACGAACCCGTGTATACGGTGCAGCCACTGTCGCAAGCTATCTCGTCAAAAAACTGAGTGCGCAGACATCATGGAGCGGCCGGATGCGAGAGCACTGGCTCGCATTCCCGCACATGCCCCTTGCGAATGCGGGCCAGGGCGGTTTTCTCACGGGATGGAATACACTCCCGATCTGGGCTTAACACGTATCTCGATAGAGACGACATCAGAAGCAGAAGGCTTCTGGTATTGTTCTGTATTCGAACGTATCGCGGTGCTAGTGGGTGTTATGCGCCTGGAGGGAGCGAAAAACTCTTTGGCGCTGACCCGCTCTGTGTAATTCCATTTCCCGTGCGTTGCTTGGGGATATGGATCATGAGGCAGCCGGGTTTCTTTGATGTTGAAGCGCGGCTTGCTCGATTGAGCGGGCTTCGTGATCAACTCGAAGCCTTTCCCGGACTGTGGATTTTGAAATGTTCCGCTCTGACCTGGAGCAGATTCTGGCCTATCAGACGGCAGTAATAGGCGGGCGTACGCCGTTTGATCCGGTGCAAATCCTGGTAATCCAGACACTAAATAATCTCTCCGATGAGCGGACAGAGTATCTGATCAATGGCTGCCTCTCTTTCATGCGCTTTTTAGGATGAAGACACGAAAGTGTATTTTACGTACGCTTAGGGTGCACACCTATAGAACTGCCCACATTGAGGTTCACGCAACAAGTAGGGACGCAGGCACCCAAAGCGATCGTAACGCACCAATTTCGGGTTGCTCATCGACATGGCAGGTTCGAAGAACCCTTGTTTGGTAAGGCTGGCTCGTATTTTTCGATTTTTGGCGTACTGATTGATGGTTTCTGCGATGGCATCCGATCTGCGTTTTGAGCAGAGAGAAAGCTTCCTGCTCTGGATTGCTACGCTGTAGCACTGATCCGTTCCAGAAAGAGGAACCGTCGTATATTGTAGACGATATTGGCCAGCCCGATCCTCATGGTGGCCCGTATGATACCGACAGTTCGGATGAATAGTCCGGTCTGTGATTTCTGATCTGCAAAGACATGATCAACGAGTGATCAGATCACGGACTTGCCTGCATTGGATTGCTGGATATGGCGGGGCATGGGTTTGAGGTGCGGCTTTTTCCTGTAAACCTTCGAGACGAAACCCTCTTTGTCCATGAAGGATATCGTCCGTCGAAGGTTCTTCGGTGGGGTCTTCCCCTTCGGACGGACATCTTCGATTAAAGGCTCCCAGATGGACCAGGCCTGATCCAGAAAAAACAGACTGCGTCATGCTCATCATAAGCAACTATGCAGTCCGTTCAGTTATTCAAGGCCTAACAGGCCCTAGAGCCGGTCTCCACGGAAACACCCAGCACTTCATAGCCCGCACGTTCAGCAAACCGCTTCAGCTCGTCCTTCTGGCGCACGCAGGACTGATCGTCCGTGGAAACCTGGCAATAGATGACCGCGCGCTGTCCCATTTGAACCCTCCCGGAAAAACCACCATGTAGCCCTTGATACACCGTGGCTCCGGTCTGTCCCAATTTGACTATAATATAGCCGTAACAAATCTTGACTTTATATTTCTCATGGATATCAAGGCACCTAAATTAATTTAGGGCATAGCGTAGATAGGGTGGCGGTAACAGTGCAGAGAATAGCGAAGAAACAACACTCATCCGCCCGTTGCTTGGCCGTGACCGTGCTACCAGCTTGATCCTCCCGACCCGGAAGAATAATCCACTCAGCTAGTGTGATTACGTGCATTAATTGCCGCATCCTGCCTCTATTTCCCAATTGAATTGAATCGCGATGACTTACTCCTCTGTAAAAATAGATACTACATCCGAAAAAACATCTAATTTGCAGCATATTCTCCCGGTATCCATTCCAAACTCTAGCACAACGAAGTCAAATCGCTGGAAATTTCTGCGGTCTCCGCTTTTCTTGACGGTTGTTGCTGTTCCAAATTTTATTGCTATGACGTATTGGGGGCTTATTGCCTCTCCTGTTTTTCAGTCAGACACCATTGTCATTGTCACCAATCCCAACAAAGATTCTGACAGCCTGACATCCCTTTTGGCCGGGAATGCCGGCGCCTCCACGTCAGGGGCATGGATCCTTAAAAATCGTCTTTTGTCATGGGACGAATTTAAGTCCATCGATACGAAATTCCATATCGCTGAAACCTACAAACACGGCGATTTTGTCGCACGTGCTGGTGGTCTTTCCAGCTTCTGGCGCACGGATGATATTGCTCTGTGGCACTATTACCAAAGCATGGTTGGCATCACGATTGATGAACAGACCGGCATCACGCAGGTGAATGTCAAAGGTTGGAATTCAAAAGACGCTTATGAAATCTCTCAGACCCTCATTCAGGATGGCATCACCCACCTTAATCACCTGAATGAAGAGGAAGATAACGATTTCATTTCATCCGCCACACAAGAATCAGAACGCCTGCAAAAGCAGCTGGCTGAAGATGAACACGCCATTTCACAATGGCGGTCTCAGCATGGCTATTTAAGCCCTGTTTCTGACTATACCTCCCTGGCGGATCAGGCTGTGCAACTCACGACAAAGCACATTGAACTGAACAGCCAGTATCAATCGATTGTCAGAAACGCACCGGGCAATCCTTCTGCGTCTTCTCTCAAGACGCAGATGAGCGTGATTGAAAATGCAAGCGCTGATGCGCGCACGGCATCTCAGGCCATCTTCCCGGTTGCTATTGAATATGAAACGCTGGACCTGAAACGGGAAACCGACAGCAAGCTGATGGTTGCCGCAGAAACTGCGCTACAGGAAGCCCGGATCAAGTCCGCACAAAACCACTACTACCTGAAAACAGTGAGTCATCCTTCAGAGCCTCATGCTCCATCAGGTCCTCAGCGCCTGAAATGGATTCTTCTTGTTCTCGTTATCAGTCTGATCCTGCGCGCGCTGCTCGCTTAAAAGCCGCTCTCTTTTCTTTCTGATTTCATTCGCACGGACCTGATATTCAATGACCACATCATGGGCTCGCCTGAAAATTGCAGGCACTCTTGCTCTTTGCCTTGGAAGCACCGCCCTCCTGCAGGGCTGTTCTCTTCCAAATGCAGGCCCGCTGGCTGGAGAGATGGAAGATACCAAGGGCGTGGAAATCATTCCCGTCACGCCGGAACTGGCCCTGAGCATGACACGGCAGTTGCAGGCGGAAGAACAGAGAAAACTGACTGACGCACTGGCAAAACTTGCCAATGCGCCTCCTGTACGAGACTACACGCTGCAACCTGGCGATACCGTCGATGTCGCTCTGTGGAGCTTTGCTGACGGTGCCAGCACTGTTCAGACAGCCCCCACTACGCCAGGACCGCAGGCCACAAAGCTTGGTACCTTCCAGATTGATACGGCAGGTACAATCACTCTGCCCTATGCTGGCCGCATTGCCATTGCGCATCATACCCCCAATGCGGCGCGGGATATTATTGCCCACCGGTACGCACAGCTTGGCATTGTTCACGCACCAGACGTGACAATTAACAGCTCTGCCAGCCAGAACGGTATTATTGTCACCGGGTCCACAGGGGAGCCGAAAGTCCTCTCCTGGAACCCGGGTGGCATTACACTTGCCCGCGCCATTACTCTCACGCTCGGCAACGGCACGACAACTCTGAGCGAAAACAGCGCGTTGGATACCAGCACAAACGCAATCAGCGTCGCCATTATCCGTCAGGGAGAGGAAGTTGACCTTCCCGTTCCTGATGCTCTGAACCGTGATATTCCGTTGCGCCCTGCGGATAAAATCATCATGCGTCGTGAACCGGCCGTGCAGGTTACGGTTATTGGTGGCGGTGTCTCGCGTGATGGGCTCTATGGTTTTTCAAAACCGCAGAGTCTGGCAGCAACCATTGCCGGAGCACAGGGGCTCAACCCGAACGCCGCGAACAGCACGCGTATTTTTGTCTTCAGGCAGCAGCCGGATAATCAGAAGCCTCTGCTCTATATTTTCTCTTGGAAGGATGGCAACGGGCTGATTGCGGCACAGCGTTTCCCGGTCAGAGATCAGGATATTGTCTACGTTGCGGAATCCCCCATCGTACCAATCTCTCGTGTTCTGAACACGATCTTCCAGATGGCTCTTCCTGCGACAATCGCCAGATAAGATATTCTTCATGGATTTCGCGCCGTATCTGACACTTGCGGGGCTAGACGCATCTCAAGCCAAACACGTCGCGCAGCGCATCACCTCGTGGGATGAACTGCACGAATGGCTTGATGCACATGCCCCGGAGGATACAACACCCCTGCCCCGGCGTACCTCCATTGGCACGCCCTTTATGGAAACATCCTGGAAGACCGCTCTCAAAAGGCGATTTTCCAGACTACAGGAAGATGGGCAGCCAGTAGGGGAAGAGCCGCTATGGCCCGCCGTTGTTGAACGGCGGAGACGAGTGTCTCTAATTACCACCCTTTTTCTGACCGTGTCCCTGACACTGCTTGCCGATGCCACGCTGACGGCTGAGCATATCACACCCTTACTCAAGACAGCTTATCTGCTTTTATACAGCATCATGAGCTATTTCATGATTGCGACTTTTGCAAAACTTGCAATCGGGTCATGGCACGCTTTACGCGGGCCGTCAGGGAACCCCTGGCATCCTGCTCATAGTGCAACAGAACCACGGTCAGATGCACGGGTTGCCGTTCTCTTCCCTGTGTACCATGAGGACCCGGCACGCGTTGTGGCGGGGATGATTGCAACGGCGCAATCCATTTGCCGGTATGCGCCAGAGCACACACAGCATTATGAATTTTTCCTCCTCTCGGACAGCAGAAAGCCGGGCTACAGAATTGCAGAACTGGCAGCGCTGAATCAGGCACAGGCAGCCTGTCCGGACATCCTGTTCCATTATCGGTGGAGAACATCCAACGATCACGCCAAGCTCGGGAATGTCATCGATTTTTGCCGCCGCTGGGGCAAGGCGTACGAGTACATGCTGGTCATGGATGCAGACAGCCTCATGAAGGGGAACACCATTCATCAGCTCCTGCGCATGATGGAAGGCAACCACCGGCTGGGCATTCTGCAAACAAACCCGACCCCCATTTTGCGGGAAAGCTTTTTTGGCCGGATGCAGCAGTTTGCGGGAAGACTTTACGGATCTGCCTTCTCCTACAGCCTGCAAGCTATGTACATGGGCCATGCCAGCTATATCGGCCACAATGCGCTCATCCGCATGCAGGCCTTTATTGACCATTGCATTCTGCCTGACCTGCCCGGCAAAACCCCGTGGGGCGGCAAGCCACTCAGTCATGATATTATTGAAGCCGCCCTTATGGCCCGCGCTGGGTATGAAGTCTGGTTTCTGCCTGATATGGGCGGAAGCTATGAGGAAATACCAGCCAATATTCTTGGCTTCCTGATCCGCGAGCGGCGCTGGATGCAGGGCAACCTGCAACATGCTCGCTTTTTGTTCCTTGAGGGTCTTAAGCCGCTGCATCGGGAAAACTTCCTGAGTGGTTTTATGGGCTACATGTCAGCTCCCCTCTGGGCGGCCTTTCTGATTATTTCTGCGACATCCATGGTGTCTTATCTGCAAACCGGCCGCCTTGCAGAAGGCACGATTGCGCAGATTGAAGTGCCGTCCATCATGATGCTGGCAGCCTCTGTCGTCTTCCTGTTCTCACCACGTATTCTGGCAATCTGCCTGAATATCAAACGGGAAAAATCCTACCTATTTGGCGGCAAGCACAAACTAGTGCTTTCCACGCTGGCCGAAACAGTATTCTCCTTCTTCTTCGCTCCGTTGATGATGGCGTTCATCACCCGGTTTGTCTGGTTCTGGGTCAAACGGAAAAGTATTTCATGGGGCACCCAGCAACGCGATGATGAGGCCCTCCCATGGACCATCTGTTTCAGGCATTTCGGCTGGACAAGTGGTGTTGGCATTATCGCCACAGCCATCCTGTTCTATCAGCTCCAGAAAGTTCCGGCACAGGCTATTGCGCTGCTTTCCGTTGCATCGGGCCACTGGCTACGGCCGGAAAGCATGTTTATCTGGTTTTTCCCAATTCTGGCCGGACTGGGGGCAAGTGTTCTTATCGCCCGTGTGACCAGCCGTACTTTTCCGTTCCTGAAGAAAGCCGGATGGTTCATGATTCCTGAAGAAGTGATTGTTCCTCAGGAAATCACCGATATGGAACATTGGAATACGCACTTGGTTTCCACCATTCCTGACCCGGAAAAACTTCAAGACTGTGTACGTTACGCGCTTCTGGACCAACTTTTCTACATCAAGCAGAGAGCCAGAACGCGATACAGACCACTGGTATCTAAAGCTGTTCTAAAAAAAATCCATAATTCCGAACAATTATCTATTTCGGAATTCATGCTCGCACTAGGAGATACTGACTGCATTGATGCTCTGCACCAGATTTCTTGGATAAATACTATCAATTACCAATCTAGAGTCTTCTAAAAACCTCTTGGTATTGAGGCGTAAACTATGATTCCATTTTTTTTCGGTTTTTATTGGAGGAATGGCGCTATGAAACAACCGCAGGAACTCGATAAGGAAATTCCCTGAGATTAAAAGATGCCTCGGCAATCCGGGAAACAGCTTCTTCACGCTCAACGGGATTCATGCGCAAAATTCCATACGTTCGAAAAACAGATCATACATTTCATGCGCCACCTGACACCTCCAGGAAGAGGCGGACCAGAGGTGCGTTGATATAATAATTGCTCCGCCCTGAACGGTGCTTGGACAGCAAACCTTTCTCTGAAAGCTGGTCGAGATACTTCCCTGCCGTCTGACGCGCGATGTTCAGATCCACCTGGACATACTCGATTTTCGTGTAAGGGTGTCGGAACAAGTTGTTCAGCAGCTCCTGGCTGTAAATTTTGGGCAGCTCTGTGCGCATCCGCTGTTTCATGGTGGCCATCTGCGCCCGCATGCCCTCAATCAGCTCCAGGGTGATCCTGGATGTCTCGGCCACGGCACGCAGTATGTAGAGGATCCACGCCTCCCATGCCCCTTCATCCCGCACCGTCTGCAACAGGCGATAATACTCATCCTTATGCCGTGTAATGTAGCGCGACAGGTAGAGGATCGGGATATCCAGAAGGCCGGTCCTAGTCAGATACAACACGTTCAGGATCCGCCCGACCCGACCATTTCCATCCGGGAACGGGTGAATGCTCTCAAACTGATGGTGGATCAGGGCCATCTTGATGAGCGGATCCAGATCACAAAGCTCGTCATCATTCACAAACCGCTCCAGATCCGACATATGCCCGATAATCTCTCGTCCATCCTGCGGCGGCACAAAGACTATTTCCCCCGTGCGCTCGTTCTTCAGGGCCGTTCCTGGTGTGTTTCGAAACCCATCCTCCCGCTTCTTGAGCCTCTGGAAAATCGCGATCAGCCCCTTGTTCAGGATCAGGCCATCGGTTTCTTTCAGCTGCCGAAACCCCAGATGTAAGGCATCACGATAGAGGGCGACTTCCTTGGCCGCCACTGAGTCCGGTCCCTCAGGAAACAGATCCGCCTGGAAAAGTTCATCCTGGGTGGTGACGATATTCTCGATTTCCGAGGACGCCTTGGCTTCCTGCAAAGCCAGCGTATCGATCAGGATCCCCTGATTGGGAATAGTTGCCGCCCGCCCCTTCAGTTCTGCCAAAGCCCGGTTGGCCTCAACCAGCGCCTTGAGAACCGGAACCGTTTCTATCTCCGTCTGAGGCGGCAAGGGCCGAATAGAGTAGGTTGGCGTTAACATCACATCCTGACGTGGTAGCGATATGCGTTTTTTCTAACACGTTGGGATAATCCGTCAAAGAAATCCGGTTCCTTTAACATGCTAGGGCGCAGAGCATTTTCCCTGTATTCAATAAAGCTCATCCCGGTTTGGCTTCTTACGATGAACAACGTTCGTCCCGCTTCCAGGAAAGCGCCCTGTTCGCCTTTCCTCCCAGCTCAGGCGGTGTTCTTTGACCGGCTCACTCTCTTTCTCTTTTGCCTGCTCAACGACCGGAACAGGCTGGATGGTGGCTCTGGATACCTCTTTCAAAACAGGTGCGGCTTTCACTTGAAGAGCCCGCCGGACCCGCTCCCGAAAGGCTGGCAGCGGAATATCGAACGCCTCTCCATAACGATCCAGAAACCAGAGACGGATCGATTCATACGACCAGCGTTCCGTGATGAATGTCCGGATCTGTTCCACTTCCCGGATCAGCAGCACCCGACAGGCATCCCGTCCACGGGGTATGGATAAACCTGGCTCACGACCTGCTTTCACAACGGCCATTGTTTCTCCCTCAGAGGGATTCGGTGCCGAAATAGCAGGCTCTTTCCCGAAAGAAGCTTTCCCCATAAGCAACCGCTGCACGACCTGCGCCGCAGGAATGGTCTCATCAGACCGGAAGCGCACGTAACCCGGGCGTGCCGGTGGCTCCCAGGACTTTGCCTTCCGTCTGATCCGCCCCCAGTCATCTTTTGCAAAACGATGCAGTTCAAAAACCTGCTGCCGCACCCCCTTGAACCCCGGAAGCCGCACCAGACGCGCCATGACAGCCTTGATGGCATCGTCATCCCGTGTCGTCCGGATCGCAGCCTGGATCTCTTCCTGCCACGCCTGCACACGCTCTCTGGTCATCCGCCAGGACCAAGACACTTTCCCGTTCGGGGTCGGAAGCTGCACCAGCTCGAACTCCGTTCCCCAGCACAGCCGACCTTTTCTCTCTGAAACCTTCCGGCGTCCATGCTCCTGCTGAAAGGCCGCATTCTCGCCCTCGGTAAACAGAAGCCACCATAGGAAACGCGTCGTTCCCTGTTCAGGATAGGCAAAGAAACGTACACCGGTCGCGCCCTGCCTGCGCTGACGGCACCGCTGCCAGCGGGACAGTCCTGTGTCATAGCGCTCTGCAAATTTCTCTTCGAGCGCCAGAAATTTCTCGGCCGCGACAACTCCCGAGACATGCCAGACATACCCACGGGCCACGGCACTCTGAAGGGCCTGCATGACGGATGTCTTGTGCACCGGGATCTGCATCTCTCACCTTCACTCAATCCCTGAAACCGCAGTTTTCAACGGCATCTCGAAAACTCATGGAAACGGTCGAATATGTTCGATAAGACATGATAACTCACGATTTCGCAACATCATATAAATTAGAAATTCCCGATAAAAAATGAGTTTCGCAACTTTATAATAGGAAGTTCCTCATGCGAATGAGAGAAACGTGCCTTCCGCACATCTGACTTGACCCTGGGCCAGAGAAATTTTCATACTGGAAAACGGATGGAGAGATGCCTCGCGAAAAAGACAATCTCCCCACCCTTAGCCTACAGACAACTACTCAGCGGGTGACTTCAGAGCGGCCCCAACCGCTTGCCCCAAGGCTCAGGACACTAGGGGATGTCCTGAGCCTCTACGCTCTCTCCTCAGCAGACACATCAAACCGCCAGCCAGAACAGGCAGGAGAGAGGAAAAGCTCTCGGTCAGGGGCGTTCGTGCCAGGGAACCGTGCGCTTTTCTCCGAGATCGTGAGGATCAATTTCAATCCCGGCTTTCAGCAGGGCGCGCATCAGCACCTCTTTCTGGGTTATGTCCCGAAGAGCGGCTGTCCGGCTCAACGCCCGGATGGTTGTCTCAGTGACTTTTACATTGAGATTGACGGTTTTCTGGCGCGGCTGCGGCATGGATACCTTCCTGGCAAGAGAGAGGAAATGCGGGGGAATAAATAATTACATATTATAGTTGATAAACTTATAGTGTGTAAGTCGTCACGGTCCCTGCATGGACATGAAACGACTTGTCGGGAAGAATTTTGCCCGTCTCAGGCAGGAGAAAGGTCTGACACAGGAGCAGGTGGAAGAACGCTCCGGGTTCAGCCAGCAGTATCTGAGCGGTCTGGAGCGGGGTCACCGCAACCCGACAGTCGTGACACTGTATGAACTGGCGCAGGCGCTTGAAACGACGCCTGTAGAGTTCCTGAAGCCATTCAGCCTTGACTGAACATTCCTGCCGGAAAGCAAACGTGAGAAACTGCGCGCGTTGATGGAGACCCGCAGGCTGCTCTGGATCTGAACAGAAGACATCATCATGAAACAACTGTCGCTGATTTTCATGACCCTGACGCTTCTTCTTTTACCAGCTTCAGGCTTTGCCCGGAATACAGGAGACTGGCTGCCTCAGTCAGGAGTTAAATCGCCCTATAGCCCTTTGGCCGTTCCAACAACGTTGAAGCCAGTCCCGGACTCTCTGGCGAGCCTGTTGACCAAAGGCTACCGGATTACGACTACAGCGGATTATGGCGGCTCAGGAGCCCTTTTCACGTTGTTCCGGCAAAAGCAGACCGTGCTCTGCGTTCTGACGGCCCCGACGCCGGGAACAGATCAGAACGTCCCGACATCACGCTGCTGGTCGCTGAATGAACCGACGTCAGAGGCAGTGAAAAAGTAACGGATGAAGAGGCAGTCTGAGAAACATCAGCAAGAGATGTCAGATATTGTTCAGACTGCTTCGATAGGCCCGGGATAGGCCTGTACAAGCGGATCATGGGTCAACAGCAGAAGCCCCTCTACTGTCGCCTGGGCCACGAGGATGCGATCAAAGGGATCCCGATGGACATCAGGAAGCTGCCCGACCGCCAGGGCATGCTGACCGGTGATAGGCAGTTCTTCATAGCCGTTTTCAATCAGACCGCGTCGTAGCAGATGGGGATCGATCTGGAAGTCTGCCCGTCCCAGCCCGGTCTTGATGGTGATCTCCCAGAGACTGGCCGCACTGAAGACCAGAACATTGTCCGGATCTTCCATCAGGGTTCTCGCCCGTGCTGACAGCTTATCAGGTTCTCCGGCAGCCCAGAGCAAAAGATGGGTGTCCAGAAGCAGCTTCATGCCGGACCGTCGAACAGAGAGATGACATCGTCCTGGCCCATGCGATCAAAGTCCTCCGGAACCCGGATCTGTCCGGACAGAAACCCCAGACGGCGCTTCTGTGTCTCTTCGGGCGCAGTAATCGGACTGACACGCACCATGGGCCGACCGGCTTTGGCAATGATGAAGCTTTCGCCCTTCATGGCGGCCTCAAGCAACCGGGACAGATGGGTCTTGGCTTCGTGAATATTGACCGTCCGCATGACAGAACCTTTCTTCTTCGCACCAGACCAACTTAGTTTTTTGAGTTTAGTTTATCAAGGCGGCGGCGCCTCAAAGCACAACGCTCTCTCGGCTCCTGCACCGTTCTGCACGAACGGTGCAATGGTCTATGAAGAGACCCGTTTGAACGCCTCGGAGTTGCCTCGCTACTGCCTCGTATAGGCCTCACAATGGCCTCGAACCCGCTTCGAAGAGGCCACGAAGCGGTCTCATTCTGAGAACCGCACTCTCGGAATAGTGAAGGCTATCAGGAGGGCAGCAACGTCTTCCCTGTGTCCAAATTGGACACGAGGAAGACACTGAACATCCACAGAAGCCGTCAAACATACAGGATGGTCTCTGTAGCAGAGCAATCATCCTGACAACATTTGCGCGTGTCAGCTGCTCACTTTCCTATTCTGGGCCACGGCTTCTAGAGAGAGTTTGAAGGATCTGTCTGCTGAGTGCCTTTCAAAGACATGACGCGATATTGCGCCAGTCTGGTCATGACTGGTCCAGTGACCAGACCCAGACCGATGGTCAGCCCAGCAGCAGGGAGGAGCATGACAAGCAGTCCCTGCATCAGCGGATCCATAACACTCTTCCTTCTTCAAGTCAGGACTCACGACCTGTTTTCACCGTCTGAATAAGGGTTTGTTCAAATCTCGACAACGAGTGCGTCGTCAAATCCCGGAACCGAGAACAGCGGGCCGGCCGGGTTTGCAAGGACCCGGGTCCCACTGGCATGACGGTGCTCCTGCCGGGTATGGATATGACCATGGATCCACAAAGCAATCCGGAAGCGCTCCATCAGGCCGGACAGATCAGAAGCGAACAGCCCGGCTCCTGACTGACGGCGCAGGCTTTCCGGCAGACACGCTGCCAGAGGTGCATGATGGGTGACCACCACGACCGGCAGCCCGGACGACGTCTCTGACAGACACTGCTCAAGCCGGGCACGGTGAGCATGATGCAGGGTCGCTTCATCCCCATGCGTGATACAGCCCTCACCAGAAGGCCGCAGAACCCCTTCCCCTGTTGTCTGGTGCGGATCCACTGGGACAGGAGCCAGAGCCCCATCCGCCCAGAGGGTGAGGCCTGTGAACCGGATCCCGGCCAGCACGACCTCTGTTCCGTCCAGGAGGTGGACTGTTGTTCCGGCTGTCGCCTGTCTCAGACGCTTCTGCGCCTGGTCCGGGGTCATCCCCCAGGCTTCATGGTTACCGGCGACGAACACAGCCGGACGGCCACCCGCCAGACGGTTGAGCGTTGCCACGGCTTTTTCTGGTTCGCCCCGCCAGAGATCACCTGCCGCCACCAACACATCGAACTCCGGGCGGATCGGATCATAGCCATCCGGAAACGGTACAGCCTCAAGATGGAGATCAGACAAAACCCACAGGCGGGTCATAACCCTGAACCGGATTGGTCCAGGACTACTGATCCTGTCCGGTTTTAGCCGTGTCAGGCGTCTTGTCCGTTCCCCACTGGCTCACATCATGGGCTGCTTTTCTGGTCCAGGCGGCAGTGTCATGCGCCGCGTCCTTCGTTCCGGCTTTTGTAGCCTTCCAGCCTTTTTCACTTTCCCGGCCGGTCCAGTGTGCGGCTTTGGTTGTGCCGTCCTTTGTGGCATCCCATCCTTTGACGCTTTCCTTTTTGGTCCAGCGGGTAGCATCAGAGGCATCCTGACGCACGGTGGTCCAGGATTGCCGGACGCTGCGGCACAGATCGGTTTCACAGGGTTTCTCAGAGGTCTCAGCCGCCAGAGCGGCAGAAGACAGGGTCATGCCGGCCAGAAGCATGGCAGACGACGTACGGAACCGGATCGACATCAGGAGACTCCCTGTTTGTGAAAGAGATCAGAGTGACACTCTGCCATGCTTCGGACAAGGACCGCCTCAGACCCGGCTGGTAAAGCGGTCTGCAGCTTCGACAAGACGAACTGTAATATCGACGTCCCGTTGATAGATGTCAGAGCGAAGAAAGCGAACCTCCTCTTCAACCTCTTCAGGCGGTCTGTCGATGAACCAGGCTTTGGGTCGGCCGTCAGAACCATCGTTCCAACGGTAGCCACGAGCCTTGAGCGTATCCTTGAGCTCAAAGGGCGCATATTCGGCCCACAGACGCGTC
The DNA here is from genome assembly GCF_015244665.1 of Gluconobacter japonicus. NCBI lineage: Bacteria > Pseudomonadati > Pseudomonadota > Alphaproteobacteria > Acetobacterales > Acetobacteraceae > Gluconobacter > Gluconobacter japonicus. Next base: position 18,783 of record NZ_JABCQN010000013.1, read on the forward strand.
CAGACCGTCCTGGCCCGTTCCAGCAGGAGAGATAGGGCAGAGCGGTTCTCCGGGAAGCCTGTGTGGCCCAGAAGGGCAATGGCAGCCTGACAGTCATCCACGGCGCGATGCCCGTCGAAGAAAAATCCGGCCTGGAGACCCAGATGCCCCAGTTTGCGTCCTTCAAAGCCTGCCTGATCCCAAGGAACGTCTTCCAGAGAGCAGGCCCAGGGTTTGTTCACAAAGGCCGGACAGAAACGTTCGAGAAAAGGACGATCAAACGTTGCGTTATGAGCAATCACCAGACTGGCATCCGGGGCGAATGCCGTCACCTCGTCGGGCGAGACGGTCTGTCCAGCCAGTCGTTCTGGTGTCAGTCCTGTCAGATCCTGAACAAAGGCAGGCACGGGAATGGCAGGTTCCCGCAGTCGGCTGAAGGCTGGCAGGGTTCCAATGAGAAGGCCATCGATGCGGTAGATGAACGGGACCATACCGATTTCGATGATTTCGTCCTGACGGGGATCAAGGCCGGTGGTCTCCAGATCGACGAACAGACCGGTCCGCAGTCCCCTGCCCTCGGGTTTACGGCCCAGAACGGAAGGACTCAGGCGTCTGAGCACCCGGTAATCTTCCGAGGCCTCCAGGCGATCAGCCAGAGCTTCTAAAGCACGGTCAGGAGGAGGAAAGTTATCCACAGGCATTTGGGTTTCAAGTAGTTTTAAATGTTTTAAATAGTTTTAGGAAAAAAAAGTTCGATTTTATTGTTTTTTTTCAATCTCTTGCGGAGAAAGACGGTTCCTAAAAGACGGAGTTTGGTTCCTAAAAGACGGAAAGGGGTTCCTAAAAGACGGAGTTTGGTTCCTAAAAGACGGAATTTTCACAGG
>NZ_JABCQN010000014.1:0-8645 GCF_015244665.1 Gluconobacter japonicus
GATCCGTCAGATCGCCTCGTGCCATGCCCGCTCCACCGTGCCGTCTGCGTTGAAGCAACCAGTGAATCAGATCTCAGGATGAGTGTATAGACCTTTTGTCAACGCGACCTAATTTATCTCGACTCATTCGTGCGCCAGACTTACTCTTCCGTTACGAAGATGTAAGGAAAATATCAGTGGGGGCTTGGGGCGCGCTTATCATGAGTTTCTTCGGGGCCATCTTCGCCTCATTAACGTTGTATTGGCATCTGAATTTTTCCGGGATCGCGTTGGTTGTGCCTTTCTTAGGATTTCTCTTGATCGGTCTCGCAGCGATGTATGTTATTCGTTTACCCGGGGATGGGATCAAACCTACTCCAAAAGAAGAACGTGCCATTATGTGGAGTAGCATCGGTGAAGGCATTGGCCTTTTCCTCGCCTCCAACATTGTCATAAATCTGCATCGGCCAGACCTTCTCTTGCCTTCAATGGCCCTGATTGTCGGGCTTCACTTCCTTCCCATTGCTTTTGCTGCTGGCTTTCGTCCGTTCTATGTTCTGGGAGTGGCTTTGATTGTTGCCGCGACCGTCGGCTTCGTGATGGGAGCACCTATGGGCGGCGAGGTCTCTGGCCTTATGGCCGCAGGAGCTGTGTGGCTTGCGTCAGGCATAGCGATACGTCGCGATTGGCTGGCAAAGCGCAAGACGCCAGTATAGCTTGAGCTTTTCCCCGGCCAGCCGTTCGTCTGATAAGAGGACGACGGCCGTCTGCCTGCTGCTGCATCTGTAAGTCGACAGGCAGATCAGGGGAAAGCGGTCTGTCTGCTTATAGGATAAAAATTACAAAAATGGACATAATGCGAGCGGATCGAGTAAATCATTCATTGAGCATTTATTCTAGGGCCTGTTAGGTCTTGAGATGATCTACAGTTGCAGCGATGCAGATGACGGTCATGAAGGATGTGACGGTTTTTTCGTATCGTGTAGCGACCGCTCTCCATTCCTTAAGACGCGCCCATAGGTTTTCGACCAGATGTCGGTGCCGATAGGCCCATTTGGGGCAGGCTACCTGCGGCTCGTTGCGTTTTGTCGGGATGACTGGGCGTGAGCCCCTTTCCCACAGAGCTTTTCGGAACTGGTTCGAGGCGTAACCCCGATCGCAGACGACGTAGCGCGGAGCGTGCGGCAATGCGTCAAAGCTATTAAAAAAACCTATACCAGACAAACGTGTCTTCGCCACTTTAACCGTCAGAGTACTGCGAGACTTCAACGCCAGAAAACTGGAACTTTTCCAAAACGTTCTTCCGGAGTAGAGGGAGCCATCCATGCCAGAGGGCATGGATGGCTATTCTTTTTGCTACCGCCCCCTTTAACGGGTTAAGTGAGGCGATTTATTCCTCCAGAAGCAGGGTTTTTGATTTGTCATTCATGGATAATCCCTACCCAGCTTCGGCTGTCACACAGCGCTCAACCCGATTGGCGTTTCTCATCGCCGGTTTTTCAGGGGCAGCATGGGCGCCAATCATTCCCTATGTCAAACTGCGATGCGGGCTTACAGACGCTCACCTTGGCCTCCTTCTTTTGTGTTTGGGGGTGGGCTCGATCGTTGCCATGCCTGTTGCTGGAAGCCTGGCCGGACGTTTTGGATGTCGATGGATCATCGCAGTCGCCACCCTGGCAGTTTGCTGTAGCCTGCCGGTTCTTTCGTCTTCAGACGTCATGCCGCTTCTTGCGGTAGCTCTGACCATTTTTGGAGCGGGTGTTGGATCGATAGACTGCGTCGTCAATGTGCAGGCTGTCATTGTCGAACGGGCTTGTCAGAAAACCATGATGTCGGGTTTTCATGGTCTTTTCAGCGTAGGCGGTCTCTTGGGAGCGATTGGCGTGAGCAGCATGCTCAGTCTTGGCTTTTCGCCGTTGCAGGCGTCTTTTGTTGTTGTTGTCCTGCTACTGCTGAGTGCTTGTCTGGCACTCCCCGGACTGCTGACTGGACGAACCCATTTGGAAACTGGACCTGCCTTTGCTCTCCCTCAGGGGATTGTTTTGACCATAGGAGTTATGTGCTTCATTGTCTTTCTGGCAGAAGGAGCTGCCATAGACTGGAGTGCAGTATTCCTGACTACGGTACGACATGTTGAAGTGCGTTACACCGGATTGGGGTATGTCGCGTTTGCCTCTACAATGACCATTGGGAGACTGCTGGGAGATCGACTGGTTCGCCATATCTCAGGTCGTGCGCTGGTGACAGGCGGAAGTCTGCTGGCTGCCTTGGGAATGCTACTGGTGACGATGATCCCGGTCTGGCAGATGACCCTCCTGGGTTACGCGCTGGTAGGTGCCGGGTGTGCCAACGTGGTTCCTGTGCTTTATTCAGCTATTGGGCGACAGACCTTTATGCCAGAACATCTTGCAGTGTCTGCTATAACAACGCTTGGCTACTCAGGAATTCTTGCTGGGCCTGCGGCACTTGGATTTGTCGCTCAGAGTACAAACCTCCCGTTCGCGCTCGGAAGCGTAGGGGTGTTGCTGGTCTTTGTTACGGTGATGGGGCTGATGCTGCCTCAAGCTCTCATCAATGGTGAACCGCCGAAGTGAGAAACGCTGAATTTGAGAGGAGGCTACTCGACTCAGCGTTTCTCCAAAACTCGGTCCATGCGTGCGGAATCAGGCTTTATCGGCCTTTCGATCCTGCGTTTTTGTCTCAAAATCGGATGCGTCGTGACGTTCATGAAGCTGGCTTGAGAGGTCTCCGGATGTTCGGTTGACCATACGGCCACGCTGAACGGCAGGCCGTTCCAAAAGTCGGTCTGCCCATGCCCTGAGATGGGGATAGTCCTGAACGCTCAGGAATGTGGCAGCATCATTATAGAGCCACCCCTCTACCAGGCCACCGTACCACGGGAAAATGGCCATATCGGCAATTGTATAGTCTTCGCCAGCTATGAAAGGGCTTTCCGCTAGACGCCGATCAAGCACATCCAGTTGCCGTTTGGCTTCCATGGCAAACCGATTGATCGCGTATTCGATTTTCTCTGGCGCATAAGCATAGAAGTGCCCAAATCCGCCACCAATATAGGGCGCACTGCCCACCTGCCAGAAAAGCCAGTTCAGGCATGCTGTCCGATGGGCAATATCCTTGGGAATGAAAGCACCGAACTTTTCGGCCAGATACAGCAGGATTGACCCGGACTCAAAAACGGCCAGAGGCTGATCGCCGCTATGATCGACAAGGGCCGGAATCTTTGAATTCGGATTGATCTCCGTAAAGCCGGAGCCGAACTGATCCCCTTCGCCAATGCGAATAAGCCATGCGTCATATTCGGCCTGCGTATGACCCGCAGCAAGCAGCTCCTCAAGGAGGATCGTGACTTTCACACCATTGGGAGTGCCCAGAGAATAGAGTTGGAGCGGGTGACGGCCAACGGGAAGGATTTGCTTGTGGGTGGCGCCGGCAGTCGGGCGGTTCGTACTAGCGAATTTTCCGCCGCTTGGTGCCGTCCATGTCCAGACTTTGGGGGGTGTATAATCGGAGGGTCCGCTCATGAAACTGTTCCTTTTGACACTGGAAAGAAACTGGTCGGGTACATGGCCTGGCGCGCGTCTTGATCCATGACGGTCTTGAATGCGTGCCCGTTCATGATGGCATGAGCACGGTCGACTGCCGGACGAGCATTCATCCTGTCCATGAAACGGCTCAGATTGGGCCAGCGTTCAAGCGGCCGCTCATCACCTTTCATGACCCGTGCTGCCCGGTCCAGCCAGCCCCATGCCGACATGTCCGCAATCGTATAATGGTCACCGACAATAAAAGATCGCCCTTCCAGGTGATCGTTCAGGACCTGATAATGCCGCTCCGCTTCACGACGATATCGATGGACCGCATAATCCAGACCTTCCAGTGCCGCATGCTGGAAATGCACAGCCTGTCCGGAGAAGGGACCAAGACCCGTTGCAACAAACAACAGCCATGACAGAAGCTGGGGGCGATCCTCCGCCGTTCCAAGGAACTGTCCCGTTTTCTCAGCCAGATAGAGAAGGATGGCCGTTGAATCGAACAGGATTGCGGGACTGCCCTGTGGGCCATCCGTATCTACGAGAGCAGGAACCTTGCCATTGGGATTGATGGTCCGAAATGCGGGATCATGCTGGGCACCGCGATAGGTATCGACCGGGACCGCTTCGCAAATCATGCCCGTTTCAGCCAGAAACAGTGCAATCTTTGCCGGGTTCGGACCGGGGCCATAGTAGAAGTGAATCATGGGCCACTCCCTTGGGGTCAGTGCAGGAAAAGCTTTTGCCTGATGGCGACCGGGTTGGCCCTACCAAGAGCTGATAGGGCCATATCCGGACGCCAAAAGGCTCATAATTAGTTTGCCGAAGCCTGTGTTGCTTTTCGAAGTGCTGGCAGCATGTCTTCCGGTTCCGGACGGCGTGTATAGTCCGGATTGACTTCGGCATAGAGGATCACGCCATCCTGCCCGATGACGAAACGGCCGGGCATCGGCAGGGTCCAGCTCTCATCACCATTGAAAGACGGAAGATCGTTTTTCAGGCTGGTGTAGAGGTCCACGAGATAGTCCGGCAGTGCAAACCGCAGACCGAATGCTGCTGCAACGTCATTATGGACATCCGACAGGATGGGAAAATCGAGATGGTTCTGACGGACTGACTTGCGGCTGTTCACGGCCGTCTGCGGTGAGATGGCAATCAGGCTTGCGCCGAGTTCGCGGAAAGACGGAAGTGCAGCCTCAAGAGCCTGAAGCTCCATGTTGCAGTAGGGGCACCACACACCGCGATAAAAGCTGATGACCAATGGGCCTTTTGACAACAGATCTGCGGAGGACACCGGATTGCCTTCCGGATCATTCAAGGTGAAAGGCGGAGCTTTATCGCCAGCTTTAAGCGCCTTTTCTGCTGCACCCGAAGCGATCAATTCAGCGGTTGCACGATGCATGACTTCAATCACGGACGCGGGAACATTGTAAGGCGGCTTGCCCGCTTCGAAGTCAGCTTTGAAAGCATCGAGTTTTGCTTGAAGAGACATGGGTATTTCCTTTGAAATGAAGCGACACCTGACGATAGGGCCGCTGGTTTTTTCAGGGATGATGGCATGAAGGACTATTCGTCATTCCCCGCCGGAATGGCCGTCAGTCTGAAGTCGGGGCCTTGGGATAATCGGTGTATCCTTGCATCCCGCCGCCGTAGAAAGTTGTGCGATCGTATGGAGTGAGCGGCAGGTTGTGGCGCAGACGATCCGGCAGGTCGGGGTTACTGATGAAAGACCGGCCAAACGCCACCGCGTCGGCATCACCTGCCTGAAGAATTGCTTCTGCGCTCTCACCAGTGAAGCCGCCTGCAGCAATGATGGTGCCATGGAAATGCTGGCGCAGTTGCTTTGCCGCTACCGGCTTTGATTCCGAGATTAGTTCCGTCCCCTTGATGCGGGGTTCGACGACATGCAGATAGGCAATGCCCAGAGCGCCAAGTTTTGCAGCGACATACCCGAAGGTCTCCTGCGGAGTACTATCTGACATGGAGCCATAAGTGCCACTCGGGCTAAGCCGGACGCCGGCGCGATTTGCTCCCCACACATCAATGGCAGCCTGCGTGATCTCCAGCAGGAACCGCGCGCGGTTTTCGATCGGGCCGCCATACTCATCCGTGCGGTGATTGGTCCCGTCCTGCAGAAACTGGTCCGGGAGGTAACCATTCGCACCATGGATTTCCACACCATCGAAACCGGCGGCTTTGGCACGAACCGCACCTTGGCGGAACTGGTCGATCACAGCTGGAATGTCTTGAAGTTCTAGGGCACGCGGCATCGAAAACGGCCGAGCTCCATTGGGCGTATAGGCATCGCCCTCGGCCTGAATGGCTGACGGCGCGACAGGGGCCTTGCCTCCCGGTTGAAGATCTGGGTGGGACTGCCGGCCGACATGCCAGAGCTGCATGATGATTTTTCCGCCCCCCGCATGAACGGCGTCTGTGACAGCGCGCCATCCTTCGATCTGCGCATCCTCGTAAATGCCAGGGGCGCCAGCATAGCCGTAGCCTTCCCGGGCCACCGGGGTTGCTTCGGAAATGATGAGGCCGCCTTGCGACGTTCTCTGAGTGTAATACTCGCGGATCAGCGTGCCTGCTTTGTCGCCGGGTTCTGACCGCAAACGTGTCAGCGGGGCCATGACGATACGATGATCGAGCGACAGCGGCCCTGCCTTGAACGGGGTAAACAGTTTGGACATGATTTTTCCTTGGAAGGATCTGTCTCAGTCCTTGGGGACCAGAGCTTCGATACGGGCAATGCCGCGTTGCACGGCAGGTCGGCTTTCGATATCCGCATACCAGCGGGCCACATGAGGCGTGTTCTCAAACGTGATATTGGGAAAACCGCGACGCCACAGCCAGCCGAAATGGGCGATATCGGCGATGGAAAACTCGTCTCCAGCCACGTACCGGTTTTTCTCCAGAACCGTATCGAGGACATGGAGCGTGCGGTTTGCCTCGGTGGAGAAACGCTCTAGAGCAATCGGTTCGGGCGTTGCCGCAAACCGCTGAAAAAAGCCGGATTGTCCGAAGGCCGGGCTGAGGCCAGAGGCATGGAAGAACAGCTGCTCAAAAACACGCGCACGAGCTTCACCATGAGCGGAAAGAAGCCGGCCTGTTTTCTCTGCAAGGAAAACGAGAATGGCGGCTGACTCTGTTAGAGAAAATGCCTGTTCCGTCTTCACAAGAACCGGAACCTTGCCATTAGGGTTCAGGGCTAGAAATTCCGGGGTCTTCTGCTCCCCTTTACGGACGTTTACGCCATGAAGCGTGTAGGGAAGCTCAAGCTCTTCCAGTGCAATTGTCACTTTGACGCTGTTAGGTGTTGCGAAAGCGTAGACGTCAAACATCGGCGGTTTCTCCCTGTCTTGTAGAAGACAGGCCGGACATGACATGTCCCAGAAGAGTAGATGCAGCGTGCAGTAGGCTGCCTGTCAGCTGAAAAGCCAGAAGACTGTCTGCAATGACCAGTCCAGACGTAGCGCGTATGAATGAACCGGACATCTCTGGGCTCCTTTGAAACCCGGCCTGTCCGGGTTGATGCACTAGAGATGCCTCTTCCATGCTCGACAGGGCAGAGCTCTTGAGGCGATAAGGATCATTCCCTGGAGGAATATCATGGACCGGTATCAGGCAATGGCCACGTTCATACGCGTGGTAGACACGGGATCGTTCTCGAGCGCTGCACGACAACTCGGCGTGGGGCAGCCCGCAGTTTCGAAGACCATCGCGCAGCTTGAGGCGCGCCTTCAGGTCAGTCTGCTCATCCGTTCCACACACGGCCTGACACCGACCGAGGCCGGACAGAACTTTTACGAACGGGCAAGGAACGCCATTCAGGAGGCCGATGAAGCGGAGCTTGCTGCCAAAGGTGCGGGCGCAGGCCTTTCAGGGCGATTGCGGGTGTCGGCGGCAACGACGTTTGCAAGACTGCACATCATTCCTGAACTACCGCGGTTTCTAGCGGAACATCCGCAGCTGACCGTCGAGATTATTCTTGATGACCGGATGATCGATCTCGTGGCGGAAGGCGTCGATATTTCCTTGCGGATGGGAACGCTTGCGGATTCCACGGCAATCGCCCGGAAGATCGCCACAGGACGACGCTCGGCCCTCGCTACGCCTGCCTATCTCAAACGGGCAGCCGCCCTCCGCTCTCCCGCGGATCTGGCGAACCATGAGGCGATCATTTACAGCCAGTTACCAAGCGCATGGTCATTCCTGCGAGAAGGGGCCACGGTGTCGGTCTCTGTCAGCGGACGACTTAAGGTCAGCGCTGCGGAAGGGCTCAGGGCCGCCGTTCTGGCAGATATGGGACTGACAATCGCGTCCGACTGGATGTTTGCACCAGAACTCGACACTGGCACCGTCGTTCGCGTTCTTGAAGCGTGGTCCCTGCCGACAATCGATCTCTGGGCGGTCTTTCCTGCAGGACGGATGATGACCGCCAAAGCTCGTCAATTCGCAGATTTCGTGGAAGGCATCATGAAGATAGTGGACAAGCCCTACATATAAGCAGGCGGCTCCTTTCAGTCCTCGTAACGTCCATCATGCTCTGATTTCCAGACGTCCAGGTAAAGAAAACCCAGAAACGGCAGGGGCCAGAGAAACGGAAAACTGCCGTGCATTGCCAGCCCGAATGCTGCCATCACTGCCCCCATGAAAAAAGACAGGAAGGATAGTCCCGGCAGAAGAATACTTCCGGAGAGCGGTGTCGTTACTCGCGACGGTGCCAGTTTTGCAGCCACCCAGGTTGCAATGCCAGATGCGGCTTTCAGAAGATTGGTTGTAATGACAATCGTCGGCATCGGTGTGCCGGAAAATTTCGCGATGGTTTCTCCCTGTACAGCCAGTAGAGCCGGAAGAATCAGGAACTCACCCCAGTATCGGTATGGAGATGAATGAGCCGCCTGTGCCAGCACCATCAGGATCGTCATGAACATAACGCCGTAAGCTGGAAGCCAGAGAAGGCGCGCCAGGCTGGTCAGGACGGCACTGGTAAAGAAAATCGCTAGCGCACCGACAAGCAGGAAACCATGGGCCCAATTTCCCTGTACGAATGAAGCGCCCATATGCGTGGTGTTTCCAGTCATCGCACCTGCAAAGACACCTCCCAGGTCCACG
>NZ_JABCQN010000015.1:0-6047 GCF_015244665.1 Gluconobacter japonicus
ACCGCGATTATTTTTCATTGCGGTCAGAAACGATCTCGTACCCTTCGGCTCCAACGATAAACCTAATTCACCCTGGCATACATCTTCATTGCGCAAAGCCTATGAAGCATTGCCTTCTGATTTAATGGAATCTTGGGTGTGGTGGGACATGCCAATTCCTCCCAAGCGCCAAACAAGATTTGCGGACTTAATCGAAGATGAGCCAACAGGTGTCCAGTGGCATACTACAGCAGAAACACGCGCCTTGCTGTCGATGATGAGTGACGTCAATTTGGCAAAAGTTGAAACAGCGAAGGCTGCTGGTGTTCGTATGGTTGGCGGGTTGTATAAACGAACACGTTTTCAACACGGCATCAAAATACAACGGGCAGAAGTACGATTTGATGACATCGCTGGGTGCTTAAGAACTCCTGCTGGAGGATCTTCCAGACAACTAATTCTTGTTGTCGATGGGAAAAAAATAAAATCAAGACTCATATCAACACGAGAAACTGCTCGGCTCATGGGGTTGAGTGACAATTATTATTTACCAAGCACGTATAATGAAGCCTACCATTTAACTGGAGATGGTGTGGCTGTGCCAGTTGTAAGGCATATTACCAAGAATATTATTGAACCAGTTGTTGATTTTTCTCGTGCCAACAATCTTGTAGAATTTCCAAAAAAATCCCGTAAAGAACTTTCTCAAAAAATTAGGTCTAGGAAGTAAATTATGTCTGATGAAACAATACCTTGCCAACGAGACCCACAACTTGGATCAAAAATAGACGAATTTGCAGAAATATTAAAAACTCAATCTCACAAACTTAATCCTTTTGGTCTAAGCGAAGTAGAATTCTACGATAGCGGTATTTTCGAAGGGTCAATACAGAGAGTACGCGGACAAATTTCTGCGTCTATGGGTGAAAAGAAAATTTTTGTTAAGCATGTTTTGAACTACATGCAGGACAATAAATATATCCAAGATTGGATAGAAGCTGGCGGATCAAATAGACATGATTATTCAGTTACATTGAATAATGGGAAAATAGCCGCAATAGAACTAAAAGGTTGTCTAGACGGAAACAATACAAATATATCCGCACGTCCACCACATGCTCATGAATTTATAGTGTGGAGTGTTTGCCAGAATAAAGGAGCAGACCCTCGCCATAATGTTTGGTCTGGAATTCATACTCGTTTTTCTGCGGACATCATATCAGAGCAAAAACGCGTAGATGGGCTAGTTGTTTGGGACTGGCTGTGTGGAACCACTGCCAGAAAATGCCCAAAAATAGAACAATATGGACGTGAAATTACTGAAATTGGCCCATACAAACTTCCCCCTCCATGCATTTATCTATTTCCTGAAACTATACCAAGCCCAAGAAACAATCCAAATCCGCGACCCCACACTATAGAAGGTGTTGGAATATTAGATGCTATGAATAAATGCTTTGGGGGAAGCAATAATGAACTAAATTATGTTCACTTTGATGCTGCAATGAATGGTGTGGAGTTAGTAAGAACCACAACTATCGACCGAAATGGTGTAGTGGTGAAAAAATCCAAACCAACTCCAATCCGTCGATCTTAAAAAACTATTCGATCAGCCGTTTAGAATGGATCAAAACTTGGGCCGCTGTCGTAATCCCTCGACCGGGAACGAGACGGCCCACCTCGCCCCCTTCCACGACCTCGCGCTGGTACCTGTTGCCTCTCGGCCTGCTGACGTTTCTCTTGCTCCTGATATACCTTCAGGTGCGCCCTGACGGCCTTCTCCTCGGCATCCAGTCCAGCGGTGCCCAGAGGGTGCCTGTGAGCCTTCAATACGCGGTCAAACGGATCTGAAGGGTATTCTCCCGCAAGGAAATTCTCGCGGGCATCAGGGGCCAATCTCTGCACCCTTTTGGCCATATCGCCCATACGCTCTTTGGCCTCCTGAACAGCCCGCTCTCTGGCGTCCCTGAGTGCCTGCTGACGCAAGGCTTCCTTCCGCTCCTCCTCACGCTTGCGGGCTTCTGCCGCCCGTCTGGCCTGTTCGTCCGCTTCCTGTTTTCCCTTCACCCTCAAGGCGTTCAGAAGGCCATTCACCCCTTTCCGCTTGGCGTCCATGGCCTGAGCGGCCACCTCCCTAACGGTGGCGGCCAACTCACGCACCATTTCTCGCACATGGTCATTCAGGGTACGCCTGCGCTCGTTCTCCTGAGCCTTGAACGTCTGGGGTTTGTATGATTCCCCCTTCCGCTCCTGCTCGGCCTTATGCCGGCGCTCCATTGTGGTACTGGTCGGCCCAAGGTGCAGGGTCGGCATTTCGTCCACACCCTGCCGCTCATAGCTGCGGTGATCAATGCGGGCGGGCTTTTGGTGGTGCTCTAGTGCTTCATTGCACTGCATGGCCCACAATTCCCGAAGGCTCTCGATCTCCGGCCCACCCGTTTTGGCGGCATCCAGTATGCGGGTTTTCTTGCCCAGCCCGCCTGGCTCAACCTCCCGTGTCGTGGTGAGGATATGGGCGTGATAGTTCCGGTCATCACCACCGGCACTGGGGGCATGAAGGGCAACATCAGCAGCCACCCCGTAACGCTCGACCACGGCAGAGGCAAAAGACCGTGCAAGGTCTGCCCTGTCTTTGGCGTCCAGTTCAGCGGGAAGGGCCAGCACATATTCACGGGCCGTCACTGAGTTGGAACGCTTCTCGGTCTGCTCGGCAGCGTTCCACAACGCAGAGCGATTGTGCGCCCACTCGCAGCCATCCGGGGCAATGATGAAACTTTCATCAACCCCGGTTCGGTTAGCGTAGTCGTGTTGGCGTCCATCGCGTTCGTTGGTCAGCGTGTCCCCTGTTCGATAAGCCGCAGCGGCAACGGCACTCCTGCCGGTGCTACGCGATACGGTCTTAACGGACAGGTGGAAGATCGCCACGTGATCGGCTCGCTGACAGAATGGGGTTGCAAGGGGTTCGCCCCTGTCGCACGCAAACTCGCAGAGTTTGCATAAGTGCGCCCTTAATACCTATCGGCATGAAGGGTTCCTAGGCAACCTTATTTTGTGCTATGACTCTTATCAGGAGGAGTTTCGAGCACATGAGTAGCACAAGCCAACCCACCAAGTCTCAGAGAGTTCTTGATGCCGAAAAGAGACTTGAGCAGGCACGGAACGCTCTAAAAGATGCCCGCAATGCTGAAAACAGGCAGAAGCGGAAAATTGAAGATCGCCAAAAAATAATTTTGGGTAGCGCTCTGCTAAAAGCAGCGGAAAGTGATGAACGCTTCTCGAACGTGATTGATGCCCTACTCAAGCGGTTGTCTCGTGAGCAGGACATAAAGGCTTTTCAGGATCATGGGTTCACCACCCCCCGGCCAGTACAAACGCAGAGTGAGGGCTGACCATGAATGACCCAGACGACACGGAAGATTTCGGCCTTCGTGCGTTTGAGGATTTGAAGAACACCGTCCAGCGGTCGAATAAAGCTTATTCGGACGTTGCTGGTAAGCTGCCAGCCTTAGCGAAGCAGCTTGAGGCACTGGACGCCAAAAGCACTAAAGCCGCTCAACGGGTTGAAGAAGCTGCGCAGGCTGTTACCAGCTATATCAAGACCGATCGGCGCACCCTGCTCATCACCTGCGGGTTTGGAGCAATCGTGCTTGTGTTCTGCGCGGCGTTTTTGGGGGATATCAAGGGCAGCCGAACTGGATACGCTCAGGGGTTGGCTGAGGGGCAGCAAGAAACCAAGCAGCGGGACAAACTGGCAGAATGGGCCATATCGTCACCATCGGGCCACCTAGCCTACGAAATGGACAGGGTAGGCCAGATTCAGGCATTCGGTATGTGTCGAATTGAGGGCTACAAGGTCAGAACTGACCAGAAAGGAACGTGGTGCGTATCCACTTCTGGGAATGGCCTAGAATGGTCCCTAGCACGCCCATAGCCGTTTCCAGTTAGAAACCACCAGAACACCCACATACCTTCTTCCTGAGCCATTTATGGGGAAATTTGGTTTGTGCTTCAGGTCTGGGCGAGCGCGGAGCGGGAGCGGCGTAGCCCGTCCGTAGGACGCCAGACAGAGGGTGAATAAAAAATTTGCCTTTGATCCGCCCCCGAGGGTCCACAGGACCCGAGGTCCGCTACCGTTTATAGGACGTTCACTCCCCTCGAACCCGTGGGCTTCGTGGATGGCTCTTAAGATCATAGAAGAGAAAAATATTTATCGCTTGTTTTTCAATTACTTAAACTAGGGGGGTAGGACACCAGCTATGTCCTACCCCCCGGACACCAGCTGTGTCCGGGGTTTGTCCAAATTTTAGACATAAATGTCATTGATAAAGACACTTATCTGTCCTAGGGTCAGGACATTCATGTCACGATTCTGGACACAAAATGTCTTTAGAGCCACAAATTCAGATTGCCACCCCACCAACAGGAACATGGGTACAAACTGAACGAGCAGCACATGAGAGATGGTCTATTCTCGCTGTTGAAAACCCCCGTGCAGCAGCGCTTTTGCATGTAATTATTGCTAAAATGGGCAGACACAATGCGCTGGTTGCCAGTCAGGAAACTCTATCTACTCTGACTAAATGCAGCACTCGCACTGTCCGTCGTTCTCTCCAGGTGCTCAAAGACGAAAATTGGATCGAAGTCCGTCAAGTGGGCGCCTCTGGTACGGTTAATGCCTACATCGTAAATGACCGAGTGGCATGGTCTGGTGCACGGGATGGCATCCGCTACAGCCTTTTTTCAGCAGCAGTTCTAGTCTCCGATAATGAACAACCCGACAATGCCGATATCGGTGCACAACCACCTTTAGAACATATACCATCGCTACATCGTGGCGAGCGCCAGCTACCCGTTGGCCCTGGTCTACCTCCCCCTTCTCAGCCCTCTCTTGAGGGTCTGGAGCCTGACTTGCCCGCCACTAGCCGCGACGATCCTGCACAGTGAGCGCGCACACACCTGCACACCTATCGCCTGCACAGGCTGCACAGGTAGCTGACGTTTCCCGATGGACGATCATGCGGGCTATAAAATCAGCAGATTTACAGGCTTTTCGAGATAATAAAAACCAATGGCGGATCAAAGCTGACGATCTGAATACATGGCTCTCCGCACACCCTGCACAGTGTGCACACACTGTGCAGAGAGAGGACGATGCACACCATGCGCACACCCCTGCACACCCCAATCCAATCGCCCAAGACACTCTAGAATTGGTGCGCGTGAAGGCCGAACTCGAAGCCGAAAAGACGCTCCGGGCAACCGTTGAATCTGATCGCGATCACTGGCGAAAAATTGCCCAGAAGCTAGCCGAAACACGGTCACGGAAATGGTGGTTTTGGTGAATTTTTCACAGCAAATCGGATGCCCTCGGCGACCTACGTTGTTTCCGATCTATGCTCACTCCAGGTCCATTTTGGTTGTTCCTGTAGTATCTCCGCAACTAATCGTCGTTCTGAAATCAGACACTGAGAAGAACCAGCCATGAGAACATTTTACGAATTTTTTGCTGGCGGAGGAATGGCTAGAGCGGGCTTAGGGGATGGCTGGAAATGTTTATTCGCTAACGATTTCGATAGAAAAAAAGCTGCGACGTATCAACGAAATTGGGGCGACAAGGAAATGCTCGCCGATGATATTCGCAATATCCGATCAGAACAGTTACCCATTCATGCAGATCTGATTTGGGGGTCTTTCCCATGCCAAGACCTATCTTTAGCGGGGGGTGGTGCCGGGCTAAAAGGCAATCGTTCTGGTACTTTCTGGCCGTTTATAGATATAATTCAGAGGTTGCGGAAAGAGGGTAGAGCACCTGCCATTATCGCCCTAGAGAACGTCGTTGGCACCCTGACATCTCATAAGGGATCAGACTTTGCTGCTATTTGCCGATCTCTTAAAGATTTAGGGTATCGTTATGGTGCCTTTGTCGTAGATGCAGCGCTTTTTCTGCCCCACTCCCGACCGCGATTATTTTTCATTGCGGTCAGAAACGATCTCGTACCCTTCGGCTCCAACGATAAACCTAATTCACCCTGGCATACATCTTCATTGCGCAAAGCCTATGAAGCATT
>NZ_JABCQN010000016.1:2500-5427 GCF_015244665.1 Gluconobacter japonicus
GCAAGAGGATCATGTACTGAATACATAGGTGCATGAGGCAAACCCGGGGAACTGAAACATCTCAGTACCTGGAGGAAAAGACATCAACAGAGATTCCGCTAGTAGTGGCGAGCGAACGCGGAGCAGGCCAATGCCTTATTGAGAAGAAGCAGAACGGTCTGGAAAGTCCGGCAAGAATGGGTGATAGCCCCGTATGCGTAGTGTCTTGATAAGGATTTGAGTAGGGCGGGGCACGTGAAACCCTGTCTGAACATGGGGGGACCACCCTCCAAGCCTAAATACTCCTTAGTGACCGATAGCGAACAAGTACCGTGAGGGAAAGGTGAAAAGCACCCCGATAAGGGGAGTGAAAGAGACCTGAAACCGGACGCCTACAAGCAGTCGGAGCCTCTTATGGGGTGACGGCGTACCTTTTGTATAATGGGTCAGCGAGTTTCTGTTTGCAGCGAGCTTAAGCCGTTAGGTGTAGGCGTAGCGAAAGCGAGTCTGAATAGGGCGACTGAGTTGCTGGCAGAAGACCCGAAACCGAGTGATCTAGCCATGGCCAGGCTGAAGGTGCGGTAACACGCACTGGAGGGCCGAACCCACGCCTGTTGAAAAAGTCGGGGATGAGCTGTGGCTAGGGGTGAAAGGCCAATCAAACTCGGAGATAGCTGGTTCTCCGCGAAATCTATTGAGGTAGATCGTCGGGTGTTTACCCTGGGGGGTAGAGCACTGGATGGGCTAGGGGGGCCCAAAGCCTTACCAAACCTAACCAAACTCCGAATACCCAGGAGTATAGCCCGGCAGACAGACAGTGGGTGCTAAGGTCCATTGTCGAGAGGGAAACAGCCCAGACCACCAGCTAAGGCCCCTAAATCGTGGCTAAGTGGGAAAGGATGTGGGGATTCCAAAACAACCAGGAGGTTGGCTTAGAAGCAGCCATCCTTTAAAGAAAGCGTAATAGCTCACTGGTCTATTAGAAACCCTGCGCCGAAAATGTAACGGGGCTCAAGCCACGTGCCGAAGCTGTGGGTGCATTCTTATGAATGCGCGGTAGCGGAGCGTTCCGTAAGTCTGCGAAGGAGGCGGGGTGACCCCCTCTGGAGATATCGGAAGTGCGAATGCTGACATGAGTAGCGACAAACAGTGCGAGAAACACTGTCGCCGAAAGTCCAAGGGTTCCTGCGCAAGGTTAATCCACGCAGGGTGAGCCGGCCCCTAAGGCGAGGGCGAGAGCCGTAGTCGATGGGAACTAGGTGAATATTCCTAGGCCTGCCAGAAGTGACGAATGAGAAATGTTGTCTGTCCTTAACGGATTGAACAGGCTTTTTGATCATTCCAGGAAATAGCTCTGGCGTATAGACCGTACCCGAAACCGACACAGGTGGACTGGTAGAGAATACCAAGGCGCTTGAGAGAACGATGCTGAAGGAACTAGGCAAATTGCTCGTGTAACTTCGGGATAAACGAGACCCAACCGTGGGCAACCATGTTTGGGTGGCACAGACCAGGGGGTAGCGACTGTTTAGTAAAAACACAGGGCTCTGCGAAATCGTGAGATGACGTATAGGGCCTGACGCCTGCCCGGTGCCGGAAGGTTAAGAGGAGATGTGCAAGCATTGAATTGAAGCCCCGGTAAACGGCGGCCGTAACTATAACGGTCCTAAGGTAGCGAAATTCCTTGTCGGGTAAGTTCCGACCTGCACGAATGGCGTAACGACTTCCCCACTGTCTCCAGCATCGACTCAGCGAAATTGAATTCCCCGTGAAGATGCGGGGTACCCGCGGTCAGACGGAAAGACCCTATGAACCTTTACTGCAGCTTTGCAGTGGCATCAGGAAAATCCTGTGTAGGATAGGTCGGAGGCTTTGAAGCCGGGGCGCCAGCACCGGTGGAGCCACCCTTGAAATACGACCCTGAATTTTTCTGATGTCTAACCGAGACCAGTAAGCCTGGTCCGGGACCCTGCATGGTGGGCAGTTTGACTGGGGCGGTCGCCTCCCAAAGTGTAACGGAGGCGCGCGATGGTGGGCTCAGGCCGGTCGGAAACCGGCTGTCGAGTGCAATGGCATAAGCCCGCCTGACTGCGAGAATGACAGTTCGAGCAGAGACGAAAGTCGGCCATAGTGATCCGGTGGTCCCACGTGGACGGGCCATCGCTCAACGGATAAAAGGTACTCTAGGGATAACAGGCTGATCTCCCCCAAGAGTCCACATCGACGGGGAGGTTTGGCACCTCGATGTCGGCTCATCACATCCTGGGGCTGGAGCAGGTCCCAAGGGTTCGGCTGTTCGCCGATTAAAGTGGTACGTGAGCTGGGTTTAGAACGTCGTGAGACAGTTCGGTCCCTATCTGCCGTGGGTGTAAGAGACTTGAGAGGATTTGTCCCTAGTACGAGAGGACCGGGATGAACATACCTCTGGTGCACCGGTTGTCACGCCAGTGGCACAGCCGGGTAGCTAAGTATGGACGGGATAACCGCTGAAAGCATCTAAGCGGGAAACCCACCTCAAAACAAGGTCTCATAGAGCCGTGAGAGACCATCACGTCGATAGGCCGGGTGTGAAAGTGCAGTAATGCATGCAGCTAACCGGTCCTAATCGCTCATAATCCTCACTCCAAACACATGCACAGAAATCAGCCACACTCAAAAAAACACCAACCTCCACCCACTCTCAAAAAGACTGGGTGGGCTGGAAGACCTGGTGGCCATTGCGAGGGCCATACACCCGATCCCATCCCGAACTCGGCCGTGAAATCCCTCAGCGCCTATGATACTGCACCTCAAGGTGCGGAAAAGTCGGTCGCCGCCAGGTCCCCCAGCCCACTCACAAAAACCCCAAAAAACCAACATCACACACACCACCGCGGGGTGGAGCAGCCCGGTAGCTCGTCAGGCTCATAACCTGAAGGCCGCAGGTTCAAATCCTGCCCCCGCAACCA
>NZ_JABCQN010000017.1:0-4749 GCF_015244665.1 Gluconobacter japonicus
GTGCTGCTCGCACGGCGTGCGTGGTCGTGGCGCTGCCATGACGTATCTGTCCCATAAGGCTTCCTTCCACTCGCGTGAAATTAATACCCCATCAAATCCCGGGACTAAACAAATTCAGATATTTCGTTGATCTCTACATTGTTGAGATTGCCCCTCCCTAAATGCAGACACAAATCATATACATACACAGCGGCAATTAGCGATTATAAAACCGACCGGGTGTGAAGCTTGCAACGATAATTCATATTACGATTATCTCAACGCGATCTCGAGTGACTGCAGTCGCAACTCGTTGATAGCGCTTTGAATTCTGATATCCGCGAGTTGAATATACAGGCTCCTCTATGAGAGATTTCCATTGTCCAGATTGCTGTATAAAAACGGCGTCATCAGTCTCAGCTATCACCCCTCCCAACATGCTAGACATGGATAAGACCCGTCCGGGTGGAGCTTGGCGGGATGGGGTCAATTCAATAGGGCCGAGATTAAACCCGTCTCCCATCAATTTAACACGACAACAGTAACCTTCTGCATCAAATTTCCAGATGGTTTTGTTAAAAAGAAACATCCCCTCGATACTATCTTTTTCAGAAAAGCCATTTATTTTATTGCTTATTTCTTCACTCGGATTTTTCGAAATATTAGTCAAACTGTATTTTTCATCAAGGTGAGAAAATTCACTATCTATTTCTTTGGTTGAGCTTTCGTCTTCTAGGGTCGCATCAAAAATCTGCACTTGATTGCGACGGGAGAGATTTGTTATTACTGGACCATTAAGAGCGACCCCATAAGAGCTTTGAGTAAACAGTTTGAGCTGAAACTCGCTAACTCGGTCTTCTAAATCCGCTCCAAATCCGATTAAACCACCTGCAGGTCCGCATGCTGCCCCAATAGCACCAAAGCGGCAATGGAACGCTCGTGCCGGAAGATCGGAAAGCTTTCGATTATTAAGTCCACTCCTCGCTATTGAGCCGCGCTTTTCCCGCGACGAGCCTTGGCTCGCAACAGTAAGTTGAACAGTGCTAGCATCGGTTCCGACATATGCACATCCATAGTAAAATTTCACATCTAGTAAGCTACGAAATTCCAGCTCACGCTCGAAAATATAAGAAAATCTATCGATATCAGTAGGAGACACATCATATCTCCCACCTATTTTGCGAAGACGTGTGACTTGCGAATATAACTCGTCGTTCCCTGTCTGGATTAGACGATTATCCGAAAATAACGCTCTCGCGGCTGCCGCTTCCCCATTCAAACACTCATTACAAAACGCAGCGATGTCGAACGCTCTCACGCTACCGTCACTGGCAAACAACCATAGAAAATCAAAATATAAATATGCCTCGATGAATGTTCCATGCAGAACTAGACGTTTTCCAATCATATCTTCCCCTTTCGCATACGGCATGCGATGAGATCATCGATAATATTCTTAGTCTCCCACTCTCTGATTAGCTGTTCAGGAATCTCATAATTTTCATCGTCTTTCGGCGAGACTGGATATCCATGCCAGGGACCTGGGCGGTTGGAGCATTGAGGGAAGAACGCCAGGCGTTCTCCATTAGCTCCGACTTTTGTAGCTGCTCCGTTACTGGTCCACCAAAGATTGCCGGCGCCATCCATCCATTGAGCAAAGTCGCTCTCATCAAACGCGATAGGCTCTTGGCTAACCGGAAAGTCAGAACTCCATATAGTCTTGCCTCGTTTGTATCCAGAATGTCGATGGTAGTTCATTGATTTATAGCTCAAACCACCGATGGGGGTGTTGCTCTGACGACGTGTGTAACCAAAAACGATCCCATCACTTTCACTGCGTAAGAAGTTCATCTAATCCTGCCCATTATATGTCTGAGATATTTTTTATCTTCTTATTATCATCGATTTCAACACTAAGTGTCAGTATTCTTAACTTGAAACTAAAGATAAGCAACCGAGGCCTCAAAGTGACTGTTTTAGGCTACATGTAGTTGCCTTACCAAATATGAATGGTTTGCCTTGATCAACCCCCAAAATGGGAAATTCCGCTGCCTATCATATTATATAGCGTGGCTCTAAAATCGACTATGTCTGCTATGTGAAAATCAGTTCGACTGATTTAATGACCGACATGAGGCGACTACCGCCTGTCTGCTAAATCCACCCGATGGACAGCGCCTTACACACGGGCCCTGCATGATCAGATGATAAAGGACCGAAGTTCCATCACGTCGCGTTTGGGTGCGGTCCCGAACCTGCGAACATAGTCCCGACTGAACTGCGACGGGCTTTCATAACCGACTTCAAACGCGGCGTTTGAGACGCTGACGTCCTCTGACACCATGAGGCGGCGTGCTTCAAGCAGACGCAACTGTTTTTGATACTGGAGCGGTGTCATAGACGTCAGTGTCTTGAAATGCTGATGGAAAGACGAGAGGCTCATGCCCGCCGCAGCGGCAAGATGCTCAATCCTTACCGGCTTCGTAAAGTTGGCGCGCAGCAGATGAATGGCCTCTGCAACCCGTTGCATGTGACTGTCGGGCAGGACGAGTTTACAGATCTCGCCCGCATGAGGCCCTGTTAACAGCCAGAAACAGATTTCCCGCATGATCCCCGGCCAGAGGATCGGGAGTGCAGCAGGATTATCGAGCAGTCGTACAAGTCGTCGGATGCAATCCGCCAGATATTCAGACAGGTCGGCGACGAAGACCCCGATACCCTGATCATTCGACGGAACAGGCGGCTGAGCGAGTTCCGACATGACCTCACGCAGGATCCCTGCGTCCAGATCGAGGGTGATTCCGATATAGGGACATTCAGGGCTCGCCTTCGTCACACGACCAAGAGCTGGTATTTCAATGCTGACCAGCAGGAACGCCATCGCCCCATACTCGAAAATGGCATCACCAAACTCTACCGCCTTCGCGCCCTGAAGGGTGATGCAGAGCGACGGTTTGTAGACCATGCCACTCGGCGGCGTCTTTTCGCTCAGTCTGATGATATTCAGACCGTCGAACGACGTCGTGCAAAGCCCATTCGCGCCACAACCCTGCGCGTCCAGATAGCAGGTTACAGCTCTGGCGAGAGATGAAGACATGCCTTGCTCCGGCCCAAATTCCAACGGCTCCAATCTACACCCTGCGCATGGCCTGAGCCAGACCATTGCAGGATCGGGCAAGAAATTTGGCAGTTCGGGCATTCGTCCTCCCGATAGGTACAGCTAACTATCGAGCACCTGTCGAGATCCATGGCGAGCGTCATCGGATTATCGACCATCACTTCCCAATAAGGGAATTTCTTACCTGTACAGGAACCGGACATGAGCAAATGGACGACGTCAAACATTCCAGACCTACATGACCGCTCATTCGTCGTAACCGGGACAGGCGGCCTCGGGTTTGAAGATGCGCTGGCACTCGCGCGCGCCGGAGCAACGGTCATTCTCGCCGGACGAAACCCGGGCAAAGGCGCGGAAGCTGTTGCCCGGATCAAAAGGGACACTCCCAAGGCCGCCATCAGCTTTGAAGCTCTTGATCTGGCTGATCTGGCGTCAATTGCCGCGTTTGGCGAACGTCTGCGTAGCCAACACGACCATCTCGACGTGCTTATCAACAATGCTGGCGTGATGATGCCACCCACACGCAAAGTGACCTCGGATAGCTTCGAACTGCAGTTCGGAACCAATTATCTTGGACATTTCGCACTCACCGCGCATTTGCTGCCCCTGCTTCGAAAGGGGAACCATCCGCGCGTTGTAACACTCTCCAGTATTGCCGCGCATGACGGTCAGATCGCGTTTGACGATCTTCAGGCCGCACATAGTTATAAGCCGATGCCGGTCTATAGCCAGTCCAAGCTGGCTTGCCTGATGTTTGCGTTGGAACTTCAGCGTCGCAGCGGCGCGGGAAACTGGGGGATCACCAGTATCGCAGCCCATCCTGGCATCTCGCGTACCGATCTGCTTCCGAACGGAGCTGGGGCTTCGAGTATATTGGGCCTTGCGCGGCGGATGTTGTGGTTTCTCTTCCAGCCGGCCGCCCAGGGCGCACTACCGACACTTTTCGCCGCGACGTCATCGGAGGCAAAGGGCGGCTGCTATTATGGCCCCGACAGGCTGAGCGAGACACGGGGGTATCCCACCGCTGCCAAAATACCTCCCGCCGCACTCGACCGGCAGGATGCTGCCCGCCTGTGGGATATCTCCGAACAGTTTACCCGTATGCAATTCGGGTAAGAATGTCGGCTTTCGGCAGGCCTACATACCCGCGTGGGGCGACAGCTATGTAGGCGGAAGCGGTAAGTCCGCTTAGCGCGTGACAAGCAGACAGGCTGCTTTCGTGCTCATCTCCGCCGTTCCAAGACCTGTCATGCTTTCCCGATAGCGGACATTACCGGTTTTCCTTGACGTAAGGTCCGGGAGTGTCCAGCGGTGACGGTATGGATACCATCAGCCTCCTTGCTCTACTCCTGACCCTCTCGGCAGGCTTCAGCATTCTCAACCATCACACACTGCGTATTCCTGTCACGATTGGTGTTCTGATTTTCTCGTTGCTGACGTCGCTTGTGTTCATGATCCTGAACCTGTTGCTTCCGGCCTGCGACCTTCAGGCTTTTCTACGATCGCTGCTTGGAGCCATCAATCTCCCTGCGGCACTTCTAAATGGCGCGTTGTCGCTTCTCCTGTTTGCCGGTGCCATGCAGGTCAATGTCGGACATCTGAGGGAAAAGCTGATGTCTGTGACAGCCCTCTCCATTCTGGGAACCATTCTG
>NZ_JABCQN010000018.1:0-2215 GCF_015244665.1 Gluconobacter japonicus
CTTCTCTAGAACGCCAGTCCGGAAACGGCCTGGGGTTTTCGTTTATCGTCTGTTTGGCGCAAATATTAGAATGCCATCAGATCAACTTCTCTGCTTCCTTAACTTACCTGTACGGAAAAGTATTCAGGCGGGGTTTTGTCGGTGTTCACGTTTGCGTGATGGTTGGGGCGCTAGTCCTCGCAGTCGCGGAGACAGGGCTTTTGTTCTGCAACATGCAAGGCAAAACGAACGGCGCCTGGTGTCTCCATGCCGGGTTTCAGTTCCATCGTCGGGATCTGGTAGTCGCCGCCGTTTTGCTTTCGATATGGGATGGGCGTTGTCGTTGCGAGCGTGCGCATACGCTTGCGAAGTTGTTCGGACACAATTTCGAAGCGTGCGTCATCCAGTCGGTCCACCCTGTAAGCGACGAAGGGCGGTAGCACTGTGAATCCGGGATAGAACAGAATGCCATGGTTGATCGGAAACAGCAGATCGTCGATCTGACCATTGATCCCGCGTTCGGAATAATGCTCCGGCCAGCCTCCCGTCGTTACGAGCAGCATGGCGCGCTTGCCTGCCATCACGCCCTCGCCATAGCGATCCCCCCAGCGGCGATTGCTGTGTTCACCAACGCCATACGCAAAGCCACAGGCATAAACGCGGTTAACCCAGTCTTTG
Source organism: Gluconobacter japonicus (assembly GCF_015244665.1). NCBI lineage: Bacteria > Pseudomonadati > Pseudomonadota > Alphaproteobacteria > Acetobacterales > Acetobacteraceae > Gluconobacter > Gluconobacter japonicus. The sequence continues at coordinate 658 of NZ_JABCQN010000018.1, forward strand.
AGGATCGCGGGCATGGCGAACCACCAGAGCGGAAACTGAAGAATCACGGTATCGGCCCAGAGAAGTTTCTCCTGCTCTGCTTTCACATCATCTGTCAGGCCGTCCGCTGCGAATTCATGTGAAGATGCAGATGCCCCTTTCAGGCGCTCGCCGGTAGACAGATCCGGGAAGTCGCTGCGGTCGACGGCCGCTTTCCAGTGCATCGTATAAAGGTCCGAGACTTGCACCTGGTGTCCCTGCGATTGCAGTTCGGCGACTGCGATATCGAAAAGAGCGCCATTGAGAGAGTGTCGTTCGGGATGGGCGAACACGATCAGGATATTCATGCGCGGGGCCTTGTCTTTGCCAAAAAAATTCGTTTCCCGGTAAGACTAGGCGATAGGATATTCTTCTCCCATATGGAGATAGGGGAAGGCACAGTGCCGAAAAATGGAACAATCTCTGATCTCGCTGGAACGGATGCGAACCTTTGTACGCATCGCTGAACGCGGCAATCTGGCCGCCGTCGCCCGGGAAACGGGTGCCGGACAATCGACAGTAACGCGGCATCTGCGTGAACTCGAAGAGGCTTTGGGTGTCTCGTTACTGACGCGCACCACGCGCCGGACCGCGTTAACAGACGAAGGCACGCGATATTATGCGCAGTGCGTGCAGATTCTTTCCCTTGTGGAGCAGGCAAGTCAGGAAATGCGCGACACACGGCAGGCTACGGCCGGAACGGTGCGTATTTCCTGTACCGGTGCGTTGGGTGTTCTGCACGTCAGTCGTCTCATTTATGCTTTTCAGGATGAGAACCCAGACATCAGGGTGGAATTCGGTCTGACGGACGAGCGTATTGATTTGGTGCGTGACGGCGTTGATATCGCCATCCGTCTTGGTCCCCTGAGCGATTGCGCGATGAAACTGCGCTCCCTTGGTGAAAGCCAGCGCATGCTGGTCGCATCTCCCGAATGGCTGCGTCGCAACGGTCCGGTGCGGGGCCCCGAGGACCTGCGTCAGCTTGAGGGCGTACGGATGTCCCGTGTGCATGGATCGGACCGGCTGGTTTTGCGGAGCGCGAGGGGCAGAAATCACGCTGTGCCATTCCATGGTCGTTTGATCGTCGATCACGGTCTGGCAGCACGGGATGCGTTTCTTGCAGGTCGAGGCTACGGGCCGGCCCATCGCTGGCTGATAGAGGACTGCCTGCGGGATGGTCGTCTTGAGCATGTGTTACCGAATTATACGCTGTCGCCCGTGCCGCTGAGTATGCTGATCGCGCCGGAACGGACGAACCTGACCCGGGTCCGTCTCTGCGTTGATTTTCTTGCAGAGGGACTCAGGCAGGTTCCCGGTATCAGCCGCTGAGTGTCCAAAATTCGCTGTGACGTTAAGCCTGCGCGCGCACAAAGGTACTGGGGCGGGTTTTCGTCGAGATTCACGTTCGTGTGATTGGTGGTTTCCTAGGTGTTTAGTCCCGGGATTTGATGGGGTATTAATTTCACGCGAGTGGAAGGAAGCCTTATGGGACAGATACGTCATGGCAGCGCCACGACCACGCACGCCGTGCGAGCAGCAC
>NZ_JABCQN010000019.1:0-1417 GCF_015244665.1 Gluconobacter japonicus
AAGCCGCATGTGTTTGCAGTTTTGGCAACGCTTGCCATCATCCCGCTGTCCATTGCTGTGCGCGCCTTGAGCGTGCTCTTTTCAACGCTCCCAACCCACCTCAGGCAATGGGAACGAGGCCGCGTCCTGGGTATCCTGACATGGGGTGGCCTCCGTGGCGGCATTTCGGTTTCTCTGGCGCTTGGATTGCCAGCCGGAGACTTACGGGAGTTGCTGTTGCCAGTGTGTTACGGCGTGGTGGTATTCACGATTATCGTACAAGGACTTACGATGGAATGGGTCGTCCGAAGACTGTTCCCCTCCACCCGTCTCTAAAGCTTAGATCGGTAACTTCTCCTCAGAGGCAGCTTCCTGTTTCGCAGGCATTGGCTTTGGTTGTGACGAGGGTTTGTCCATCGTTTCCAGAAATCTGTCGGCCAACGCGGTATAAAGAGGTTGAGGGCAGACAATCCGGGAGACACCAAACGCCAGAAAAGCTGTGGCCAGAAGTGCAAGCGTCACCTGCTGGTTATCGCAGATTTCCATGACGATAATCGTTGCTGTTAACGGCGATTGAGCAACACCACAGAAATAGGCGACCGTCCCCAACAGCACGACTGCACCGGGGGTCGTATGCGGCAGAAACTGTTCGATCCATCCGCCGATGCCCGCTCCGATTGCAAGAGAGGGTGCGAACATTCCACCTGGAATTCCCGAGCAGTACGAGACCAGCATTGAGAGATACTTCAGGATAAAGAACGAGGCCGGGTAGTGGTCGGTCCCTGCAAAAATTGCCTGAGCCTGCACATAGCCCGTTCCGTAAGTATTTCCTTTGGAGATCAGGCCGATCACGGCAGTCAACAGTCCGCACAGTGCTGAGAACATGATCGGACGCTGTTTGGCCAATCGGCCGACAGAGCCAGGTAAGCCTCTGGAAGCCCTGATGACGAGTGCGGCAAAGCTTCCCCCAGCCAGCCCCCCGACAATGCCGCAGACGAGAACGGCGATCCACGCTGTCCCCACCGGGATGTTGACGTCGGCATGACCAAAATAGGTATAATTTCCCATGAGGGTGATAGCGGTGACACCTGAGATCACAACGATCGTCAATGTCCGACCTGAAGCTTTCTGCTCGAAAGAGTGAGAAAGCTCCTCAATAGCAAAGACAATGCCAGCCAGCGGCGTGTTGAAAGCCGCTGCCATTCCAGCAGCACCTCCCGCCAGAATCATACTGCGCTTGGAGGCGATATTGGATTGCCCAAGCAGTCGTGAAAAGCCATGCATGATCGACGCTCCGATCTGCACGCTGGGACCTTCACGTCCGATAGAGGCACCGCAGACAAGGCCAAGGCAGGTCAGAATGATTTTCCCGGCAGCAATCCGCAGCGTGAGAATACGGTCAACAACGGTATAGTTTCCCATGTGGAGGGTGGCGATC
>NZ_JABCQN010000020.1:0-1417 GCF_015244665.1 Gluconobacter japonicus
AAGCCGCATGTGTTTGCAGTTTTGGCAACGCTTGCCATCATCCCGCTGTCCATTGCTGTGCGCGCCTTGAGCGTGCTCTTTTCAACGCTCCCAACCCACCTCAGGCAATGGAAACGAGGCCGCGTCCTGGGTATCCTGACATGGGGTGGCCTCCGTGGAGGCATCTCGGTCTCTCTGGCGCTTGGACTGCCAGCCGGAGATTTACGCGAATTGCTGTTGCCAGTGTGTTACGGTGTGGTGGTATTCACGATTATCGCACAAGGACTCACAATGGAATGGGTCGTCCGGAGACTGTTCCCCACCACCCGACTCTCAAGCTTAGATCGGTAACTTCTCCTCAGAGGCATCTTCCTGTTTCGCAGGCATGGGGTTTGGTCGTGCGGCGGGTCTGTCCATCGTTTCCAGAAATCTGTCGGCCAAGACGGTATAGAGAGGTTGAGGGCAGACAATCCGGGAGACACCAAACGCCAGAAACGCTGTGGCCAAAAGTGCAAGCGTTACCTGCTGGTTATCGCAGATTTCCATGACGATAATCGTTGCTGTTAACGGCGATTGAGCAACACCACAGAAATAGGCGACCGTCCCCAACAGCACGACTGCACCGGGGATCGTATGCGGAAGAAACTGTTCGATCCATCCGCCGATGCCCGCTCCGATTGCAAGAGAGGGTGCGAACATTCCACCTGGAATACCCGAGCAGTACGAGACCAGCATTGAGAGATACTTCAGGATAAAGAACGAGGCCGGGTAGTGGTCGGTCCCTGCAAAAATTGCCTGAGCCTGCACATAGCCCGTTCCGTAAGTATTCCCTTTGGAGATCAGGCCGATCACCGCGGTCAACAGTCCGCACAGTGCTGAGAAAATGATCGGACGCTGTTTGGCCAGTCGGCCGACAGAGCCAGGTAAGCCTCTGGACGCCCTGATAACGAGTGCGGCAAAGCTGCCCCCAGCCAGCCCCCCGACAATGCCGCAGACGAGAACGGCGATCCACGCTGTCCCAACAGGGATATTGACATCTGCATGACCAAAATAGGTATAATTTCCCATGAGGGTAATAGCGATGACACCTGAGATCACAACGATCGTCAATGTCCGACCTGAAGCTTTCTGTTCGAAAGAGTGAGAAAGCTCCTCAATAGCAAAGACAATGCCAGCCAGCGGCGTATTGAAAGCCGCTGCCATTCCAGCAGCACCTCCCGCCAGAATCATACTGCGCTTGGATGCGATATTGGATTGCCCAAGCAGTCGTGAAAAGCCATGCATGATCGACGCTCCGATCTGCACGCTGGGACCTTCACGTCCGATGGAGGCACCGCAGACAAGGCCAAGGCAGGTCAGAATGATTTTCCCGGCAGCAATCCGCAGCGTGAGAATACGGTCAACAACGGTATAGTTTCCCATGTGGAGGGTGGCGATC
>NZ_JABCQN010000021.1:0-954 GCF_015244665.1 Gluconobacter japonicus
TGTTTAGTCCCGGGATTTGATGGGGTATTAATTTCACGCGAGTGGAAGGAAGCCTTATGGGACAGATACGTCATGGCAGCGCCACGACCACGCACGCCGTGCGAGCAGCACTACAGCGATCGCAGGCTTCGCTCGCGACGCTGAGCGAGGAGTTCGGGATCAACCCGAAAACAGTTGCAAAATGGCGAAAGCGTCAAACGGTTGAGGATCAGAAGACAGGTCCTAAAGAGCCGCGCTCAACGGTCCTGTCCGAGACGGACGAAGCGATGATCTTGGCGTTTCGCCGGCATACTTTACTGCCGCTGGATGACTGTCTTTATGCCCTGCAGGCCAGCATCCCTCATCTGACACGCTCGGCTCTGCATCGCTGCCTTCAGCGCCACGGGATATCCCGGTTGCCGGACATCGAAGGAGACAAGCCCAAACGCCAGCGCTTCAAACGCTATCCCATAGGTTTTTTTCACATCGATATTGCCGAAGTACAGACTGCTGAGGGCAAGCTGCACCTCTTCGTTGCTATCGACCGGACAAGCAAATTCGCTGTCACACAACTCGTCGGGAAAGCTGATCGGAAGACAGCCTGGGAATTCCTCGAACATCTCCTGAGCATCATCCCTTACCGGATCCACACCATTCTGACCGATAACGGCATCCAGTTCGCTGATCAGCCCCGTAACCGCAATATGGCCTGGTCTCGCCCCATGCGCTTCGACATGATCTGCGAAGCTCACGGGATCGAACATCGTCTGACGAAACCCAATCATCCCTGGACGAACGGTCAGGTCGAGCGGATGAACCGGACAATCAAGGAAGCAACCGTCAAACGCTTCCATTACGACAGTCATGAGCAGTTGAGGACACACCTCAACGACTTCATGGCAGCCTATAATTTCGGGCGAAGACTCAAGACCCTCAGTGGCCTTACCCCTTACGAATACGTCTGCAAAATCTGGA
>NZ_JABCQN010000022.1:0-867 GCF_015244665.1 Gluconobacter japonicus
TAGGTCGCGTTGACAAAAGGTCTATACACTCATCCTGAGATCTGATTCACTGGTTGCTTCAACGCAGACGGCACGGTGGAGCGGGCATGGCACGAGGCGATCTGACGGATCAGGAATGGGCGATGATTGGTCCGCTTCTGCCGCCTGAGCGCGGACGTTGGGCTCGACCAGCTGGAGACAACCGCCTGTTTCTCAATGGTATGCTGCATGTTCTGCGCACAGGCTGTCCGTGACGGGACATGCATGAGCGCTACGGCAAGTGGAACTCGGTCTATGTCCGGTTCCGGCGTTGGGCTGAACAGGGGGTGTGGGATGCTCTGCTGCAAACCCTGATAGACCTCGGCCTGACCGATAACTGGCAGCATATGGTCGACAGCACCGTAGTCCGTGCCCATTCACAGGCTAAGGGCGCAAAAGGGGGGCTCATTCGGAGGCTTTTGGTCGATCACGCGGCGGCTTTACGAGCAAGATCCTTGCCCGATGTGACAATCAGGGATGCCCTCTTGGCTTTGTCCTTACCGGAGGCCAGGTCTCGGACTACAAAGCCACAGACGCCCTGATGAAGCTGTCTGTCCCGCCCCCCAAAGCCATGCTGGCTGATCGGGGCTATGACAGTGACAGCTTCCGCCAGGACCTGCTGATCCACGGGATCCTGCCGGTTATTCCATCACGCAAAAGCCGCAGTGCTCCACAGAAAACAGACTGGTGGCGTTACAGGGAACGCAACGGCATCGAGCGGATGTTCAACAAACTCAAGCAGATGCGCCGTATTGCGACGCGCTACGACAAGACCGCCTTGTCCTTCATGAGTTTCCTCAATCTCGCCGCCGCAAAGCTCTGGATCAGATTTTTTGTCAACATGACCTA
>NZ_JABCQN010000023.1:0-828 GCF_015244665.1 Gluconobacter japonicus
AATGGCGCGTTGTCGCTTCTCCTGTTTGCCGGTGCCATGCAGGTCAATGTCGGACATCTGAGGGAAAAGCTGATGTCTGTGACAGCCCTCTCCATTCTGGGAACCATTCTGGCCGTCGCGTTTCTTGCGGTCGCAGCGTGGTCCGTTTTTCCCCTGCTGGGACACGCGGTTCCCTTTACATGGTGCATTGTGCTCGGTGCCATTCTCGCGCCTACGGACCCGGTTTCAGTCGTGGGAATGCTGAAACGTCTGGGTCTACCGGGACCGCTTCAGGCTGTTTTTGCAGGTGAAAGTCTGTTCAACGATGGCGTGGGTGTTGTCATTTTCGGTGTCACGATCGGGCTGGCAACCGGAGGAAGTCACGAAGTGACCGCCTCCGAGATTGTGTTGAGTTTCTGCCGGGAGGCCATCGGTGGTGGTCTGTTGGGCGCATTGACCGGGTGGATTGCTTTGCGGGTGCTCAAGGGACAGCGGGATCCGCATATTGACCTGCTGACATCCCTGGCCCTGGCCACTGGAACCTTCAGCATCGCCAACCAGCTCGGAATGTCTGGAGCGATTGCCGTCGTGGTGGCCGGTCTCTGCTTTGGGACAGGCTATAGCCATTCCATTTTCGACGAAGCGTCCCGCAAGGACCTTGACGTTGCGTGGACCCTCATTGACGAGGTGCTGAACGTCCTGCTGTTCATGCTGATCGGCTTCGAAATCCTTGAGATTAAGCCGCATGTGTTTGCAGTTTTGGCAACGCTTGCCATCATCCCGCTGTCCATTGCTGTGCGCGCCTTGAGCGTGCTCTTTTCAACGCTCCCAACCCACCTCAGGCAATGG
>NZ_JABCQN010000024.1:0-793 GCF_015244665.1 Gluconobacter japonicus
GACGCCAAGCGCCGTATGGGGCTGGGGGGCATTGTTTCTGCTGAAGAGCAGGAAGACTTCAACTCGAATGTCGAGACGCAGCGGGCCAAGGTTAATGCGGCGAAAGCTGAACTGAATACGGCTCTGCTCAATCTTCAGCGTTCGACGGTTTATTCAGCGGTTGACGGTTACATTACCAACCTGAATCTTCGGGTTGGTGACTATGCCCATGCTGGTCAGCCCGGTCTGGCTGTCATTGACGCGCACAGTTACTGGATCAACGGATACTTTGAAGAAACCAAAATGCATGGCGTGCATGTCGGTGATGAAGCCCGTGTGAAGCTGATGGGATACAAACAGATCCTTCCTGCGCACGTCGTCAGCATTGGTCGTGGTATTAATGACCGTAACGGTGTGTCTGACCGTCTGGGTCTGCCGGACGTGAATCCGATCTTTACCTGGGTCCGACTGGCGCAGCGTATTCCGGTTCGTCTGGAACTGGATAACGTTCCGCCGGAAATCACCCTTGCGGCCGGTATGACCGCGACTGTCACGATCGGCCGCGAAACGCCCGGCGCCCGTGGCAAGCTGACCACCTGGCTGCAGAATCATCTCTGATCATGTCCCGCAAACTCCTTACCCTCGCTCTTAGCACCTGTCTGTCGCTTACGGCCTGCACCGTCGGGCCGAATTTCAAGCCAGACAGGATCAAGGTGCCTGACTCTTTCGTTGAGCAGCCTCACTCGGTGACGGCAGAGGAGATTGCCCGCACGGAAGCGGACATGAAGGACTGGTGGGCGCAATTCCACGATCC
>NZ_JABCQN010000025.1:0-742 GCF_015244665.1 Gluconobacter japonicus
AGCGCACCGACAAGCAGGAAACCATGGGCCCAATTTCCCTGTACGAATGAAGCGCCCATATGCGTGGTGTTTCCAGTCATCGCACCTGCAAAGACACCTCCCAGGTCCACGAAGCTCAGAGCATCTACATATCCTGCGACAAGGCCCAGAATGAAAATGCGGCGCGCGGAGACAGCAATGGGCATGAGGGAAGACGACATCATGAATTCCGATATTTGACCCGGTTCAGATAAATCTGGCACGACATTCTTATTCCAGTTTTCCAGTCGTCGTCATGAGGGCCGAGGAAACGGCTTATACTGCTATGGACGTTTTCTGTGTCTGATGTGCCTTCTGCTCCTGTGAAACCATCTGCTCATCACAAGGACAGGATCCACCATCTCAGACGAACAGCGCGCGCCAGGACAACACGCTGGCGCAGAATGAGTCTTTACTGGATCGGCGCTGTCCTTGTGGGTCTCACTGCCGTTTTATTCGCCAGGTTTGGTGATCAGTGCGCTGAACTGCGGACGCGCTTCGTGACGTGGCATCCCTGGGCCATGCTAGTTCTCGCGCCCGCGGGCTTTGCCTTTATTACCTGGATGACACGAACGCTTTTCAAAGGATCACAGGGGTCAGGAATTCCCCAGACGATCGCCACCCTCCACATGGGAAACTATACCGTTGTTGACCGTATTCTCACGCTGCGGATTGCTGCCGGGAAAATCATTCTGACCTGCCTTGGCCTTGTCTGCGGTGCCTC